>NZ_JACHOF010000009.1:0-137601 GCF_014199765.1 Xanthomonas sp. 3058 | reverse complement strand
GATGCTGGTGGCAGTGCGCTGCTGCATCTGGGCATGTCCGGCAGCCTGCGCGTGCTGCCCGGCGATACGCTACCCCGCGCACATGATCATGTGGAGATGTGAGGCGAACTGGCTTGAGGTGGCAAGCATGTATCCGCCACGTTCTGTTAGCGCAACCCTCTAAAACTGGCGTCGATCAACACTCTCTGCGGTCCCGTGAAACGTCGGCGACCCAGGCGCAATGAAGGCTGTTTGTGCTGTGGTTTTTGTCTAACTGCTTGATGTACCGGTTTGCTCCAATCGTCAGTGGCCGATGCTAGTTACCGGCTTCGTTGCTGTGGCCAGCTGTCAATGATGACGACGGTTCTCGGGCGTGGATCGAGCATGCAGTGCCGCATCCGGGTCCAAGCAATGACGAATGGAGCTTGGTCGCACTCTGAGAAGATGCTGATAGGGATCTGATCTGTTCTTCGCTGGACTTGGTCGCTGTCAATATCTTCGAGGCACTAGCGCCGGCCCGTATGATTTATCGCGTTCGCACTGGTCTTGGCGACACGCAAGTTCAACAAACAACCCCGCTTGTGCGGGGTTGTTTGTTTGTTCGATTGCTGGAGGAACTATGACACCGCATTGCTGCGAGTATCAGTCGCCCAGTGTCAGGAGTGAGGCGTTGCCACCTGCGGCGGTGGTGTTGACGGTGACCACCTTCTCGGTGGCAAAGCGCAGCAAGTAGTGTGGGCCGCCGGCCTTCGGGCCGGTGCCGGACAATCCCTGGCCGCCAAACGGCTGTACGCCGACGACGGCGCCGATCTGATTGCGATTGACGTAGACATTGCCGACTGCAACGCGTGAGGTGATGCGTTCGATGGTTTCGTCGATACGCGAATGCACGCCCAGGGTCAGACCATAGCCAGTTGCGTTGATCTGATCGATGACGGCATCGAGTTGATCGGCTTTCCAGCGAATCACGTGCAGGACCGGTCCGAAGATCTCACGCTGCAGCTGCGCCAGCGACGTCAGCTCATACGCGCGTGGGGCAAAGAAGCTGCCCTGCGCAGTGGCTGCATCCAGTGTGGTGGTGCCGATCAGGCGAGCTTCGCGATCCATGCGGATTGCGTGATCGTCGAGGATCTTGAGCGCATTGGCGTCGATGACGGGACCAACGTCGGTGGACAGGAGCGAAGGATCGCCGATTTTGAGCTCGCCCATGGCACCGGCCAGCATGGCCATGACCTTGTCGGCGATATCGTCCTGCACGAACAGCACGCGCGCAGCCGAGCAACGTTGGCCGGCGGACATGAAGGCGCTGGAGATCGCATCCTTGACCACGGCTTCTGGCAACGATGAAGAGTCGGCAATGAAGGCATTCTGCCCACCGGTCTCGGCAATCAGCACGCCGATGGCGGCATCACGCGAGGCCAGGGTACGGTTGATGATGCGGGCGGTGTCGGTGGAGCCGGTGAACGCAACGCCTGCTACGCGCGGGTCGTTGGTCAGCGCGGCGCCCACGGTTGCGCCGTCGCCTGGCAGGAACTGCACGGCGGCTTCGGGGATACCTGCTTCGTGCAGCAGCTTCACGGCTGCGTAGCCGATCAGGCTGGTCTGCTCGGCGGGTTTGGCAATGACGCTGTTGCCAGCGGCCAATGCGGCGGCGACCTGACCGAGGAAAATGGCGAGTGGGAAGTTCCAGGGACTGATACAGACGAACACGCCACGGCCATGCAGCTGCAGTTCGTTGGATTCGCCGGTCGGGCCGGGCAGGCGTTCGGGCGCGCCGAACTGGGCGCGGGCCTGGGCGGCGTAGTAGCGCAGGAAATCAACCGCCTCACGCACTTCGGCCACGGCATCGGGCAGGGTTTTGCCAGCTTCCTTGACGCAGATCGCCATGAATTCGGGCATGCGTGCTTCGAGCAGGTCGGCTGCGTGCTCCAGAATGGTGGCGCGGCTGGCGGCAGGCGTGCGGTTCCAGGCCGGCTGCGCAGCGGCAGCGGAGGCCAGCGATTTCTGCACCGTGGCAGTATCGGCTGCCTGCCAGTGCCCGACGGTTTCGCGTCGATCGGCGGGGTTGAGGACTGGCTCGCTCGGTGTGCTGATGACCGTGCCAGGCACCAATGGGGCGGCCTTCCACGGCTTGATCGCGGCGTTGAGTTGCTCGGCCAGTTGCCGCAGATCGTTGTCGTTGGCGAGATTGGCGCCCATGGAGTTTTTCCTGTGCTGGTTCTGGCTGCGCAACAGGTCGGTCGGCAGCGGAATCTTGGGATGCGGAATGGAGGTAAACGACGCCACGGCTTCGACCGGATCGCGGATCAGGTCCTCGATGGCGACGTCCTCGTCGGTGATGCGATTGACGAAGCTGGAATTGGCGCCGTTCTCGAGCAGGCGACGCACCAGATACGGCAGCAGATCCTCGTGCGAGCCGACCGGTGCATAGACGCGGCACGGCAAGCCGAGACGATCGGCCGGAATCACTTCGGCATACAGGTCATCGCCCATGCCGTGCAGTTTCTGGTGCTCGTAGACCTTGCCGGCGGAGATGGCGCGGACTGCCGCGATGGTCTGCGCGTTATGCGTGGCGAACATCGGATATAGCGCATCGCTGTGCGCAAACATGCGGCGGGCGCAGGCCAGATACGACACGTCGGTATTCTGCTTGCGGGTAAATACCGGATAGCCGGGGTGGCCTTCGATCTGCGCACGTTTGATCTCCGCATCCCAGTACGCGCCCTTGACCAGGCGCACCGGAATGCGGCGCCCGACACGGCGAGCCAGATCGGCGAGAAAATCGATCGTATAAGGCGTGCGCTTTTGATACGCCTGCACGGCAAGGCCGTAGCCTTCCCATCCATCCAGCGATGGGTCGGAGAGGGTGGCTTCGATGATGTCCAGCGACAGTTCCAACCGGTCGGCCTCTTCGGCATCGACGGTGTAGCCAATGCCGTACGACTTGGCCAGCTGCGCCAGTTCCAGTACGCCAGGCACCAGCTCGGCCATCACGCGTGCGCGCTTGGCGTGTTCGTAGCGCGGATACAACGCGGAGAGTTTGATCGAAATGCTGGGCGCGGCGAACACATCGGTGCCGACGAAACGGCCGCTACGGCCGATGGCGTGGATTGCATCGCGATAGGCCTGCAGATAACGCTGCGCATCCTTCATGGTCAAGGCGCCTTCGCCGAGCATGTCGAACGAATAGCGGTAGTCGGCGTTGTCGCCCTTGCGCGAGCGCGACAATGCCTCGCCGATGGTGCGGCCCATCACGAACTGATGGCCCATGATCTTCATTGCCTGGCGAACGGCCAGACGAATCACCGGCTCGCCGACGCGGCCGATCAGGCGCTTGAACGCGCCCGGCACGTCGGCGCGGGTGAGGTCGTTGAGTTGCACCAGCTTGCCGGTGAGCATCAGGCCCCAGGTCGATGCGTTGACCAGCACCGAATCGCTGCCGCCGACGTGTTTCTTCCAGTCCGCATCGCCGAGCTTGTCGCGGATCAGCTTGTCTGCGGTGTCCTGGTCGGGAATGCGCAACAGCGCTTCGGCCACGCACATCAGCAGCACGCCTTCTTCGCTGCCAAGGTCGTATTGGCGCATGAAGGCTTCGATCGCGCCCTGGTCCTGCGCACGCGCACGCACGCGCGTCACCAGGTCGGCCGCAATGGCCTGCACCTTTGCCTGTTCGGCAGCGGGCAGGCGTGCCTGGTCGAGCAATTCGCGCACGTGCTCGGTCTCGTCCTTGAGCCAGGCCGCCGTGATGGCCGCACGTAATGCACCGGGCGCGGCGGGCAGTTCGGGCGCCAACAGCGGGCGCGCGACTGAGGGGGAGGCAAGCGGGTCGAGCTGAGCGTTCATGCGAAAGATGCCTGGGAATCCTTGCTCATTCTAGAGAGCCGTAGCGCTTGCGCACTTGTGTGGAAGCGGCAGCTTTCCCGCCGTTTTATGCATGTCGCCATGACCCCTGCAAGCGGACTCGATCGCTGGTGGGCACAACGACATGGGAGGCGAAGTGATTGATTTACGCATGTTTTTAGCTGCACTGCAGCAATTGCGCGATTACCGGAAACGCTTGCCGCATGCGTTCGCGCGGGTCTACCATCGGGCTATTCCCGCAGTGCGCTGCGTGTTGCCAATGATCGAAGTGCTGCCGTTGATGTCCGAAGGGGTTGGGACGCAATTGCGGTTGCGGCCTCCGCGGGCACTGTCGGCCAGGCAATTTGTGCTGTTGTTCGCAGTGTTGGCGGGAACGATGTGGGTATTTGCGGGCCTGGGGTGGTGGACCGGCAATGCATTCGCGCCGGTCTTCGCCTTGTTGCACAGTGGTGTGGTGGCGCTGGCGCTGCGGCAGTTGTGGCGAAGCGGCGAGCGCGTAGAAGCGATCAGGGTGGGGGAAGCCGTTGTCGAGGTGTTTCCATCCGGGTATGCGCCACCAGCGTTTCAGGCACATCCGCACTGGGTGCGGTTATGCATGGAACGCGACGACAGGGTGTTGCTGGTAAGCAGCGGCAAGCAGATCGAGATTGGAAATTTTCTCGGGCCGGCCGAACGTGTGGAACTGGCAACTACGCTGAAACGCTTGCTCGCGGCCGCCAATGGCCGTCACCGATGACGTAAGGGTCTAGGCAATGACGCAACGCAGCAGCTGGAAGTCGATCTACACGAAAGTAAGCCTGGCAATGACGGCGCTGCTGAGCGCATCACCTGTCTGGGCGCAATCGGCCGATCCCAAGGAATGGCAGCTCAACATGGGCCGCGGCGTCACCCAGACCGCGCGCATGGCCTACGAGGCGCACATGGTGGCGCTGTGGGTCTGCGTGGTGATCGGCGCGCTGGTGTTTGGCGCGATGGGCTATGCGATGTTCAAGTTCCGCAAGTCCAAGGGCGCGGTGGCTGCACAGTTCAGCCACAACACGCAGGCCGAAGTGCTGTGGACGGTGATCCCGGTGCTGGTGCTGATCGCGATGGCCTGGCCGGCGACGGCCAAGTTGATTGCGATGTACGACACCCGCGAGTCGGAAATGACCGTCAAGGTGACCGGCTACCAGTGGATGTGGAAATACGAATATCTGGGCCAGGGCGTGGAATTCACCAGCCGGCTGGCGCGCGAGTCCGATCGCATCCGGCAGAGCGGCGAGCGTCCGACCGCCGCATCGCAACCGCATTACCTGTTGGATGTGGACAACCGCCTGGTGCTGCCAGTGGGCACCAAGATCCGTTTCGTGATTACCGCCGATGACGTGATCCATGCGTGGTGGGTGCCGGCGCTTGGGTGGAAGCAGGACGCGATCCCCGGCATCGTCAACGAGGCCTGGACCAATATCGAGCAGCCTGGCGTGTATCGCGGGCAGTGCGCCGAGTTGTGCGGCAAGGATCATGGTTTCATGCCGATCGTGGTGGAGGCGCTGCCCAAGGCCGAGTTCCAGCGCTGGCTGGCGGCGCGCCGCACTGCCAGCGCCGCACCTGCGGCGGCACCCGCAGGCACCTCGGCACCGGCGCCCACACCTGCAGCCGCGCCTGCCGGAGAAGCCGCTCCAGCCGCGCCTGCTCCAGCCGCACCGACCGCCGCTCTTTAACCGCTCGCAACCGCACCGCTTCGCAGAGGTCGTTCCGTCATGGCGCATACCGCAGTCGATCACCACGGACACCACCAGCCCGGTTTCGTCGAGCGCTGGTTTTTTTCGACCAACCACAAGGATATCGGCACGCTGTATCTGCTGTTTTCCTTCGTGATGTTCATCATCGGCGCGGCGATGAGCGTGGTGATTCGCGCGGAGTTGATGCAGCCCGGCTTGCAGTTCGTCAAACCGGAATTCTTCAACCAGATGACCACCGTGCATGCACTGGTGATGATCTTCGGTGGCGTGATGCCGGCCTTCGTCGGGCTGGCCAACTGGATGATTCCGCTGCAGATCGGCGCGCCGGACATGGCGTTGCCGCGCATGAACAACTGGTCGTTCTGGTTGCTGCCGGTGGCGTTCACGCTGTTGCTGCTGACGTTGTTCCTGCCCGGTGGCGCGCCGGCCGGTGGCTGGACGCTGTATCCGCCGCTGTCGCTGCAGGGCGGCTACAACGTGGCGTTCAGCGTATTCGCAATCCACGTTGCCGGCGTCAGTTCGATCATGGGTGCGATCAACATCATCGCCACCGTGCTCAACATGCGCGCGCCTGGTATCGACCTGTTGAAGATGCCGATCTTCTGCTGGGCCTGGTTGATCACCGCGTTCCTGTTGATCGCGGTGATGCCGGTGCTGGCCGGCGCGGTGACCATGTTGTTGACCGACAAATTCTTCGGCACCAGCTTTTTCAACGCGGCCGGCGGCGGCGACCCGGTGATGTACCAGCACATCTTCTGGTTCTTCGGGCACCCGGAGGTCTACATCATGATCCTGCCGGCGTTCGGCGTGGTCAGCGAAATCATTCCGACCTTCAGCCGCAAGCCGTTGTTCGGGTATCAGGCGATGGTCTATGCAATCGCAGCGATCGCGTTCCTGAGCTTCATCGTGTGGGCGCACCACATGTTCACCGTGGGCATGCCGCTCGGTGGCGAAATCTACTTCATGTTCGCCACGATGCTGATCTCCATCCCGACCGGGGTAAAGGTGTTCAACTGGGTCAGCACGATGTGGAAGGGTTCGCTGACCTTCGAGTCGCCGATGCTGTGGGCGGTGGCATTCGTGATTCTTTTCAGCATCGGCGGTTTTTCGGGCCTGATGCTGGCGATCGTACCGGCGGATTTCCAGTATCACGACACGTACTTTGTTGTCGCGCACTTCCATTATGTGTTGGTCACCGGCGCGGTATTCGCGCTGATTGCGGCGGTGTATTACTGGTGGCCGAAGTGGACCGGGCGGATGTACAACGAGGCCTGGGCCAAGTTCCACTTCTGGTGGACGATGATCTTCGTCAATCTGTTGTTCTTTCCACAGCATTTCCTTGGCCTGGCCGGAATGCCGCGGCGTATTCCCGATTACAACGTGGTGTTTGCCGACTGGAATCTGATCAGCTCGATCGGTGCGTTCGGCATGTTCGCCACTCCGTTCCTGATGGCCGGGATTCTGCTCGTCTCGCTGCGTCATGGCGCAAAAGCCGACGCGCGCGCGTGGGAAGGCGCCAAGGGACTGGAATGGACAGTCCCGTCGCCTGCGCCGGCGCATACCTTCACCGTGCCACCGGTGATCAAGCCTGGAGATCTTGCGCATGAAGACATCGGTCACTGAGTCCGCATCCGCGCCTGCCGTGACACGTTTGCTGTCCGCTGCCGAACGGCAGGCGCAACAACGCCGCGCGGTGCGCCGCACGGCGATCACGGTCGGCATCGTCGCGTTGCTGATCTACGCCGGCTTCATTGCATCCGGAGTTATCGGGCGGTGAATACGCGCGCACCCGCACCTGCACCGACCGCCGGCCTGTTCAAACTGCTGGGCGTGGTGTTGGGCGTGTTCGTGCTGACCTTTTCGCTGGTGCCGCTCTACCGCATCGCCTGCGAAAAGGTGTTCGGCATTCGGATGGAGCGTGTTCCCGGCAGTACGGGGGCAAGTGCGGGTGCGCTGACGCCTTCCGGCAAGCGGACCGTGCGGGTGGAGTTCGATGCAGGCGTCAACTCCAAACTGCCGTGGACCTTCCATCCGGAGCAGATGACGATGGATGTGGTGCCGGGCGAACTCAACGAGGCGCTGTATTTCGCACGCAACGATAGTGCGCGTGCGGTGGTCGGCAGCGCGGTGCCATCGGTCGCACCCGCGCGTGCGTCGGGTTATTTCAACAAGACCGAATGTTTCTGTTTCACCGCGCAAACCTTGCAGGCCGGCGAGACGCGCGACATGCCGCTACGGTTTATCGTCGACCCCGCGCTGCCGCCCGAAGTCACCACGATCACCTTGTCCTACACGTTCTATCGCAACGACACCTTGACCTCGGAGTTGCAAGGCGGGGGCGCATCCAGCGCACCGCGCGCGGCGCCGTAACCCTTCATCCACACGCAGCACGACACGGAAGCAACGCCATGGCCGATCACAGCCCCAACGCCGATGCGTATTTCGTCCCGAGCCACAGCAAGTGGCCCTTCGTCGGGTCGATTGCGATGTTCGTGATGATGATTGGCGTGGCCAGTTGGCTCAACGATGCGGGCTGGGGGCGCTGGACCTTCTTCGTGGGCGTGGCGATGTTGCTGGCGACCCTGTTCATGTGGTTTGGCGATGTCATCCGCGAATCCAATGCCGGGCATTACAACCGGCAGGTGGACGGCTCGTTCCGGATGGGGATGGTGTGGTTCATCTTTTCCGAGGTGATGTTCTTCTGCGCCTTCTTCGGCGCGTTGTTCTACACGCGTGTGCTGACGCTGCCCTGGCTGGGCGGCGAAGGCGACGGCGTGATGACCAACGAGCTGCTGTGGAACGGCTATTCCGCCGCATGGCCGACCAATGGTCCGGGCACGATCGGTGGGCAGTTCCAGACCATCCCGGCCTGGGGCTTGCCGCTGATCAATACGCTCATCCTGCTCAGCTCCGGCGTCACCTTGACCATCGCCCATCACGCGCTCAAGGGCGGGCGCCGCGGCGCCTTGTTGCTGTGGCTGGGCCTGACCGTGTTGCTGGGTTGCGTGTTTTTGTTCCTGCAGGCCGAGGAGTACATCCACGCCTACACCGAACTCAATCTGACCCTTGGCTCGGGCATCTACGGCTCGACCTTCTTCATGCTCACCGGCTTCCACGGCATGCACGTGCTGCTGGGCACGATCATGCTGGCGGTGATGTGGCTGCGTGTTGCGCGTGGGCACTTTACCCGCGACAACCATTTCGCCTTTGAAGCCGCTGCCTGGTACTGGCACTTCGTGGACGTGGTGTGGCTGGCGCTGTTCCTGTTCGTGTATGTGCTTTGAGAATCGGGAATCGGGAATCGGGAATCGCAAAAGCGAGCCTGCTTCTGCTTCTACGATTCCCCATTCCCCATTCCCGGCCGCGTCAGCGGCCAAGCCCATGTGGCTTGATCCAGCCGGTGTAGATCCCGATGATGACCACGGCGATCAGTGCGACCGATAACCCGATACGCCAGGTGAGTGCGTTGACGGTACGCTTGGTCTGGCCACGGTCGGTGAGCAAGTAGTACAGGCCGGCGCCCAGGTTCCACAGGATCACGATCAGGAAGGCGACAATCAGCAGCGTCTTGAGCGAATCGTTCACAACAGCCCCGTTGGTCGTCGGCGTGGTAGCGGCATTGCACGCTTTTTTGCGTCGCTTGTCATGATGCACAAGCACACTGCCGTGCTGGGATGGTGTCTGGCGCTACTGGTCAGCGCCGGCTTCGTGGCGCTTGGGCAGTGGCAGCTGCAACGCATGCACAGCAAACAGGCGTTGCTGGAACGCGCGGCGCATGTGCGCGAAATGCCGTTGACCCTGGTGCAGGCACTGGCCACGCCGCACGAGCTGGCGTGGGTGAGCGGGCGTGTGCGGTTTCTGCCGCAGCAGGTGCTGTTGGACAACCAATTGCATGCCGGGCGTGCCGGTGTGCGGATTTATCAACTCGCGGCGGTAGAAGGTGCGTCTGCGGCGTTGCTGGTCGATCTGGGCTGGCTGCCGCTGCCGGCCAACCGCCAGTTGCCGGCGATCGCGCCGTTAGTGGGCACTGCGGCTGTCCAGGGACTGTTGAGTGCGCCGCCGTCGGCGGGTCTGGCGATCGGGCCGGCGCTGGCCCCGGCCACTGCGCCACATTCCTGGCTGGCCACGCGCCTTGAGGTGACCGCTTTACGCAGCGCGCTTGGCGGGCGCGACATTTCGTCGCAGGTCTTGCGCCTGGATCCGGCATTACCGGTGGGCTATGCGCGCGATCTGGAGATGCTGCCGAACACGCTGCCACCCGCGCGGCACTTGGGTTATGCGGTGCAATGGTTCGGCCTGGCTGCGGCGGTGCTGGCCACCGCGACGCTACTGACATGGCGTGCGCGCCGCCGTCGCCGACGCGGGCACTGATGCTTGCGGCATGAGAAAATCGCGGGCATGACCCCCTCCCCATCGGCCACCCCGCACTCGGTCAAACGCGGCCGCAGGATGCTGATTGCCCTGGCGGTGCTGTTCTTCGGCTCGATGTTGCTGGCCGGCGTGCTGCGCTTCTCCGGTTGGCAGCCGGCAGCGATGCGCAATCATGGCGAACTGCTTGCCCCGCCTGCCGACCTGCGGGCACTGGTGCCGCTGCGCGCGGACGGACAACCGTATGCCTGGGCACCGGCCGAGCGGGTGTGGCGGATTGCGCTGGCCCCACCAGCCGGTTGCTCGCAGCAATGCGTGGCGCTGGCGGCGGAACTGGACAAGGTGTGGCAATTGCTCGGGCATCGTGCCGACAAGGTGGAGGTGCTTTGGATCGGCACCCCGCCCGCAGGCCTGCCGCCGATGCCTGCGTTGCGCGTGCTGCGCGACGATGCACAGCTGCGGCAGGCGTTGCCAGGTGCCAACGATGCCGCCGGCGTGCCGGTGTATGTGATCGACCCCAATGGCTTTGTGATCCTGCGTTATGCCCCGGGGTTCGACCCGGCCGGCCTGCGTGCCGATCTGGTCAAGCTGCTGAAACTGATGTGAGCCCGTTTCGATGAATCTGTTTGCGCCACCGGCATTGTTCCGCCACTTCCATCGCATGGCCTGGCTGGCTGCGTTGTTCACTGCGAGCACGATCCTGTTCGGATCGTTCGTGCGCCTGTCCGATGCCGGCATGAGCTGCCCGGACTGGCCAACCTGCTACGGCCGCGTCACCTGGCCGCAGACCAGCGACGAAGCCAATACGCATGTGGCCAGCAAGATCCGTCCGCTGGAGTCGCACAAGGCCTGGCGCGAGCAGGTGCACCGCTTCCTGGCCGGTGCGCTTGGCGTGGAAGTGCTGGTGCTGTCGTTGCTGGCAGTGCGCCGTCGTCGCCTGGGGATCGCGCAGGTGGTGTCTGCTGCGGCGCTGGTGGCGTTGTCGATTCCGCTCTACATGTCCGGCTGGCACGCGCTGGCGTCTGGTGTGGCGATCGCCGGCGAGGCCATCCTGCTGCTGGCAGCGCTGCGCTGGAGCAATATCGATCTGGCCCGCGCGGCAGTGCTGACGCTGGCGGTGGTGATCTTCCAGGCGTTGCTGGGCATGTGGACGGTGACGTTGCTGCTCAAGCCGATCGTGGTGATGGGGCATCTGCTCGGCGGCATGCTGATGTTCTCGCTGCTGGTGTGGATGGCATGGCGGGCGACCCACTTGCCGATCACGCTGGCCGACGCATCGCGTCTGAAGTGGCTGTTGCGCGCGGGCGTGGCGGTACTGGGCCTGCAGATCGCACTTGGCGGTTGGGTCAGTGCCAACTACGCGGCGTTGGCGTGCGGCGGCGGCAGCTGGTCGGCCGACAATTTCCCGCGTTGCGTCAGCCAATGGTGGCCGCCGCATGACTTCCGCGAAGGCTTCACGCTGTGGCGCGGGATCGGCGTGGATTACGAAGGCGGCGTGCTCGATGGCGCAGCGCGGATTGCCATCCAGATGGCGCACCGGCTGTGGGCGATCGCGACCGCGCTGTACCTCTGGTGGCTGGCCTGGCGCTTGTCGCGCTCGCCGGGCATGCGCGTGTGGGCGACGGCGCTGGCACTGCTGGTGGCGGTGCAGGTGACGCTGGGCATGCTCAACGTCAAGCTGGCCTTGCCGCTGGAAGTGTCGGTGCTGCATAACGGCGGCGCGGTCGCATTGTTGTTCGTGCTGGTCTCGCTGCTGGCGCGGCTGCGCGCGCCGGAGTGAGCATGGCTGCCAGCGCACGCGATTACTGGGATCTGACCAAGCCCAAGGTGGTGGCACTGATCGTGTTCACCGCGTTGGTGGGCATGTTCCTGGCCATTCCCGACATGCCGACCTGGATGCAGGTGCGTACCGGTGCGTTGGGCTTTCTGGGCATCTGGCTGGCGGCATCGGCGGCGGCGGCGATCAACCAATTGCTCGATGCCAAGATCGATGCGCAGATGGCACGGACCTCTTGGCGGCCGCTGGTGGTGGGCAAGGTGCGTCCGTGGCAGGTCCTGGTGTTTGCCAGCGCGCTGATCGTGATCTCCATGACCATCCTGGTGCTGTGGGTGAACGTCATCACCGCGGTGCTGACCTTCGCCTCGATGATCGGCTATGCGGTGATCTACACCGTGTACCTGAAACGTGCGACCTCGCAGAACATCGTGATCGGCGGGTTGGCCGGCGCCACGCCGCCGATGCTGGGCTGGGCGGCGGTGACTGGATTGCCGACCAGCACCGACTGGATCAATGCCTCGCTGCTGGTGCTGATCATCTTCATCTGGACGCCGCCGCATTTCTGGGCGCTGGCGATTTTCCGCCGTGCCGATTACGCCAAGGCCGCGATCCCGATGCTGCCGGTGACCCATGGCGTGCCGCATACGCGCAAGCAGATCCTGGTCTACACGGTGCTGTTGGCGATCGTGACGCTGCTGCCGGTGGCGGTGGGCATGAGCGGGGTGTTCTACCTGGGCGGCGCGATCGTGCTCAACGTGGTGTTCCTCTGGTACGCCTGGCGCATGCTCGACCCGCCCGACGAGCTGTTCTCGATGAAGATGTTCGGGTATTCGATCGTCTATCTGATGGCGCTGTTCGCGTTTCTGATGGTGGATCACCTGTTGTTGCCGTGGGTGCGCTAGCGGCAGCGAACGCCCGCTGCCGTCTAGGCGATAGGCCGACGACCTAGCCGTCAGACGGATAGGCCGGTGCCTGGAACCGGCCTATTTCACGCGTACACGCCGGTTCTGCGCGACGACCGACCCAACCGCCAGTACGGGTTGCCAGCGCGCTCAACATCGCTGCGTCGCTGGCTGCGCCGTCATGCCGGTTCAGCTCAACCAGCTGGCGCACTCGCTGGTGTTCTTGCTGCCGCAGCTGCTCTGCATCTTCTGCTGCAGGCGCGTCAGCACCGCCTTGCCTTCCTGGCGATGCTGCTTGCTCCAGGTCTTCAACGTGGCACCAAGCGTTGCGAAGCGCTGCCGGGTGCGTTGCCGGTAGCCATCGGGTTGCCCGGCCAGCTCGCCGATCACCTGCGTGGTGGCGGCCTCGATGCCGGCGGTATCGTCCGGGCTGAGCCGGATCAGGCCATCCACATACATCACGCCCCACTGCACGCGGGTGGCGGGTCCTTGCGCACTTTCGTACGCCTTCCTGAGCCAGGACAGCGCGGTCTTCTTATCGCCGCGTTTTTCGGCCAGATCGGCCAGTTCGGGCATGTAGTAGTACGGCGTCTTGCTGCGCGTCAACTCGGCCAGCAGCAACTGTTCGGCGCCGCTGCTGTCGCCTACTTCACCGAGCAACCATGCGGCGGTGCTGATGATGGATTGACGCTCCTCATCGGTCTTGGCGGTGTCGGTCGCCCATTGCACGCGTTGGTGCACGGTGTCGACCACGGCCTTGGGAAGCGGCGGTTGCGGGCCTTTCGCCTCGGTTTCGGTGGGCTGGCCTTGCGCCAGGCGTGCCAGCTGGATCCGTGCATACGCGGTGCCGAGCCGGTCGTCGATCGACAATGTGGTGTCGGCGTAGACCTTGTCCAGCGCCAGATTCAGCGCGTTGGACAAGGTGGTGCGCTCGGTGGCATCGCTGCTGGCAGCGGCGACCAGCCGCGCGGGCATATAGTTCAGCATGCCGAGATTGGCGCGGACTTCTGCCGGATCGGCCAGCACCGCTTCCACTAGCTTGCGCGACGCCGGGCTGGCGGCGGGCGGGTCCTTTGCGGCGGTCATCGCTGCCAGGGCGAAACTGCGCTGCAGGGCCGGCTGTGGCGCCGATTTGGACAGGCGTGTGAATACCCCGGCGGCCTCCTCGGGTTTGACCAGCCGATCGTCGGTGCCCCAGGCATAGTTGCCGAGCACGGCCCAGTCGTCCGCACTGAGCTGCTGCGGGGTCTGCAATGCGGTGTCGAGCAGTTGCTTGGCGCTGCTGGTGCTCTTGGCCGCCACCCGCAGTACATCGGCCAGACGCGCGTTGTCGGCATCGCCGGCCAGGCGGGTGATTTCGCTGCGATCCGGGCGCAGCACGATGATGGTCGGGTAGCCCTTGATGCCGAAGCGCTCGCCCCAGGCTTGCGCGCCCTCTGAATCGCCATCCAGATGCACCGCCACGAATTGCTGCGTGCGGGCGATGAAGGCCGGATCCTTGAACAAGGTGGCCTTCAGGCGATTGCAGGGCGGGCACCAGGTCGCGCCCCAGTAAAGCAGGATCGGCTTGCCGCTCTCCTTGGCCTCGGCGAAGGCGTCTTCGACATCGCCCTCGCGCCAGGCGATGCTGGACGCGGGGGCCGGTGTGGCCGCCGTCTTGGTCGGTGCGGGGGCTACCGGCGTGGCGGGTTTGTTGCAGGCAGTGAGCGTGGCCAGCACCGCCAGCAGCGCGAGCAAGGACGGGGCAGGGCGTCGGAACGACAGCGTCATGGCAATTACCCGTGGGGTCGGCAGGAAGGTGGATCAAGCACTCTAGCGAGCGGCACGGTGCCAGCGTCGAAGTGCGTGATGACCGTTGTATATGTGCTTACAACCCGCAACGACACGCAATGCGAACTGCTGTCGCCCCGGGCGTAGCGTCCTGGCGATCGCTTCGCAGGCGACACGTCGGCGGCAAACAGGCCTCTTCAACACATGCAGCGCGAGCAGCGCTGGGTGTCATCGATCAGACCATCACCGTGCAGCGGGGGACGTTCAATGACCACCGGCATCGGTGTGCGGATCGCCCGTTGCGGTCCGCGCATACCGCGCTGCCACGAACGCACACACGATCAGCTGCAACTGGTGATACAGCATGATCGGCAACACGATCGCGCCGAGGCCACCGCCGGCGAACATGACTTTCGCCATCGGTATGCCGGTGGCCAGGCTCTTCTTCGAGCCGCAGAAGACGATCGTGATTTCGTCGGCGCGGCTGAAGTGCAGGCGCCGCGCGAGGAAGGTGATCGAGAGCATCGCAATGGCCAGCAACAGCGCTGCAGCACCGATCACGGCAAGCAGGGCCGGCAGCGGCGTCTTCTGCCACAGCCCCTCCATCACCGACGCACTGAAGGCGGTGTAGACCACCAGCAGGATGGTGCCCTGATCGGTGTAGCGCAGCACGGCGCGATGCCGCTCGACCCAGCCGCCGATCCACGGACGCATGAAATGGCCGGCCAGGAACGGCACCAGCAACTGCAGCAGGATCTTGCCGATCGCTTCGGCCGGATGTGCCATTGCGCCCTGGCTGCCGACCAATGCGCCCATCAGCAATGGCGTAAAAAACACGCCCAACAGGCTGGAAAGCGACGCTGCGCACACGGCAGCCGGCACGTTGCCGCGCGCCATCGAGGTGAAGGCGATCGACGATTGCACCGTGGACGGCAGTGCGCACAGGAACAGCACGCCGACATACAGTTCCGGTGTCAGCGCCAGATGCGCGAGCGGTTTGAACGCCAGCCCCAGCAGCGGAAACAACACGAACGTGCAGATCAGGATCAGCAGATGCAGGCGCCAATGCAGCGCACCGGCCTTGACCGCCTCGCGCGACAGGCGCGCGCCGTGCAGGAAGAACAGCGCGGCGATCGCCACGTCGGTGACATCGTCCATGATCGCGGCGGCGGTGCCCGAGACCGGAAGGAACGAGGCGAGCGTGACCGTGCACAGCAGCGCGAGGGTGAAGGGATCGATGCGTAACCGCGCCAGCAAGTGTTTGATCATCGTGCGTATGTGAGGGGGAGCGCCGTCTGCAGAGTGCCATTGTAGAGGCCAGTGTGCAGCGTGCGAGTCACTGGCGCAGCGAAGGCGGGGACGATGCGTGCTCGCACCGGCTCCTGCAGGAGCATGCGGTTGCGCCTGCCTGCAGCGGTGCGGACAGCGCCGCTCGTGGCGGTGATCGATTCGTGCGACGCGTCGAAATTCCGCTGTGCGAGCGCTTCGGGCACGCACCTCCTTTGCCAGATTCCGCTTGCACACCCCGCGCGCCTCCGTGTCCGAACGGTGTTCGCGTGCCGCGTTCGTGTCCGATTGTGTTTCCACGCAAGGCTTAAGGAAAGGAGCCCGTCCATGCGCTACGACCCATATCAACAGACCTTCGCGCTTTCCGCCCTGGCCAATTGGGTGGGCGATCGCAGGGGCAGCCAACCTGCGTTGCAGGCGGACCATCAGGCCACGTTGCTGCAGACGCTGGCCTCGGCCGACACCCAGGACAGGATCGGCGATTGGCAACTGGTATGGGGGCCACAGGTCTGGCAGGCCGCCGATTCGTCGCTGTCCGGCAATGCCATGTACGTGGCGCATACCGACGCCATGCCGGGCATCGGCGAGGCGTATGTGGTCGCGCTCAGCGCCACCAACCCGGAGTCGCTATACGACTGGTTCACCGAAGACTTCGATGTGTCCTCGGTAGTGGATTTTGCGACCTACACCCCGCTGCTCGGCCCGGCGCCGGTGGCGGCGAAGAAACCCGTCACGCCAGGCTCGGCGGTCATCTCGATGGGGCCGCCACCGGTGTGTGGCATCTGCTGAATATGGTCAGTCCCTCCACCGCGCTGGCGCCGAACACGACCTTGCTGGATTTCCTGCAAGCGCTGGATGGCAGCAAGGCGACGGTGATCTTTGCCGGGCACAGCCTGGGCGGTGCGTTGTCGCCGACCTTGGCGACCTGGTTGAAGACCAACGGCAAATTGGACAATTTCAGCGCCGTGCACTGCTATCCCACCGCTGGTGCCACGCCGGGCAACGGCGGGTTCGCCGCGCTGTATGCGCAGATACTGCCCTCTCCACCGCCAGGCGCGGCGCCGTATCAGATCTGGAATGCCGACTTGTGGAACACGCTCGATTGCGTGCCGCATGCCTGGACCGAGCCGATGCTCAGCCAGATCAAGACGCTGTACGGGAATGCGCCGATCAAGGAAATCGATGTGCTGGTCGATGTGGCCATCGCCAACGCGGTGGCGTCCACGGTGAACTACCGGCAGATCGGCAACCAGCCGCTGACCGGTACGCTCACCGGCACCCCCACCACGGTCGTGCAGTTTCTCGACCAGATGGCCTACCAGCACACCACCGCCTATCAGGCGCTGATTGCCCAGTGGCTCACGCCCGTGCCTGGCACGCCGCAAACGCAGAGTGCCGACGGCGCGCCCGCGCGCGATGCGCTGATCGAGCGGCTGACCGCGCATGCCGGCCAGGCGGCACTGGCCGATGCCGACAAGATCGAAGCGGTCAGCGCAGCGCTCGGCTCGATGGCCAAGACCTTGTTCCAGCAGCTATGAGCGCAAGGCTGCCCGGCTGCGTCGGCAACCGGTGGTCTGACAACGCGCGCTGGGTGTTCAGCGCGCGCCCGGACGCAGGCGCAGCAGTTCGCGCAGTTCGTATTTGTCGGTCTCGTCGAGTCCTTGCGCGCGCTGCTTGGTCTGCAGTTCTTCCAGGCGCTGCTGCAGCAGCTGCCGGTCCAGCTGGGCCATGGCGTCGTGCAGCTCCATCGCCCAGCTGTGTTCGTCGCCCGGCAGCGCGTGTGCGGCCAGCTTCTGCAGGGCGGCCTGTTCCTCGCGCTCTGCGAAATGCTCCAGCAGCGCGCCGGTGCTGATTTCCGGCCGTTGCCGGACCAATGCCAGCAGTTCCATCAACAGGTCGATGCCGGGCAGGCGCAGGCCTGCGAAATTGTGCTGGCCCTCCAGGCTCATCGCCAGCGATGGTTGTTGCAGCAGGATCGCGATGGACGCGCGAACCAGGCTGCGTTTTTGCGCCGGTGCGGCCATGCGGGCCGGTGGCCGCCCTTGTGGCGTGGCCGCCTGTGGCGAGGTGGACGCGCCCACGCCGGTCAGGCGCGACAGTTCCTGCCTCATCAGATCGCCGAACGCGCCTTCTGGAATCTGCGCCAGCATCGGCTTGGCACGTTCGGCCAGACGCGCCTTGCCGTCGAGCGTGTGCAGGTTGATCTCGCGCGACATCTCGTCGAAGAAGAACTGCGACAGCGGCGTGGCCTGTTTCAGGCGTTGATCGAAGGCCTGTGCGCCTTCCTTGCGTACGATGGTGTCGGGGTCTTCGCCATCGGGCAGGAACAGGAAAAACGCCTGGCGGCCGTCCTTCATGCGCGGCAACACCGATTCCAGCGCACGCCAGCCGGCCTTGCGGCCGGCATTGTCGCCGTCGAAACAGAAGTAGACATCCGGTGCGTTGCGGAACAGCAGCTCGGCATGTTCGGGTGTGGTGGCGGTGCCCAGCGTGGCCACCGCCTGGGTGACGCCGAACTGGAACAGCGAGACCACGTCCATGTAGCCCTCGACCACGATCAGCCGCTCGATCTTCTGGTTGGCCTGGCGTACCTGCCACAGGCCGTACAACTCGCGGCCCTTGTGGAATAGCGCGGTTTCCGGCGAATTGAGGTACTTCGGGCCCGGGTCGCGGCCATCGGCCGGCGCGCCCATGATGCGTCCGCCGAAGGCGATCACGCGACCACGGCGGTCGAAGATCGGGAACATCACCCGGTCGCGGAACTTGTCGTAGACGTGGCCGCGATCGTTCTTGGAAAACAGCCCGGCGCGTTCGAGCACGCTCATGCGCCGCGCATCGGTGCCCAGGGTGTCCTTCAGCGCGCTGTAGCCATCGGGCGCGTAGCCGATCTGGAAGCGCGCGCGGTTGTCGGCGTCCACGCCGCGTCCGTCCAGATAGTCGCGGGCGCGTTCGCTGCCCTCGAGCTGGCGCTGGAAGAACTTGGTGGCTGCTTCCAATGCCGAATACAGTTCGCGGCTGTCGTCCTGCTGCTGCGGGGTGCGCTGCTGAGTCTCGCGCGGGATTTCCATGCCGGCGCGCTTGGCCAGCTCATCGACCGCATCGAGAAATTCGAGGCGGTCGTAGTTCATCAGGAAGCTGATCGCGGTGCCGTGCGCGCCGCAGCCGAAGCAGTGATAGAACTGCTTGGTCGGCGACACCGTGAACGAGGCCGAGCGCTCGTCGTGGAACGGGCAGCGCGCCGAATATTCCTTGCCCTGACGCTTGAGCGGCACGCGGCCGCCCACCACCTCGACGATGTCGGTGCGTGCGAGCAGTTCGTCGATGAATGCGTCGGGGATGCGGGCCATCCCGCTAGGATAGCCCAGCGGCCGGCGCTCGCCGGTGTCAATGAGCGATGGCCCTCAGCCGCGTTTACGTACCGCGTGAGGATGCGTCGCGCAGGGCGCGCCGCACGCAATCAACTGCGTGGCGGTGCTTCCTGCGGTTGCAGCGCGGGGTCTGGTTCGGCCGCAACCGGGGGCAGGTTGTCCGTATCCACGCCCGCCTCGCGCAACTTGCGCTGCGAGCGCACGCGTTCGTCGATCACCGCAGTCAGCAGGGCGCCGACGAAGAACACCACCGAAGCGTAGTACATCCACACCAGCAGGATCACCAGCGTGCCCATCGAGCCATACGCGCTGCCAGGCGCTGCCTCGGCAATGTACAGGCCGATGCCGTAGCGGCCCAGGGCGAACAACAATGCGGTAATGACGCCGCCCACGAAGGCCTGCTTCCAGTTCACGGTGCGATCGGGCAGGTAGCGATACAGAAACGCGAAGGCCAGCGAATACAGCGCCAGGGTGGTGACATAGCCGACCGCAGGCAGCACCGACGGCAGCCGCGCGAACACCACTTGCAGCGCGGTGGTGGCGATCATCGAGACGATCAGCAAAAAGCCCAGCGCAAGGATCACGCCGAACGAGAACACGCGCTTTTTCAGCCATGCCATCACGCCTTCCAGGCGCTGCTTGTCGGTGCGGAAGATCAGGTTCAGCGCGTTCTGCAACTGCGCGAATACCGCAGTGGCGCCGATGAACAGCAGCAGCGTGCTCCACAGTCCGGCCAGCGACCCGACACCCGGTTGATCGGTGGCGTTGCGGATCACGGTATCGGCGACTTCGGCAGCGCTACCGCCGGCCAGCTGCGCGATCTGGTGCACCAACGCTTCCTGCGCAGGCGGATACAGCGATGCGGTCAGCCACAGCAGCAGCACCAATAACGGTGCCAGCGAGAGCAAGGCATAGAACGACAGCGATGCCGCCTGCGTCATGACATCGATTTCGAGAAAGCGGTTCAGCAGCGCCATCGGCAGGCTGCGTTGCAGGCGGCGCATGTGCTTCTGCAGGTGTTCGGTCGAGAGCTTCGTCACCGGCGGGGAATCCTTGGGCATACCGTGTCTGTGCGCAGGTGTCGTTGGACGAAGCCGGTATGCGGAGTGCTTCGCCCACGCCTGCGCTGGCGCAGTCGTTCTAGCAGGGCGCGATCGAAGGTCTGGTGAAAGCGGGCAATGGATGATGCGTGTGGGCTGGAGCAGTTGCGGCAACGGGCGCGCAGGTCAGCGTTGGCCGACATGGACTGCCTGGGTCCCGATGCACGCAATGGCTGCCGTCGGCATTGATCGAAATAGCGAACCAGTTGCAACCGGCAACCGGGAGCGGCGTCTGCGCGCTGCGCCACGTGCCCGGTGATGCCTTCACAGCAGCGATCAGCTGTGGCGCGTTTCACCTGCCGCACGCGATCCTGGAGCGATCACAACCTCGCGACGCGGCGATCGTGAGATCGGCGTGCACGCGGTGCGCGCTGCAACGCCACCGAGAGCATCGATACGGGCGATGGCTGCATGTTCTCTGGCAATGATGGCAACAGAGCGCTGGCCGCCTTTGCGGCGCCCCCGAACACTGCCCTGGCCACGTGGCGCAGGGCAGGGCAGTGGGGGAACTCAGCCCGCCAGGTGTTGCTTGACCAGGGTCGACACCAGGCCCATGTCGGCCTGGCCTGCCAGCTTGGGCTTGAGCGCGCCCATCAGCTTGCCGATATCGGCCGGGCCGCTGGCGCCGGTTTGTGCGATTGCCGCCTGGATGGCGGCGACGATCTCGGCTTCGCCCATCTTGGCCGGCAGATAACGCTCGATCACCACGATCTCCTCGCGCTCGACCTGCGCCAGGTCCTCGCGTGCGGCGGCTTCGAACTGGGTGACCGAGTCCTTGCGCTGCTTGACCATCTTGTCGAGCACGGCGATCACCGCGGCGTCGTCCATCTCGATGCGCTCGTCCACTTCCTTCTGCTTGATCGCGGCATTGATCAGCCGGATCACGCCCAGGCTGTGCTTGTCGCCGGACTTCATGGCCGCTTTCATGTCATCGGTGAGTTGTTGCTTGAGGGGCATGGGATAACTCCTGAGTGCGTATTGAGGGTGTGCCGATGCGCGCGCCGAGCGCGTCACGCCTGCACAGACACGCCGAGGCGGGATGGCCTGCAGAGCGCGCAAGCGCGGCACCAGCGCCTGTGTGCCTGCGCATTGCGGTGCAGAGGCAACATGGAAACCAATACAAAAAGCCGGCGACGCTCGCGCGTGCCGGCTCTTGGGTTCGATCCCGCCGGGTCGCGCCTTCAGCGCATGCCCAGCGGCAAGGAACCGCGTTCGATCAGTACAAGCGCTGGCGCTTGGTGACGTCGCGCGAAGAACGACGCAACTGACGCTTCACGGCAGCGGCAGCCTTGCGCTTACGCTCCTGGGTCGGCTTTTCGTAGAACTCGCGCTTGCGGGTTTCGGCCAGCACGCCGGCCTTTTCGCAGGTGCGCTTGAAACGGCGGAGCGCAAATTCGAAGGGCTCGTTCTCGCGGACTTTAACGCTGGGCATGGGTTCTCCAGATAATGGGATTTCCGTCCGGGAGCCCCGGGCGGGTGCGAGCGGACTCGCGTGACGGAATTTCCGGGTTGCCCCGGCGAGCCGCGCATTATAACGACTTACAAACGGCCTGCAAGCCCCCGGTGGCAATTGCACCGGCAGGCCTGTCAAAGCGTGCGCTCACGCCGGAAGCGGGCTGCCGGACGCGGCGGCGCAGCAGATCGCCGCCAGCCGATCTGCGCAGCACAAAAGCTGCGAAAATGCGCCGCATGTATCTGTCTGCCGAGCTGCCGTGAAAGTCCTTGGGATCGAATCATCGTGCGATGAGACTGGTGTGGCGGTCTACGACACCGCGCTATCCGGCGTGCCGGCGCTGCGCGCCCATGCGGTCTACAGCCAGATCGCGCTGCATGCCGAATACGGCGGCGTGGTGCCGGAGCTGGCCAGCCGCGACCATGTGCGCAAGCTGCTGCCGTTGATCCGCCAGACCCTGGGCGAGGCCGGGCTGCGCATCGACGAGCTCGATGGCGTGGCCTACACCGCCGGTCCCGGCCTGGTCGGCGCACTCCTTGTAGGTGCCGGCGTGGCGCGTTCGCTGGCCTGGGCGCTGGACGTGCCGGCGATCGGCGTGCATCACATGGAAGGCCATCTGCTGGCGCCATTGATGGAAGACGATCCGCCGCAGCCGCCGTTCGTGGCGTTGCTGGTGTCCGGCGGGCATACCCAATTGGTGTCGGTGCAGGCGCTGGGTCGTTATGAGGTGCTGGGCGAAACCCTGGACGATGCGGCCGGCGAGGCCTTCGACAAGACCGCCAAGATGATGGGCCTGCCGTATCCGGGCGGGCCGCAGCTGGCGGCGCTGGCCGAAACCGGCACGCCGGGGCGCTACAAGTTCGCCCGGCCGATGACCGACCGGCCGGGCCTGGATTTCAGTTTCAGCGGGCTCAAGACCCAGGTGCTGCTGGCCTGGCGGGCCAGCGACCAGTCCGATGCCACGCGCGCGGACATCGCGCGCGGCTTCGAGGACGCGGTGGTGGAGACGCTGGCGATCAAATGCCTGCGCGCGCTGGATGCGGCCGACTGCACCACCCTGGTGGTGGCCGGCGGCGTGGGGGCGAACAGACGCTTGCGCGCGCGCCTGCAGGAAGCGGCCCAGCGACGCGGCGGCCGGGTGTGCTTCCCGCGCCCGGCCTTGTGCACCGACAACGGCGCCATGATCGCCTTCGCCGGCGCGCTACGGCTGGAAGCCGGCGAGCGCGCCGATGCGGCGGTGCATGTGACGCCGCGTTGGGATATGGCTGCGCTGCCGCCGTTGGCGGCGGCGCGGGATTCGGGAATCGGGAATCGGGAATCGTAAGAGCGCTATTCCGATTCCGTTCGCGCTGCCGCCGTTGCTTGTGCTCTTCACCATTCCCTATTCCCGACTCCCTATTCCCCATGGACAAAGTCTTTATTGAAGGTCTCGACATCGATGCGCTCATCGGCATCTACGACTGGGAGCGGCGGATCCGCCAGACCTTGCGGTTCGATCTGGAAATGGGCTTCGACAACCGCATTCCGGCTGCCAGTGACGACATCGCCGATACCTTGAACTACAAGGCGGTGAGCAAGCGGTTGATCGAATTCGTGCAGGCATCGGATTTCGGTCTGGTCGAGACCCTGGCCGAGCGCTGCGCGGCGATCGTGCTGGACGAGTTCGGCGTGCACTGGCTGCGGCTGAAGCTGAGCAAGCCCGGTGCGGTGCGCGGCGCGCAGGCGGTGGGGGTGATCATCGAGCGTGAGCGGGCCCGCTGACGGCCACCGGCCGCTGCAGCGGTCGGCGAGGGTCGACCATGGCCGAGTCCCGGAGAGACCCAGGTGGCGTCGGACCACGGATCCCTCACCGTGCCGCCGATCCAGAGCGCCAGCGCACGGTTCAACCGGACTCTACAAACCCCGAATCCCGCATTGCAAATCCCGAAACTTGCACCCTCGTGGCCGCGTCAGGCTAGAATTGACGGCCATGTAAACGTTTTCTCAAGGATCTCATGGCTGCTGATCGCATCGAAACCCTGATTGCCCAAATGACCGTCGAAGAGAAGGTCGGACAGTTGGGTGTGTTCGCCGACATGGTGCGGCCGTTCGCGCCGGACGTGAATCCCGAGGCCAACGTGCTCAACGCCGACGAGGTGTTGCAGCAGGTCCGGCAGGGGCTGGTCGGCTCGTTGTTCAATGGCGTCGGCGCGGCGCTTGGCGTGCAGATCCAGAAGGTGGCAGTGGAAGAGAGCCGCCTGGGCATCCCGGTGATCCTGGCCGCCGACGTGATCCACGGCATGCGTACGGTGTTCCCGATTCCGCTGGGCGAGGCGGCCAGTTTCGAGCCGGAGCTGGCCGAGCGCACCGCGCGCGCCACTGCGATCGAGGCGACCGCCGCCGGTCTGCACTGGACCTACGCGCCTGCGGTGGACATCGCGCGCGACCAGCGCTGGGGACGTGGCGCCGAAGGTGCCGGCGAAGACGTGCTGCTGGGCGCGGTCTTTGCTGCCGCCCGCGTGCGCGGCTTCCAGGGCGCCGATTTGACCGCCGACGATTGCCTGCTGGCCACGCCCAAGCACTTTGCCGCCTATGGCGCGGTGGCCGCCGGCATGGAATACAACACCGTGGATATCGCGCCGCAAACCCTGCGCGATGTGCATCTGCCGCCGTTCAAGGCCGCCTTCGATGCCGGTGCGCTGACCGTGATGTCCTCGTTCAACGACATCAACGGCGTGCCGGCCAGCGCCAACCACGAGCTGCTGACCGAAATCCTGCGCGGCGAATGGCAGTTTCCCGGCGTGGTGATTTCCGATTACACCGCCGACATGGAGCTGATCGCACACGGCTACGCCGCCGATGAGCGCGATGCGACCAAAAAAGCGTTCCTGGCCGGCCTGGACCTGAGCATGCAGAGCGGCTTCTATGCTGCGCATCTGCCATCGCTGGTGGAAAGCGGCGAGGTGCCGATGGCCACGCTGGATGCCAGCGTGCGCCGCATGTTGCAGCTGAAGGACGCCATCGGGTTGTTCGACAATCCGTATCGCTCGCTGGACCCGGCACGCGAAGCGGACACCGCGCATCTGCCCGCGCACGATGCGTTATCGCGCGATGCCGCGCGGCGTTCGATCGTGCTGCTGAAGAACGACGGCGACGTGTTGCCGCTGAAGAAAAGCGGGCAGCGCATCGCGCTGATCGGGCCGTTCGTGCAGGACCGCGAGAACATCGAAGGTTGCTGGACGCTGTTCGGCGACAAGGAGCGCTATGTGACCCTGGAGCAGGGCGTGCGTGCGGTGGTCGACAGCGACAACATCCACGTGGTGCCCGGCTGCGGGCTGGAAGACCCGCTGCCAGGCGGCATCTCTGCTGCGATCGATGCGGCGCAGGCCGCCGATGTGGTGGTGCTGGCGCTGGGCGAGCCGCAGCGGTTCAGTGGCGAGGCGCAGTCGCGCACCGAGATCGTGTTGCCGCCGGCGCAGCAGGCGCTGGCCGAAGCCGTCGCCGCCACCGGCACGCCGATCGTCGTGTTGTTGCGTAACGGGCGCGCGCTGGCGTTGCACGGTGCGGTACGCGATGCCGAGGCGATTGCGGTGACCTGGTACCTGGGCACGCAGACCGGTACCGGTGTGGCCGATGTGCTGTTCGGCGACTACAACCCGTCGGCGCGTCTGCCGATCAGCTTTCCGCAGGTGACCGGGCAGCAGCCGTATTTCTACAACCATCTGCGCACCGGCCGCCCGGAATTGCCGACGCTGTCCGAGTACAAGGCGCGCTGGCGCGAGATGCCCAACGAGCCGCTGTATCCGTTCGGCCACGGTTTGAGCTACACCACCTTTGCCTATGCGCAGCCGCAGTTGAGCAGCGCGCAACTGGGTTGGGATCAGACCTTGAGCATCACCACGCGTGTGACCAATACCGGCAGCGTTGCCGGCGAGGAAGTGGTGCAGCTGTACGTGCACGATCGGGTGGCCAGCCGGGTGCGCCCGGTGCGCGAGCTCAAGGGCTTTCGCAAGGTGCTGCTGCAGCCGGGCGAAAGTCGGGATGTGGTGTTCACGCTGGCGCGCGATGCGCTGGCATTCACCAACCCCAAGGGCGTGTTCGGCGCCGAGCCCGGTGTGTTCGATGTGTGGGTGTGCGCATCGGCCAAGAGTGGCGAGGCAGTGACGTTCGAGTTGTTGCAAGGCTGAAACGGCTGATGCTGGCTCGCGTGGCCGTTGTCAGCGCAGCGGGCCTCGTGCATCCAGGAGCTTGGGCATCGCAGTGGTGACGCAACCACCGCCAGCACGTAGCGAACGTGTGGCGGTGGCACGATGTTGCTGACCCAGGGGCTTGGGCGTCAGGCCTCGTTCTCGATCGCCGCCTTGCTCTTGGGCGTCAGTTTGAGCAGACGCCCGGTGCTGCCGTTGTCTTCGTCCTCCAGCAACCACAACGCGCCGTCAGGGCCCTGTTCCACTTCACGGATGCGTGCGCCCATGTCGTAGCGGGCCACTTCGCGTGGTTGATCGCCGAGTGAAACCTGCACAAGGGCCATCGACGACAGCCCGCCGATGAAGCCATTCCCGCGCCATGCCGGGAACTGCTTGCCGTTGTAGATCACAAAGCCGGCTGGCGAAATCACCGGGGTCCAACTGATCTTGGGCGCAGCAAATTCCGGGCGGGTATCGTGATCGGGGATCGGTTTGCCGTCGTAGTGATCGCCATTGGAGACGATCGGGTAGCCGTAGTTGGCGCCGCGCTGGATCAGGTTGAGCTCATCGCCACCGGCCGGGCCCATTTCGTGTTCCCACAAACGGCCTTTGCCATCGAAGGCGATGCCGAGAATATTGCGATGGCCCAGCGACCACACCTGCGCGGCCACGCCGCCCTGAGAGGCGAACGGGTTGTCGGCCGGTACGCTGCCGTCGTCGTTCAACCGGATCAGCTTGCCGAGATTGGCCTTCATGTCCTGGGCGGGATCGAACTTCTGGCGCTCGCTGGAACTGATCCACAGCTTGCCATCCGGCCCAAACGCGAGGCGATGGCCGAAGTGACCATTGCCGCTGACCTTGGGGTCCTGGCGCCAGATCACCTTCAGATCCGACAAGGTGCCGCCGCCAGTCGCATCCAGGGTGAGCTTGGCGCGCGCAACCGCTGCACCACGGGTATCGCCCTGGCCCGGCTCGGCATAACTCACATAGACCAGGCCGTTCTGGGTAAAGCGCGGATGCGTCAGCACATCGCCGAAGCCGCCCTGGCCGCCGTAAGCCACGGCCGGAATGCCGGTGATGGCGCTCTTGCGCTTGGTTGCGGGATCCAGGCGCATCAATGCCCCGCGTTTTTCGCTCACCAGCAGCGTGCCGTCGGGCAGGAACGTCATCGCCCAGGGTTGGTCGAAGTCGGCAACGGTGGTGGCCTGAAACGGCCATTGCGCCTTTGGGATGGAAGCTGCAGCGGTGGCAGCGGGAGCTGCACCCGCGAGGTTGGCGGCGAACAGGGTGGCCGAGCAGGCCAGAGCAAGCAGATGGCGGGCAGACATGAGGTCCTCCAGTGGATAGATCGTGGTTACGCTGCAGCCTTCCCGCAACGTATCCCGCGTCGGGTTTTTCACGTTACACCACGCCGTCGAGCGCGCCCCTGTACCAATTCACTTTCTGCGGGTGGCCGGCGTCTCACATCGTGGTTCCACTAAACATGCAAAGCAGTCTACTTGCAGCGGACTTCAACGACATTGCTCCACCAGCCGGTGGAACGGTGTTGCCGTTGGCGGCGGGTACCTGATCGCAGCGGGAATGCAGGCGAAGCTGCGCGACGAGCAAGACCCGCGTTCACTCCGTAGTTGTGCAGATTGGCATTGAGGTCGTTGAAGAACATGTGCGCGACCAGGTAGATGGCACTGCGGCAATGCCACTCGGCAGTAGCGGCATCTTCCGCGTTCTGCGCGCTCCGGCTGGTCAGCAGGCCACGCGCCGGCGCTGCGCATGGGCGGCATCACGATGCCTGGCGAAGCGATTGCATCATGCAATCGCAGCGCGCAGTGCCGGTTTGGTGACGATGCGATACAGCTGTGTGATGTCACCGGTGTTAGCGCAGGAACCTCTTCTAGTCCGCCACCATCATCAGCCGATAGCTGCGGCCACCGCATGAAAAACGCCACCTTAGCGGTGGCGTTTCGTAGCGTCGGAACTGGAAGCATCGCCGGTCACAAAGTCGGTGGCGTTTTCCCAGGCACGACGGACTGCATGACGCGCCTTGCTCCAACTCAGTGACGATGAGCCACGGTTGGCTTCCCAATCGCGGTGCAACTCGGCTTCGACCTGATCGTAGGCGCGTGCAACGTCGCGGATACGCGCTTCGTGACCGGCCAGATAGGCCGCTTCGTAGTCTTCGTAGCGGTCGCCTTCTGCACAATAAGGCTCTTCGGTAAAGCGTTCGCGCCAATAGCTGGACACATTCTGGCTTCTGTTCTCGTCCGGGGCACGTCCGGGAATCTGATACGGTGCGTTCATGCGCGTCTCCGTGGTGAATGTACGACCTACGGTAGAACCGCCGATGTTAACTCCGTTGACAAGTGAAGTGATGGGGGCATCAACGCGCATGTCTTGAGCAATTCCTTTGTGATTGCGCTCTGCTGCAGCGACATGTCGGCACGTTGATCGTTGCGCACAACCGTTGGCTGTCAGGTCGCCGCAGATGCTACTTCGTAAGGCAGGTGTTTCGCCCCTGCGGCGATGAGCGTGGGTTCGACACTGCGTAGTTCCGCCTCGTCCGCATCGACGATCACCAGGACCCGCCCGGCCTCGATCTCTTCTTCGAACTGACGCCGGATCGGATCGGGCACGGTGGCTCCCACCAACGCCGACGTCCAGCTACCGACCAGGGCGCCAGCCACCGCCATCACGCCCACGCCGGCCACGGTCAGGCCGATCGGAGGCACGGCAATTGCGACCAATCCTGCGACCAGTCCAGCCGCGCCGCCAGTGGCTGCGCCGCGTGCGGCGGCGGGCAGGAAATCGGTGGTGGCGTCCTTGCGTTCGTCGGGTATGCGTTCGAGCTCGATATCCGAGCGGGCAATCAGCGACAACCCATCGTTGTCGATGCCTGCGGTTCGTGCGGCGTGCACAACGCGTTGTGCACTGTCGAGATCGGCGGTGCTGTAGACATGGCGCAGTTTCATTGCAAGCTCCCATGCAGATGAGAACTGCAGCGTTGGGCGCGCCTGGTTAGACGTGCGTGAGATTGGCGCGAGCGCGCTGCGAAACCGCTAGGCGGATTTGCGCGGGAACAGATAAAACACCCAACCCACCAGCAACGCGACCCCGGCGGCTGCCAGGTTCTGCCAGCTTGCGCTGGCAAGCAGCCCCAACGACAGCAGCAACGCCGCGATGGGAATCGCCGGCCCACCGGGCAGGCGCAAGGTGTCGGTGCGTTGCCGGTAGCGGCGCGCTAGCACGATCACCGCAGCTGCGGTGCCGATATACGCAAACAAGCGCGTGACCATCGACAGCAAGGCCAGCTGCGTGAACGACCCGGACAGCGCGAGTACCAGCGACAGCACGCCCTGGGTGAGCACGGCCGCCGCAGGCGTGTGGAAGCGCGGATGCACGCGTGCCAGGAACGCCGGGCCGTAGCCATCCTGTGCCAGCGCAAACAGGAAGCGGGGGCCCAGCATGACCGTGTTGCTGGTCGTGCCGAGGATGGAGATGGTGGCGCCCACGGTGAGGATCAGCGCCAGCGCTTCGCCACCGAAGCGGCTTGCGGCATCGGCCAGCGGCGTGGGCGAGGCGGCAAGATTGGGCAGCGTCCCCTGCGCGACGACCTGCACCGCTGCGTAGATCAGGGTCACGGTGACGATCATGGTGATCAGCGCGAACGGCACATCACGACGCGGATTGCGGTACTCGCCTGCCGCAGCGGGAATGTTCTCGAAGCCGGCGTAGGCAAACAGCAGCAACAAGGCCGCTTCGCCGAGATTGCCAAGATCGCGCACATCCGGCGCGGTGCCGGCGAATGCCCACGACCAGTCCACGTAGAACAGGCCGATCGCCACGAACAGCAGCAACGGCACCAGCTTGCCGATCACCAGCGCAATGCCGGTACGTGCGGCCGACTTCACCCCGATCACGTTGATGGCGGTGAGCAAGCCCAACGAACCAACCACCACCAGCAGGCGTGCCCAATGCTCGGTGGCGACCGTCGGCCAGAACCGTGCCACTGCATCGGCCAGGCCATTGCTCAGCGCGGCGGCCGAACTGATGCGGGTGAGCCAGATCATCCAGCCGATCTGAAAGCCGACGAACGGGCCGAAGGCTTCGCGCGTGTACAGATAGCTGCCGCCCGGCGTGTCGAAATAGCTCGCCGCCTGCGCGTAGCAGAGCACCAGCAACGCCACCGCCAGGCCCGCCAGCATCACCGCCCACAGGCTCATCGGCCCCAGCAGTGCGGCGGTGGCCGCAGGCAGCAGATAGATGCCGCTGCCGATCACATCGTTGATCGACAATCCCACGATCTGCCAGCGGCTGACCACGCGCACCATGCCGGTCGAATCGGGTGCGGACGCAGGTGTGCTCATCGTGCCGCCTCTTTCAACATGGGCAACCGCCAGGCTGCTTGCACGCGTGCGTATTCGGCACGCGGCAACAGCACGAACAGCGGCATGTCGTCGGGCGTCAACCAGGCCAGCACGCGGCGCATGTCGGCAGGCGCCATCGCGGTGCAGCCGGCGGTGACCTGCCCTGGCGTACGCCATAGGTGCGCGAAGATGCAGCTGCCGCGTCCGGGAATCGCGCTGGGGTTGTGCGCGATCACAAAGCCCTGGCTGTAACGCGCATCGCCCGGATCTTGCAGGTCCAGCCGCATCGGCTCGGTCGAGCCGGCCACTGCCGCCTGGCCTACCTCTGCGGTATCGACGATGCGGTTGTACAGCGGCGAGGTCGGTACATCCATGCAGTAGTTGGTCGCCGTCATGGCTTGATACGGCATCGCGCTGTCGATGCTTGGCGCATATCCGAAGGCCGGGCCGATCGCGAACACACCGGCCGGGCTGCGGCCGTCGCCTTCGCGTTTTTGCGGTCCCTGCGCCTGTGCAGGATGCAGGCCCTCGCCCCAGGCACTGCCGTTCCGGCCCAGCGCAACGGCAAATGCCGGTGCCGCCGGTTGCCACCGGCCATCCACCCGCCTAAATGTCTGCAGGCGCGCCTGGGTACTGTCCCAATCCGCCGTGGTGACCACGATCAGCGCACGGGCCTGATGCAACGCATCGATTGGCCCGGCAGTCACGCACACGCTACCGCTTGCCAATGCCAACAGCGCGACGGATCGAAACAAGGTGGCAAGGCGCATGCGGGCTCCGGGGGATGGTCAAGCAGGACGAGGCGGCGTCAGGTCAGTGGTGTCCGGTGGGCGTGTGGTGCGCTGCCGGGGCCTCTCACCCACACCCTCTTGCGGCTACTGTACTCAGCAATGCCGCGGCATGTCGCATGCGCCACCTGGTCGCCCGGATGGTTGCAGCGATGCTCAGCCGGTCAGCCGTCGACGGCTGTGCCGGATGCGCACCAGGCGCGTGGTCGAGACCCGATGGCATCCGTTCGACGTGCACGCCAGCACAAGTAAGGTCGCGTTGCCCGAGGACGGGCGAGTGCACGGGCGCATTCAGCGCGGGATGTCCGCGATCTTCATGGGGTATCACGCGCTGCGATGCGTTGGATGCGGGTGATCCGGTCGCTAAACGGCGTGCCGTCGGTGCCGAGCAGCGGCAACAGTGGCGTGACCGAGACTCCGTTCAAGCGCGCGCGCTGCATGCTGCCGTCGGCAGCGCGATAGTTGGCGCCGGCCACATCATGGATCACCCACGGTGCACCGCGTTCATGGCCGATCACCAGCATCACGTGGCCGGGGATGTAGATCAGGTCGCCGACCTGTAGCTGCGCGAGTTGCTGCAGGCGCTTGGGCAATGGTGCACGCGCATCGAACGGCACCTGACGCAGTGCTGGGCTGCGGGCCTGATCGCCGGTATTGCGCGGCAGCACGATGCCCAGGCTGCGATAGACATCCAGCACAAAGCCACTGCAGTCGCGCGCGTCGTAATCGTTGCCCCAACCATAGCGTTCGCCGAGGAACTTGAAGGCCTGACGCAGTAGTACCGCATCTGTTGCCGGTAGTGCACCCACATGCACGTCGGCGCTGCGCGGAATCAACGCCGGCACCAACTGCAGGCGACCGTCGGGATTGCGCAGCGGCAACTGCACCACATGGGCAGCGAGCGGCAACTGACCATTGACCGGCTGGTGCGCAGGCCAGTCACCGAGGATCGGCACGCTGGCGCCCATGTCGAACTTCACCGCAGACACAGGCAGCAGTTCTGGCGTATAGGCGGTTTCCACGCGGGCACCGGTGACCGTCAGGCGTGGACTGCGCCTTGCGTAGTCCAGCACCTCGGCGCGATCGCCTTCGGCGATCTGATCGGCCGCAATCCACGCCGCGTAGTTGGTGGCGAGCACGAATCGCCAGGCACCATCGGCACTGTCGTGCAGCACTGCCACCGGCGTGCCGGCAGACAGCGCCGATTCCTGGAAGCGGTCGATATCGTGGTCGTCGGTGGTAGTGAACACGCGTTGGCTGGTGGGGAAGGTGCGCAGTGCGGCGCGTCTTAGCACCAGCGCGAAGCGCGGTGCCACCTGCGCGGCAAGCGCGTCCAGCGCCAGGGATGCGCGCAAGGCCGCCAGATGCGCTGTATCGATGCGGTGCCCATTGGTGTCGTACAACACCTGCGTCGGTGTGGCCGACAACGCCTCGATGCGTGCGCGCACTTCGACGGCGGATACCACCTGCGGCAACTGCGCCAGATCGTGCATGGATGCATCGTCGCGCAGCAGGCGCGTATTGAAGCTGGCAATCTGCGCGGCATCCATGCGCGGGATTTGCGCGGTGCGACTGCGCTGGATCCAGTAATCGGCGGTCAGCTGCGCATCGCTGATGGCAAACGGCACGGTTTGCTGCACGCCTGTGGCACCGGTTGCCGAGCTTGCCAGGCAGGGCAGCGCGATGGCCAGCAGTAACGTCGGCAAGTAGCGCGACAGTGGCATGGAGAAGGCTCTTGAAGGCGACATGCGGCAACGGATGACGGGCGCAACGCTGCGCGAATGCTGCAAGCGCATTCGCGATGCACGGTGAGGGCAGATGGCTTGCAGTGTACGCATGCCGCTGCCGGGCGTGCCAATTGTCCGGTCGGACGATGCTGCAATGGTGCCGACGCGGCGGTGCACGCTCAACAGCCGTGCCGGTGTAGTGCCAGCTGTCATCGGCCGAGCGACGCCCGCGAGCCGCGCGTGATGCGGTGCAGCCGCGTTCGTACGTGGAGCAACCTTGCGGCAATCGAGCATCGGATCGGACAAGACGCCGGCTCAGGATATGCCACCGTCCGCAACGTGTCCGCTGACCTGTCGGGCAATGCGGCTTCTGTGCCCCCAACGTGGCCAACTGGGCAGATAATGGGTTGGTCGCATGCAATGTCCATCAAGGCAACGGCATGGCAGATGCCCGTTGTCGTTTCGCCAGGAGATTTCGATGCCGCCCCTGTCCACGCTGCCGTTCTCGTTCTGGCGGCATGCCGCGCTTTGCTTGATCGTGCTGTCATTGGCTGCCTGCGCGCATGCGCCGCAGCGCAATCCGCTGGCCCAATGGGTGCCGTCGCCCAATTACGACGCGCGGCGCCCGATCCTGATCGTGCTGCACTTCACCGACCAGCACTCGGTGCAGCAAAGCCTGAGCACGCTGCGCGGACGCAATCGTGGGGGCAAGGTCAGTGCGCATTATCTGATCGGAGGCGATGGCAAGCGGTATCAATTGGTCAGCGACGACGAGCGCGCCTGGCACGGTGGTGCCGGCCGCTGGGGCACCATCACCGACATCAACTCCGCGTCGATCGGCATCGAGCTGGACAACGACGGTAGCGAACCATTCGCGCCTGCCCAGATCGACAGCTTGTTGGTATTGCTGGACGACCTGTGCACCCGCCTGCGCATTCCACGCACGCAGATCGTCGGCCACGAGGACGTCGCGCCCACGCGCAAGACCGATCCGGGGCCGTTGTTCCCATGGAAGCGTCTGGCCGATGCAGGCTTTGGTCGCTGGCCTGCCGCCGATGCCGCTGCCGCCCCGCCGGGCTTCGATCCCTGGCAAGCGCTCGCCGTGCTTGGCTACAGTCTCGACAACCCGGCCGCCACAGTGCGGGCGTTTCACCATCACTATCGCGGCAATGAGGCGCACACGCTGGATGCCGAGGATGCGCGCATCCTTTACGCGTTGACCGGATCGCCCAGGCCAGCGAGTCCGCCTGCTACTGCCGAATCGATTGAGGGTGACGGCTCGTGATTGCATCGCGGCCGCTGCGGCGCCTGGCGATCCGGTTCGGATGCTGGGGTATCGTTGGGTTCTCTAGTTCTGTATGTCCAGGAGCGCAATGAAGCACGTCAGGTTGTTGCACATGGCGTCTCGTCGCTGGCGGTCGATGGCCTGTTCCGCGCTGCTGTTGATCGCGTTCGTACCGAGCGTTGCCTCGGCAGCGGATGTGCGCGTCTCGTCGGCCAAGACCGTTGGCCAAGCGGGTCTGATCGACGTGCATACGCTCGCGCCCGAGATCGTCGCGGAGATGCGCTATGCAGGCAGCGACAACTTCACCGGGCGTGTGGTGCCAGGGTATTCGGCGCCTACCTGCTATCTGTTGCGTCCTGCGGCCGAGGCATTGGCGCGGGTGGCGCACACCCTCCAGCGCGATGGATATCGGCTACAGGTGTTCGATTGCTATCGGCCGGTGCGAGCGGTGCGGGCATTCGTGCTCTGGGCTGCGGATTTGCAGGAGCAATCGACCAAGGCGCGGTATTACCCGACTGTAGACAAGCGTGCGCTGCTGGGCGATTACATTGCCGAGCCCTCCGGGCATAGCCGGGGCGCAACGGTGGATCTGGGCTTGCTGGATTGCCGGCAGGGCCCGTGCCGTGCAGTTGAGATGGGAACCGATTTCGATTTCTTCGATCCGCGGGCGCATACCGATGCGCGCGATATCAGCGCGACGCAGCGCATGCACCGTCAGCGACTGGTACGCGCCATGGCGGCCGAAGGATTTGCCAACTATCCGATGGAATGGTGGCATTTCACCCTCCGTCCTGAGCCGAGCCCCGAGACCGCGTACGATGTGCCGGTCGATTGATTGCAAGCGGCGACGTCGGTGCAGTCCGAAAACCTGACAGGTGCCAGGCGCGACAGCCGCTGACACTTAGAGTAGCTAACACAACCTAGCGAGCGCCTATCAGTGAGTGCAGTGGTTTTGTCGGCCGTATCTTGGTGGATGCCGTCAGAAGTCCAGATCAAACACTGAGTGGGTCGAATGCGCGGTGCCCTCACCGCTGGCGGGACACGCCGTGAATCCATCCCTGGAGGCTCGGTGGCGGCATCCATGCCGCCACACGGTCCCGCCAGCGGCGAGGACACCGCACCAGAGACTCCGCTGGTTGCTTGGTTTAAACCCATGCATGCCGACCATCTCGACTGGTTTTTGCTCGTCCAGCGTCGCGGGACCTTACGCGGCATGGATGCCGCGTAAGCGCTTACAGGGACGTACTTGCAGCGTGTCCCGCGACGCTGGGCGGGCAAGGACCCTGCAGCCAAGCCGCAGATAGTCTGCCTGCAGTAGGCTGACGCGAAGTCGTTGTGTTAGCCGCTCTTAGCCGCTGCGCTTGTCGACGCACCTCGGCTGCGCGGCGTGGTGTGATCTCCCCTCGCTCATAGGAATTGCCATGTCCGACCCGGAACGCTTTGTCGATATCGCCTGCCCGTACTGCGGGGAGTGGATCACGCTGACGCTGGATCTGACCGGTGGCGACCAGCATTACATCGAAGATTGCCAGGTGTGCTGCAAGCCGATCTCGGTGAGCGTGCAGTGGGACGAGGAAGGCGAGGCGCAGGTCAGCGCGCGTGGGCAAGACGATGCGTGAGCGGGCGCACGTTGGCTGTCGAACCCGTGAGCGGGTCATTTTCTTTGGAATGGCCCGGCCGTGCCGGGATGCGTCTTTCGACCAGGCCATCAGCCCTGGCGTGCCTCCCCAGCCGTGTGCAGCCATCGAAGCCGAACACATCCGATGATCGGCATCACCTGGCGGGCGCCGTAGCCCCGAGGCAATGCGGGGGCTGCCATCATCGGCTGTGGTGGTGCAGCTGGACGATGACGCCGATCATCGCCGATGCGCATGGGCGGGCTGTTGGACGCCTTGCGCCGCGCTCCATCGGCTGCAGCCGCTAGACTGATGCACCTGCTGCCTGGATCGTCGCGATGAATTTGTCTTTGCATTTTGGCCTGCTCGGTTCGCTGGAAGCAGGCCTGATTGCGCTTGTGCTTGGCGTGGTGATGTTCGCTGCGGTCGAACACATCGGCCGACGGCTGCAGTTCACCCACGGTCACACGCTGGGCATCGCCTGCCTGCTCGCGGTGGCCATCGGCGCCGGTTACGACATCTGGAATCTCGTCTACACCAGCATCGTCCGGCTGGAGTCGCCTCTCTATGCGCGGTTGGCGCTGGCCAAGATCCACGATCCCAATGAATTGGGATCGCGCGTCGTGCTGGAAGTGATGGGTGCGATCGCAGGTGTGGTGCTGGGTTGGAAATTGTTCAGTTCCGGGACGTGGGACGACGACACGCCAAACGCGTAATAAGGCGTTAAAAAACGCGGCAGATTTCGCATAATTTCGACAATTGAATGAAGCGTTTCGATTTGGCTCACCGCGGCCTAACAGCCGGCTAATCGCAAACGCGGCCAGTGTGGTTAAGAGGACGTTTCGCGGGAAATTGCGCCAGGTTGTGCGTTCATTCGGGTTGGGTAAGGTGGCTCCATGCACGGCAACACCGCGCATTCCCAAGCACAGGAGACCACCCAGATGAACAATCGCAACCGCACCTCGCTGCTCGCCGCAACCGCCGCTCTTGCCGCCGCTCTGGCGCTGCCGGCCATGGCACAAAGCACTTCACAGGATGCCGCAGCGCAGTCAGGTAGCTCGGCCACCTCGGCCCAGTCCGGTGGCGCAAGTTCCGGCGGTGGTCAGACCTGGGCGAGCGTGGATACCGACAGCGACGGCGCGATCAGCAAGCAGGAAGCGCAGGTCAATGCCGGGCTCGCACAGATCTTCGACCAGGCCGACGGCAACACCGACGGCAAGCTGACCCCGGACGAGTACAAGGCCTTCGTCGCCAAGCAGCAGGGCGGTGCCGGCGCCACCGGCTCGCAAGGCAACTAAGCAATCCGATCACACCCTATAGCGCAGTTCTGCAACACACCAGCCCGTCATCATCAACGGAGGTAACTGCACATCACACAATCACCTGTTATGCGATCCGTCAGTCAGGTGAGACGCATGCCTGACCAGATGGAGATGTGAGTGTCGCGCCAGTACCGAGCGGCGTCTGTGTCGTAGAAGCGTAGTCGAGAAGCATATGTGTAGTACGTGCCGCCGGCCGCTGGCTACTTGTCCGCAAGTCAATCGTTGGCTTGCGGTCGGTTCTAACATCAGTTGCTTCAAAAAATCAGTTGTTTGAGTCAGTTGTTTGAGAAGGATGGACATGCGGGAGCGATCTGCCAGGGTCGCTCCCGTTTTCTTTACGTGCGGCACGCTACGGTAATGCGATCCCGTTCCGGCCTCGTTCCCATGTCGCACTTGCGCATCGCCCTGTTGGTTGCCCTGTGGAGCCCACCGTTGGCATTTTCCGCGCCGCCGGAGTTGCCTCCGGCCAATCGGCAACCTGCACTCCCGGCCACGGCGGGGACCAGGACGCCGACGATGTCGCCGTTGCCGATCGACCCGCCATCGCCCGCCGCCACGCCGTTGCTACCCGCCAGCCCTGCGGGCCCATCCGGCGCCAAGGGCGGTGCGGAGGCATCGCTCGCACCGCAAGCCGGGACCTTGGTGCCACGCACGTTTCGCAGTCTGGATACTGATGCCGATGGATTGCTGACAGCGGCTGAAGCTGGTGCCGACCCCGTCCTGCGCGAGAGTTTTGCCGGCTTCGACAGCAATGGCGATGGCCGGCTATCGCGCGACGAATTCGCCAGCTATCAGCCCGGTCCAGGTGACGCGGCCGGGGACTAACCTCCAGCAGGATTGCAGTCTCCGATGCGGGTGGAGCATGCGATGGATCCTCATGTGCGTTGCGGCCGTGCGGTGCTCCAGGTGACGAGGGGTGCCACGCGGTCGCACCGACGTAGCGGCGCCGCGGATGTCGCGTGCCGTCGCCATCTCTTCGTCAGCAGGCGGCCCTGGACTCACCGCAAACGGGAGAACAGGCTCTAAACTTGCGCGATGACCTCTTTTGCACAGCGCGACGGCCAGGCGATTCAACTGGTCGGCTTCGACGGCGACGATACCCTCTGGAAGAGCGAGGACTATTACCGCAGCGCCGAAGCGGATTTCGAAGCGATCCTGGCCGGCTACCTGGATCTGGGCGACAGCCGCATGCAGCAGCATCTGCTGGCAGTGGAGCGGCGCAATCTCAAGGTCTTCGGCTACGGCGCCAAGGGCATGACGTTGTCGATGATCGAAACCGCGATCGAACTGACGCAGGCCCGCATCGAGGCACGCGATATCCAGCGCATCGTCGAGATCGGCCGCGCCACGTTGCAGCACCCGGTCGAGGTGATTGCCGGCGTGCGTGAGGCCGTCGGCGCGATTGCCGCCAGCTACGCGGTGGTGCTGATCACCAAGGGTGATCTGTTCCACCAGGAACAGAAGATCGAACAGTCGGGGCTGGCAGATCTGTTCCCACGGGTCGAGGTAGTGTCCGAAAAAGATCCCGCCACCTATGCGCGGGTGCTGGGCGAGTTCGACCTGCCGGCGCAGCGCTTTGTGATGATCGGCAATTCGCTGCGTTCGGACGTGGAGCCGGTGCTGGCGATCGGTGGCTGGGGCATCTACACCCCGTACGCGGTGACCTGGGCACACGAGCAGGAGCACGGCGTGGCCGCCGACGAACCGCGCATGCGCGAGGTGCCCGACCCGGCCGGTTGGCCGGCGGCGGTGCACGCCCTGGATGCATTGGCCCGGCAGCACGCGCTAAGCTGAGGCATGCTGCGGCCAGCGCGCGAGCTGGATGGCAGATGAAAACGGCGGGGACCTCGGTGCCCGGCAACAGGACGTCTCAGGTCGGTCGCATGCGGCTGGCCGATCTTGGAGGGATCACCAATGCGCATGTTGTCGTCTACGTACCGTGCCAGCCTGGCCGTCTTGCTGGCTCTGATCGGTGCGCCAGCACTGGTGGCGGCCGAACTCGAAGAAGAAGTCGTCAATCCGAGCGAAGTGATCTTTCGCGATGGTCAGCCCTACTACGACGATGGCGGCGGCTATGTCCGCCTGAGTACGCGACGAGAGGGTGGGGACGTGGTGTATGTCCGAAAGGTGCGCTTCGACCCCGAGCAAGGCTATGTGGACGCACAAGGCCAGAGCATTGCGACCTTGCAGAGCCGTCCGAGCGGGCATAGCGCCAGCGCATTCTCTGCCGACAGGTATTCGCACGAGCGCTACGGTGGATATGGCGGCTACGTCGGGGGATATCCGATGGATGGCGCGGGACTGCGGCTGGGCGCATCGCGCAACCGCCCCTACGGGCAGATCTATTACGGCAATGGTCTGTATGGCCCGGACCCTTACAGCAGCCCGCACAATCGCGATGCACGGCAGCGTTACATCGGACCGGGCTATGTCGGTGCCTGCGACCTGACCGGTTGCCGCGAAGTGCATCAGATCGGGTTCTACGATTTGCGCTGAGAGCGGGATCAAGCCTGCTGCACCCTGTCAGCCGCGGCGATGCTCGTACGGCAGGCATCACCGATGCTGCGCACGCGTTCGCAATGCCCGACCACCGCTACCCCGATGCATCCGGAGCGCCCGAACCGCAATCGGCCTGACACCGGCGCGGGCATGCGGCATCATCGGCAGATGCGTTTACTGCCGACCTCCCTGGTGCGATCCCTGCCATTGCTGATGGCGCTGCTGCTGCCGGCGTGGGCGGCTGCGCAGGGTTCGCCTGCGCCCACACCCGCATCCGCCGCAACGACGGATGCAGCCCCTGCGGTGGTTCCTGGCACCGGCGATGCCTGGGTGGACCAGCATCTGGCCGACATGGGCAGCTACGCGCAGCGTTACCCGGACAGTTTCATCGACGAAGTGGCGCGCTACTCCGGTACGCCGCGCGACTACGTGCAGGCGCTGTTGCAGGTGCACGGCTGGCATGCCGGGGATCTCTATTTCGCCTGTTTCTGGGCGCAGGTGGTGCGGTTGTCGTGCCGCGACAGCGTACGCGCCTACAGCCGCGACCATCACGACGGTTGGGAGGGCGTGATCACGCGCCTGGCGGTGGCGCCGGACGTGGCGAACATGCGTGCGCTGCGGCATGCCATCGTCGCCAGCTACGACCGCTGGGAACGGCCGATCACCCTGGACGCGCTGCTGCGCCGCCAGCTTGGCGACCATGCGCAGCGGTTGGAGGCCGCGCGCCAGGCCAGCGAGGCGGCCGAAGCGGCGGTGCAGACGGGGCTGTAGCGCGTGCGATGCGGTTCGAGTGGCGTAGGCAGCGGCAAGGTCTGGCGTCATCAACCGTACGCCGGCTGTCTGTGCGGCAACATGCTGCCCTGCAGCTGGTCGGCGCAGGGCGCGGTCGGCGAGAATGCAGCAACGCTGGCGTTGGCCGGCTCCGCCAAAGACGTCCCATGCGCGATCCCGTGTTTGTTTCCTCCGATCACATCCGCAGCCTGTTTGCACAGGCGATGTCGGACATGTATCGCGCCGAGGTCCCGTTGTACGGCGACCTGATGAGGTTGGTGGCGCAGGTCAACGCGCAGACGCTGGAAGCCGATCCGGCATTGGCGGCGCGGCTGCAGCGCAATGACGAGCGCGCACGGCTGGATCTGGAGCGGCACGGCGCGATCCGGGTCGGCACCGCGCAGGAGCTGGCCACCTTGCGTCGGCTGTTCGCGGTGATGGGCATGCATCCGGTGGGTTATTACGATCTGTCGGTGGCCGGTGTACCGGTGCATTCCACCGCGTTCCGCCCGATCGACGAGGCCGCGCTGTCGGCCAATCCGTTCCGCGTGTTCACCTCGCTGCTGCGGCTGGAACTGATCGAGGATGCCGGGTTGCGCGAGCAGGCGGCGCAGATCCTGGAGCAGCGGCAGATCTTCACCGATGCGGTCGTGGAGTTGATCGAACACTGCGAGCGTGTCGGCGGGCTCGATGCCGGGCAGGCGCAGCGTTTCGTGGCCGAAGCGCTGGAAACCTTCCGCTGGCACGGCGATGCCACGGTGTCGCTGCCCACCTACCGCGCGCTGAGCGAGGCGCACAAGCTGATCGCCGATGTGGTGAGCTTCCACGGCCCGCATATCAATCACCTCACTCCACGCACGCTGGATATCGACGCGGCGCAGGCGCAGATGCAGCGTGCCGGCATCGATGCGAAGGCGGTGATCGAAGGGCCGCCGTGTCGGCGCGTGCCGATCCTGCTGCGCCAGACCAGCTTCAAGGCGCTGGAAGAGCCGGTGCGCTTTGTCGGCGACGGCGGGCAGCCCGAGCACGGCACGCATACCGCGCGCTTTGGCGAGATCGAGCAACGCGGGCTTGCGCTGACGCCCAAGGGCCGCGCGCTGTACGACGCGCTGCTGGCGCAGGCGCGCGACGCCGATGGCGCCGGCAGTACAGGTGCCGATTACGCCACCCGCCTGCAGACCGCATTCGTGGCCTTTCCAGACGACGAGGCGCTGTTGCGTCAGGAAGGGCTGGGCTACTTCCGTTACGCGTTGACCGACGCTGGTCGCAGCGATCCGTCGCAAGTGGCCGCATTCCCGGCAGAAACGGCCATTGCACTCGGCCTGGTCAGTGCCGATCCGATCATCTATGAAGACTTCCTGCCGGTCAGTGCGGCCGGCATCTTCCAGTCCAATCTTGGCGGCGCCGAGCAACGCGCCTACGCCGCACATTCGAGCAAGCGCAGTTTCGAGCAGGCGTTGGGCGTGCAGGTGCATGACGAGTTCGCGCTGTATGCGCAGCTGGAGCGGGAGTCGCTGCAGGCGTTAGTGGTGTAAGGCAGCACCATAGGTGTGTGTGTGCGAGGTAGCGGTATCCCACGGTTTCAGGTGCTGCATGCGATATCGCCCAACTGCACGCACTACGAAGAGCGACCGATAAAGTTCTCAGCGCTGTCTCGATAGCGGCAGCATGTTGGCCCACGCCCCTGGTTTGACGAATGAGTTGGTGTTGGATGGCAGTGACATCGATCGGATGGAACTGAGCTGATCAGACTGCACCTAATCGAACTACCGCGCTCCATCCCCTGCTTGTAACCACGCACACCGACCATCTCCACTGGTCCTTGCCCGCCCACCGTCGCGGGACCTTACGCGGCATGGATGCCGCGTAAGAGCTTACAAGGACGTACTTGCAGCGTGTCCCGCGACGGTGGGCGGGCAAGGGCCCTGCAGCCAACCCGCAAATCAGCCGCTCTGCACCCGACGGCATCTCCACACCATTCGATTACCTCTCAAGGCGACCGGGATCTTGAGCTTCAGCATTGCTTGGTTGTTCCGAAGTCGAGCGCGTCGAGGGCGCGACGCCCTCACCGCTTGCGGGACACGCCGTGAATCCGTCCGTGGAGGCTCGGTGGCGGCATCCATGCCGCCACACGGTCCGAGGGCATCGCACCTGGCAGCTTGGTCGTGTGCTGATGGGAAGCAAAAAGCTGGCGACATCCACCTGACGGTGAGCTTGGTAAAAAATCAGTGCGATCTGTTACCCAAAAAAGACCGCACGCATCTGGCGGAGTACGGTCTTTTGTCAGCTGCGGCTCAGTGCGCCGATGCAGCCGGGCGCCGCGTTGCCGCCCGTTCTGCACGGCGCGCGCGCGCACGGGCGCGGCGCGCCTTCCAGCGCTCGCTCAGGCACGAGAAAATCACATACAGCGCAGGGGTGCTGAGCAGGGTCAGGCTCTGCGAGAAGATCAGCCCGCCGATCATTGCGATGCCCAGCGGGCGACGCAGTTCCGAGCCTTCGCCCAGGCCCACCGCCAGCGGCACTGCCGCCAGGATCGCCACCATCGTGGTCATCATGATCGGGCGAAAGCGCACGATCGAAGCCTCGCGTGCAGCCGCGCGCGCATCCATGCCGTGCACGCGCTGCGCCACCAGCGCGAAGTCGATCATCATGATCGCGTTCTTCTTGACGATGCCGATCAGCAGCACCAGCGCGATCATCGAGATCACCGACAACTCGGTATTGGTCAGGAACAACGCCAGCAGCGCGCCCACGCCGGCCGCCGGCAGCGTGGACAGGATGGTCACCGGGTGGATCAGACTCTCGTACAACATGCCCAGCACGATGTAGACGGTGAGCACTGCGGCCAGCAGCAACACGCCCATCGAGTTGGGGCTGAGTTGCACGTTGAAGCTGTCGTCGCCGCTGAGGCGGATGCCGTCGGGCATGCGCAGCCCTTCCACGGTGGACTTGATGATCAGATCTGCCTCGCCGGTGCTCACGCCCGGTGCCAGGTTGTAGCTCAGATCCATCGTGGTGTACTGGTTTTCATGGATGATCTGCGGCGGCGCCATGCCAGGCACCTGGGTGGCGACCGCGGTGATCGGCACCATCTGGCCGGCGCGGTTGGGCACGAAGATCTGGTCCAGCGCCTTGGGCGTGGCGGTCTGCGAGGGCAGTGCATTGACCACCACGCTGTACTGGTTGAGATCCGAATAGATGGTGGAGATGGAGCGCTGGCCGAACGCGCCATACAGCGCGCCATCGATCGCACCGACCGAAATCCCCAGGCGCGCAGCCTTGGCACGGTCGATCACGATGTTCTGGCGCAGGCCCGAGGTATCCACGTCGGTACCGACATCGCGCAGGCGCGCATTCTTTTTCAGCGCCGCCTGCAGCTTCGGTAGCCATTCCTGCAACTGGGCCAGATCATTGCCCTGCAGCGACACCCGGTATTGCGCGCCCTGGCTGGTGCCGCCACCGCCGTCGCTGGGTAGGTCCTGGATCGCGCGCAGGCGCAAGTCCAGGTCCGGGTAGCGGTCGGCCTTGGCGCTCAGGCGCGCGACCACCTGTGCGGTGGTGTCGCTGCGGCCTTCGTCGCGCTTCTTCAACTCGATATTGAACGAGGCGCTGGACCCTTGGCGGCCCGAGCCCAGGCGCGCGCCCACGGTTTTGACTGCCGGGTCGGCCATCAGCATGTCGGTGATGCGGCGCTGGCGGCTGACCATGTCGGCGAACGACACCGTGGCGCTGGAATTGGCGCGGCCCCAGATCAGGCCGGTGTCCTGCGCGGGGAACGATCCCTTCTTGACCGCACCGCCGAGAAAGATGGTGGCGGCAATCAACAGCAACGGCGTCAGCGACAGCAGCAGCGCGTGGCGCAACGAAAAGTCCAGCGCCACGGTATAAACGGCGAGCATGCGCTCGTGCATGCGGTCCAGCCAGGCACCGAAACGGCCGGGTTTTTCCGGCTCGGTATGCGCCGACAGGAAGCGGCTGCACAGCGCCGGGGTCAAGGTCAGCGACACCAGCATCGACACCACGATCGCCGCCACCAAGGTCACGGTGAACTCGCGGAAGAACGCGCCGATGATGCCGCTGGCAAACAGCATCGGAATGAACACCGCCACCAGCGAGGCGGTGATCGAGACGATGGTGAAGCCGATCTCGCGTGCACCGGTCAGGGCAGCCTCCAGGCGCGGCATGCCTTCGTCCAGATGCCGCATGACGTTTTCGATCACCACGATCGCATCGTCGACCACAAAGCCAATGGCGATCACCAACGCCAGCAGGCTCAGGTTGTTCAAGGTGAAGCCCAGCATGTACATCACCAGCGCCGAGCCGGCCAGCGACAACGGCACGGTGACCGCGGCAATGAGCGTGGGCGCGAGCCGACGCAGGAACAGCGCCATGGTCAGGATCACCATCACCAGGCTGATCATCAGCGTGGCCTGCACCTCGTGCAGCGAGGCGCGGATGGTGGGCGTGCGGTCGAAGTAGGGGGTGAGCTTGGTGCCGGGTTGCAGGTAGGCGCGCAATTCGGGGATCTGCGCTTTCACCTGGTCCACGGTCTCGACGATGTTGGCGCCAGCGCGGGTGAAGGCATACATCACCACCGCCGGCTTGCCGTCGAACCAGGCGGCTTGATAGGCATCCTGCTGGCCGTCGTAGACGGTGGCCACATCGCCCAGCCGCACGATGCGCCCGTTGGATTGGGTGGAGATCGCCAGCTGCGCGAAATCGGCGGCCTTGGCCACCGAATCGTTGGCGATGATGGCCATGGTGGTGTTGCCGTCGGACAAAAAGCCGGTCGGCGAGGTGACGTTGGCGGCGCGCACCGCGTTGCGTAGATCGTCCGGGGTCAGGCCCAGTGCGTTGAGCGCGCGCAGGTCCACGTCCACGCGCACTGCCGGCGTGGAGGCACCGGCGATATCCACCGAGCTGATGCCGGTGATCTGGCGCAAGCGCTGCGCCAGCAGTGAGTCGGCCACGTTGTAGAGCTCATCGGCCGACTGGGTGTCCGAGGTCAATGCGATGGCGATGACCGGGTCGTCGTTCGGATTGGCCTTGGAATAGATCGGCGTGCCGAGCCCGGAGGGCAGGTCCGATTGCGATGCGTTGATCGCGGTCTGGATGTCCTGCGCGGCCGAATCGATGTTGCGATTGCTCTGGAATACCAGCACCACCAGGCTGCTGCTCTCCGAACTGGACGAGCGCATGCGGTCGATGCCCGGCAGCTGGCCCAGGTGGCGTTCCAGCGGCGCGGTGACGGTGGAGGCCATGGTGCTGGCATCGGCGCCGGACTGCGTGGCGTGCACGAAGATCACCGGGATCTGGATGTTCGGCAACGCCGCCACACCCAGCCGCAGATAGCACATCAATCCGATCACGAACAAACCGATCGCCAGCAGCGAGGTGCCGATCGGGCGCTTGATGAAGGGCGCGGAGATGTTCATGGCTGTGGCGCCGGGAATCGGGAATCGGGAATCGGGATTCGGCAAGCAGGGCCAAAGCCACGCCCGAATGCGCGTGTGGGCATGCGCCGCCGCAGGCCGGAAATCCGATCAGCCTTCGCTGCACCAGTGGTCATGCCGGGCGCTCCGAGGTGGAGGCCGGGGTCACACCGTCGCGGCGGGCGGCACGGCGCGCACGCCAGGCGCGTAGCCGCTCACCGGCGCGTTCCATGTACAGGTAGATCACCGGGGTGGTGTACAGCGTCACCAGCTGCGATAGCAGCAGGCCGCCGACGATGGCGATGCCCAGCGGGCGACGCAGTTCCGAGCCGATGCCGGTGCCCAACGCCAGCGGCAACGCGCCCAGCATCGCGGCGGCGGTGGTCATCATGATCGGGCGGAAGCGCAGCAGGCAGGCGCGGCGGATCGCTTCGTGCGCATTGGCGCCTTCGCGGCGTGCGTCGATCGCGAAGTCGATCATCATGATCGCGTTCTTCTTGACGATGCCGATCAGCAGCACGATGCCGACGATGCCGTCCACCGACAGGCTCAGCCCGCACATCATCAACGCCAGCAACGCGCCGACACCGGCCGGCGGCAGCGTGGAGATGATCGTCAGCGGGTGGATGTAGCTTTCGTACAGTACGCCCAGCACGATGTAGATCACCACGATCGAGGCCAGCAGCAGCCACACGATATCGGTCTGGCTGCCGGTGAATTCGGCGGCCTTGCCGATGAACTGCGCATGCACCTGGGTCGGGATCTTCAGGTCTTCGCGCGCTTTTTCGATTGCCGCTACCGCCTGCGACAACGAGTGCCCCGGTGCCAGATTGAACGAGATGGTCACCGCCGGCAGCTGCTGCTGGTGGCTCACCACCAACGGCGTGTTGGTGACCTTGGCTTCGGCCAGCGAGGCCAGCGGAATGATGCTGCCGGCGCCGACGACGATGCCGGTGTTCTGGTTGCCCACGCCGGTGGCGGTGGACGAGTTGGACGAGGTCACCTGGCCGAAGCTGGTGGCATTGGTGCCGGTCAGCGCGCCGCTGCCGTTGCTGGCCACCGCCAGCTGATTCATCAGCGCGGTGCTGCTGCGGAATTCCGGCGCCACTTCCAGCACCACCCGGTACTGATTGAGTTCGGTGAAGATGGTGGAGATCTGGCGTTGGCCGAAGGCGTCGTACAGCGTGTCGTCGATGGTCTGCATCGGCACGCCGAGCATGCTGGCCTTGTCGCGGTCGATGGTCAGTTCCAGCGCACGTCCCTGGTTGGCCAGGTTGTTGTCCACGTCGGCCAGCTCGGGCAGCTTGCGCATCGCCTCGGTCATGCGCCCGGCCCAGGTGGCCAGCTCGGTGCTGTCCACATCCGAGATCGAATATTGGTATTCGGTGGCGGCCACGCGCGTGTCCAGGGTGACGTCCTGCACCGGCTTGAGGAACAAGGCCACGCCCGGAATGCCGGCCACGGCTTTTTGCAGGCGCGGCAGCACCTCGTCCAGGCCCTCGCGGTCGCCGCGCGTCTTCAGCACGATCGACAACTGGCCCTGGTTGAGCGTCGGGTTCATGGTGCCGGCGCCGATGAAGGCGGCCACGCCGGTCACGGCGGGGTCTTTCTGCAGCGCCGCGGCCACCGCCTGGGTGCGCTGCTCCATCTGCGGAAAGGCCACGTTCTGGTCGGCCTGCACCACGCCGGTGATCAGGCCGGTGTCCTGTTCGGGCAGCAGGCCCTTGGGGATCGCCACATACAGCACCACCGTCAGCGCCACCGCACCGATCGCCACCGCCAGGGTCAGCGGCTGATGCGCCAGCACCCAGTCCAGGCTGCGCTCGTAGGCGCCCACGGTGCGGGTCCACAGATTGGTCTTGCCGGCCGCAGCGTCACGCTCGTGCGCGTCGTCGCTTTCCGGCAATGCGTCGGGCTTGAGCAGGTAGGCGCACATCATCGGCGTCAGCGTCAGCGACACCAGCATCGAGATCACCACCGCGATCGACAGCACCCACGCAAACTCGTGGAATAGCCGCCCGGTGACGCCGGGCATCAGCAGCAGCGGCAGGAACACCGCCACCAGCGAGACGGTCAGCGACAACACGGTGAAGCCGATCTGCTTGGCGCCGATTTCGGCCGCTTCCGGCCCGCTCTTGCCCTGTTCGATATAGCGCACGATGTTTTCGATCATCACGATCGCATCGTCGACCACGAATCCGGTCGCCACCACCAGCGCCATCAGCGACAGGTTGTCCAGCGACATGCCGGCGAACGCCATCACTCCGAAGGTGCCGGCCAGCGACAGCGGCACCGCCACCGACGGAATGATGGTGGCCCACAGCCGGCGCAGGAACACGAAGATCACTGCCACCACCAGCGCGATGGTCAGCACCAGGGTGAACTTCACCTCGTGCACCGAGGCGCGGATGGTTTCGGTACGGTCGGAGAACACTTCCAGGTGCACGTCGGCCGGCAGCACCGATTGCAGCTGCGGCAGGATGCTGCGGATCTGCTCCACCGTCTGCACGATGTTGGCGCCGGGCTGGCGGCGGATTTCCAGCAGCACCGCCGGCTTGCCATTGGCCCACGCGGCGAGCTGGTCGTTTTCCACCCCGTCCACCACCTTGGCCACATCGGCCAGCCGCACCGGCGCGCCGTTCTTGTAGCTGATGATGGTTTCGCGGTACTGCGCCGCATCGGTGAGCTGGTCGTTGGTGCCGATACTGTAGGACTGGGTCTTGCCGTTGAGCGAGCCCTTGGGCGCGGAGACATTGGTCTGGGTGAGTGCGCTGCGCAGCGACTCCATGGTCAGGCCCATGTTCGACAGCTGCGCCGGGTTGACCTGGATGCGCACCGCAGGCCGCACATTGCCGGCGATCGACACCAGGCCCACGCCCGGCACCTGCGACAGGCGTTGGGCCAGGATCGCATCGGCGTAGCGGTTGACCTCGCGTAGCGGCAGCGAATCGGAGGTGAGCTTGAGCGTGAGGATCGCTGCATCGGCCGGATTGACCCGGTTGTAGACCGGTTGATACGGCAGCGACGAGGGCAGGGTGGCCTGGCGGATCGCCGCCTGCACGTCCTGCGAGGCGATATCGATGTCGCGCTCCATCGAGAACTGCAAAATGATGGTGGACAAGCCCGCCGACGAGTCGGAGGTCATCATCTGCAGCCCGGAGATCTGCCCGAACTGGCGCTCCAGCGGCGTGGTCACCAACGAGGCCATGGTGGTCGCGTTGGCGCCGGGGTACTGGGTGGTGACGACCAGGCTGGGCGCGTCGATTTCCGGCAGCGCCGAGACCGGCAACTGCCGGTAACCCAGGATGCCCAGCAGCAGGACGCCCGCCATCAACAACGAGGTGGCGATCGGACGGCGGATGAAGATGGTCGAAAAGCCCACGGGGGGTGTCCTTGCTGGAGACGTCAATCGAAACCGGCGCGCAGGGCGCCGACGCGCACTGGCGACGGAAGTCCCGTCGCCAGCGGTCAGGCGTTAGCGCGGGCCGCCGCCACGGCGGCCACCGGTGCCGCCGCGTTCCTGCTTGTCCTGCACGGCCTTGAGTTCGGCCTCGGTGGGTTCTGGCGGGGTCTCGCCCGGCTTGAGCGCGCTGACCTTGCTGCCCGGCTTCAAGCGGAACTGGCCTTCGGTGACCACGCGCTCGCCCTGCTTGAGGCCTTTGGTGATCTGCACGTGGCTGTCGTCCACTTCCACGCCCTGCACCACGGTGCGCATCTGCGCGGTGTTGTCAGTGCCGACCACGTAGACGTAATCGCCATCCGGGCCACGCTGCACCGACTGGGTCGGCACCACGGTGCCGCCGGAGATCGTGCGCAACTGCAGGCGCACGTTGACGAACTGGCCCGGCCACAGCGCGTTGTCGGTGTTGGCGAAGATCGCGCGGGCGCTGAAGGTGCCGCTGTCGGCGGAGATACGGTTGTCGATCACGTCCAGCTTGCCGTCGCCGCTGATGATGTGCGCATCGCCGCGATCCAGCGCCGCCACGTCCAGCGGTGCGGCTGCCTGACCGCTGCGCACTGCCTGCAACTCGCGCTCGGGCAGGTTGAAGGACACGTAGATCGGGCGGATCTGGGTCAGGGTGACGATGGTCGAGCTGCTGCTGACGATATTGCCGACGTCCACGCCGCGGATGCCGGCGATGCCGTCGATCGGCGCGGTGACGCGGGTGAACTGCAACTGCACCTGTGCCGAGCGCATCTGCGCATCGTTGGCCGACACCGCTGCCTCGTACTGCGCAACTTGGTTACGCTGGGTATCCAGGTCGGTGCGCGAGACGTACTGCTTGTAGGCCGGGTCGTTGGAGCGTTGGTAGTTCACGCGCGAGGTCGCCAGCAGCGCCTGATTCTGCCGCTTGGCCGCCAGCGACTGGTCGTAGCTGGCCTGCAGCGTGCGCGGGTCGATCTGCGCCAGCAGCTCGCCCTTCTTCACTTCCTGGCCTTCCTTGAAGTTCAGGCTCATCAGCTGGCCGCCTACCTGCGGGCTGACCGTGACCGTATTGAGTGCGGTGACCGTGCCCAGCGCGCTGGCGTAGACCGGCACATCCTGGGTGGTGGCGGCCACCACCGTGACCGGCACCGGGCCGCTGTCCTCGCTGCCAGTGTCGTCCGGCGCGCCGGACCGCTTGCCGTGATTGCCCCCGCCCAGCATCCGCACTGCGACCAGCACCACGACGAGCACCGCTACGACCAGCAGTGTGATCTTCCAAAAACGCGACATGCGACAACTCCTGAGGGCGGGCCGGTCGCGTGGATGCGACCGTGGGGGCGGCGATGCGAAGCATATCGTTGCAGCAAGGCAATTGAGTGTTACTGAAGTAACGGCTTGCCCGGCGAAACGACCAACACGTTCACAGATGCGGTGCAGCGGCAACGCGTCAGGGCCGCTGCGGTTGACCGCCGGCCTGAATCGGGCCCCACTGCAGCCCATCCAGCGCATGGGTGGACTAAAGTGAAGTTCCATTTTCAGAGGATGTTTCGATGCGCCACTCCCGGCTGCTGACCAGCGCGCTGCTGCTTGCCCTGCCCACCCTGGCCGCCGCCCAGGCCGCGCCCCGGCCCGAAGTCCAGGCCGCCGCCGCGCCGTTGCAGAGCAAGCTGGTGCAGTGGCGCCGCGACTTCCACCAGCATCCGGAGCTGTCCAACCGCGAGGAGCGCACCGCTGCCACCGTCGCCACGCAGCTGCGCAAGCTCGGTCTCAAGCCGCGCACCGGCATCGCCCATCACGGCGTGGTGGCCATCATCAAGGGCGGCAAGCCGGGGCCGAAGATCGCCTTGCGCGCCGACATGGATGCCTTGCCGGTGAAGGAGCAGACCGGGTTGCCGTTCGCCTCCAAGGCCACCGCCGAGTACCGCGGCGAGCAGGTCGGGGTGATGCACGCCTGCGGCCACGACGCCCACACCGCGATCCTGCTCGGCGTGGCCGAAGCGCTGGTGGGCATGCGCGAGCAGCTGCCCGGCGAAGTGATGCTGATCTTCCAGCCCTCCGAAGAAGGCGCACCGGGCAACGAGGAGGGCGGCGCGTCGCTGATGCTCAAGGAAGGCCTGTTCGCCGACTTCAAACCGCAGGCGGTGTTCGGCCTGCATGTGTTCTCCAGCGTGCAGGCCGGCAAGATCGCGGTACGCAGCGGCCCGCTGATGGCGGCCTCGGACCGCTTTGCGATCAAGATGATCGGCCGCCAGACCCACGGCTCGGCACCGTGGAACGGCATCGACCCGATCGTGGCCAGCGCCGACATGATTTCCACCGCGCAAACGGTGGTCAGCCGCCGCGCCAACCTGTCCAAGCAACCGGCGGTGCTGAGCTTCGGCGCGATCAAGGGCGGCATCCGCTACAACATCATCCCCGACGACGTGGACATGGTCGGCACCATCCGCACCTTCGACGAAGGCATGCGTCAGCAGATCTTCGCCGACCTCAAGACCGTGGCCGAGCACACCGCTGCCGCGCATGGTGCCAAGGTGGATGCGCAGGTGCCGGACCAGCCTGGCAACCCGGCCACCGTCAACGACCCCGCACTGACCGCCAAGATGCTGCCCAGCCTGCAGGCCGTGGTCGGCGCCGACAATGTCTACGAGCCGCCGTTGCAGATGGGTGCGGAGGATTTCTCGTTCTACGCCCAGCAGGTGCCGTCGATGTTCTTCTTTGTGGGTTCCACCGCCAAGGGCATCGACCCGGCGACTGCGCCCAGCAACCATTCGCCGCAGTTCCTGCTCGACGAATCGTCGCTGGATGTGGGGTTGCGCGCGCTGTTGCAGGTGTCGCTGGATTATCTGCATCAGGGTGAGGCGGGCTGAATGGGGAGTGGGGAATAGGGAATCGTGTGCAGTTGCACGGTTCTCGCTGAGCGTTGGCGATCGAGTGGGGCGGCGGGCAGCTTGAAGGCCCGCTGCTTGGGTCGCCAGCTCGGTGCTCCAGCGTCTGCCGTATACCTCACGGCCAGCCCGCTCGACTTAAAATGACGGGATGAATACCCCAGAAGATTCCACACTCGGTCGTGAGGTCGCCTATCCCAGCGGCTACGACCCGTCCCTGTTGTTTCCGATTCCGCGTGCGGCCGGCCGTGAGGCGATCGGCCTGACCGGTGCAGTGCCCTTTATCGGCCGCGATCGCTGGCATGCCTACGAACTCAGCTGGCTCGACGCGCAGGGCAAGCCGTGCGTGGCCACCGCAACCTTGCACGTGCCCTGCGATTCGCCCGCCTTGATCGAATCCAAATCGCTCAAGCTGTATCTGAACTCGCTCAACGCCACGCGTTTCAACAGCGCCGAAGCGGTGCGCACGCGCATCGCCACCGACCTGTCCACGCGCGCCGGTGCCGATGTGGCGGTGGAATTCGGTCTACCGCCGATCGATGCGGTGGGCGAGGGCGAATCGATCGATATGCTCGATGTCAGCATCGACGACTACGGCCCGCCGAATGCCGCGTATCTGGCGGCGCACGAACTGGCTTCGGTGGAAGAGATATTGACCTCGGCCTTGCTCAAATCCAATTGCCCGGTCACCGGCCAGCCGGATTGGGCCAGCGTCACGCTGCGTTACCGCGGCGCGCCGATCGACAGGGAAGGGTTGCTGCGGTATCTGGTGAGTTTCCGCGACCACGCCGAGTTTCACGAACAATGCGTCGAACGGATTTTCAATGACGTGCTGAGCCGCTGCGCGCCGGAATGGCTGACAGTGGAAGCGCGCTATACCCGCCGTGGCGGGCTGGACATTAACCCGCTGCGTAGCTCGCCCAGCGTGCCGACACCGCTGTCGATCTTCCGCGACGTGCGCCAATGACCGCGCAGCCAGGATCGCGCCAGTTTCACCCAGGCGCGATCCACGCTTAACGGCGCTGCACGCACGCTGCAATGACCTGATGTTCGAAGGATTGCAGCAATGAGTGCCGACAAGAAAGCCGATTTCTCCGACGTGACGTCTTCGGTCGATAGCACCGCACAGATCTCGCCTGCGCCAGACGTTTCCAACGTGCGTACCAGCGTGCATGGCACTGCACAGCTGGTCGGAGAATCGGTCACCGTGCAGACCGGTGACACCTTGTCCAGCATCGCCAAGCACCATCTGGGCGACGGCAATCTGTGGCCGCGTATTTTCGAAGTCAACCGCGAAACGCTGAAGGATCCCGACAAGGTGTTCCCGGGGCAGGTGTTGCACTTGCCTCCCAAGGCATAGGCGCATTGCGCGCTGAAGACGGTTGAAAGACCAACGATCCGTTCGATCTCTGGAGATTGATCCATGCGTAGCATATCCATTTCAAGCACCCTCGCCGTGGCGCTTGCCTGCGTCCTTGCGCTTTCCGGGTGCAGCAAGAAGGCCGACGACGCCGCCGTGTCCAAGGATCCGACCTCCGGCGCCGCCACCGCTGCGATGCCCGGCCCGGCCGGAACTCCACCAGCGAGTGACCAGGCTGGCCAAAGCACCGCCTCCGGCGCTGCAAGTACCGAGACCGCCGCTCCTGCCGCGACGGGTTCCGGCGTCACCGTGTCCAGCGTGGTGGTCGGCACCGAGGTGGCGGCCGACAAGAGCGTCAAGCCCTCTGCCAACATCGGCCTGAAAAACACCATCATCGTCTCGATCAAGACCCATGGCAGCGCGAAAAACGTGCCGGTTTCGGCCAAGATGATCTTTCAGGACGGTCAGGTGGCAGGCGAGCAGACCGCAACGCTGAATACCGACGGCGCCGAAACCACCAACCTGAGCTTCAACAAGCCATACGGTTGGCCGACCGGTACCTACACCATCGAGACGACGGTGGGTGGCAAGCCGGCAGGTTCGCCGCAGACCATTTCCGTGAATTGATCGGTCAAGCGGCTGCGTGCCCACGCACGCGAACTGCATGCACAGCCGTTTCGGGGCGATGAGCGCTGCCACTGCTCCTGGCAGATCCCGGGCCAACACGGTGAGAATACGCGCTATCGCACATGCAACACCTCAAAAGGCGCGATCACACGATCGCGCCTTTTGACTGCGTGACCCATTCGTTACAGCTGCATCCATGTCGATGGGCCGGGTGACGGGATGGAGCGTCCGCCCGTGGTCGCTTTACCCGGGCGCGGCTCAGACGCGACAATGGCCTGCTGATCCATCGCCGCGTGCTACGCGCTGGCCGATCGGCGTGCCATCAGCGACCTCCGTCGCGCACGCCGGCGCCATCGTCACTGGAGGCGGCGCTCCTTCCGACCACACGAGCCATCGCACCCTATGTCGAAGACACCGAAGATCATCTACACGCTCACCGACGAAGCACCCTATCTGGCCACGCAGTCGCTGCTGCCGATCATCGATGCCTACACCGATACCGCCGGCATCGTGGTCGAAACCCGCGACATCTCGCTGGCCGGCCGCATTCTTTCGCTGTTTCCGGAACAGCTGACCGACGCCCAGAAGATCGCCGACGACCTTGGCGAGCTGGGCGCGCTGGCCACCACGCCGGAAGCCAACATCATCAAGCTGCCCAACATCAGCGCGTCGGTGCCGCAGCTCAAGGCCGCCATTGCCGAATTGCAGAGCCAGGGCTATGCATTGCCGGACTACCCGGACGCACCCAAGGACGCTGCCGAAAAAGACATCAAGGCGCGCTACGACAAGGTCAAGGGCAGCGCGGTCAATCCGGTGCTGCGCGAAGGCAACTCCGATCGCCGCGCGCCGTTGTCGGTGAAGAATTACGCACGCAAGCATCCGCATCGCATGGGCAAGTGGAGCAGCGACTCCAAGTCGCACGTGTCGCATATGCAGGAGGGCGACTTCTTCGGTAGCGAGCAATCCACCACGCTGGCGGCCGCCGGCACGCTGAAGATCGCGTTCGTCGGCAACGACGGCAGCAGCGCCGTGCTGAAGGAAAGCGTGGCGGTGAAGGCTGGCGAAATCGTCGATGCCGCCGTGCTGAGCAAGCGTGCGCTGGCCAGCTTCATCGACGCGCAAATCGCCGATGCCAAGGCCAAGGACGTGCTGTTTTCGGTGCACCTGAAAGCCACCATGATGAAGGTCTCCGACCCGGTGCTGTTCGGCGTGGTGGTCGGCGAGTTCTACAAGGACACGCTGAGCAAACATGCCGAAGCGCTCGCGTCGGTCGGCTTCGATCCCAACAACGGCATCGGCGATCTGTACGCACGCATCGGCTCGCTGCCGGAAGCACAGCAGGCGCAGATCAAGGCCGACATCAAGGCCGAATATGCGCAGCGTCCGGCCTTGGCGATGGTCAATTCCGACAAGGGCATCACCAATCTGCATGTGCCCAGCGATGTGATCGTCGATGCGTCGATGCCGGCGATGATCCGCGACTCCGGTCAGATGTGGAATGCCGAAGGCAAGCTGCAGGACACCAAGGCCGTGATCCCGGATCGCTGCTACGCCGATGTCTATCAGGCGGTGATCGACGACTGCAAGGCGCATGGCGCATTCGATCCGTCCACCATGGGCTCGGTGCCCAACGTCGGCCTGATGGCGCAGAAGGCCGAGGAATACGGCTCGCACGACAAGACCTTCCAGATCGCCGCCGCCGGCACCGTCAAGGTCACCGACGACACCGGCACCACCGTCTTCGAACACGCGGTGGACGCCGGCGATTTGTGGCGCATGTGCCAGGTCAAGGACGCACCGATTCAGGACTGGGTGAAGCTGGCGGTCGAGCGTGCACGTCTGAGCGATACCCCGGCCGTGTTCTGGCTGGACAAGGCGCGCGCACACGATGCGCAGGTGATCGCCAAGGTCGAGAAATACCTGAAGGACCACGACACCAACGGCCTGGATCTGCGCATCCTGCCGCCGGTGGATGCGACCACTTTCTCGCTGGAGCGCATCCGCAAGGGCCAGGACACCATCTCGGTCACCGGCAACGTGCTGCGCGACTATCTCACCGACCTGTTCCCGATCCTGGAGCTGGGCACCAGCGCCAAAATGCTGTCGATCGTGCCGCTGATGGCCGGCGGCGGTCTGTTCGAAACCGGTGCAGGCGGCTCGGCGCCCAAGCACGTGCAGCAGTTCGTCGAACAGAACAGCCTGCGTTGGGATTCGCTGGGCGAGTTCCTGGCCCTGGCCGCCTCGTTGGAGCATCTGGGCAACCGCTACGACAATCCGTCGGCCACCGTGCTGGCCAAGGCGCTGGACGTGGCCAATGGCCAGTTCCTGGACAACAACAAGTCGCCGGCGCGCAAGGTCGGTGAGCTGGACAACCGCGGCAGCCACTTCTATCTGGCGATGTACTGGGCGCAGGCCCTGGCCGCGCAGACCGAAGACACCGCATTGCAGGCCAAGTTCGCACCGTTGGCCAAGGCGCTGACCGACAACGAAGCCACCATCGTGGCCGAGCTCAACGGCGCCCAGGGCAAGCCGGTGGACATCGGCGGCTACTACCACCCCGATCTGGCCAAGGTCAGCGAGGCGATGCGCCCGAGCAAGACCTTCAACGACGTGTTGGCGACGCTGAAGGCCTGATCCAGACGCACCGCCTGGCGGTGCGTCCAGCAGGTGCAACAGGCAGGGCCCGCCTCGATGAGAGGCGGGCCTTGTCGTTTTTCTGGGCTTAATGCCATTGCGATAGCGCGGTCGGCATGTGCCAGGCCTCGCATGACGGCGCAATGTCTTTCCGGTCACGGGTGCTGTCCCTGGCTGCGAGCGGCCTCGGCATTCGTCGACGACGCGCCTGCTCGATTGGCCGGTTGTCTTGGCTGCACGCCGCAACATGCGCTGGGTACACTGCCGCCATGAGCCAGCTCCCGTTACCGCCGCAGTCCGAGCGCCGCGCACTGGCGATCGCCCAGGCCGTGTATGAAGCCTTCGAGGATTACCACGCACGGTTTGCCGAGATCACCGCACGTGCCAAGCAGCGTTTCGAGACGCGCGACTGGAGCGCCGCGCGCGACGACGCGGTCGCACGCATCGCGCTCTACGATCAATACATCACCGAATGCATGTTGCGTCTGCGCGCGGTGTTGCTCGGGCAGGCGCACGACCGGATCTTGTGGATGCGCGCACGCAGCCATTACGCCGCGCTGCTGAGCGGATTGATCGATCAGGAGTTGTACAAGACCTTCTACAACACCCTGACCCGGCGGTATTTCGGCACCCACGGGGTCGATGCCGAGATCGAATTCATCGCGCTGGATATCGAGCCGACCGATGCGATCACGCTGCCGGTCGCGCGCCATACCTACGCAGTCTCGCCGGGCCGGCTGACCGACATGCTGGTGCGCGTGCTCGGCGATTACGCGTTTGCCCTGCCGTATGCGCACCGTACCCGGTGCGCGGCCGCGATCGCGGTGCGCCTGCTCGACGATCTCGCACATTGGGGCGAGCATCCGGTGCGCAGTGTGGAACTGCTGGAGACGGTGTTCTACCGCGAGCGTCGTGCGTATCTGATCGGGCGGGTGTTTGGCGAACATCGCTTTTCCCCGTTCGTCATTGCGCTGGTCAACGACGCTGCCGGGTTACGCGCCGAAGCGGTACTGACCAAGCGGAGCGATGTCGCGCAGCTGTTCAGTAACTCGCGCAGTTACTTCCAGGCCGATCTGGCCACCGTCGGCGATGCGGTGGTGTTCCTGCGCAGCCTGCTCACCCACAAGCCGGTCGATGAGCTGTACACGATGCTCGGGCGTGCCAAGCAGGGCAAGACCGAACGCTATCGCACGTTTTTCAGCCATTTCCAGGCGCATCCAGCCGAACAACTGGTGCATGCCGACGGCACACCCGGCATGGTCATGGTGGTGTTCACGCTGCCCAGCTATCCGCTGGTGTTCAAGCTGATCCGCGACCGTTTTGCGTATCCCAAGACCATGAGCCGCGCGCAGGTCGAAGGCAAATACGAGTTGGTGTTCCAGCTCGATCGCATCGGTCGTCTGCTGGATGCGCAGCCGTATCGCTTCCTGCGGTTTCCCAAATCGCGCTTCTCGCCTGCGCTGCTGCAAGAACTGCAGACCAGCTGCGCGCTGAGCCTGAGCGAGGATGGCGACGATGTACTGATTGCGTTGTGCTACGTGCAACGGCGCCTGCGCCCGCTGAATCTGTATCTGCGCGAACAACTGCCCGAGGCCGCGCATGCGGCCGCGCTGGACTACGGCCAGGCGATCAAGGACATGGCGCGCAACAACATCTTTCCCGGCGACATGCTGCTGAAGAATTTCGGCATCACCCGCCATCAGCGCGCGGTGTTCTACGACTACGACGAGCTGTGCCTGATCACCGAATGCACCTTCCGCGACTGGCCGACCCCCAGCACCTATGAAGAACAGATGGCTGCCGAGCCCTGGTTCCACGTCGGCCCGCGCGATGTGTTTCCCGAGCGCTTCGCGCTATTCATGGGCTTGCCACCCTCGCAGCTGGAAGCGGTCAAGCACCTGCACCCGGAACTGTTCGACCCGCAATGGTGGCGCGACCTGCAAACTCGCCTGCGCGAGGACGACTACCCCGACACCCCGCCGTATGCGGATTCGCGTCGGCTGGCCTAAGATGTTTCGTTTGCATGTGCACACTGGTACAAAGAGCGCTTGGATCAATGGAGAGTCGTGATGCAGTGGAAGCAAAAAATCGTGCTTGGCTTCGCTATGGGACTGGCACTGCTCGGTAATGCACAAGCGGGTTCCAGCAGCGCTCGCCAGCTGACCGAGGCGAGTATGAATGTATCGGGTACCCTGACACTGACCCCCGAGGGTGTCGTCACCGCAGTGGCGCTCAAGGATGAGGCCCAGTTACCGGTGGCCGTTCGCGAGCGGGTCAAGCACTCGATCGCGGCGTGGCGCTTCGATCCGGTGAAAGACGATGGCAGCGCCTTGCCGGCAACCTTGCCGATGAATCTGCTGTTGGTCGCCAAGCCGACCGATGACAATCGGTATCTGATTTCGATCCGTAGCGCGCATTTCGGCGGCGAGGCGCAGGATGTGGGGAGCGTGCGCTCCAAGGACATGCAACCACCTGCCTATCCGGTGAATGCCTTCCGAGGTGGGGCGACGGGTGTGGTCTATCTGCTGCTCAAGATCGGTCGTACGGGAAAGGTCGAGGATGTGGTCGCCGAGCAGGTCAATCTCACCGCGCTGGTGCCCGAGTCCAAGCGCGCACGCTGGCGGCAGGAGTTTGCCGATGCGTCCATGAGCAAGGCGCGTCATTGGGAGTTTCTTCCGCCAACCGAGGGCCCTGACGTCAATGCTCCTTTCTGGGTGATGCGCGTGCCGGTGACGTTCGAGATTGCCTCATCCGAGCGCGACCTAAACGCCAGGCAGAAGCAGTGGCAGGCCTACCTGCCGGGCCCGCGTCAGGCTGCGCCGTGGCGTAATGAAAGGAGTGACGCCGTATCGATCGACAGTCCTGATGCGCTGTCTGGCTATGGCTTGTTTTCGGTGCGAGGAGAAGGCGTTCGCTTGGCGACGCCGCTGCAGGAGGGATAAGGGAAGAGGGGCTTGCGCCTTGCTCCCGCGCGACGCGCTCTGTCAGGCAGATAACCAGATCTGGTTTTTGTGTCGTGCCATCGAGCAGCGGCTGTCACCGTTGCTGCAGGTGTCATGCCAAGCGCTTCGCATCGAATACCGGAGACTCTGCATCATCACCCAACTACAAAAAAGCCCCGCGATGCGGGGCTTTTTTGTATCGAGAATGCCGAGCGACTCAGCGCTTCATCGAACTGAAGAACTCGTCGTTGGACTTGGTGGTCTTCATCTTGTCCAGCAGGAATTCCATTGCCGCGATCTCGTCCATCGGGTGCAACAGCTTGCGCAGGATCCATATCTTCTGCAGCAGCTCCGGCTCGATCAACAGATCTTCGCGACGCGTGCCCGAGCGGTTGATGTCGATCGCCGGGTAGACGCGCTTTTCGGTGATGCGACGGTTCAAATGCACTTCGCTGTTGCCGGTGCCCTTGAACTCTTCGTAGATCACCTCGTCCATCTTGCTGCCGGTCTCGACCAGCGCGGTGGCGATGATGGTCAGCGAGCCGCCTTCTTCGACGTTACGGGCCGCACCGAAAAAGCGCTTCGGACGGTGCAGCGCGTTGGCATCCACACCACCGGTGAGCACCTTGCCGGAGCTGGGCACCACGTTGTTGTAGGCGCGCGCCAGACGGGTGATCGAGTCGAGCAGGATCACCACGTCCTTCTTGTGCTCGACCAGGCGCTTGGCCCGCTCGATCACCATCTCGGCGACCTGCACGTGGCGCGCGGCCGGTTCGTCGAAGGTGGAGGAGATGACCTCGCCGCGCACGGTGCGCTGCATTTCGGTCACTTCTTCCGGGCGCTCGTCGATCAGCAGCACGATCATGTGCACTTCGGGATGATTGCTGGTGATGGCCGTGGCCACCTGCTGCATCATCATCGTCTTGCCGGCCTTGGGCGGGGACACGATCAGCGCACGCTGACCCTTGCCCTGCGGCGCCATTAGATCCAGGATGCGGCCGGTGATGTCCTCGGTGGACCCATCGCCACGCTCCAGACGGAAGCGGCGGCGCGGGAACAGCGGGGTCAGGTTCTCGAACAGCACCTTGTTCTTGCTGGCTTCCAGCGGCTCGCCGTTGATGGTGTCCACGATCGACAGCGCAAAATAGCGTTCGCCGTCCTTGGGGAAGCGGATGCGGCCGGACAGATGGTCGCCGGTGCGCAGGTTGAAGCGGCGGATCTGGCTGGGCGAGATATACGTATCGTCCGGGCCGGCCAGGTAGCTGGCTTCGGCGGCACGCAGGAAGCCGAAGCCGTCGGGCAGGATTTCCAGTACGCCGTCGGCGGCAACGCCTTCGCCGTGGCGGGTCAGCACCTTGAGTAGGGCGAAGATCACGTCCTGCTTGCGCGCGCGCGCCACGCCTTCCTGGATGTTGAGCTGATCGGCGATGTCCAGCAGCTTCTGCGCCGGCATCCGCTTGAGGTCGCTCAGCGAATAGATCGGGAAGCCTTCCGGCACGGCCGGATGCGGACGTGCGATGAACGGCTCGTTGCTGCCATCGGAAGACGGCATGCCGCCGCCTTCGTTGCCGAACCTGTCGCGCGGCCCGCGGTCACGGCGGTTACGGAACCGGTCGCGGCGATTGCCTTGCTGGTTCTGCCCCTGGCCCTGCGGATTCTGCCCGGCGTTCTGGCCCTGACCCTGACCCTGTTGCTGGCCTTGGCCTTGGCTCTGTTGCTGGCCCTGGCCCTGCGTCTGATTCTGCTGTTGCTGCGCCTGGTTGAAGCGCTGCTGCTGCGACTGGCCGCCTTCGCGGGATTCGCCACGGTCGCCGCCCTGACTGGTGCTGGGCGGGTTACCGGCATAGGGGCCATCGCTGGACGTCTGCGCCGGTACCGAATCGGCAGCGTGCGACGGTGCCTGCGGAGCGCGTGGAGCGTCGGGTGCGGGGCTGGCGGGCAAGGGCAGGTTGGGCTGCTGTGCGCCGGCATCGTCATGGGCGACGGCGGTCTTGCTCACGCGCGGCTTGCGCACGCGCTTCTCGACAGGAGCGTCGACGCTGCTCCCGGTATCGGAGGAAGGATGATCGGACAAGTGCGTGATTCCTCGCTAAGAGTGCGAGCGCCCGGCTGGGGGGCGAACTTTGGTGATGGGAGTCTAGAAGATGTTTCTAGAGGGGTACGGCGGTGCACGAGCGTGCGCCGGATCAGCTGACACTATCACCGCTGCGCGCAACCGCGCAAGCGTCTGCCAGGGCCGCAGTTAACTGCTGGCGAACCACAGGGCGCCCATTGCTGGACGCCCATTCACTCAGGCAGCTGCGCCGCCCAGGGTCTTGTCGATCATCTGGGTCAGCTGGCCCTTGCCAACTGCCCCGATCTCGGTCGCCTGCACCTGCCCGTCCTTGAACAGCAGCAGCATCGGGATCGAGCGCACGTGGTACTTGACGGCCAAGGCGCGGTTCTGGTCCACATTGACCTTGGCAACCTTGAGTCTGCCCTGATATGTAGTGGCCAGATCGTCCAGCACCGGGGCGATCATCTTGCACGGGCCGCACCATTCGGCCCAGAAATCCACCAGGACCGGTTCACTGGATTGCAGTACAGCTGTATCGAAGTCGGCATCGCCGACATGTTGAACCTTGTCGCTCACGTTGGGTCTCCTGGAAACCAAAACGGCCCACCCGACCGGGCAGGCCGCCACATTGCGTTAAACTGGGGCATTGCGCGACTGAATCAAGTGTCAGTCCTGAAGCCGCGCTGTCCGCCACAACTGCCGCAGTTTGCGACGCTGTCGGCATCGATGCAAGCCGCGCCCGGGCTGCCCAGGGCGCCTCACGAAGACGGAATAATGAGCGACAAACCGCTGACCGATTTGACTTTTTCCACGTTCGACCTGCATCCGGCGCTGATCACCGGGCTGGAGAGCGCCGGGTTTACCCGCTGTACCCCGATCCAGGCGCTGACCCTGCCGGTCGCGCTGCCCGGCGGCGATGTCGCCGGGCAGGCCCAGACCGGCACCGGCAAGACCCTGGCGTTCCTGGTGGCGGTGATGAACCGCCTGCTGATCCGTCCGGCGCTGGCCGACCGCAAGCCGGAAGACCCGCGCGCGCTGATCCTGGCCCCGACCCGCGAACTGGCGATCCAGATCCACAAGGACGCGGTCAAGTTCGGTGCCGACCTGGGCCTGCGCTTTGCGCTGGTCTACGGCGGGGTGGACTACGACAAGCAGCGCGAGCTGCTGCAGCAGGGCGTGGACGTGATCATCGCCACCCCGGGCCGGCTGATCGACTACGTCAAGCAGCACAAGGTGGTCTCGCTGCACGCCTGCGAGATCTGCGTGCTGGACGAAGCCGACCGCATGTTCGACCTGGGCTTCATCAAGGACATCCGTTTCCTGCTGCGGCGCATGCCCGAGCGCGGCACCCGGCAGACGCTGCTGTTCTCGGCCACGCTCAGCCATCGCGTGCTCGAGCTCGCCTACGAGCATATGAACGAGCCGGAAAAGCTGGTGGTCGAGACCGAGACCATCACCGCCGCACGGGTGCGCCAGCGCATTTATTTCCCGTCCGACGAAGAGAAGCAGACGCTGCTGCTGGGTTTGTTGTCGCGTAGCGAAGGCGCGCGCACCATGGTGTTCGTCAATACCAAGGCGTTCGTCGAGCGTGTGGCGCGCACGCTGGAGCGCCACGGTTACCGGGTCGGCGTGCTGTCGGGCGACGTGCCGCAGAAGAAGCGCGAGTCGCTGCTCAACCGCTTCCAGAAGGGTCAGCTCGAAATCCTGGTCGCCACCGACGTGGCCGCGCGCGGCCTGCATATCGACGGGGTCAAGTACGTCTACAACTACGACCTGCCGTTCGATGCGGAAGATTACGTGCACCGCATCGGCCGTACCGCGCGGCTGGGCGAAGAGGGCGATGCGATCAGCTTCGCCTGCGAGCGCTATGCGATGAGCCTGCCGGATATCGAGGCCTATATCGAACAGAAGATCCCGGTCGAGCCGGTCACCACCGAGCTGCTGACGCCGTTGCCGCGCACCGCGCGCGCGCCGGTGGAAGGCGAGGAGGTCGACGACGATGCCGGCGACAGCGTGGGCACGATCTTCCGCGAAGCGCGCGAACAGCGTGCCGCCGAAGAACAGCGTCGCGGCGGTGGCCGCAGCGGCCCGGGTGGCGCATCGCGCAGCGGCAGTGGCGGCGGTCGCCGTGACGGCGGCAGTGCCGATGGCAAGCCACGTCCGCGTCGCAAGCCACGCGTGGAAGGCGAAGCGCCGGCAGCGGCCGCGCCGACCGACACCCCGGTGGTTGCGGCGGCGTCGGTCCAGGCGCCGTCCCCCACCGTGGACGATGCCGAGCGCGCACCGCGCAAGCGGCGGCGTCGCCGTAACGGCCGTCCGGTCGACGGTGCCGAGCCGGTGGCGGCCATTCCGGTGCCCGCGCCCGTCGCGCCGCGCAAACCGACCCAGGTGGTCGCCAAGCCGGTGCGCAGCGTTGCCAAGCCGTCAGGCAACCCGTCGCTGCTGAGCCGTATCGGCCGTCGCCTGCGGTCGCTGGTCTCCGGTAACTGATCGTTTGCGATCTCAATCGCATCGCCGGACGTCGGCGATGCGACGCAAGCGCTGGCGCTCCGGCATAATCGCTGGATGACCGTCCTGCGTTTCGACAATGTCAGCAAGCACTACGCCGGGGGCCACCAGGCGCTGACCGATGTCAGCTTCGAAGTGGCCGATGGCGAGATGCTGTTCGTGACCGGCCACTCCGGCGCCGGCAAAAGCACCCTGCTCAAATTGATCCACCTCAGCGAGCGGCCCAGCCAGGGTGCAGTGCTGCTGGGCGAACGCAACCTGCTCAAGGTGCGCGGCCGGCAGATTCCGCTGCATCGTCGCCAGGTGGGCGCGGTCTATCAGGACCATCGCCTGCTCAACGACCGCAGCATCGCCGAGAACGTGGCGTTGCCGCTGATCCTGCGCGGCACCCGCCGTAACGAGATCGGCAAGCGGGTGCGTTCGGCACTGGAGCGGATCGGTCTGGCGCATCGCGAGAAGGCGTTGCCGTCGCAGCTGTCGGCCGGCGAGCAGCAGCGCGTGGGCATCGCCCGCGCCATCGTCGGTGAACCGCGCCTGCTGGTGGCCGATGAGCCCACCGGTAATCTCGATCCGGCACTGGCGGCAGAAATCATGCAGTTGTTCGCCGAACTGCCGGCGCGCGGCACCAGCGTGCTGGTGGTCAGCCATGATCTGGCGCTGCTCAAGCAGATGCGCAAGCGCGTGCTGATCCTGGACCACGGCCGGTTGGTCGATGACATCTCGCCGCAGGATCTGGCCGAATGAGCAAGCTCGCCAATACCGAAGCCGTCGCGCCCTCGCGCTTTGGCGTGTGGATCGACCACCACCTGCACAGCATCGCCTTCAGCCTGGGCCGGGCGACGCGCAAGCCGTGGGCCACCTTGCTGACCGTCGTGGTGATGGCGCTGGCGCTGGCCTTGCCGCTGGGGCTGTCGATCGCGCTGGACAACGTCAAGCTGCTGGCCGGCAGCGTGCAGCAGTCGCGCGAGATCAATCTGTTCCTGAAGGTCGAGATCGGCGCCGATGCCGCGCAGGCCCTGGCCGGCGAGCTGCGTGCGCGCCCGGATGTCGCCCAGGTCACGCTGCGCACACCGGCGCAGGGGCTGGCCGACCTGCGTGAGAGCGCCAAGCTCGACGAAGCGATCGATGCGCTCGGCGACAACCCGTTGCCGACCTTGTTGATCGTCACGCCGACCGATACTGCCGACGATGCGCAGCTGGCCGGCGCGCTGCAGGCGCTGCCGCAGACCGATCAGGTGCAGCACGACGCGCTGTGGCGCAAGCGCCTGGATGGATGGCTGCACTTCGGCGAGCGGCTGGTGCAGGTGTTGTCTGCATTGCTGGGTGTCGGCGCGGTGCTGGTGGTCGGCAATACGGTGCGGCTGGATATCCAGTCGCGGCGCGAGGAAATCGGCGTGCTGCAATTGCTGGGCGCCAGCGACGGCTTCATCCGTCGCCCGTTCCTGTATCTGGGCGCCTGGTACGGGCTCGGCGCCGGCGCTGTCGCGCTCGCATTGATCGCCGCCTCCGGGCTGGCGCTGCGTGCGCCGCTGGCGACCCTGGCCGACAGCTACGGCAGTTCCTTTACCCTGCACGGGCTGGATCTGCTGCATTCTGCGATGGTGCTGGTCGGCACCCTGGTCCTGGGTTGGCTGGGCGCCTGGCTGGTGACCGGCCATTTCCTTCGCCAGACCCGTCCCACCGAGACCTGACACCTGCCATGCATCCATCAGACCTCAAGCATCTGATCAGCGACGCGCCGCGCGTGATGGTGGTCGATGGGTCCAAGCTGGTGCGCAAGCTGATTGCCGATGTGTTGAAGCGCGACCTGCCCAACGTGCAGGTGATCGGTTGTTCCAGCATCGCCGAAGCGCGCCAGGCGCTGGAAGCCGGTGCGGTGGACCTGGTCACCACCTCGCTGTCGCTGCCCGACGGCGACGGCCTGGCGCTGGCGCGCAGCGTGCGCGAAGCGGCCGGGCAGGCGTATGTGCCGGTGATCGTGGTGTCCGGCGATGCGCAGCAGCACCTGGTGGAGCGCCGCTTCACCGAATACGTCACCGATTACTTCGACAAGGCGCTGGGCCACGAAGCCCTGGCGACCTTCATCCGCGGTTATGTCCAGCCCGAACCGGTGGTGGGCGCGACCGTGCTGTACATCGAAGACAGCCGCGTGGTGGCCGAGGCGACCAAGCGCATGCTCGAACGCCAGAGCCTGAAAGTGGTGCACGTGCTGACCGCCGAAGACGCCTTCGCGCTGCTCACCGCCGAATCCTTGGGCCGCACCGAGCGCCGCATCGACGTGGTGCTGACCGATGTGACCCTGAAGGGCGAACTCAACGGCCGCGACGTGGTCGAGCGCATCCGCATCGATTTCGCCTACGGCAAGCGGCGCCTGCCGGTGCTGGTGATGACCGGCGACACCAATCCGCGCAACCAGTCCGACCTGCTGCGCGCCGGTGCCAACGATCTGGTGCAAAAACCCATCGAAGAACGCCTGCTGGTGACCAAGGTGTTGTTCCAGTTACGCCTGGCACGGCTTGAGGACCAGGCGGTCACGTTGTGACGGAAGTGGAGGCGCGTATCCAGCTGGAGCCGTCGTGGAAGACGCAGGTGGGCGATTGGTTGCTGCGCCCGGAGATGCAGGAGCTGTCCGCCTTCCTGCGCCAGCGCAAGGCGGCCGGGGCGCGGGTGTTTCCGCCGGGTCCGCAGATCTTTGCCGCCTTCGATGCCACGCCGTTCGAGCAGGTCAAGGTGGTGATCCTGGGCCAGGACCCGTATCACGGCGAAGGCCAGGCGCATGGGCTGTGCTTTTCGGTACTGCCCGGCGTGCCGGTGCCGCCGTCGCTGCTCAACATCTACAAGGAGATCCAGGACGATCTGGGCATCGCGCGTCCGGATCACGGCTATCTGATGCCGTGGGCGCAGCAGGGCGTGCTGCTGCTCAATGCGGTGCTGACGGTGGAGCAGGGACGTGCCGGCGCGCACCAGAACAAGGGCTGGGAAGGCTTCACCGACCATGTCGTGGAAACCCTCAACCGCGAGCGCGAAGGTCTGGTGTTCCTGCTCTGGGGCAGCTACGCGCAGTCCAAGGGCAAGGTCATCGACCAGGCGCGCCATCGCGTGTTCAAGGCCCCGCATCCCTCGCCGTTGTCGGCGCATCGCGGTTTCCTGGGCTGCAAGCACTTCTCCAAGACCAACGAGCATCTGCAGCGCCGCCGGATCAGTCCGATCGACTGGTCGCTGCCGCCGCGTAACGTCTTGGACACCACCTCGGCCGGCGGCTGAACGGGCCCGGCGCCGGTCGATTCTGCAATGGAGTTGTCACGGTCTGCGCAGGGCTGTGGTGGTAATTTAAGGTTCGAATTCGGGATGCTGCGCGGTAGAACGCCGACAAGGCCAAAAGCTCGAATGTCCTATAAATGGAACGCTGGGAACTCTTTCTGTACCCGGCAGTCCAATAGTTCGACTGCTAAGATGGTGCCTATGAACCAGACTACCTCGACTGCCCTTGTGGCAAACAATCTCCCGATTCCCAGTGCGCTCGGTTCGCTGGACGCCTACATCGGTGCCGTGCACCAGATCCCGGTGCTGTCGGTCGATGAGGAACAGAATCTGGCCCGTCGCTTCCGTGACGAGCTGGATCTGGACGCCGCGCGCGAACTGGTCCATTCCCACCTGCGCTTCGTGGTGCACGTGGCCCGCGGCTACAACGGCTACGGCCTGCCGCTGGGCGATCTGATCCAGGAAGGCAATATCGGCCTGATGAAGGCGGTCAAGCGTTTCGACCCGGACATGGGCGTGCGTCTGGTCAGCTTCGCGGTGCATTGGATCCGTGCGGAAATGCACGAGTTCATCCTGAAGAACTGGCGCATCGTCAAGGTCGCCACGACCAAGGCGCAGCGCAAGCTGTTCTTCAACCTGCGCAAGTCCAAGACCCGCCTGGGCTGGCTCAATGCCTCCGAAGTGACTGCGGTTGCCAAGGATCTGAACGTCTCCGAGCGCGAAGTGATGGAGATGGAGTCGCGTCTGTCCGGTCGTGATATCGGCTTCGATGCCTCGTCCGACGAAGACGACGATCACGGCCCGCCGTCGCCGGTGAGCTATCTGGTGGCCAACGAGGAAGATCCGTCGCAGGCTTACGAGCGCCACGACAGCGAAGACAATCAGCTGCAGTTGCTGCGCGAAGGCATGGCCGGACTGGATACGCGCTCGCGCGATATCGTCAAGCGTCGCTGGCTGGACTCCGACTCCAAGGTGACCTTGCAGGAGCTGGCCGACGAGTACGGCGTGTCGGCCGAGCGTATCCGCCAGATCGAGGCGAATGCGCTGAAGAAAATGAAGGCGCTGTTCGTCGCCTGATCGGTTCGATCACGCGCGACAAGGTGCAAAGACGGCCCGGTTATCCGGGCCGTTTGCGTTGCAGGGGTGCAGCTTTCATGGCCTTCAAGACGCTGACGGACCGTCCCGGATGATGCGGCCGGCATCGTCGTGTTGGCCGAGGACAGCTATTCCGGCAGACGCGCCACCGGCAGATGCCAGCCATAGCGGATCGCCATGAAACGCAGGCCAAAACACACGCCGGCGCCGGTTGCCAGCGACCAGGCTTGCGGCACGCCGAGCACATGGCCGATGGCCACCAGTCCGCCGCCGGCAAGCGCGGCCACCGCATATAACTCCGCCTGCAACACCACCGGCGTGCGTGCGACCAGCAGGTCGCGTGCGATGCCGCCGCCGATGCCGCTGAGCATGCCCAGCAAGGTGGCGCTCAGCGGGCTGAGGTGGTAGTCCAGCGCCTTGCTGGTGCCATAGACCGCAAACAGTGCCAACCCGGCCGCGTCGAACAACTGCACCGGGTTGCGCAGCCGTTCCACTGCGCAGTGCCAATAGAAACCGGCGACGCCGGCCAGGCAGGCGGTGAGCAGATACTGCGGATGCACCAACGCAGCCGGCGGGGTGGCACCGATCAGCACGTCGCGCACGATGCCGCCGGACACCGCCGCCGCGCATGACAGCACCAGCACGCCGAACAGGTCCAGACGGTTGCGCACCGCCACGGTCGCCCCGCTCAGGGCAAACACGAAGGTGCCGAGCAGATCCAGCAGGAACAGCACAGTGGTCACGATCAGCGCATCGAATCGGGCCGCACAGCATCGCGCACGGCCGGTGGCGCTGTCATCCGTCCTTGCTGCTGGGTGGCGGGTCGTTGGTGGCGCCACCGAAGATGATGCGTGCGGCGCGCTGGTAGCTCCAGTACGCCATCGCCCAGTTCACCAGCACCACGAAGCGGTTGCGGAAGCCGATCAGGAAGTAGACGTGCGCGGCCAGCCAGAACCACCACGCCACGATGCCGGACAGCTTGAGCTTGCCGACATGCACGATGGCAGCCATGCGGCCGATCGTGGCCAGGTTGCCGTAGTCCTGATAACGGAACGCCGGCGCGGCCTGGCCGCGCTGACGTGCGCGGATCGCCTTGGCGATGTGCTTGCCCATCTGCTTGGCCGCCGGCGCCACGCCCGGCACCGGGCGGCCGTCCTGCTGCACCGACGCCAGATCGCCGCCAACGAAGATTTCCGGGTGGCCGGGCACGCTCAGGTCCGGCGCCACCACGACGCGGCCGGCGCGATCCAGCGGCACGCCCAGCGTGCGCGCCAGCGGTGAGGCCGCCACACCGGCCGCCCACACCACAGTACGCGTCGGCACGAAGGTGTCGCCGAGCTGATAGCCCAGCGCATCGATATGCGTCACCGGGGTGCCGGTGTGCACTTCCACGCCCAGCCGCTCCAGCTGCTTGCGTGCCTTGTCGGTGAGATCGTCCGGGAACGAGGGCAGCACGCGCGGGCCGGCTTCGACCAGGCGCACGCGCGCCTGTCGTGGATCGATATGGCGGAATTCGTCCTTGAGCGTGTGGCGGGCGATTTCCGCCAGCGTGCCGGCCAGCTCGACGCCGGTCGGGCCGCCGCCGACCACGGCAAAACTGAGCCAGGCCGCGCGTGCGGCCGGGTCGGATTCGGCTTCGGCGCGCTCGAAGGCGAGTAGTAATTTGCGTCGCAACACCAGCGCGTCGTACAGCGTTTTCAGGCCCGGCGCATGCTCGGCCCATTGATCGTTACCGAAGTAGGCATGGGTGGCGCCGGTGGCCAGCAGCAGCATGTCGTAGCCGAGCGTGTTGCCATCGGCGAGCACCACTTCGCGGCGGGCCGGTGCGATTTCAGTGACATCGCCGAGCAACACTTCGACATTGCGCTGTTCGCGCAGGATGTGGCGCAGCGGCGCGGCGATATCCGGCGCCGACAGGCCGGCGGTGGCGACCTGATACAGCAACGGCTGGAACAGGTGATGGTTCTGGCGGTCGATCAGGGTGATGCGGATGCCGGGATCGTCGAGTGCGCGGGTAGCCCATAAACCGGCAAAACCGCCACCAACCACGACCAGGTGCAGCGGAGCTTGGGAGGGGGAGGAGGTCATCGTAAGGTCCGATGGAATGCGACTTGGTCTTATCAGCATGCCGCATCGGCCATGAACATGACGCCTGATTGCGTCCTGCCTGCGGCATCATGTTGCAACCCATCGATCTGGTGACTGCATGCCGTCATTACCGCCACCGTTGCCCCCGCTGCCATCCTCTTCGCCCACGACAGCCCCGGCTGCTGCGCGTGCGACCGGAAACAAACGCAGTGGCGTGACGATCGGCCTGATCGGGTTGGCGGCCTGTGCGGTGCTGTTCGGCCTGGTGGTGCTGGGCGCGCTCGGCTGGCTGATCGTCTTCGGCTGGTCGCTGTTTGCCGATCAGGCGCGTACCGCGCTGCAGGACGATGCGGTGGTGCAGGAACATATCGGCCACATCCACACGATGCGGGTGGACCTGGTGCGCACCGGTCTGGCGCCGGGCGACGACGATTTCGTGTTCACGGTGGAAGGCGATCGCGGCCGCGGCCGCGTGCATGCCACCTGGGTCAGTGCCGGGTCCGAGCGTGAGGTCCTGCGCGATGGCGTGTTGACGATGCACGACGGCAGCCAATACACGCTGCCCTCCGACGATGCCACCGACAGCGAAATCGATACCGAATCCGCCAACTCCTTCAAGGAATGACCATGATCGACAATCCCGACAAACGCATCGCCTTGCTGGTTGATGCCGATAACGCGCCGGCCGGCAAGATCGACGTGGTGCTGGCCGAAGTGGCGCGCTACGGCGTGGCCAACGTGCGCCGCGCCTACGGCAACTGGAAGAGCCCGCACCTGAAGGGCTGGGAGGCGGCGCTGCACGAATATGCGATCCGGCCGATCCAGCAGTTTGCCTATAGCTCCGGCAAGAACGCCTCGGACATGGCGATGGTCATCGATGCGATGGACCTGCTGTACGCGCGCAATCTGGACGGTTTTGCGATCGTCTCCAGCGATGCGGATTTCACGCCGCTGGTGATGCGTCTGCTCACCGATGGCATGAAGGTGTATGGCTTCGGCGAGAAGAAAACCCCTGCGCCGTTCGTCAATGCCTGCTCCAAGTTCACCTATGTCGAAGCGCTGGGCGAGCAGGCGGCAGCGGCCAGCGACACCGCCGCCGGCCGCAAGGACGCCACCGCGCTGCGCGGCGACACGCGACTGGTGCAGATGCTGCGCAACGCGATCGGCAGCGCCTGCGAAGACGATGGCTGGGCGCATCTGGGTGCGGTGGGCAAGCAGGTAGCCAACCAGGCCTCGTTCGATCCGCGCAATTACGGCTATCGCAAACTCAGCGATCTGGTGCGTGCGATCGGCGTGTTCGAGATCAAGCAGGACGAGCAGGCCTTGTGGGTGCGCGATGCGCCCAAGGGCGGGCAGGCGAAAGCCGCGCAACCTGCGGCCGCTGCTGCAGCGCAGACCTCTCCCGCAAAGCGTCCGGCACGCAGGACGCAAAAATCCACAGCAGGAAAATGACCATGGCAAACGCAGCGACGCACTCGGCGACAGGCAATCCCTCGGTCACGTTATGGGGGCGGCGCAATTCCAGCAATGTGCGCAAGGTGCTGTGGTGCGCCGAAGAAGCCGGGCTGCCGTATACCTCGATCGAAGTCGGCGGTGCGTTTGGCGGTAACGACACGCCCGCCTATCGCGCGCTCAATCCCAATGGCGTGGTGCCGACGCTGCAGGATGGCGAATTGGTACTGTGGGAATCCAATGCGATCGTGCGCTATCTGGCCGCGCAGTACGCGCCGGCCTTGTATCCGCAAGCCCCGGCCGAGCGCGCGCTGGGCGATCGCTGGATGGACTGGACCACCTCCACGTTTGCCGGCGTGTTCCGCGACCTGTTCTGGGGCGTGCTGCGCACACCGGAGGCCGAGCGCGACCACGCACGCATCGCCGCAGCGTTGGCCCGCTCGAGCGAACTGCTTGCGCGCGCCGATGCGGCGTTGGCGCAGCAGCCGTATCTGTCCGGCGCGCAGTTTGCGATGGGCGATATTCCGCTGGGTAGCTTTATCTACGCGTGGTTCGAAATGCCGATCGAGCGGCCCGAGCTGCCGCACCTGCAGGCGTGGTATCAGCGTCTGCGTACGCGGCCTGCGTACCAGCGTGGCGTGATGACGGCGCTGACCTGAGTTGCGATGCGTCGTCCGGGCCTTCCCATGACGTCGCACGTGTGGCGGACGGCGTGGTATTGGCTTCGGCGTGATGGTTGAGACACTTGTCCGATCAAGAATCCACAACCGGGTGCGGTTGATGGAGCGAGGCGTGGCTCGGCTCGGTGTTTGGTTCACGGATAGCCGCACACGCGCCGACGACAGCACCGGCTCGATTGCACTGTGGGGAAATCGTCCCCGGCGCTGCCCCGATGACATCCGACTATCGTGGCAGCGCACGTGCGCGTGCGCATCACCGGTAATGCGCACGCGGGCGTGCTCCTGCCAAAGTGGCTTGGTCGGCAGCAACAACACCCGGCTCAATACAGATCGATCGGGTCCACATCCAGCGACCAACGCACCCGTCGCGCCTGCGGCAGTGCGTAGATCGCAGGCAGTTGCGCGTCCAGCAAGCGATGCAGCGCCGAGCGTTGTTGCGCGGACAACAACAACTGCGTGCGTTGAAACCCGGCGCGGCGCGGCATCGGTGCCGGCATCGGCCCGTAGCATTCCACTGCGGCAAACGCAGGCGATTGCGCCGTGGTATCTGCCGTGGTCAAGCCACGCACGGCCATCAAAAACTGATTGGCGGCCGCCACATCCTTGGCCTCGGCGCGGAACAGCGCCAGATGCGCGAACGGCGGAAATCCGGCTGCCTCGCGCTGCTGCAGTTCGGCATCGGCGAAGGCGTGGTAGCCGCCGTTGACCAGGGTCTGCAGCAAGGGGTGTTCGGGGTGATGGGTCTGCAGCCAGACCTCGCCAGGGCGGTCGGCCCGCCCGGCGCGTCCGGCCACCTGGATCAGCTGCTGGGAGAGTTTTTCGGCGGCGCGGAAATCGGCCGAGAACAGCCCTTCGTCGATGCCGACCACCACCACCATGGTCAGCCGTGGCAGGTCGTGGCCCTTGGCCAGGATCTGCGTGCCGACCAGGATGCCGGCCTCGCTGCCCAGGCGGGCGAGCTGGGTCTCCAGCGCATCGCGGCGTTGGGTGGTGCTGCGGTCGATGCGCACGACAGGAAACTCCGGGAACGCTTCGGTCAGGCGTTCTTCCAGCCGCTCGGTGCCGATGCCTTGCGGCTGCAGCGCCAGGCTGGCGCAGGCCGGGCAGGCCAGCGGTGCGGGCTGGCGCGCGCCGCAGTGGTGGCATTGCAGACGCCGGCCGCCGGCATGCACGGTCATCGGGGTCTGGTGCAACGGCGTGCTGCAGCGCTGGCAGGCGGCGGTCCAACCGCAATCGTGGCACAGCAGCACCGGCGCATAGCCACGGCGGTTCTTGAACACCAGGACCTGTTCGCCGCGCGCCAGGGTGGCGCCGATGCCGGCCAGCACCTCTGGTGACAGCCCATCCTTGAGCGGGCGCTTGCGCACGTCGAGCACGCGCACGCGCGGCGGACGCGCTTCGCCGGCGCGGCGCGACAGGCGCAGGTGCTGGTAGCGGCCGGCGTAGGCGTTATGCAGGCTTTCCAGCGACGGCGTGGCGCTGCCCAGGATCACCGGCACATCCAGTGCCTTGCCGCGCACCAACGCGAAGTCGCGTGCGTGGTAACGGATGCCATCCTGTTGCTTGTAGCTGCCGTCGTGTTCTTCGTCGATCACGATCAGCCCGGCATTCGGCAGCGGGGTGAACACCGCCGAACGCGTGCCGACGATCAGCTTGGCCTCGCCGCGCCAGGCGGCCGCCCACACCCGCGCCCGCTCGCCATCGGACAGCCCCGAATGCAGCGCGTGTACGGGTACGCCGAGGCGGGCGCGGAAGCGGCCCAGGGTCTGCGGGGTCAGGCCGATTTCCGGCACCAGGACCAGCGCTTGGCGACCGCCTGCCAGGCAGTCGGCGATCGCCTGCAGGTAGACCTCGGTCTTGCCGCTGCCGGTGACGCCGTCGAGCAGATAGGTGGCAAACCCGGTCTGCGCGCGGATGGCGGCGGCGGCGGCTTGCTGTTCGTCGTTGAGCGGTGGCCCGTTGCCGGGACGCGGCGGGATGCTGTCTGCCGGCACCGCCACGCGCTCGGCATAGTGGCGCTTGGCCAGGCTGCGCGCGGCCTCGCGCCAGTGCGGCAGCAGCGGCTCCAGCTGCTCTTCTCCCACCGCGCCGGTGAGCAGCAGGGTGGCCAGCAGAGCGGGGCGGCTGCCCGCGCGCAGGCTGGCAGCGCCGGTGCGGCCAGCCTCGGTCAGCTGCCAGGCCCAGGCGTGGGTGTCGGCCAGCGGCTCGCCGCGACGCAGCGGGCCGGGCAGCGCACTGGACTGGACTTCCCCCAGCGGGGCGTGGGTGTAACGCGCCAGCCACTGCAGCGAACGGGCCAGCTCCTCCACCAGCAACGGCGCGTCGTCGCACCATGCCAGCGCCGGGCGCAGCCCCTCGGCCGACGCCAGTTGCCCGATGTCCACCACCACCCCGACCAACTCGCGCGGCCCGAACGGCACCCGCACCCGGCAACCGACCCGCGCCGGGTCGGCCAGCGGGGCGTCGGCCGGGGGCAGGTAGTCGAACAATTGGGGCAGCGGCACCGGCAAGGCGACGCGCAGGGTGGCAACGGTCGAAGGCATCCGGCCAGTCTACCGACCCTGTGCAGCCCCCGGCAGAGGCCTGCCGATACCCCTAAATGGGGACGTCGCCAGACCGGGCGTTTCTGTGACGGAAGTGATAAATCGGACGTAAACCTATGTGAGGGCTAAGGAAACGGGTTTATCCACACCGCCTGTGGATAAGCCTGTGAATTAGTCTCGTGCTCCACGCTGTGAAGGCGGATTCACTAGCCTCTGCAACCTGTTGGACATTTTTTAGCCAATCGACATAAGTGTATATCTATCAATTACTTAGGCGTGAAACACGAATGCAACAAAGAAAAATCAACAGTTGACAGACGCCTGCGTATCGGTATGTCTGCCGCTGTGCACAACCCGCTCAGGTAGCAGCCGCATCCGGCGCGAGGGCGGAGTGGAGCCGGGTCGATCTGTCAAGCCATCGGCGAGCGGCAATCGCGTCGGTATCATGCCGGCCGATGCTGGAGTTCCCATGACCGTAGTCCCCGACGCCCCCGTGACCCCCGCCGCGCTGTCAGCCTTCTTGCGCGGTGTCGAACGCCGGGGTCTGGTGCTGGCGCAATTGCAATGTGGTGACGGGGCGGCCGCCGAGCGCGCCCTGGCAGCGGCGCTGCGTGCCTTCAGCAGCCAGGCGGCCGGTCGCCCGATGGCAGGGTGGCCGATGCGCTTCTGGAGCCTGCTGGCCACCGCACCGCCGCTACGGCGCGAACCGATGCCCGGCACCTGGCTGCCGCCGTTCACGGCCCTGGGACGGATGCACAGCGCCGATCGGCTGGCGCTGCTGCTGCGGATCGTGGCCGGTCTGGAAGAAGCGCCTGCCAGCGAGGTCCAGGACACCGACGTGGCGGCCTATCGCCAGTCGTTGGCGCGCGCCTGTCCGCGCGATGCGGCCGGCAACCCGGATGGGCAGGCCTGGCGGGTACTGGCCGAAGCGGCGCAGCAGGAACTGCGCGATCTCACCCCGGCCCAGTTGAACCGATTGGGGCAGCTCCGCGATTCCGCCCTGGCCGGCATGCCGTTGCAGCCTGCTGCGGCTGCGGCCGTGACGGCGTCCCCCGAGCCGCCGCGCCCAGCGGCCCGACGCGTGCGCGCGGTGCGCCAGTGGCGCTGGCCACGCATCGGGCGTCGCCATGCCGGCAGCGTCCTTGGCGTTCTTGCCCTGGCGTTGCTGCTCGTGGCGCTGGGCTGGTGGTGGACCCACCGCCGGCCTGCGTTGCCGCCCGAGCCGGTCTCGCAGGCGCCGGCCGGCGTGCTGCACGTCACCGACGCCGCGCCGGTGCTGGTGGAAGAACTTCCCGCCGCCGACCTGCCCGATGCCGCCGCCGCCCCCGGCATGGATCCGCGCGACCAGGCCATGCTGGCCGACCCGGACCTGGAGCTGGCGCGTTCGGCGGATTTCTATGCCTGGTATGCGGCCGGTCATCCGATGCCGGCCGACGAGTCCGGCGCGCATGCCACGGCCGCCGACCAGCCCGCCGCCACGTTGGAGACCATCGATGACGAAAATTAAAGCGATGACCACCATCGCGTGGTACGGCCTGCTGTTGTCGGTTGTCGCCGGCATGGCCGCTGCGCAGACGCTGCCGACGCCGCTGCAGGAAGGCGCTGCTGCCGCACCATCCAGCGCTGCGACACCGGCGACCCCGAGCGCCGCGCAACAACGCGCCCGCTTCGATGCCTTGACGCCTGCGCAGCGGGCCGAGCTGCGCGCGCGCTATGCGGCCTGGAAAGGCCTGACCGCCACCGATCGGGTGGTGCTGCGGCAGGCACGCGAGCGCCTGCATGGCTTGCCCGAGGACCAGCAGCGCGCACTGCGCACGCAGTTCAACGCGATGGATCGTCTGCATCGCGACGGCTGGCGGCTGGGCTCGCAGTTGGGGGCGTTCTATCCGCAGTTGCAGCCGTTGATCGGCTACGTGCCGGCGGCGCAGCGCGACAGCGTGCTGGCGATGCTGCGCAGCCTGGATGCCGGGCAACTGGAGCAACTGGGGGTGCTGGCGCAACGCACGCCCCCGCAGGACCGCGCCGCCTTGCGCGATGCCCTGCTTGCGCAGGCGCCCGCCACGCGCAGCACCTGGCTGAAGCGCCAGCTGTCGCGTTAGACATGCGCAGCGACAACGCGCTCATTGCTGGCGCGCGTTGAGCGATCTGCAGATAAGTAGCAAGCTCACTGCATCAGGCGCGCAGGGCCGGCGGCCTGCATCGCACGTCCACGCCGCTGCTGACCAGGGGGCTTCCCTGCCCGGCAACGGCACGCTCGCTGGCTTTGCGCAGTGCCGGTTGGCGTCGATGCATGCGACCACTGGCGTCGCGTCCTGCCGACGCCAGCTGAATCCCGACGTCGGACCTCGAACCGGCGTAGACGCCAACAGACCAGTCGATGTCGCGGCCCGCTGCCATGAGGTCGGGCGACAAGTGCGGGTAAGATGACGGCCCCGCGCGACCCGGTGCCAGCGCCTCCCGGCCCGACCGTAGTCCGCGCAGCGATCGGTTGTTCATGTCTGTTTCTCCTGTCCCCGCGTCCGTGACGCCAGGCTTCGGCTCGGAAGTACGCACCACCGGTCTGCTCGCATTGCCGCTGGTGCTCGGTCACGTCTCCACCGGCCTGATCAGTTTTGTCGACAACGTCATCGCCGGCCACCATGGCACCGCGACCCTGGCCGCGGTCACCGTCGGCACCTCGCTGTTATGGCTGCCGATGCTGGTGCCGATCGGCACGTTGATCTCGTTGACCGCCTCGGTGTCGCAACTGGTCGGTGCCGGGCGCGAACGCGAGATCGGGCCGCTGTTCCGCCAGGCGTTGTGGCTGTCGCTGGGCCTGGGTGCGGTGATGTTCGCTTTCCTGAGCGCGGTTCCGCCGCTGTTGCCCACCTTCGGGATTGCGCCGGATATCGTGCCGGGCGCGACCGACTTCCTGCATGCGGTGCGCTGGGGCGGGCCGGCGCTGACGTTCTACTTCTGCATGCGCTACCTCAGCGAAGGCATGCATTGGACGCTGCCGACGATGCTGGTGGGGTTCGGCGGCCTGCTGGTACTGGCGCCGCTCGGCTATGCGCTGACCTACGGCAAGTTCGGGCTTGCCGAGCACGGTGCGCAAGGCCTGGGCATGGCCTCGGCCATCACCATGTGGGCGCAGGCGCTGGTGTTCGCGCTGTATCTGTGGCGCTCGCGTCGCTTTGCGCACCTGGAATTGTTCAGTCACCTGGAAGGGCCGCGCTGGCGCGCGATCGGTGAGCTGCTGCGGACCGGCCTGCCGATCGGCATCACCGTGTTGATGGAAGGTGGTCTGTTCATCGTCACCGCGCTGTTGATCGGCCGGCTGGGGTCCACCGAGGCGGCGGCGCATCAGATCGCCATCAACGTCGCCCAGCTGTGTTTCATGGTGCCCATGGGCGTGGCCGAGGCCACCACGGTGCGCGTCGGCCATGCGGTCGGGCGCGGCGATCCGCTGGGCATGCGGCGCGCGGCCTGGGCCGGCTACGCCATCGTGCTCGGCACCCAGGCCTTCTCGGCCAGCGTGCTGTTGCTGGGCCACGACGCCATCGTGAGCGTGTACACCGACGACGTGGCGGTAGCCGCGTTGGCCTCGGTGTTGCTGCTGTACGCGGCCACGTTCCAGTTTCCCGATGGCATCCAGGTGCTCTCGGCCGGTGCGCTGCGCGGGCTCAAGGACACCCGTGTGCCGATGTTCCTGGCGATGTTTTCCTACTGGGGGCTGGGCATGCCGCTCGGTGCCGGGCTCGGCCTGTGGCTGGGCTGGGGGCCGCAAGGCATGTGGATTGGCCTGATTCTGGGCCTGACCGCCGCGGCGATCCTGATGGGGCTGCGTTTCAGGCAGACCAGCCGGCGTCTGACTGCCATCGTGACCCCCTGACTTCCAGCGCATGCCGCGCGCGCTGCCCAGCCGGTATGCTGGACACCAGTGATCTATACGCAGCGCCTTTTCGACGGAGTTTTCCATGAACCACCCCGTGCATCGCAGTCCCATCGCCACTTTTTTCGTCGGTCTGTGGGATGTGATGAATTTCACCCGGCGCCTGATCTTCAACTTGGCGTTCTTCGGCTTTTTGTTCCTGCTTCTGCTGCTGTTCGTGGTGGCGCTCGCGCGCGGCGATGGCTCCAAGCCGCTGGCCGACCGCACCACGCTGGTGATCAATCCGGAAGGCAAGCTGGTGGAGCAGTTCAGCGCCGATCCGGTGAGCCGTTCGCTGGCCAAGGCAGTGGGTGACAAGAGCGCCCAAGAAGTGCAGCTGCGTGACCTGGTACGGGTGATCGAGGCGGCCGGCAAGGATCGCAAGATCGAGCGGGTGCTGTTGAACCTGGACAAGTTTCAGCCCTCCGGTTTCGCCTCGCAGCGCGAAGTGGCTGCGGCCTTGCAGAAGCTGCGCGCTTCCGGCAAGCAGATCGTGGCCTTCAGCGAGAGCATGAGCCAGGACCAGTACCTGCTCGCCGCGCAGGCCAACGAGGTCTATCTCGACCCGATGGGCAGCGTGTTGCTGGAAGGCCTTGGCCGGTACCGGCAGTACTTCCGCGAAGGTCTGCAGGACAAGCTCGGCGTGGACGTGCATTTGTTCCGCGTGGGCGAGTACAAGTCCGCCGCCGAGCCGTACATCCTCGACGCAGCCTCGGCCGATGCCAAGGAAGCGGATCTGTTCTGGATGAACGATGTGTGGCAGCGCTACCTGGGCGATGTGGGCACCGCGCGCAAGCTCAGCCCTGCGCAGCTGACCGCCGGCATCGACACGCTGCCCGAAGGCGTGACCGCCGCCGGTGGCGACCTGGCCAAGTTCGCGCTGCAGCAGAAGCTGGTCGACGGGCTCAAGACCCGCAACGAAGTCGATGCGCTGCTGACCAAGCGCGGCGTCGCCGACAGCGATGCCGATGCCGGTTTCCGCAATATCGATTTCGCCGGCTACCTGGCCCAGTTGCAGGCACAGGGCTCGCCGATGGACAGCCGTCCGCAGGTGGCCGTGGTGGTGGCCGCTGGCGAGATCAGCGGTGGCGAGCAGCCGGCCGGCCGCATCGGTGGCGAGTCCACCGCCGCGTTGTTGCGTCAGGCGCGCAACGATGAAGAGGTCAAGGCGGTAGTGCTGCGCGTGGATTCGCCCGGCGGCGAAGTGTTCGCCTCCGAGCAGATCCGTCGCGAAGTGGTCGCGCTCAAGCAGGCCGGCAAGCCGGTGGTGGTGTCGATGGGCGATCTGGCCGCCTCGGGCGGTTACTGGATCAGCATGAATGCCGACCGCATCTATGCCGACCCGTCGACCATCAGCGGCTCGATCGGCATCTTCGGCATGGTGCCGAATCTGACCCGCGCGCTGGACAAGATCGGCGTGCATACCGATGGCGTGGGCACCACGCGGTTCGCTGGCGCCTTCGACATCACCCGGCCGCTGGACCCGGCCGCCGGCCAGGTGATCCAGGCGGTGATCAACAAGGGCTACGCCGACTTCACCGGCAAGGTGGCGCAGGCGCGTCACCAGTCGGTGGATGCCATCGACAAGGTCGCGCGCGGCCGCGTGTGGAGCGGCGCGCAGGCCAAGGAACATGGGCTGGTGGATGCGTTCGGCGGCATGTCCGAAGCGGTAGCCGATGCGGCCAATCGCGCCAAGCTGAGCAAGGGCAAATTCCGCGTGCACTATGTGGAAAAGCCGGCCACACCGTTCTCGCAATTCATGAGCGGCTTTGCCGGTAGCCGCATGGGCGCCTGGATGCTGGGCGATTCGGGCATGGCGCGCGCGCTGCTGGCGCGTTCGCTGCCGGAAGTCGATACCCAGCTACGCTTCGTCGAAGATGCCGTGCACGACAGCAAGGCCGGCGGTACGCCGGTCAAGTCGCTGGCGTACTGCTTCTGCGGCTTCTGACGCAGCACGGTTTGCACTCGATGCATCGACAACGCCGGCCATGTGCCGGCGTTGTTGTTTCTGTAATCGTCGTGCATCGCGTGGTGCAGCCCGAGCGGCGTTGCACGTGTTGGCTGCATCCGGTGGATGTTCCGATGGTGCATGCAGCGACCGATTAAGAGCGGCTAACAAAACGACTTCGCGTCAGCCTACGGCAGGCCGGCTGATCTGCGGCCTGGCTGCAGGGCCCTTGCCCGCCCAGCGTCGCGGGACACGCTGCAAGGACGTCCTTGTCAGCGCTTACGCGGCATCCATGCCGCGTAAGGTCCCGCGACGCTGGACGGGCAAGGACCAGTCGAGATGGTCGGCATGCATGGGTTTAAATAAAGCAACCAGCGGAGTCTCTGGTGAGGGCAGCGCGCATTCGACCCACTCAGTGTTTGATCTGGATTTCTGACGGCATCCACCAAGATACGACCGACAAAACCACTGCACTCACTGACAGGTGCTCGCTCGCCAGGTGTTGTTAGCTGCTCTAAATCACTACGCTCACGGGCTGGTGTGCGTGGCCGCTGCTCGCGTGGCCTATGCCACGTCAATACGGCGGTTACGCGCGCTGCGCTCGCGCATCTGACAGCCGCTCGCCGTGACGCCGAGGCTGTGTAGCGATTGCCTCATCCGGTAGCGTGGTAGCGCAGCAGTACGCGCACCATCTCACGCGTCTGCCGCACTCTTCTAGCGATGCCATGTTGTCTGGCGCAACCTGTGAGGTGCTGGATTTACTGCGTGGCCGCATCGATCGCCTTGCGCTGATCGTCAGCCGCCTGAGCGGTCGCTGCCTGCACGGCGTGGGCCTGGTCCAACGGCTTGTTGATATGGTCGCGCAGGGCGGTGGCCTGCGGTTCGGGCTTTTGCTCGGTGGGCGCAGGTTGCGGCCGCTGACAGGCGCCAAGCAGCAGCACAAGGCTGGCCGTTAGAGTCCAATGCAGTTTCATGGTCGTGACCTCGCTCGGGGTGGCGGTATCCTAACCCCCGCGCCGCATGCACGCGTCAACTGCGCTGCAGCGGCCGTTTCCTGCGTCTTGAAAAGGATCACCCACGTGACAACCCATCGCTGGCGGCTGGATGGACAGACCGCGCTCATCACCGGCGCCAGTGCCGGCATTGGTTTTGCCATCGCACGCGAACTGCTCGGCTTCGGCGCGGATCTGCTGATGGTCGCGCGCGATGCCGATGCGTTGGCGCAGGCACGCGACGAGTTGGCCGAGGAATTTCCCGAGCGCGAACTGCATGGCCTGGCCGCCGATGTGTCCGACGACGAAGAACGTCGCGCGATTCTGGATTGGGTGGAAGACCATGCCGATGGGCTGCATCTGCTGATCAACAACGCCGGCGGCAACATCACCCGCGCAGCGATCGATTACACCGAAGACGAATGGCGCGGCATCTTCGAAACCAATGTGTTTTCCGCTTTCGAACTGGCGCGTTATGCGCACCCGTTGCTGGCGCAACACGCCGCCTCGGCGATCGTCAATGTCGGTAGTGTCTCGGGCATCACGCACGTGCGCAGCGGTGCGCCTTACGGGATGACCAAGGCGGCATTGCAGCAAATGACGCGCAATCTGGCGGTGGAGTGGGCCGAGGACGGCATCCGCGTCAACGCGGTGGCGCCGTGGTACATCCGCACGCGGCGCACCTCCGGTCCGTTATCGGATTCGGATTACTACGAGCAGGTGATCGAACGCACCCCGATGCGCCGTATCGGCGAGCCCGAAGAAGTCGCTGCCGCCGTCGGTTTTCTGTGTCTTCCGGCCGCCAGTTACATCACCGGCGAATGCATTGCGGTAGATGGCGGCTTTTTGCGTTACGGGTTTTAGCCAGCAGACGACTGCGCGCGCCGTCAGGCGGGTGCGCTCAGTGGCCGCGATCGGCATGCAGGCACGGATGTTCCGCTGCATGTCCACGCGAATCATGTGACGGGGTATAGGCCGCGCTCAAGCGGGACGAACGATGCCCATGCACTCGTTGCGTGGACGTGCTTGCGCGACGCTCGTCTGCGTCGTGCTCGCCATGCGCGCAATGTGGATGGCAGACGTTACTCGGCGGTTGTCGGGTACAGGAAGGAAGTAACTTTTCATCGGTGTGGGCTGCATCGCTTCCCCCGCATCGCGGGGGAAGGTGCCCGAAGGGTGGATGGGGGCATCGTCGACGCGCAGCGGCGATGCCCTGCCGCCGACCCCTGCATTCCCGCATGCATCACTCAAGGCGTGGCGGAGGGATTCGCGCAGCGACTTTCGTCCAGCACCCGCCGCATTTGCGCGTAGCGCTGTTGGCGTTCGGTCGATTGCGCCTCGTCGGCGAAGCGCCAGGCCGACTCGGCCTGCTCGGCACGTTTGCGCCAGGCCTCGCACAGGCTCTGGTCCGGCACCGGCGCACAGCGGTCGGTGACCACTTCGCAGGCGCTACCGCCGCCGGTCGCCGGACCACCGGCCAGATTGGTGGTCTGCATCGGCAGGCAGCGCGTGGCCGGCTCGCGGTCTTCGGTGAAGTAGCGCCCGTTGTCGTGCGCCGTGCACTCGAACAGCGGCGGTGGCGGCAGTGTGGACGTGGAGGTCATGGCCGGCGGCGCCGAGGCCACCGCCGCTGGCGCCGTCGAAGCTGCGACCGCAGGGGTGGAGGTTTGCGGAGCAGGGCGTGGCGCCGCACGCGGCGGCGATGCCGCACTGGACCCGCCTGGCGAAAACGGCACCGCCGCCGGTGCGGTCATCATCTTCTTCTGCTGTTGCATGCCTTTTGGGCACGGCATGTTCTGCACCGTGAGCGCGCCGCCGGAATCGGTACAGCGGTAAATGGCCACCTCCTGTGCATCGGCGACGCAGGCGCACACCATCAGTGTCACCAACAGCCAGCGCCTCATGCGCCGCCGCAATCGCGTTGCAGGCGCGCGTCTATGCCGCGTTGTTCGCGGCTGAGGTCTTCGCGCTCGCTCTGCAGGGCACTGTTGTAGCGCCGGATCAGCTCCCAGCGACGATCGGCCAGCCGCGAGCACACTTCCTGTTCGGGCAGCGCATTGCACTGGTCGCGGATCTGCACATTGCCGTAGGGCACGATCAGCGTCTGCCCGACGCCGTTGACGTAACCGCCGCCGCCATACCCGCCGCCGCCGCCCCGGTAGTAGCCGCCGCCCCCGCCGCCGGCCTGCAGCGAGTCGCTGCTGCCGGCAGGGCGTGGACCGGGCGGGCGGATGCCAGGCTGACGCGGTCCGGGCCGTCGATACGGGTCGCCGGCCACATAGGCCGGGCCCCAGGTCGGCACCCAGCGCGGATTGCCCTCGGGACTGTCGCTGGTATAGCGCTCGCCTTCGGCAGTCAGGCACTCATACATCGGTTGCGGCGGTTGCACGGTGATGATGCGCACCTCGCGCTGGGGGGCTGCGACAGCGGCAGGCGCTGAACTGGCGCGCTCCGGTCGCGGCGGCGGATCCTGCGGGCGCTGCAGGTCCAGTACCTGCTGGCGGCCGCTGCTGCACGGCGCATCCTGCAGGGCGACGGTGCCGGCGCTGCTCACGCAGCGATAGATCCGCACGTTAGGATCCGGTTTGCTGGCGGCACTGGCCGCCGACGCCGGCAGCGCGGTGACCAGTAACAGAAAAGTCAGGACGGTACGCATGGCCGCAGTGTGCGCGTCTGCCCGGCGATGGGCAAAGGGCAACCGGGTTCGACAGGCAGGCGGGCCGACAGGCGGCGTGCGCCGACGACTCACTCGCGCAGGATTTGGCCGCTACGTGCATCGCGGATCTGCGTCGGTTGCGCCAGCGCGCCTACCTCGCCCTCCACAACGCCATCGATGCTGGCCACCAGGGCCGGGTCCAGTGCCTGACGGCTGCGTGCAGGTGGCTCGCCTGCCAGGTTGGCACTGGTGGACACCAACGGGCCGTCCCAGGCCGCGCAGAGCGCGGCGACCACCGGATGGGCGCTGATGCGCACCGCCAGTCCATCGTGATCGCCGGTCACCCAGCGCGGCGCCTGGGCGTTGACCGGCAGGATCCAGGTGTGCGGGCCCGGCCAGCTGGCCAAGACCTCCTGCTTGCGTGCCGGTTCCAGCGCGTCGAAGTCCACCCAGTCATGCAAGACGTCCACGCTGGCAGCCACCACGATCACGCCCTTGGCGACCGGCCTGCGCTTGATCGCCAGCAGCCGTCGCACGGCCGTCTCCTGACGCGGGTCGCACCCCAGTCCCCACACCGCTTCGGTGGGATAGGCGATCACGCCACCCTGGGCCAGGGCGGCGACAGCACTGTCCAGACTGAGCGTGTGGTCCATGAGGTCTTAGCCTGCCGCCTTGCTGACGGCCTTCTTGACCACGCGCTTGGCGGCCTTCTTGGCAGTGGCCTTCTTGGCCGGGGCCTTTTTCGCGGCGGTCTTGGTGGTCGCGGTCTTGGTCGCGGTCTTCTTGGCCGCAGTTTTCTTCGGCGACGAATCCTTGACCGTGTTCTTCTTGAGCGTGGCCTTCTTGGCGCCGAAGCCCTTGCGCACCGGTTTGCCGGTATCGGCCAGCAATTGCTGCACTTCCTCCAGCGTCAGCGATGCCGGCTCACGGTCCTTGGGGATCTTGCCGTTGAGTTTGCCGTCGCTGATGTAAGGGCCGAAGCGGCCGTTGAGGACCTGGATGTCGCTGCCTTCGAAGCCCTTGATCACGCGGTTGCGCGCGATCTCTTCCTTCTCTTCGATCAGGAACACCGCGCGTTCCAGATCGATGGTGTACGGGTCGTCTTCCTTCTTCAGCGAGGCGTACACGCTGCCACGTCGTGCAAACGGGCCGAAGCGGCCGATGCCGACGCTGACGTCCTGGTCCTTGTCCTGGCCCAGCGCGCGCGGCATCTTGAACAGTTCCAGCGCGTCCTCGATCGAGATCGAATAGATGCTCTGGCCGGGACGCAGCGAAGCGAAGGTGGGCTTTTCCTCGTCTTCCACGGTGCCGATCTGCACCATCGGGCCGAAGCGGCCGATGCGGGCGCTGACTTCCTTGCCGCTGACCGGGTCGGCGCCGAGCACGCGCACGCTGCCGGCGTCGGTCTTGTCCAGCGAATCCTTCTTGTCCTCGACCAGTTCCTTGAACGGGCCCCAGAACTTCTCCATCAACGGGATCCATTCCGCCTCGCCACGCGAGACTGCATCCAGGTCGTCTTCGAGCTTGGCGGTGAAGTCGTAGTCCACGTAGCGGGCGAAATGCCCGGACAGGAACTTGGACACCGCGCGGCCCACGTCGGTGGGACGGAAGCTGCGGCCTTCCATCTCCACGTACTTGCGGAACTGCAGGGTCTGGATGATCGAGGCGTAAGTGGACGGCCGGCCGATGCCGTATTCCTCCAGCGTCTTGACCAGCGCCGCTTCGGTGAAGCGCGGCGGCGGCTGGGTGAAATGCTGATCGGTGACGATGCGGTCCAGCGGGATGTTGTCGCCGGCCTTCATCAGCGGCAGCTTGCGGCCTTCGTCCTCGTCTTCGCTGCTCTTGGTGTCCTTGCCTTCTTCGTAGACCGCCAGAAAGCCCGAGACCACCACGGTGGTGCCGCTGGCGCGGAACACGTGCTCGCTGCCGGCCGACAGATCGACGCTGACGGTGTTGAGCGTGGCCGGGATCATCTGGCAAGCCACCGCGCGGCGCCAGATCAACTCGTACAGGCGACGCTCGTCCTCGGACAGGAAGCGCGCCACCTGCGCCGGCGTGCGCAGCGCCGAGGTCGGACGGACCGCCTCATGCGCTTCCTGCGCGTTCTTGGATTTGGTGGTGTAGGCGTTGGGTTGATCCGGCAACGAGGCGGTGCCGAAATCGCGCGCGATCACATCGCGGATTTCCGACAACGCGTCCTGCGACAGGTTCACCGAGTCGGTACGCATATAGCTGATCAGACCGACCGAGCCCTCGTCGCCAAGCGCCACGCCTTCGTACAACTTCTGCGCCACCTGCATGGTCTTGCGGGTGGTGAAGCCGAGCTTGCGCGAGGCTTCCTGCTGCAGCGTGGAGGTGGTGAACGGCGGGGCAGGGCGACGCTTGCGCTCCTTGCTGGCGACATCGGTGACGTGCAGCACGCCCTGTGCGGCCTGCTGGATGCGCAGGCGCGCCGCCTCGGCGGTGTCGCCGTCGGTCACGGTGAACTGCTCGAACTTCTGCCCGTCCAGCTTGATCAGGCGTGCATTGAACGGCTGCGACGGATGCCGGCAATGCGCATCGATGGACCAGTACTCGCGCGCGATGAAGGCTTCGATCTCTTCTTCGCGCTCGACGATCATGCGCAGCGCCGGCGACTGCACGCGGCCGGCCGACAGGCCACGCTGCACCTTGCGCCACAGCACCGGCGACAGGTTGAAGCCGACCAGATAGTCGAGCGCGCGGCGCGCCTGCTGCGCATCGACCAGGTCGGCGGCGATCGGCCGCGGCTTGAGCATGGCTTCCTTGATCGCGCGCGGGGTGATTTCGGTGAACACGACCCGCTGCATCGGCTTGTCCTTGAGCAGGCCGCGCTCTTTCAGGATCTCGGCGATGTGCCAGCTGATCGCCTCGCCCTCGCGGTCCGGGTCGGTCGCCAGAAAGATGTCGTCGGCGGTCTTGGCGGCGCGGGCGATCGCTTCGACGTGCTTCTCGTTCTTCTCGATCAGGTCGTAGCGCATCGCGAACCCGTTGTCCGGATCGACCGCGCCCTCCTTGGGGACCAGATCGCGCACGTGCCCATACGAGGCCAGGACGGTGAAGTCCTTGCCGAGGTATTTATTGATCGTCTTGGCCTTGGCGGGCGATTCGACGATGAGCAGGTGCTTGGGCATGGTGGCAAATTCTTTGGGCAGGGCCCGGGGGGCGGGTAGCGTGGCCTAATTGGCCGATGGAGGGAAGCAGATCGACTGTTTCCCACACGTCAACGCCCGGGATGGTAGCCCGGGCGTTCAGTTCTCTCTTATTAGAAAGATCACGGCGGACGCCGCCGTGTCAAGCGGGCAACGCCGCGAATTGCTAACTCTGGCCCATTCCGATGGCCACCAGCACGAAGGCCAGCACCACGATCGACACCACCAGCATCACCCCGTAAATGGCCAGGACCACGATCGAGACCGTGTCCAGTCCCTGCGTCTGCCGCTCGGGCTGGTCGGTGAACGCCCAGCGATCCACCACCAGGGTGTCGCAGACCTTGTCGTGCAGGGCCTGTCTACGCTCACCCCTCCAGGCCATGAATGCCGACACGATCATGCCGATGCCCAACGTCAGCACGCTGATCAGCATGTAGGCCAGGTAGCGCAACAGGTTGCGCCAGAACCCGACCCGGGCGCCGTCACTGTCGGCGCGGACCAGCTTGATGCCGCAGGCGAGCTTGCCCAGGCTGGCCTGATACCGGCTGGACTGCATCCAGGCGAAGTACAGCGTGGGAATGGCCAGGCCGATGCCGTAGGACAGCACCATGATGGCGATCGTCACGCCGCCGCCTTCGTCCAGCGCTGCGCCGGCATTGCTCATATCGGCGCCCAGGGCCAGCAGGAACACCAGCGGGATCACGATCAGATAGACCGCGAAGCTGGTGATCAGGCTGTCCAGCACGCTGGCGGCCAGGCGTCGCCACAGGCCGGCGTAGACGACGGGCGCAGCGTGCACGGCGGTTGCCGACGCAGGCGAAGCGGCTGCGGGAGTGTCCCAGGCACTGGGCAGGGGAGTGGCGATGGCTGCCGGTGTCGGGTCTGCAGAGGCCGGCGTGGCATCCAACGTAGCGGCCTGGAAGGCCGCGGGCGTGGCGGCTGGGCCCGCTTGGTCAGGTTGCGACACGCTGCCCGGCAGTGGCGCCTGATCGGCAGGCGCAGGCGCGTGCCCGGTGGCTGGCGGCAGGGTTCGATCCGGTTGGGAATCGGCATTTGGATTGGTCGTCGCGGCGGACCGGTCGAGCACGGCGTTGGACTCGCTGTCGGCAGTCGGCGCCGACGCCTGCGGATGACTGGTCGGCGCCATCACCGGCGCATAGCCGCTCGGCTCGGGCGTTGCCGGCACCGGAGTGTCCACGTCCAGCTCGGCCGCGATCTCGCTCAATGCCACCCATTGGCTCAGGCCTTCGCGCCAGACCAGGCTGGAACGGTCGATGATGCCCTGCGACAGGCGCGCACGCAGCGTGTCCGTGTCCACCGGTCCCTGGCGTTGCCGCTGTGCGTCGGCGTAATACCACTGCGTCATGTTGTCCCCTTGGGTGTTGCGATTGAGCGTGCAGTGACCGGTTAGCCGCGGCAATCCGGTGGAAGTTGGGTGTCGTCGATCTCGGAACTGCATTGCCACGTGTCGGCGTCTGCGTCGAAATCCAGCCACAGCGCCTTGCCGTCGATCCTGGGCGACTTCGGTGCATGGATCAGTGCTTCGACGCCGCATTCGCTGGTGTCGAAGCGGCCAACGCGCACGCTGGTCAGCACCTCGGTCGCATACTGCTCGGGCGCACTGAAACCGGCGTCGCCATTGACCGGGCAACGGCCTTCCTGGGCGAGGAATTCGGCGATCTGCGGCTTCAACGGCGCCAGCGTGGTGATCGCCTGGGCGACCTTGGCGCGTGCGCTGTAGTCCTGGTACGCCGGCAGGGCGATCGCGGCCAGAATGCCGATCACCATCACCAGGACGAACATCCCCACCACCGCGCCCAGCACCAATGCCAGCGGCCATCCCGGGCGGTTGCCGAGCGGGCGATGCGCTGACGAAGAAGGCGAGTTGGCGGGTGACGTATGAACAGCTGCAGGCGGAACCGGTGGCATTGGCGGCGGTAGCGCTGCGCTGCGCACGGCGTCGGACATCGGCGGCCCGAGCTCATCGGCGCAGGTAGACAGCGGCACCCATCGGGCAAATCCTTCGCGCCAGACCAGCGTGTCCAGTGCGATCGCGCGATCGCGATACAGGCCCCGCAGGATCTCTGCGCTCACCGGGCCACGCCGATGACGGTTGTCCTCGGCGTAATACCAACTGCTCATCCCTGTTCCCCTCGCACGCGTGTCCAGCGCGGCTTCAAGCCTCAGTGTACGGGTTCAGGCTCGTCCAGGAACATCTGCGTTTCCATCCAGGCGTAGGCCGCTTCTGCGCCCGGCTGGTTGAACAACACCATCAGCACCACCCACTTGAGGTCGTCCAGATCCAGTTCGTCCTGGTCCAACGCCATGGCGCGGTCCAGTACCAACTCGCGCTGGTCGGCATCGAGGATGCGGTGTTGTTCCAGGAACAGCAGAAATCCACGGCAGTCGACATCGAGCTTGTCCAGCTCCGGGCCATGGTAAATGCGCACCGGTCCATCGACATGCGGGCGCGCGACACTGGGCCGCTGCTCGGAGAGCGCGTCCAGCCAGTCGAAGGCCTTGCTGATTTCTGCGGGGCTGAAACCGGCCTGGATCAGGCCATTCTGTAGCGAGTCACGGTCACGGACAAGGTCCGCATCTTCGCTGAAGTAATGTTCGAACAGGTACAGCAGTACATCGAGAATGCTCTCTTTCATTGCCCTCGGCCTGCGTCGCGCGACGCTGTGGAGGTGAAGAAACTAGGGATTGCGGGTATAGCGACCGTGTTCGGCAACCACGTTTCCCTCCAGTTCCATGATGAGCAGCATGGAGGACAGCGCGGCGGCCGTCAATCCGGTGCGTTCGACCAGTGAATCCATAGGCGTTGGGTCGTGGCCCAGTGCCTGCCACAAGCGCTGGTAGTCCGGGTCCGGGCGCGCGGGACCGGTGTGCGGTCGCGTCCTGGGCACTTCAGTGGGGGCGGCCAGGCGTTCGCGCAAGGCGGCCGCCAGCTCGCCCGACAGCAGGCGCAGCCCATCGATGACCTGGGCCGGTTCCTGCGCCAGGGTGGCGCCTTGCCGGATCAGGTGATGGCAGCCGCGGGCGAGTGGGTTGTGCAGCGAGCCGGGCAGGGCGAACACCTCGCGACCGGCCTCGGCTGCCAGGCGCGCGGTGATCAGCGCACCCGAGCGCATCGCCGCTTCCACCACCAAGGTGCCCAATGCCAGCCCCGCGATGATCCGGTTGCGTGCCGGGAAATGCGCGGCGACCGCGCCGGTGCCGGGCAGGTACTCGCTGACCACCGCCCCGCGCGCGACGATGCGGTTACGCAAGGCCTGATGATGGGCGGGATAGGCCACATCGGCGCCGGTGCCAACCACTGCGACGGTGATGCCTTCAGCGCAGGCCAGCGCGGCCTCGTGGGCGATGGCGTCCACGCCAGCGGCCATTCCGCTGACGATGCTAAACCCGGCGCCGGCCAGACCGGAGGTGAAGGCGCGGGTGTGATCGCGGCCTCCCGCAGTTGCCGCGCGGCTGCCGACCACCGCAACCGCCGGATGCCACAAGGCGTTCGGGTCGCCGTCCACGAACAGGGCCAGGGGCGGATTGGCGATATGCCGCAGCAGGGCGGGGTAGTCCGGGTCGTGCCAACCGAGCAGATGATGTCCGGGTTGCTCGCACCAGCGCAGCGCTGCGTCCAGCAGGTGTGCGTCCGGGGTCTGCAGGCGCGCCGATTGCTGCTGGTCGCAGCCGGCGGTACGCCAGGCCTCAGGCCCGCCCGTCAGCATCTCGGCCGGGCTGGCGAAGGCGGTCAGCAGCGCACGCCGCGGCGGGCTGCGGCCGCCGGCCAGCAGCAAGATCAGCAATGCACGCAGGTCGTGAGCGGTCAGGGGCATGGAGCCAGCCTAGGCCGCAGACAACGACGGCGCCCTCGGGCGCCGTCGCATTTCATCGTCGGGTTTTGCCCCGGTTATTGCGCGTCGGGATGCTTGACGAAGTAGCCCAGGCCGGTCGGCTTGACGCTTTCCATCACCAGCGCATAGCTGACCTTGTCGAAGGTGCGGAACACCATCGCGTGCGAGGCGTATTCGTCGGGCAGGCCGACGGTGGAGCCGGCCGGGCCGCTGAAGTCGTCGTCGGTGCGCGAAAAGCGCGAATGCTTGACCCGATCGCTGACCGTGCGGCCCTTGCGCCAGATCGAGAACACCGTGCCGTTGTTGATGCCTTCGCGTGCGCCGCCGGAGATGGCGATCACGTCGCGGGTTCCGCCGACGATGAAGGCGTCGGAAATGGCCAGCACGCGCAATTCGGTCTGCAGTGCCTGTTGCGCCGGCGGGTGCGGGACGAATTGCAGGTCGTAGGGCTGCGCTTCGACGGCGACGATGCGGTCGCCGGCACGCACTTCGCGGCCGCTGTCCTGCAGCAGCAAGGTGGCCGCCTTGGAGTTGCCGCCCGCCGCGCTACGCGTGATGGTGCCGACGTTGACCTGCGCCAGTTCGTAGCCCAGGAACTCGCGGCGCGTGCTCGGCGCGATGAAGTTCTTCCAGATGTTGCCGGAACCGGCGGTGATGTTGCCGGCCGCATCCAGGTCGTCGTTGGGCTTGGGCAGGCTGAACTTCACGGTCGGGCGAACCACCGCAAAGCGCTGACCCGGCTGTGCATCGTCCAGGCCGACCACATAGGCGACCTGGCCGGTGGTGGCGCGCGAACGGCCGCCTTCCAGGCCCACCACGTAGGGCAGCTGGTCGAAGTCGTCGACCACGCGCAGGTTCTTCAGGAACGGCTCCACATCCGACAACGGAATCGCGTTGATCGGTGCTTCCTGGCGCGGACCGGGCTGGACGGTGCCCTTGGCGACGCGGTCCAGGTAGGCCAGGCTGATCACGTCACCCGGATAGATCAGGTGCGGATTCTGGATCTGCGGGTTGGCCTGCCAGATTTCCGGCCACAGCCAGGGTTTTTGCAGGAAACGCCCGGCGATGTCCCAAAGGGTATCCCCCTTGCGGACCACATACGTATCTGGATGTTCGCCCACCGCTTGCGCGGCAGCGTAGGTCGCGACGGTCAGCATCGCCGCAGCGACGACCGTACGAAGTCGGATCAACATGAGTGCCTTCTTGCCTGATTCCCCAACAGGTCTGCGCACTATAGTGCAGAAACCGGGGCGCCACGCAAGCATTGCGCTAGAATGACACCGTCTTGCCGGCGCCGCGCCGGTGTTCCCAGATGGGTAACCCCATGGCTTTGCTCCCTATTCTTGAATTTCCCGATCCGCGGCTGCGCACCAAGGCCGTGCCGGTGGATGCTGCCGAGGTCATCAGCCCGGCGTTTCAAACCCTGCTCGACGACATGTTCCAGACCATGTACGAGGCGCCCGGCATCGGCCTGGCCGCCAGTCAGGTGGACGTGCATCAGCGTTTCATGGTGATCGACGTCAGCGACGAGAAGAACGTCCCGCAGGTGTTCATCAACCCGGAAATCCTGACCAGGCAGGGCGAACAGGTGTGCCAGGAAGGCTGCCTGTCGGTGCCGGGCATCTATGCCGATGTCGCCCGTGCCGATGCAATCACCGTGCGTTATCTCGACCGTCAAGGGCATGCGCAGGAACTGAGCGCCGATGGTCTGCTGGCGGTATGCATCCAGCACGAAATGGACCATCTCGACGGCAAGCTGTTCGTGGATTACCTCTCGCCGCTCAAGCGCGAAATGGTGCGCAAGAAACTGGCCAAACAGCGTAAGCACGTCGCTTGACGGCGGGGATCGGGGCGTCGGGATGTGGGATTGGAGGAGCGGGTTTTCTGACCGCTTCCAGACTCCCGGGCTGCCAGTTCCCGTGCGCAAATCCCGACCCAATCGTGCGGGCACTTGAGCGGATGACCCAGGCCGCCACTGTGATGCGCGGCCGGCGTGCACGGATGGGCCTGCAAGCCGGGATTCGGCATTCGGCGATCCGCATCCCTGGATTGCACCGAATCCGGGCCTTGCGAGTGCAGCCGCGCATTGCACTGACGACAGAGGCTGGAATCGCCGGCTCTGGCGTCCATCGCGCGGAGCTGCCCTTGCGAATCGCGACTGCCCCATCCCCATTGCCGTGCGCACCTCGGTTGCCGCATCCGCTGTTGCCAGTCCCTATTTCCTACTCCCGAATCCCCGCCCAATGAAAATCGTCTTCGCCGGTACGCCGGATTTCGCCGTCGCCTCGTTGCGCGTCGCCGCGCAGCGCAATGAGGTGGTGGCGGTCTATACCCAGCCGGATCGGCCTGCCGGCCGTGGTCGCGGGTTGACGCCGTCGCCGGTCAAGCTCGAAGCGATCGCGCGCGGCATTCCGGTGTTTCAGCCGCAGACGCTGCGTTCGCCGGAGGCGCTGGCCACGTTGCGTGCACTCGATGCCGATCTGATGGTGGTGGTGGCCTACGGCCTGATCCTGCCCAAGGCGGTCCTGGCCGCGCCGACCTATGGCTGCTGGAACGTGCACGCCTCGCTGTTGCCGCGCTGGCGGGGTGCCGCGCCGATCCAGCGTGCGATCGAGGCCGGCGACACCGAAACCGGGGTGTGCCTGATGCAGATGGAAGCCGGGTTGGACACCGGCCCGGTACTGCTGTCGCAGCGCCTGGACATCGGCGAGCAGGAAACCGGCGGGCAATTGCACGACCGTCTGGCCGCCCTGGGGGCGCAGGTGTTGTCCGATGGTCTGGGTTTGCTGCGCGCCGGGATCCGCCCGGTCGCGCAACCGCAGCCGGCCGACGGCGTGACCTATGCGCACAAGCTGGACAAGGCGCAGGCGCGGCTGGATTGGGCGCAGCCGGCGCAGGAACTGGCGCGGCGCGTGCGCGCGTTCAACCCGTGGCCGGTGGCCGAGGCGGTGCTGGCCGGCGAACGCGTGCGTGTGCATGGCGCAGTCGCGTTGGATCTGGTCCATCAGCAGCCACCGGGCACCTTGCTCACCGCCAGCAAGCAGGGCATCGACATCGCCTGCGGTGCGGGCGCGTTGCGGGTACGCGTGTTGCAGCGTGAGGGAGGCAAGGCGATCACCGCGGCCGATTACCTCAACGCGCGCCGCGATCTGCCGGCGCTGCGCTGATGGCGGCTGACACCGCTGCGGCCGGCGTTGCCTCGCGCTTGGCGGCGGCGCGGGTGCTGACCGCGGTGTTCGACCAGGGCCGCTCGCTCAAGGCGGAGCTAGCCGCGACCCTGCCCGGGGTCGGCGATCCGCGCGACCGCGCGCTGGTCGAGGCGATCTGTTTTGCGGTGCTGCGCCGCCGCCCCGCCTACGACGTGGCATTGCGGCAGTGGCTGGAGCGCCCGCTGCCGCCGCGCGATGCCGAGTTGAAGGCCTTGCTGATGGCCGGCTTCGCCCAGCTCGATGTGCTGCAACTGCCGGCGCATGCGGCCTTGTCGGCCACCGTGGACGCATGTCGCGCGCTGGGTCGGCCGCGTCAGGCCGGTATGGTCAACGCGATCCTCCGGCGCGCCCAGCGCGAGGGGTTTCCGGCGGTGTCGGCCGATGCCGGCTGGCCGTCCTGGTTGCGCAAGCAGTTGCGTGCCGACTGGGGCGAACGTGCCGAAACCATCTTCGAAGCGAGCGCGCTGATGGCGCCGATGTGGTTGCGGGTGCAGCGTACACGCCTCGATCCGGCCAGCTATGTCGCGCGACTGGCCGAGCAAGGCATCGCTGCGGAAACCGATGCGGTGTTGCCGGATGCAGTGCGTCTGCACAGCGCGGTGCCGGTGAGTCAGTTGCCGGGCTTTGCCGATGGCGATGTCTCGGTGCAGGACGGCTCTGCGCAGCAGGTGGCCCATGCGCTGACGCTGGCGCCGTCCGCGCGGGTGCTCGATGCCTGCGCGGCGCCTGGCGGCAAGGCGGCGCATCTGTTGGAGCGTCACCCTGGCCTGCAGCTCACCGCACTGGATGTGGATGCGCGTCGGCTCGAACGCGTTCAGCAGACCTTGCAGCGCACCGTGCCGGGCGCGCAGGTGACCTTGCATGCCGCCGATGCGGCCGATACCGCCGCATGGTGGGACGGCCAGCCGTTCGATGCGGTGCTGTTGGATGCGCCGTGTTCGGCCACCGGGGTGGTGCGCCGTCAACCCGACGTGCTGCTGCATCGCCGCGCCGATGACATCGACGCCTTGTGCGCGCTGCAGGCGCGCCTGCTCGATGCGACATGGCGCACGCTGCGTCCGGGCGGGCAATTGCTCTACACCACGTGCTCCCTGCTTGCGCGCGAGAACCAGGCGCAGGTCGCCGCGTTCCTGCAACGCACGGCCGATGCACAGGCGCAGTCGCTGGGTGCGCAGTTCGGCCATGCGGCAGGTGCGGGTCGCCAGCGTTTTCCCGGCGAGCAGCACTGCGACGGTTTCTTCTACGCACTTTTGCTTAAAGCCTGCTGATCGCGCGCCGATATCGGCGTTCCCGTCCACGTTCTAGTGCTGCCTTCCATGCTCAAGACTCGCGCTTCCAAGGATGTCTGGCTGCTGGCCATCACCGCTGTCCTGGTGATCGGTGCCGGGCTGGGATTGCGCGACCCCTGGCCGTCGGACGAGCCGCGGTTTGCACTGGTCGCCAAGCAGATGGTGATGAGTGGCGATTGGCTGTTCCCGCATCGCGGCAACGAGCTGTATTCGGACAAGCCGCCGATGCTGATGTGGCTGCAGGCGCTCTTCTACACGCTGCTGGGCAACTGGCGGGTGGCGTTTTTGCTGCCGTCGCTGCTGGCGGCGCTGGGTACGCTGGCCTGCGTGTACGACCTGGGGCGGCGGCTGTGGACCCGGCGCGTGGGCGTCTATGCGGCGTGGATGCTGCTGTTCACGCTGCACTTCACCTTTCAGGCCAAGAAGGCGCAGATCGATCCGCTGGTGGTGTTCTGGATCACGCTGGCCAATTACGGATTGCTGCGCCATCTGCTGATGGGGCCGGCCTGGCGCTGGTGGACGCTGGGCTGGTTCGCCGCCGGTCTGGGGGTGATCACCAAGGGCGTGGGCGTGATCGCGCTGCTGATGCTGATTCCGGCCGGGATCGCGGCGGCGCGTGGCTGGCCGGGCGTGCGCGTGCATGTACGCGACCGGCGCTTCTGGCTGGGGCCGCTGTTCTTCTTCGTGGCGATCCTGCTGTGGTTCGTGCCGATGATGGTGACCGCGCTGACGGCCGGTCAGCCCGAATACCGCGTGTATCTCAACGATATCCTGCTGCGCCAGACCGCCAAGCGTTACGCCAGTTCCTGGGACCATGCCCAGCCGATCTGGTACCACCTGCAGAGCATGGCCACGATGTGGCTGCCCACCATCCTGCTGCTGCCGTGGGCGATTCCGGCCTGGCGGCGCCGGCTCAAGCGCCGCGATCCGCGTTATCTGCTGCCGTTGGCGTGGTGGCTGCTGGTGCTGGTGTTCTTCACCATTCCCAGCGGCAAGCGCGATGTGTACATCCTGCCGGCGCTGCCGATGTTCTGCCTGGCCCTGGCGCCGCTGGCGGCGGGCCTGCTGCGTCGGGTCGGGGTGCAGCGGCTGTTGTTCGGATTCGTGCTGCTGCTGACGGTGGCCTTCGCTGCCGGCGGCGTGACGATGCTGATCGGGCATCCGGGCTTCGAGCAGAAGATCATGGACAGCCGCGGGGTCGGCAGCGAGGCGACCGACCCGCTGGGCTGGCTGCTGCTGGCCGTCGGCCTGTGGGGCGTGGCCAGCCTGTTGTTGTTGCGGGTGCGCCGCTCGGCGCTTGCGGCGGTCTCGTTGCTGGGCGCGTGGTGGGTGGCGTTCGGGCTGGTGTGCTATCCCATTTTCAACGAATCCAGCTCGTCGGGCGCGGTGATGCGCGAGGTCGGGCGGCGGATCGGCCCGGATGCCCAGCTCGGCCTGGTGGCCTGGAAGGAGCAGAACCTGCTGATGGCCGACCGCCCCGCGCAGACCTTCGGCTTCAAGGTGCCGTGGGAAGAGCAGCTGCGGCGCGGTGTGGCCTGGCAGGCACAGCAGCCGCAACAACGCTGGCTGATGGTGCAGGAGACCGCCTTGCTGACCTGCGTGGACCGCAGCGGCAGCCAGTTGGTGGGAGTGGCCAATCGCCGCCGCTGGTGGCTGGTGCCGGCCGATGCGGTCCATGGCGACTGCGTTGCCAGCTCCAGGGAGAAGGCCGTCGAAGAAAAGGAGCAGGGCAACCTGGACACCGAATGAAGCCACCAACCACCCCCGCGTGGCGCGATCTGCGCGGCGCCATTGCCGTCGCCGACCGTTGTCTAACAAAGATTCATGCGGGGCATCGTTAGCTTGGCCGGCGTCGCTGACGCGTGTCGCCCCGGTTTACCTCCTTTGCCGCCGATCGTTGAATGAATTCCTTGCGTACCCAGTCCGCTTCACTCGCCCCGTCCGTTCCCATCGCGTCACGGGCAGGCGTGCGCATTGCCGAGCTGGGCGTCTTCGCGCTGACCGCGCTGGTGGTCAGCGTTCCCAGCGGCCTGCTGCCGTTCGGGCTATGCCTGCTGCTTGGCTCGCTGGTGGGGTGGCGCAGCCTGCGCGCCGGCATCGCCACCGGCGGTTGGTCGTTGCGCGCGCTGGGTTGGCTGACGCTGGCGGTGATCGCGATGTCGCTGCTGTCGGTTGCGTTGTTCGAACATGGCCTGCGCGATGTCGATAACCGCTCGCGCTTTCTGGTGCTGCCGTGGGCGGCGTTGTGGGCCTATGCGTTGCAGCCGCGCCAGGTGTGGCTGTGGCGCGGTGCGTTGGCCGGTGTGTTTGTGGCGATGCTGATCGCCATGCTGCAGGTGATGAACGGCGCCGACCGCGCCGAAGGCTGGACCAATGCGATTGTGTTTGCCGACATCGCGCTGATGTTGCTGGTGGTGGCCGTGTTCTGCCGGCCGGCCGGCAATGTGCGCTGGTTGGTGGGTGCGGCGATCGCCACCGTGGTGGTGATCGTGCTCAGCGGCAGTCGCGGCGTGTGGCTGTCGCTGCTGGTCACGCTCGGCGTATTGATCTGGGGCGCGCCCTGGCATAGCGCACGCATGCGTTTGCTGAGCTTCATCGGCAGCGCGGTGCTGGCCGTGGGCGTGATCGTCAGCGTGCCGGCGTTGACCGAGCAGATGCGCCTGGGCGAGTTGCACAGCGATCTGCAGCGCTACGAGGTGGGCGACAGCGATTCCTCTGCCGGTGCCCGGATCGAGCGCCTGCACGTGGCCTGGGACACCTTGCGCGCGCATCCGCTGGTCGGCGTGGGGGTGGGGCGCTTCGATGTTGCGATGCGCGAGCTGCCGGTGTGCGCCGGCGATACCTGGCTGCTGCGCTGTCATCTGGGCCATGCGCACAACGATCTGGCCGAGTGGGGCGCCACCCAGGGGGTGCCGGGGCTGTTGCTGTTGCTGGCGGTCTACGGTGTGCCGTTGTGGATCTTCGTGCGGCTGCATCGATGCAGCGGCCAGCGTCAGTTCCGTGGGCCGGCCGCTGCCGGGGTGATGATCGTGGTGAGCTACGCACTGTGCGGGTTGACCCAATCGATGTTCGCGCACCAGGTGTCGGCCAGTTTCTATACGGCCATGGTGGGGTTGCTGGTGGGCCTGGCGACGCGCCAGGCGCAGCAGGCCGCGACTCAGCCGCCGCGCTGATCGTCCGCGCGTGGGGGGTCCTGCACTGGCTGCTTGTGCTGCAGCAGCCATAGCATGATGGTCTTCTGGCGGACGTAGTTGGCGCGCACATAGGCGTAAATCAACCCATGCCAGCCATCGCGAAACCCGCCGCGCAGCAGATAGCCGCGCCAGAAACGCCAGGCCGGCGCCAGTACCAGCTTGCTCCAGGTCGCACGCTTGCCGCGTGCGTGGTCGTGCTCGGCCATCATCTGCGCGTAGCGCTGGGTCTTGGCCAACTGCTGCATCAGGGAGCGGTACGGGTAGTGGATCAAGTCGCCAGGTAGCGTGACGACCGCACCGTCCACGCTCGCGGCTTCATGGATCTCGCGCTTGCCGCGCCAGCCGCCGCGCCGACGATCGAACAGGCGCAGCACCCGGTCCGGATACGCATTGCCATGCCGCAGGAATCGCCCGAAATACTCCGACAGCCGCGCGAAGCGGTAGCCGGCGGCCTCGGCAAAACCGCCATCGCGCGCAGCGATGATCGACCCACGCAAGGTGTCGCTGACGCGTTCGTCGGCATCCAGACACAGTACCCAGTCGTGACTGGCCTGCGCGACGCAAAATGCCTTCTGGCTGCGATAGCCGTCGAAGGCGCGCTGCAACACGCGTGCGCCTTGCGCGGCGGCCAGCGCCACGGTGGCGTCGGTGGAGCCGGAGTCCACCACGACGATCTCGTCGCAGAACGCCAGCGAGTGCAGACAGTCGCGTAGGCGATCGGCCTCGTTGAACGCGATAATGCAGGCGCTGATGCGCGGCCGTTCGTCGGGTGCGGTCGAAGAGGACATGTGATGGCTCAATACCTGCTGTTCGCAACGGAGCGTTACGCGCTGCCTATTCTGGCGCCATTGGCGCAGGCATTACAGGCCCGCGGGCACGCCGTGTCGGCCTGGTTCGAGGGCGGTGCCCGTGGGCTGGTGTTGCCGGGCGTGCACGCGGTCGGCCTGCGCGCGGCGCTGGCGTTGTGTCCGCGTGCGGTGTTCAGCGCGGCCAACTGGGTGCCGCCGTTTGTGTCGGGTGCCAAGGTGCAGCTCTTTCACGGGTTCAATGTGCAAAAGCGCGAAGACAATCGCGGGCATTTCCGCGTGCGCGGGCTGTTCGATCTGTATTGCACGCAAGGCCCGGCCACCACGGCGTCGTTCCGCGCGCTTGCCGAGCGCGAAGGGCATTTTGCGGTGGTCGAAACCGGCTGGCCCAAGCTCGACCCGGTGTTCCGCGACGATGGCGGACGCAGCGCCGCACTGCGCGCGCCAGCCAACGGACGCCCGGTCGTCCTGTTCGGTTCCACCTTTACCGAGCGCTTGAGCGCTGCGCCCGCGCTCTACGACGTCATCGCTGCCGATATCGCACGCGGCGCGCATTACTGGCTGCTCACCCTGCATCCCAAGTGCGCGCCGGAGCTGTTCGATCGTTATCGCGCGCTGGCGGGGGCCAATGCGCGCTTCGTCGAACCCGAAGAGGTGATGGCCGCGCAGCGTGCGGCCGACGTGCTGGTCTCCGATACCTCATCGATCGTGTCCGAGTTCGTGGTGCAGCACAAACCGGTTGTGACCTTCCGCAATCGCGTGCCACAGCCGCACATGCTGGATTTTCAACAGCCCGCGCAGTTGCCCCAGCAGCTGGCGCGCGCGCTGGCGCCGGATGCGGCGCTATGCAACGCGCTCGCCGGTTATGCCGACGCAATCCATCCGTATCGCGACGGGCAGTCGTCGGAGCGGGTGATTGCAGCCACCGAGGATTTCATCGCCGGCAAGCTCGGTACGCTGCGCCGCAAGCCGTTGGGCGCGTGGTGGCGAGGGCTGCAGATTCGGCGCGAGCTTGGATATTGGGGCCCGGCGCAGCGCTGATTGCCGGTGGTGCGCGCTGCTGATCCCGATCACCGATCACCGATCACCGATCACCGATCACCAATCACCGATCACCAATCACCAATCACCAATCACCAATCACCAATCACCAGCGCAGCTTGCGCCGCGCCAACGCGGCGCCGAGTTGCGCCTGCAGCGCCTGCGCCTGCGCCAGCGGCACGAAGCGCAGCCGCAAGGCCGGTCCGGTTGCACTGGCACCGGCGGTGTCCAGCCAGAGTGTGGCGGTGCCAGACAGGCGATCCAGCGGCGAGCGTTGCAGTTGCAGCACCTGCAGCTTGTCCAGCTCGGCCAGCCGCCACCAGCGCTTCCACCAGCCGCCGCGCACGGCCACGTAACGCGCATCCACCGCGTAGCCCATGCGCTGCACCTGGCGATGCGCCTTGAACCCACTCCACGGCACCCACAGCAGCAACCATGCTGCCTGACTGCCGAAGTGCCAGGCCAGGCCAGCCACCAGCGGCAACAGCAACAACAGCGTAGGCAGGCTCAGTCGCCACCAGCACCGCGTCGCGATGGCGTGCCATTGCGCGGGCGGCCAGGCGATCTCGGGTAGCAGGCGTTGCAGCAAGGCATCGCAGCGCTGCGGGTCGGCGACCGGCGCCAGTTCTTTCAATGCGCTGCCTTCGTTATCGCCGGCACCGGTCACTGCGGTTTCCACACGCAACTGGCGGCGACCGAACAGGCGATGCAGGCGGCTCTCGTACAGCGTCCACGACTGGATGCGCCGCAGCGCCACGCTGCTGCGGATCCGCGTCAGCAGACCGCGTTCCACGGTGAGGCGGCGCTCCGATTCGCTCAGGTGAAAGCCGTGGTATTGCGCCACCGCCAGGGCCACCGACAATGCGCGCATCGCGATCAGCACCGCCAACGTGGCGATCACCAGCAACGCCACCGTCCCTGCCGTGCCCGGATGGATCTGGCTGACATAGCGATACGCCAGCTCGCCGTTGTGTTCGACGAAGGTGGACACCGTGCGGCGCGGAATCATCTGGTAGATCACACCGACGCTGGCGGCCACCACCACCATGCCGCGATTGGAAATCAGCCCCAGCCGGATCACTTCGCCCATCGGCAGGCGCAGCAAGGTGTTGCTGTCGGTGTCCACTTGCGCCGCGGCGGTATCGGGCTGATGCGCGCGGCGACGGATCAGGTCTTCCAGCGCCAGCGCCTGGTCCAGCCGCAGCACGCGCATCTCCGCTTCGGGCTTGTGCCCGCCGGCCGATTCCAGTCGCACTTCGGCCACGCCAGCCAACCGGTGCAGCAGCGATTGATGCACCACCACGTTGTGGATGCGCGCGAACGGAATATCGCGCCGGCTCCGTTCCAGCAGGCCGCTGCGGATTGCCACGCCGTCGTTGCCGATGCGATAGCGATAGGTGAAATAGCGCAACACCGAGATCGCCACCAGCACCGCCATCACCACACCGGTGGCGATGTGATCGGCCGAGTCGCGGCTGCCGTCCCGACTGCCGAACAACACCAGTGCCGCCAGCGGAATCAGGAATTGGCGGATCTGTTGCAGCAGCACGAACACCCACGACAGCGGATGCAGGCGCTGTTCGTCATGGCCGGGGTGTTCGATGGTGCTCACAGCGCGTCGTCGTGGTGGTCGAGCTGGTGGGCGAGGCGGTCGCGCAGACGCTCGGCATCGCCCTGATCCAGCCCGGACAGCCCCACCGCGTTAAGCCGGCTTCCCGCGGTGTGCACCACCAGCGTGGTCAGCTGCGTGGCGCGTTCGATCGGGCCGCGCCGCAAGTCCACGTGTTGCACGCGCGAGATCGGAATGCGCGTGTCGCTCTGCCATAGGTGCCCGCGTTGCAGCGCCAGACCGTGATCGTCCAGTTTCCAGTGGGTGAGGCGGTGGCGTTTGACAGCGAACCACGCACCCAGCAGCGCGGCGATCAGCGTCAGGCCCAGCACCAGCGGCCAGTAGTGCCAGGCGTGCATCACCATGGCCGTGACGCTGGCGGCGATCGCCCCGGCACCGCCGCCGGCCAGTGCGCCGTTGACGCCGGCCACATACGCACCGCGTCGCGGCAGCGATTGCCACTGCGTGTAGTCGATGGCCTGAACCGCTGCGGCAGCAGCAGGGACGATGACCTCGGGGTGCGGCGGTGGAACGTCGTGCACAAGGCTGACCTGCAGAAGCGGTGCGCAAGCATAGCCGGGCGCCGAGGGCGGGCGCATCCAGGGGCAGGGTGTCCTGCTCGATGACGGGCCTGTGGCCTGTCGACGCTGGCCAGCCGTCAAGGCCGCCAGCCTTGCAGGGCCACGCATGCGTGAGTCGCTGCGCGGCGCAGGCAGACGCTGCCGCCGTGTCGCGGGCGCAGGCTGCGGTTACTGGGCGGCCAGAATCAGCGCGTCCACATCCAGCGCGTGGCCGGCACGCGCAGCCTTGGTGCGCAGGTACTGCTCGTTTTCCGGGGTGATGTCGCCAGTGACCGGGATGCGCTCCTCGACGACGATGCCGGCTGCGCGCAGGCGCTCGGCCTTGGCGGGGTTGTTGGTCAACAACCGAATCCGGCCGATGCCCAGGCCGCGCAACATCGCCACCGCGCTGCCGTAGCGGCGCTCGTCCGGGCCGAAGCCCAGCTGCGCATCGGCATCGATGGTGTCCAGGCCGGCATGCTGGTAACCGTAGGCACGCATCTTGGCGGCGATGCCGGTGCCGCGGCCTTCCTGGTCCAGATACAGCAGCACGCCGCCGCCGAGGTCTTTCAACTTGGCCAGGCCGTGTTGCAACTGGTCGCCGCAATCGCACTTGAGCGAGCCGAACAGGTCGCCGGTCAGGCAGGACGAGTGCACGCGCACCGGCACCGCCGCCGAGAGGTCCGGCTGGCCGACCACGATCGCCACCTGGTCGCGCTGCGCCACGCCGCCGCGAAACACCACGAATTCGCTCATGCCCAGCCCACGCAACGGCACCGGCGTGCGCGTTACCAGCTCGTAGCCGGCTGCGGCGGAGATGGCGCAGCCGGTATCCAGATCGTCCAGGGTGAGTGATTGGCAACCGGCGAAGGCGGCATGGTCGTCTGCATCGCGCAGCTCCACCGCCAGTATCGCCGGCAGCAGCAATCCCAGCCGCGCGATCTCCACCGCGCCTGCGTCCAGGGCATCGCCAGGCGTCCACTGCACCGGCACCGAGGTGTCGCGCAGGTAGGCCAGGGCGGCGAGTTGGTCATAGCTGTATCCGGCCAGCGCCACGCGCGCGCCCTGCGGCGCGCTCAAGCCCAGCACCTGGGCGCGGGTCGGGGTGATGAACAGACAGTGGCGGCCCTGCGCCGCACGTGCGAACGCCGCGTACGACTGCGCGGTGCTGCTGTCCAGCGCCAGCACCGCACGCGCCTGCCCGCTGGCCGCTGTCAGCAGCACCGGGCGGCCGGCGCGCAGTTCGGAGGCGGCGCGCTCGCAGCGGATCGCGGCCGGATCGCCGAAGGCCTGTGCGCTGGTGGAGGGGACGGGGCTGCTCATGCACGACTCCAGATGGGGATTGCCACGGCCGCTTCAAGGCGGGGCGCTGCCGCAGCCGTTGCCTGCCGCGTACGGCCATTGTTGCGTGGTTCGCAATCGCCAGTCGCCACGGCCGGGTGGAACGCTGCATCCAGCATTGGCAGATTGTGTTGCGCCATGTGCGTGGAATGGTTGCATGCAGGCTGCGTTGTTCATCGCCCGGCGATGCCTTTTAATCCCACCACCCCCTGCCCGCATTGGACCCCATGTCTCTTATCGACTGCAGCGAAGCCCGCCACGCCAGCGCAATCCTGGACATCTTCAATGACGCCATCGCCCACTCGACCGCGCTGTACGACTACCGGCCGCGCCCTCCGGAAAGCATGGTCGGCTGGTTTGCGGCCAAGCGGGCAGGCGGCTTTCCGGTCATCGGAGTGGAGGCGGCCGACGGCACCTTGATGGGTTTCGCCAGCTACGGGACCTTTCGCGCCTGGCCCGCTTTCAAGTACAGCGTCGAACATTCGGTCTATGTGCACCGCGACCATCGCGGCAAGGGTCTCGGACGCACCCTGTTGCAGGGCGTCATCGCTGAGGCAGAACAGCGCGGCGTGCATGTGCTGGTCGGCGGCATCGATGCCAGCAACCTGGCCAGCATCGCCCTGCACGAACAATTCGGCTTCACCCATGCCGGCACCGTGCGCGAAGCCGGTTTCAAGTTCGGCCGCTGGCTGGACCTGGCGTTCTATCAGCGCATCCTGGCCACGCCGGCCGACCCGCACGACGATTGAGTGGGCTGGCCAGTGACCGCTCATGCCGGAGCCTGTCGCTTGCCGCGCTGACGCAGCGCCAGATCGCCTGCCGCCCAGGCGCGTTCCGCGCGTCGATCCATTGCCGACCCTCGGCTTACCGGCCCGCGGCGAGACCGCCCTGGACTGCACCGTTGTATCGGCGTTGCACCCGCTAATGCGGATGCCGCTGCGTCGCATACGGATTGGCCTCGCCGCTGCCCGGCGGGCGCAGCGTGTAGCGCTTGTAGGTCCATTGGTACTGCGCCGGGTCGCGGCGGGCGATGCGTTCGATGCCGGCGTTGAGCGCGCTGGCGGCACGCACCGGGTCGGCGTCGGCCACCGCCGGGTCGGCCGGCTGCACATGCAGCGCGAATTGCAGGTCCGCCCCGGCGCGCTCGCACCAGCCGTACAGCACGATGGCGCCGGTGCGCTCGGCAAGTCGGTTGACCAGGGTCATGGTCAAGGCCGGAATGCCGAAGAACGGCGCGAACACCCCATCGCCCATCTTCGGCTGCTGGTCGGGCAGGATGCCGACCGCGCCGCCATCCTTGAGTACCTTGAACAACTGCCGCACCGCCGGGCCTTCGGCCCGCACCTGGCGCACGTTGTCGCCGCCGCGCGCCAGCTGCAGGAAGCCGTCCACCGCCTCGGATTGGGGCGGGCGATACACGATCGCAATCGGCCCACGCTCGGACAGCCACTGGTTGAGCAGCTCCCAGTTGCCGAAGTGCGGCGCCGCCACGATCACCCCGCGCCCGGACGCCAGCGCCGCGTCGTAGAACTCCTGGCCATTGCGTTGCAGGCGCGCGAGGTTGTCGGCCGGCGGACGGGTCCAGGTGCGCAGCACTTCCAGCGTCTGGCGCGCGGTCGATTGAAGGATCTGCGCCTGCAGCTGCGCACGCTGTTGCGCGCTCAGTTCCGGGTACGCCAACTCCAGGTTGCGGCGTGCTACGCGCGCCTCGCGCGCATTGAGCTTGCGCCAGGTCCAGGCCAGCGCGTCGGCCACGCGTTTGAGCAGCGGCCACGGCAGGCGGCCCACGGTGGCGGCGGTGGCGTACAGCAGGCGAGCGCGGACATCTGGTTTCATCCGCGCAATTCTAAACAGCGCAGCGCACGAAGGCCCATGCGTGACAGTACCGGCGGCGCTGGGCATGCTGCGCGGCACAGTTTGCCGCCTGAGAGTGCCCATGCTTGCGCTGATCCAACGCGTCACCCGCGCCGCCGTCACGGTCGATGCGCAGATCGTCGGCCAGATCGGTCCAGGGCTGCTGGCGTTGGTCGGGGTGGAGCCCGGCGACAGCGACGCGCAGATCCGTCGTCTGGCCGAACGCCTGCTCGGCTACCGCGTGTTCGGCGACGACGCCGGCAAGATGAATCGCTCACTCACCGATACCGGCGGCGGTTTGCTGCTGGTCAGCCAGTTCACGCTCGCGGCCGACACCAGCTCCGGCAACCGGCCGGGCTTCAGCACCGCCGCGCCGCCGCAGGAGGCTGAACGGGCGTTCAATCAATTGGTGGCGATCTGCCGCGAAAAACACCACGGCGGGGTGGAAACCGGGCGCTTCGGTGCCCATATGGTTGTCGACCTGGTCAACGATGGCCCGGTGACCTTCCTCCTCAGACCCTAGCAACGCAGTTCTACCAGCGGTCCCGTCTTGATTCCGGCAGACCGGGCTTCACGCTGGTATAATGCTAGGTTCTCTTTCCAATCTCAAAGCCGGTGGCGCGAGCACTCATGGCCAACGAACGTCCTGCCCAGCAATCCGACATCAAGCTACTGATCAGCAAGGGCCTGGAACAGGGCTATCTGACCTACGCCGAAGTCAATGACCACCTGCCCGACGACCTGGTCGACCCGGAGCAGATCGAAGACATCATCAGCATGATCAACGGCATGGGCATCGATGTCCATGAAGTTGCCCCCGATGCCGAAACCCTGCTGCTCAACGATGGCAACACCGGCAACCGCGAAGTTGACGATACCGCCGCCGAAGAAGCCGCCGCCGCGCTGACCGCGCTTGATACCGAAGGTGGTCGCACCACCGACCCGGTGCGCATGTACATGCGCGAGATGGGTACGGTCGAGCTGCTGACCCGCGAAGGCGAAATCGCCATCGCCAAGCGCATCGAAGAAGGCCTGAGCCAGGTCCAGGCAGCGCTGGGCGTGTTCCCGCTGTCGACCGAAATGCTGCTCGCCGATTACGAAGCGCACAAGGAAGGCAAGAAGCGTCTGGCCGAGATCGTGGTCGGCTTCAACGACCTGATCGAAGAAGCCGACGCCGCTGCCGCGGCGCTGGCCGCCGCTGGCCCGGTTGCCGTTTCCGAAGACGATGCTGCGGACGATGACGACGCCGAAGACGGCGACGACGACGCTGCCGAGGAAGAGGCCGGCCCGACCGGCCCGGACCCGCTGGAAGTCGCCACGCGCATGGAGAACCTGGCCAACGAATACGCCAAGTTCAAGAAGGTCTATGCCAAGAACGGCGCCGAGCACAAGCTGGTGGTGAAGGCGCGCGAGGACATGGCCGCCATCTTCACCACGCTCAAGCTGCCGCTGCCGCTGACCGATGCGCTGGTCACTCAGCTGCGTGGCGTGGTCAACGGCATCAAGGATCACGAGCGCAAGGTGCTGCACCTGGCCACCACCGTGGCACGCATGCCGCGCAAGGACTTCATCCGTTCCTGGGAAGGCAATCAGACCAACCTGGAGTGGGTGGAAGACGCCCTCAAGCGCAAGCAGAAGTGGTCGTCGGCGCTGCGCGACGTCAAGGATCAGATCGTCTCCGAGCAGCAGGGCTCGATCGAGATGGAGAAGGCCAACTACCTGACCCTGGGCGAGATCAAGGAAATCAGCCGTGCGATGGCCTATGGCGAAGCCAAGGCGCGCAAGGCCAAGAAGGAAATGGTCGAGGCCAACCTGCGTCTGGTCATCTCCATCGCCAAGAAGTACACCAACCGCGGCCTGCAGTTCCTGGACCTGATCCAGGAAGGCAACATCGGCCTGATGAAGGCCGTGGACAAGTTCGAGTACCGTCGCGGCTACAAGTTCTCGACGTATGCGACGTGGTGGATCCGTCAGGCCATCACCCGTTCGATCGCCGATCAGGCGCGCACCATCCGTATTCCGGTGCACATGATCGAAACGATCAACAAGTTGAACCGCATTTCCCGTCAGATGCTCCAGCAGTTCGGCCGCGAGGCCACGCCGGAAGAACTGGCCAAGGAAATGGACATGCCCGAGGACAAGATCCGCAAGGTGATGAAAATCGCCAAGGAGCCGATCTCGATGGAAACCCCGATCGGCGACGACGAGGATTCGCATCTGGGCGACTTCATCGAGGACACCAATGTGGAGTCCCCGATCGACAACACCACCAACATCAATCTCTCCGAGACGGTGCGTGATGTGTTGGCCGGTCTGACCCCGCGCGAGGCCAAGGTGCTGCGGATGCGCTTCGGTATCGACATGAACACCGATCACACGCTGGAAGAAGTCGGCAAGCAGTTCGACGTCACCCGCGAGCGGATTCGTCAGATAGAAGCCAAGGCGCTGCGCAAGCTGCGTCATCCGAGCCGTTCGGAACAGCTGCGTTCGTTCCTCGACATCGACTGACATCTCGGTCGTATCCGTGCAGTAAATCACAACAGCCCCGCACTCGCGGGGCTGTTGCGTGATGGGCCACGCAGGTGGCGAGGCGTGTTCGGAGATCCTCGTAAGGCGCATTGTGCGAGATGACGCGATCCTGTGGACTTCACGTATCGGCGACGAAGCAACACCGTGCCGCAACATTAAAGCGAGGTTTCTCCCAAGCTCACATCGCGTTCTACCCGGCACTTCTAACGTGATGGGCGAACGGAAACGGGATCGTCTTATGAGTAGGCAAAGCCGCTTTGAAACCACCACGTACCGCGACCACGAGATTCGCGTACGCGCCGAGCAGGCAGCCCCGGACGCCAAGTGGACGTTGTGGGTCGATGTGTATGCGCTCGGCGGCAAGCGCCAGCCACGCGTCGGCGGCCAGGGGCCGGGTTGGGCGACGTATCAGGACGCCATCGCGCACGGGTTCCGTACCGGTCGTCAGTTGATCGACGGGCAGCTCGAGATGGCCTAGCGGCTGGGATTGGTGGATTCGGGATTCGGGATTTGCGCGTGAAGAGCCCGGCTGCCGCTGGGTTTTCTTGTTTGCGCAGCGTAAGCGTGGCCATCGACCGTTACGGTGCCGACGCACAGCAGACAGCGACGCACGCGGACAGGTAAACTTTCGCTTCAGCTGGAAGGTCCGACATGCCTCGCATCTCGCAACCCACCCGCGCCGGGCCTATAGCTCAACGGTTAGAGCAGAGGACTCATAATCCTTTGGTTCCAGGTTCGAATCCTGGTGGGCCCACCACTAAGCAGTCCAGGGTTGTCCGGATTAGTCCGATGATCCCCGAGAAACCTCGCTATATGCGGGTTTTTTTGTGTAACACAGTCCAAGTTGATCCACTTGAATTCAGGATCGAAGTGAGTCAGGCTGTGAGTCAACGGACATGGTCTATGCCCGATGACTCACAATCGTCTGACTCACATGCTGACCGATACCAAGCTGCGCTCCTTGAAACCACGCGGAGACGCTTACCGCGTCGCCGACACGAATGGCCTGTGCATCGAAGTGCGGCCGTCCGGGTCGAAGGTGTGGCGCTATCGCTATCGCCACTCGGGCAAGGCAAGCATGATCACGCTGGCCGAGTACCCGATCATGTCGCTCGGCGAGGCGCGAGCCGAGCGGGATCGGCTGCGGGCATTGGTTAAGGGCGGCGCTAACCCGGCCCAGGTGGCTCGTATCGAGCGAGCCGCGCAGACCGAGCGAGCCGAATCTACCTTCAGCGCGATAGCCATTGAACTGCTTGAGAAGCGAACCAAGGAGGGGCTGACTCCAGGGTCGGTAAAACGCGAGCGCCGCCTGATCGAGAAGGATCTGGCGAGCATCGGCCATATCCCGATCACGGACGTGACAGCGCCGGTGCTGCTGGCGGCGTTGCGCAAGCTGGAGAAGCGCGGCGTTGCCGAGACAGCGCAACGGACGCGCTCGCTTGCTAGTCGTGTGTTTCGCTATGCGATTGCCACTGGACGGGCGACATCAAACCCAGCCGATAGCTTGGTCGGAGCGTTGGAGCAACCGCAGACCAAACACTTCGCGAGCATGACCGATCCTGCGCAGATCAGTGATCTGCTGCGGGCAATGTATTCTTATCAGGGGTCGCCGGTGACCTTGGCGGCGCTGAAGCTGGGACCAATGCTCTTCGTGCGGCCTGGGGAGTTGCGAAAGGCTCGGTGGGAGGATGTCGATCTTGAAAAAGCAGAGTGGCGCTTTGTTGCCAGCAAGACAGGCACACCCCACATCGTGCCCCTCTCGTCCCAAGCGAAAGAGATCTTCGAGGATCTGAAGCCTCTCACGCGCCGGAGCGAATTTGTTTTCCCGGGAGTTAGAAGTTCGAAGCGCCCGATGAGTGAGAACACGATCAATGCGGCGTTGCGGAATCTTGGCTTCGATGGTGACACCATCACCGGTCACGGATTTAGGGCTATGGCGAGAACAGTCCTGGACGAGGTTCTGGGCTTCCGACCGGACTACATTGAGCATCAACTTGCGCACGCGGTTCGGGATCCTCTGGGGCGCGCCTACAACCGTACTGCGCATCTGACTGAGCGCCGCAAGATGATGCAGTCCTGGGCGGACTATCTGGATTCTCTGAGGCTCGACGCCAATGTCATTCCTATGCGTCGTGCAGGCTGAACTTTTGATCTATTGGGCGGGCCATGCGGAACGCAGTTGAGTGCCAAAGGCGCCGTCGCATAATCGCACTGGGGAGAAACAGGCTAAAATCGACCCGCGCACGCCCGGATGGGGGGATGAGGATTTCTTGTATCTCTGGAGATTGATCCCCCAAATAGCGATTGAGATGAAACTAAGGGGGATTGGCATGAAAAAAAAAATTGCGTGTGTCGATCTATTTTGCGGCGCAGGCGGGTTGACGCATGGCTTCATTTTGGAAGGGTTCCCCGTCGTCGCGGGCATTGATCTCGACCCCGCCTGTCGCTTCCCCTATGAACAGAACAACGGCAAAGCCCGATTCCTTGAGCGTGACATCAGCACTGTCACGACCGATGAACTCAATGGGTTGTTCGGCGACGCCGATGTGACGATCTTGGCGGGCTGCGCACCGTGCCAGCCGTTCTCTACGTATGCTCAGCGTTACGAACTCGATGGCAAGGATGGCAAGTGGGGTCTGCTCTACCAGTTTGCGCGTCTCGCTGAAGGCGCGATGCCCGATGTCATCACGATGGAGAACGTGCCGACCGTCGCCAAGCACGAGGTGTTTCACGACTTCGTCGATACGCTGAAACGACTCGGTTACGAGGTTTGGCACGACGTCGTCGATAGTTCTGTCTATGGCGTTCCGCAGACGCGACGTCGGATGGTGTTGCTGGCCTCCAAGCACGGCAAGATCAAGATGATTGAACCGACGCTAAAGAAACCCAAGACGGTGAAGCAAGCCATCGGACGCTTGCGTCCTCTCAGCGCAGGTGAGTCTGCGCCCAAGGACAAACTGCACGTCACCTCGACGCTGTCTGACACAAACCTCAAGCGGATCAAGGTTTCAAAGCCGGGTGGTACTTGGCGCGATTGGCCGCAGAGCCTCGTCGCTGAATGCCACCGCGCCGACAGCGGTCGCACATATCCAGGCGTGTACGGAAGGATGGAGTGGGACAAGCCTGCGCCGACGATGACGACCCAATGCTATGGGTTCGGCAATGGCCGCTTCGGCCACCCCGAGCAGGATCGGGCGATCTCTCTTCGTGAAGCCGCGATCTTGCAAAGCTTCCCACGCGACTACAAATTCATCCCGAAGCGTGGTGAGGTCAGCTTCAAGGTGCTCGGTCGGCTGATCGGCAATGCAGTGCCCGTCGATCTCGGTCGCGCCATCGCTCGCAGCATCGACCAGCACCTCGCGTCGGTTCCGGCCAAGTGATGGACTGACGAGGACTATTGGATGCCCGGACTCGTGCCCTCATCATCCGATGTCAGTCGCCGCATGGCGAAGGTGAGGCAGACGGGCACGGACGCCGAACTTGCGCTGCGGCAGGAAATGTATCGCATCGGTCTGCGCTACAGGATCGACTACGAAGTGCTGAGAAAGCCCCGTCGCGTCGCCGACGTTGCGTTTCCCGGTCGAAGGATCGCGGTCTTCGTCGATGGATGCTTCTGGCATGGCTGTCCAGAACACGCCACCTGGCCGAAGCAGAACGCGGAGTTCTGGCGGGAAAAGATCGAAGCGAACCAGCGACGGGATGCGGACACGAACGACCGTCTGCGATCCCTCGGCTGGACGGTGCTTCGATTCTGGTCGCACGAGTCGCCGACCGAGGCCGCCCAAACCGTCGCACAACTGGTTGCTTTGGCCGACTTGAAGCATCGCGCGACGTCGCCCGGTGTGAACGAAAAGAACTGATAAGGAAGATGGCCATCGCATGGATGCCCAGAACGAACGGCAACCTCAGACATATCGCGCTCGCCCCGAGCCAGGGCAGCTCGTCGAGGTGCGCCGTCGTCAATGGGTGGTGGCCGACGTCGATGCCGCCGGGCTGGAAACCGCCGCGCCCCAACACTGCGTGACGCTCTCGTCGATCGACGAGGACGGTCTTGGCGAAGAACTTGAAGTCGTCTGGGAGATCGAGCCGGGCGCTCAGGTCATCGAGCGCGCGGGCCTGCCTTCGGTCACGGGTCAGGACGATTCGGGCATGCTCGACGCCTTCCTTGAGGCCGTGCGGTGGGGCGCAGCCACCAACGCCGACCGCGGATTTCTCCAAGCGCCGTTCCGCAGCGGCGTCAGCATCGAAGACTTCCAGCTCGACCCGCTGGTGCGCGCCATCGACATGGCGCGCGTCAACCTGCTCATCGCCGACGACGTGGGCCTCGGCAAGACTATTGAAGCAGGTCTGGTCATTCAGGAATTGCTGTTGCGGCATCGCGCGCGCACCGTCCTGATCGTCTGCCCCGCGTCGCTTCAGGAGAAGTGGCGCGTCGAGATGCTCGAGAAGTTCGGCCTCGAATTCCGCGTGGTGGACACGGACTACATCAAACGGTTGCGGCGCGAACGCGGCATCCACGCCAATCCGTGGACATCGCATCCGCGTCTGATCACGTCGATGGATTGGGCCAAGGGCGGGGAGGGCTTGCGCACCATGCGCGACGTGATCCCGCCGCACGTCGGCCATCCGCGCAAATTCGATCTGCTGGTCGTGGACGAAGCCCACAACGTCGCGCCCGCCGCAGGCGCGCACTACGCGCTGGAGAGCCAGCGCACGCGCTTCGTCCGTGCCATCGGCCCGCATTTCCAGCATCGTTTGTTCCTGACGGCGACGCCACACAACGGCTACACCGAGTCGTTCACCTCGCTGCTGGAACTGCTCGACGACCAGCGTTTCGCGCGCAATATCCTCCCAGACGAAAAGCGCCTGAGCCAGGTGATGATCCGTCGCTTGAAGAGCGATCTGCTCGATGCGGACGGTAATCCCTTGTATGCCCGGCGCACCTTGCAGGCGCTCGAAGTCCCCTACACGGCGGAAGAGCGCGAAGTTCACCGCAAACTGGACGACTACTGCGCCAGCCGCGAAAAGGACGCCGAGAAAGCGGGCAACGGCTTCGGCACGGCCTTCGTCAATCGCCTCCTCAAGAAGCGCCTGCTCTCGTCGCCAGCAGCATTCGCATCTACGCTCGAAAAGCACGTCGCCTCGTTGTCCAAAGTACGGCCCGCGAAGCCGGATGCGATGGCCGAGCGCATCCTCCACAAGGCCATCCTGAAGGCCGACGAGGACTACGCCGACGACAGGGAAGTCGAGAACGCACACGCCGAAGCCATTGAGGAAGCCACGCGCCGCTCGATGCCGCTGACGCCGGAACAGCGGGCGATGCTCGATGACTTGAGGGCATGGGCGCAGCGTGCTCGCAATCAGGCCGACTCCAAGGCCCAAGCCATCCTCGACTGGCTCACGGTCAATCTCAAGACCAACGGCGAGTGGAACGACCGCCGGGTGATCCTGTTCACCGAGTACCGCGCCACGCACCAGTGGATGCAGCAAATCCTCGCCAGCCACGGCTTCGGTAGTGAGCGTCTCGGCCTGCTCCACGGCGGTCTCTCCCAAGAAGAGCGCGAACCCATCAAGGCGGCGTTCCAAGCCTCTCCGCAGGATTCGCCCGTCCGCATCCTGCTCGCCACCGATGCGGCGTCCGAAGGCATCGACTTGCAGAACCACTGCAATCGGCTCATCCACTTGGAGATTCCCTACAACCCCAACGTGATGGAGCAGCGCAACGGGCGTATAGACCGCCACGGGCAGCGCGAGAAGGAAGTGCTGATCTGGCATCCGGTCGATGGTGGCGGCCCGAACGGCGCATCGGTCGGCGGCCACGGCGAGGACATCCTGCGCGCCTTGCGAAAGCTGGACTCGATGCGCGCCGACATGGGCAGCGTCAATCCGGTCATCGCGCCGCAGATGTCCGGTCTGATCGAAGGCTCCTTGAAGGATTTGGACACTCGTCTCGCTGAGGCGCGGATCGCACGGGCCAAGAACTTCGTTCGCGCCGAGCGCGAGTTGAAGGAGCGCGTCGCCAAGCTGCACGAACGCCTGCTCACCACCAAGCAGGATTTCCACCTCACGCCCGATCACGTCCTGATGGCCGTGAAGACCGGCCTCGCGCTGGCAGGCCGTCCGCCGCTAGAACCCGTCGAACTGGCGGGCGCGCCTTCGGGCAGCGTCTTCCGGATGCCTGCGCTATCCGGCTCGTGGGCGCGCTGTCTGGAAGGGCTGCGCCACCCGCACACCCAGAAGATACGACCCATCACTTTCGGCCACGCCGTCGCCAGTGGCCGCGACGACGTCGTGCTCGTCCACCTGAACCATCGCTTGGTGCAGATGTGCCTGCGCCTTCTGCGCGCCGAAATCTGGGCGCAGGACGACGTGAAGAAACTGCACCGCGTCACCGTCCGTACCGTGCCGGATGCACTCGTCGATGGCCCCGCCGTGGTCGTCGTCTCGCGGCTGGTCGTCACCGGCGGCAACCACCATCGGCTGCACGAGGAACTGACGGTATCGGGCGGCTACCTGCGCGACCAATCCTTCCGCCGCGAAGAAGGCGTCACCCGTGTCCAGCAGTGGTTGGACGAAGCGAAGCCGATCACGGCGGTTCCCTCCCTGTTCGATGCGCTCCGCGTCCGCTTCGACCGTCAGCAGGAAGCCATCCTGAAAACGGTGGATGCCCGTTCCAAAGAACGTCTCCGCTACCTGACCAACACGCTCCAGACCCGCAAGCAGCAGGAAATCGACGACATCGGCACCGTCCTTGATGAACTGGAGCAGGCGATCCAGTCCGAGTTGAAGAAAGGCGAGCAACCCGAACAGCTCTCGCTCTTCTCCGAGGACGAACGCACGCAGCTCCGCCGTGACATCGCCGCGCTGGAAGCGCGCCTCGCGCGCATCCCCGACGAGCGCAAGATGGAGACGCAGACCATCGAATCCCGCTACGCCAAGCTCGACGATCGCACTTTCCCGGTCGCGGTGATCTTCGTCGTGCCTGAATCCGCATCGGGGGTGGCGAAATGATGACTTGGCAGGAGTATCAGGAGGCCGTCGCCGAGTTCTACGAGCAAATCGACGACTTCGGTAACGTCAAAAGAAACGTTATGGTTCCGGACAAGATTACCGGCCAGCCACGGCAAATCGACGTGCTCATCGAAATTGAGGCCAAGGGGCACTCACTCAGGATGGTCGTCGATGCGAAGTTTCATGCCACCCCAATTGATGTAAGAGAGGTCGAGTCAGTTCTCGCCCTCGCAGATGCAGTTGGTGCCAACAAAGCCATCGTCGTTGCAGCGAATGGATGGACGGAGCCCGCCAAGAGGAAAGCAGACCATGTCGGATGTGGCCTTGAGCTTCTCTCAGTGGAAGAAGCTCTTGATCTGATTGTTCCGGACAAATGGAAGATGTGCCCAGCCTGTGGCGTGGACTGCATCGTTCTAGATCAAGACGGCGCAGTTCCACTTGATGGCTTGTTTTTCTGGTGGCTGGCAGGGCAGTGTCGAGGATGCAAATGCGCTCGTATCCATTGCCAGGAGTGCGGTTTGAAAACGTATATCGACCTCCATGCCTCCGTGGTTTGCGGATGTGGGCATCGCTGGTCGAGCACCGATGACGGCGTCACCATCACATTTTTCGTGGAAGAGCCCGAATGGTGACGCATATCCAACACCACGACTGGCTCTCGCTCATCGAGATTTCCGGCCCGTTCCTCGCCGTTCCCGTTCTGAAAGAAGCCTTCCCACAGGGACTGGAAGAACTCAATGCGGCCAAGCGCAAGCGGCTGCGGCAAGCCTACGACGAATGGCGCGAGGCGCTGGAAACCGACGATCCCCGCTTCGCCGATCTACACACGGCATGGATCGACGAAGTGCTGTCGCGCGGGCTGGAACTCGACGACGACGGTCGTGGCGATGTACTCAAACGCGGAGACCGGTGCGCCACGCACCTGATCATCGCGTTGCCCGAACACGGCGTGAGCCTCGCACCAGACTTCGCCGCTGTTGGCAATGGCGACGTGCCGCTGATGCTCGTCCATGCCTACGGGCCGGACGTCGATCTCGATGCCACAAAAAAGCTGGAAGGCTGGGCCAGCACACCGGCGGAACGCATGGTGACGCTCTGCCGCGCCACGGGCTGCCGTCTCGGGCTGGTCACCAACGGCGAACGCTGGATGCTGGTCGATGCGCCAGTGGGCGCGGTCACCACCTTCGCCAGTTGGTATGCGCGCATCTGGGCGCAGGAACCCGTCACCCTGCAAGCCTTCGTCCACTTACTTGGCATCCGGCGCTTCTTCGTCGATGAATCGGAACGGTTACCCGCGCTCTTCGACCGCTCTCTGAAGTATCAGGACGAAGTGACCGACGCCTTGGGTGAGCAGGTGCGGCGCGCGGTCGAAGTGCTTATCCAGTCGCTCGACAAGGCCGACCAAGACCGCGACCGCGAACTGCTGCACGGCGTGAAAGAAGCCGAACTCTACGAAGCTGCGCTGACGGTGATGATGCGGCTGGTCTTCCTGCTCTCCGCCGAAGAGCGGGGCCTGCTGCTCTTGGGCGACGAACGCTACGAAGCCAACTACGCGCTCTCGACTTTGCGCATGCAGTTGCGCGCCGAATCGGACGAGATTCTGGAGCGCCGCTGGGATGCGTGGTCGCGCATGCTGGCGCTCTTCCGCGCCGTGTATGGTGGCATCGAGCATGAAAACCTGCGCCTGCCCGCGCTGGGCGGCTCCCTGTTCAATCCAGACCGCTTCCCCTTCCTTGAAGGCCGCGCCCGTGGCTCCATTTGGCGCACCGACGTCGCTAAGCCACTGCCGATCGACAACCGCACGGTGTTGTTGTTGCTCGAAGCCATCCAGCAATTCCAGGGGCGCACGCTGTCGTATCGGGCATTGGACGTGGAGCAGATCGGCTACGTCTATGAGGGTTTGCTGGAGCGCACTGTCAAGCGCACCGCCGAGGTCACGCTGGAACTCGACGGCACCAAGAGTGCCCAGTCGCCTTGGGTGACGTTGGCAGAACTCGAATCCGCACGGCTGGATGGTGCCGCGCGCTTGGCCGAACTGCTCCAGCAGCGTTCCGGCAGTTCCGCCAGCCGCGTGCGCAACGATCTGGCCCGCCCCGTGGATGATGCGCTCGCCGATCGCTTGCTGACGGCCTGTAATGGCGACACAGCACTGCGCGACCGTATCAAACCGTTCGGCCATTTGGTGCGCACCGACCCTTGGGGCTACCCATTGGTCTATCCCGCCGGTGCCTTCATCGTCACCACCGGCTCCGACCGGCGCGAGACAGGCACCCACTACACGCCGAAGTCCCTCACCGAGGCCGTCGTCGCCGAAACGCTCACGCCCATCGCCTATGTCGGCCCAGCGCAGGGCACGCCACGCGCGGCGTGGGCGCTGAAATCACCCGCCGAGCTGCTCGACTTGAAGATATGCGACCCGGCGATGGGTTCGGGCGCTTTCCTCGTGCAAGCCTGCCGGTGGTTGGCCGACCGGCTGGTGGAGGCATGGGCGCACGCCGAAGCGCGCGGCCACACGGTCGGCGTCGATGGGCGAGTGATCGAAGCCGATGCCACCGTCGAAGTGTTGCCGCGCGACACCGAGGCGCGCACCGTCGTCGCCCGTCGCTTCATCGCCGAACGCTGCCTCTACGGCGTCGATCTGAACCCGTTGGCGGTGGAACTGGCCAAACTCTCCATCTGGCTGGTGACGCTGGCGAAGGGGCGGCCCTTCGGCTTCCTCGACCACAACCTGCGCTGTGGCGACAGCTTGCTCGGCATCCATCGGTTGGATCAGCTTACGCAGCTTTCGATTACCCCCTCAGGCCAGGGCCAGCTACGCCTATTCGGCCAGAACATCGAACAGGCCGTGCGCGAGGCCATCGAACTGCGGCAACGGTTGCGCGAAATGCCCATCCGCGACATCCACGACGTAGAAGTGATGGCGCATTTGGACGCCGACGCACGTCGCAGGCTGGAAGTGCCGGAGAGCATCGCCGATGCGTTCATCGGCGAGGTGTTCGCGTTGGGGGGCAATGGCGCAGGCTTGGAGAACGCGCTGACCTCGCTGACCGTCCAGGCTGGACAGGCCATCGATGGCGACCGCGACATGCTCGCCTTGATGCGAAGGGGATCGGTCGCGGCGCTTTCGACCGATCTGCCCGCTGACAAGCCCGCGCGTCGGCCTTTCCATTGGCCGTTGGTGTTTCCGGAGGTGTTCGGGCGCGACCGTGGAGGCTTCGACGGTATCGTTGGCAATCCCCCCTTTCTCGGCGGGCGAAGAATGCGTGCCGCTCTTGGTCAGAGCTATGTTGAATACCTCACCAACATTGTCACCACGGACGGAAGTGCGAATGCAAACCTATGCGCCTTCTTTTTTATCAGAGTGTCCCAAATCTTCAGAAGAAATGGGACTTGGGGACTTATCGCAACAAGCGCAGTTAAAGAGGGAGATAGTCGCAGGACAGGTTTTAACAGGGTAATCCATTCCGGATGTCAGATATATAAAGCCATTCCACTTCTTGAGTGGCCCGGCGCCGCCGCAGTGACGATATCACTTGCATGGATTTTTAGTGGGACATGGAAAGGAGAGGTATGGCTCGGCAATTCGTTGGTCCAAAGCATTGGAGCAAGTTTGACCGCCGATGCGCCGGCATCTGCTGAGCCGTTTGCTTTAGCTAAAAACAAGGGAAGAGCGTTTCAGGGTTCAAATATTCTTGGGGCTGGTTTTGTGCTCGAATCCCACGAAGCCAGTGAACTCATAGAAGGCTCATCGAAGTCTCAAGAAATCATAAGGAAATTTCTGAGAGGCGAAGACTTTGTGGACAGCCCCACCCAAGAGGCTAAGAAATTTATCATTGACTTCGGCGGCATGCCGCTCTCAAGGGAAAATTTCTCCGAAAGCTTTGACGGCAAAGTGGCCGAGGATTATGAGCAGTGCCTTCGTCGCATCGCTGAGAGAGTGAGGCCCGAACGAGAGAAGCAAAAGAGACGTCCATATCGCGAACGATGGTGGCAATACGCTGAAAGATGCACAAGTCTTTATACGGCAATTTCTGGCTTGTCACGAGTAATTTTTCAACCGTCTCCCTCGAAGCATCTCGCATTCTGTTTTGTTGACGCCGATCAGGTATTTTCCGGGCCGCATACGGTTGTTGCATCGGAAAGCTATCGCGAGTTAGGGGTACTAATTTCGTCTATCCACGCCGAATGGTGTTGGGCTTATTGCTCGACCATGCCTAGCGGGAGCCGCCGATACAACCCATCTGACTACTTGACATTTCCCCACCCTAGAAGCGTGGGTGGGATAGAAAGGGCCGCAGAAGTTTTTGACTCCAAGCGGAGAGCCGCCATGCGTACGCATGCTTATGGCATCGGCGCTTTAATGGACAGGGTTCACGACAGAGCCAATTCTGATGTTGACATTTTGGATCTTAGAGCCGCCTTGAAGGATGTGGATTCGCAGGTGCTGCTGGCGTACGGATGGAATGACCTAAGTGTTGAGTATGAGTTTCGAGAGATCGGTAGAGGCCGGCGCCTGGGGCTTGAGACTGGACTCGCAAGAGAGGTACTACGTCGCCTGTTGGAGCTGAATCACCAAAATTACGAGGAACAGGTCGCCGAAGGGTTGCACGGCGACACCACGCCACGCGCTTTAACGCGTGCCCCGCGTGTCGGTCGCACCACCAACGCCGCAACGGCTCAGCCCTCACTCGACTTCGGGACAGGGACTACTGCCAGCAGCAATGGCGCGACGCCCACCACGACGATCCTCAGTTTCCTGAGTGTGCAGGACGGCTGGCACGCCAAGGCCGACGTCCTCGCCGCCACCGGCATCACGGACGGTCAGTGGAACGCCGCGATAACCGACCTGATCACGGGCGGAAAAGTCGAGCGACAAGGCGAAAGGCGTGGCGCACGTTATCGTTTCCTTGCAGAGGAAGAAGAATGAAAAAGTACCGACTGGAAGTCGATCCGCGCATCCTCGAACTGCTTGGGCCGAACCTCTACACGAACATCTACTACGTCTTGGCGGAGTTGATCGCCAATGCGTATGACGCTGACGCGAAGAACGTTTACATCATTGCCGGCAAGGAGGACATCCGTGTCGAAGATGACGGCCACGGCATGTCCTACAAGGCGGGCGACATCACCAAGTACCTGAATGTGGCAGGTGTGTCGAGGACGACAGAGAAGGACTCACTCACGAAGTCCAGAAAGCGCCGCAAAATGGGACGCAAGGGCGTCGGCAAGCTGGCGGCGCTTTCCGTATCCGAGAACGTCGATGTCCTGACCGTCGCCAAAGGGGAAAAGTCGGGATTCGTGCTGACTCGTCATCCGGAAAATGGGCATGAACTGAAGGCCATTCCAGATGGCAAGGTCGTCTTCGAGCGCATCAAGAATCATGGCTCCGCCATCATCATGCGCCATCCGCAGTATCGGCTGCACAAGACGTTGGCAGCCGTGAAGCGAAATCTCCTCAAGATATTCCCACTGGTCGATTCAGGCTTCCGGATACACGTCATTCGCGGCAACGAAAGCGTGACGATCGACGACTTCGACCGCAGCGTCATGGGCGAGCTATGCACGCTGATCACGCTGGGCGACAGATTCGCATCACTGGGCAACCTAGTCACTGACAGCTATCCGAAAAAGCGGAACGATCTCGTCTCGCCACAGAAAGCGAAGATTTTGCCCGTCACCATGAAGGCCAACGACGGGAAGGAATACGAATACTCGCTCGAAGTCCTGGGTTGGATCGGAACCTACAAGACCACCCGCGGACGGAAGGCGGAGATGACCGACTTTCCAGACAACTTCATTTCACTGTTCGCCAATGAAAAAATGGGCGAGTTCAACATTCTCCCCGTCGTCGGCCAGAACAAGCTGAACGAAGTCTATGTCGTCGGCCAGTTGCACGTCGATCTGTTCGAGTTGACTGAATTGCCGGACATGGCATTGAGCAACCGTCAGGGCTACAAGTCCGACGATCCGCGTTATGAAGCGGTGCGCGAATACGTAAGAAGGGAATTGCTTGCCGATATTCTCAAGCGGCGAGAGACATACACGGATCTCTTGAACGCCGAGAAGAAGAAGCAGAAAGAGAAGGTGCAGAGGGATGCCGAAGCCAGATTGCGGGCATCGGTGGATGCCTTCCGTAAGAAGGCCAGCGAAGAGGCGGCGAGCGCACTGGCGAAATTGGGGGTGAAGATTCCGCGTGATGCGATGGAGAAGGCGATTTCCGAATCCATCAACGCGAATAGTCCAGACCTCGGGCTGAAAGCGGCAGTGGATTCCCAAAAGAAGAAAATCCTCATCAGCCAAACCTATCCGGACAAACCGTTTGCCGACATCATTCATCAGATGCTGGTTCTCAACAACGTCCCTGCCGATGACATCCTTTACACGAACTGCGACGAAGAGGTGTGCCGGGTTCCGGAAGGTCGTGAGATTTATGACTACCTCCGAGAGTTCTTCGTTGAAAGCTACTCGACCCAGAAGATTTTCGTGCTCTTCGTGACGAGCGAGAACACGAAGGTCTCGTGGGGAGCCATCACGGAGGTCGGTGCGTCTTGGATAACCAAGGTCGACCACAAGATTTTCAATATTCACCCATTCAGACCGGAGCATCCGCTCAATGACGAGATGCAATGGCAGAGCACCAATCGGGATAAAGCTGGCGGCGATCTGTGGATGATTCCGCTGAATGCGGACATCTTCTGCCAGAAGATCGAAGCAGTTTGTGATGCGCTGGGCTACAAGAAAAAAAGCCGAGCGCAAAACATGGCGCACTTGGGAACACTCGTTTCCATCAGGAAAGCGTGAGGCTCTACATGTCTGTGAGTACGAACATCAACGCATGGGTTGCTTTCGATCAGGGTCTCGGCACCCATCGCAGGCTCGCGCCCTACACCCTGGTCTTGAAGGGCGATAGTTCCCTGTATCAGGCCATTGCCGAGGACGATTGGGTGCTCGTGCTCAATCCTGCCGGCGAGATCGTCCGTGCCGGGCACGTGCTGCGGCTTCGCTCCGACCTCGAAACCACCACGATCTTCTTTGACCGGCTGTCCGCCACCGGCGCTCCGGTGCCGGTGGCCAGTGTTTCGTTGGCACCGCCATCGTCGGGGAACGTCGGACGCGTCCAGTGGGACGAGTTCGTCGCGGCCTTGTCCACTGCGCTGCACCAGACCGTCACTGGCGTGCCGCCGGTCGAGGATCGAGCCTACATCCGTGAACTGCTGCAACTGGCGGTGATGGACGACCTGCTCGGCCCGGCGGGTGGCCCGCACGAACGCATCTTGGACATGGGCGTGCGCGACCGTTATCTGGTCGGCAAGTTGGCACCGCGTGATGATGCTCAGGGAGGCATTGAAGGGCTGGAAGGCCCGCTGGCCGAGGACGAAGTCGAGGAACCCTCCGACCCCATTGTCCCCGGCCAGCACGAACCCGGTGCCGAGTTCGGTACGGCGACCGGGCGGGTGGAACCCGAATCGGACAGCTCGGACGAAATCGACGCCGCGAGCAATCAGTCGCTGGTGCCCAGCAGCTTTGGCATGACCTTCTGTGTGGATGGCGACGTGGAACGCATCGAGGTCGAGGCGCGGTGGGGCAGCTACGAGCGTGTGCCCAACGGGGAGCACGAGTTGACTCGCCCCAATGGACAGAAGGCCAAGGTCTGGCAGCGCATTCCCTGTGGCGGGAAGCTGGTGCTGCCGCTGACCGAAGGTGTGGTTCACCATCAGGCACCGGATGCAAACCGTCCGGCGGTGCGGATACAGGGTTCCGTCCGCGCCAAGAACGCCAATGGCGACCGCTTGGTGACGCTGTTCCTGGTGAATACGCAGCAGGAACCTGACACTAACCGCGATACGGCCTGGCTGTTCCAGCCGGAACTGATCGTGCGCGCGGAAGTGGAGGCTGCCACTGGGGCTATCTTTCGCCGCCGCCCCGTGCTGGACGCCGATGGTATGGACACCGAACGCGAATCGCTGGAGATGATCTACCGCAACCGTGTGGAGTTTGCGGTGGGGCACGGCATCGCCGTCCACGCCGAGATGGCGGATGACGTGACGCTGGCCACCGAGGTACGCACCACCGTGCTACCGCAGTACGAGGTACAGGTCACGGAGACACCGGGTCTTGATCCCGCCGACCGCCCGGCGATGAAGGAGATGCTGGCGAGTGGCCTGCTCGACATGCAGCGGCTCGCCACACTTGGCGTCACCGAGTTGGTCGATGCCCTGAACGTGCTGACGCAGGACTACGCGGTATGGATCGCCGAGCAGCGCGAGCGCATCGGTGAGGATGTGGTCGGATATGACGCACAGGCCGCGCAGGCGTTGGATCGCTGTCAGGAAATCCAATCGCGCTTGCAGCAGGGCATCGATACGCTGAAGAATGATGAAAAAGCGTTGGCCGCCTTCCGTTTTGCCAATCGGGCGATGGCAATCCAGCGCGTACGAAGCCTGTACGCGCTCGAAGTGCGGCGTGGGCGAGACGTAAGGGTCGATCAATTCGACCTGCCGAAGAACCGGAGCTGGCGTCCGTTCCAGTTGGCGTTCCTGCTGCTGTCGATCCCGTCGCTGGCCGACCCCATGCATTCGGATCGTGTGCAGCCGATGGAAGCCCATGCCGATCTGCTGTGGTTCCCCACCGGCGGCGGCAAAACCGAAGCCTATCTGGGCGTGGCGGCGTTCACGATGGCGATCCGCCGCTTGCAAGGCAAACTCGGCGGCTACGACGGCTCGCGCGGTCTGGCCGTAATCATGCGCTACACGCTGCGCCTGCTGACCTTGCAGCAGTTCCAGCGTGCCACCGCGCTGATCTGTGCGATGGAGATGCTGCGGCGAGAGGCACTGGCCAGCGGCGATTCCGCCTTGGGCCACGAGCCATTCACCATCGGCCTGTGGGTCGGCAACAAGGTGACGCCGGGCACTACCGATGACAGCCACCGCGCCATTGAGGACATCCGCAATCCCGGCAAACACCACGCCGGGGCGGCGTCACCCGTGCAACTGACCAGTTGCCCGTGGTGCGGCTCCGACATCGCGCCGGGGCGCGACGTGGAAGTCGACAAGAACCGCGGGCGCACGCTGGTCTATTGCGGCGACAAGAAGGGCCACTGCGAATTCTCCCGTGGCAAATCCAGCAAGTCGCCGCACCCCGGCATCCCGGTGCTGACGGTGGACGAGGAGATCTACCACCGCCCGCCGACGATGATGATCGCCACCGTGGACAAGTTCGCCATGATGGCGTGGCGTGGTCAGGTGCGCACGCTGTTCGGTCGTGTGAGCCAGGAATGCGAGCGCCACGGTTTGCTCTGGCCTGACTGCGAATGCAATACAGGTCATCGTGCCGCGAAAGGATTACCTGCGGCGGTGGTGAAGCATGTCAGCCCCCTTCGCCCGCCCGATCTGATCATCCAAGACGAGTTCCACCTCATCAGCGGCCCGTTGGGCACGATGGTCGGGCTATACGAATCTGCCGTCGATGAGCTGTCCGGCTGGACGCTCGATGGCAAAACGGTCAAGCCGAAGATCGTCGCGTCCACAGCGACGGTGCGTAAAGCCAAGGAACAGGTGAACAACGTGTTCATGCGGCGCGTGTCGGTGTTCCCACCGCACGGCTTGGACGTGGAGGACAACTACTTCTCGGTGCAGCGCCCGATCGAAGAGCGGCCCGGACGGCGCTACCTCGGCGTTTGCTCGCCCGGCAGCTCACGGCCAGCGATGCTGATCCGCGTCTATACCGCCTTCCTTACCGCAGCCCAGGCCCTGTTCGATCGTTTCGGCGAGCCCGCCGACCCGTACATGACGATGGTCGGCTACTTCAATTCGTTGCGAGAACTGGGCGGGATGCGGCGCCTGGCGGAGGACGACGTGCAGACACGTTCCTACCGTGTGCAGATGAGCATGGTCGAACGGCCCGCACTCGCGCAGCGTAGCGTCAATATTATCCGTGAGCTGACGTCGCGCGTCTCCAGCCAGGACATCCCGAAGTACCTCGACGATCTGGAGGTCAAGTTCAAGGCCGTGCTCGACGCGGCCACCGGGAAGTACGTGACGAAATGGAGCGAGGGCGATACCCGCGCGATCGACGTGGTGCTGGCGACCAACATGCTGTCGGTAGGCGTGGACGTGAATCGCTTGGGCCTGATGGCGGTGAACGGTCAGCCCAAGGGCACGGCGGAGTACATCCAGGCCACCAGCCGCGTGGGCCGTTCCTTCCCCGGCTTGGTCTGCACGGTGCTCACATGGGCGCGTCCGCGCGACCTCTCACACTACGAGACCTTCGAGCATTACCACGCGACCTTCTACAAGCATGTGGAAGCACAGTCGGTGACGCCTTTCTCGCCACGGGCGATGGATCGCGGCCTAACCGGCGCGCTCCTGTCTCTGATGCGTCTGGAGAACGATGCCTTCAGCCCGAACGTGGGCGCTGGCGAACTGGATAAGTCCAACAAGCCCGAGATCACCGAGGCCATCGACGTGCTGGTGCGGCGGGCATGGAATGTCAGCGAGACGAACACCATCAAGCAGCTGGCCGAGCGTGAACTGAAGGAGCGCGCGGACGAATGGGCGAAGAAGGTGAGCGTGCCCGGTCGCACCCTGGCCTACGAAAAGCGCGGTGCACAGGCGGCGACGATGGTCGGGCTGGTCAAGTCGCCGGGCATCCATGCGTGGGACAACTGGACGGTGCCGATGTCGATGCGCGAGGTGGAGCCGGGCGTGCGCCTGATCATGAACACGGGACACATCTCGGACGATCACGGGTGGAAGCCGCGTCCGGTGCCGAAGGACGAGGACTGACCATGACCACGAATAGAACACCTGTCGGGGAAGTCCGCCCCAGTCAACTGCTTTGGACATACGGGCCGGGCGCGCTGATCGATCTGCCGAACCTCTCGGTGGTGACGTTGGGCATCGACCAGTGGGAGAAGGACCGCTGCCAGCCTATTGGTGAGCCGCGCCTGCTCGCCGCCGTCCGCAAGGTTCTCGGTGCGCAGGTGGAGAGCCTGCGCATGCCGCCGTTCCAGAAGAGCGAACTCATCGATCCGTGGTCGGCGGAGGCGAACATCGGTGTTCCCGTGCGTCCGTTCCCGCGCTGGATGCGCTGTGTGAAGTGTGGCCTGCTGTCGCCCTTCGATGCGGGGCTGTTCGAAATCAAGGAAAACCGTTTCCGCCCGGAGCGAACCCGTTTCGTCCACAAGGGGTGCCGTGGTTCCAAGGGCGACCAGCCCGCGAAGGATGCCGACGCCGTTCCGGCGCGTTTCCTCTTGGCCTGCCGCGACGGCCACCTCGACGATTTTCCGTGGCGCTACTTCGTCCACGGCGGCAACAGCTCGTGCAAGGGGACGCTGCGCTTCTTCGAGAGCGGCGCTTCGTTGCAGACCGAGAACCTGTGGGTGAAGTGCGATGCCTGCGGCGCATCGCGCAGCATGGCGCACGCCTTCGGCAAGGCAGGGAAGGAAAACCTGCCGAGCTGTCGAGGCAGGCATCCCCACCTCGATCATTTCGACGAGGAGTGCGACGAGGACGCGCGAGCGGTCCTGCTAGGTTCGACGAACAGTTGGTTCCCGGTCACCCTGTCGGCGCTTGCCATCCCGCAGGCCAAAGACCCGCTCGGCCAACTGATTCAGGACGGATGGGCGGTCTTTCAGGGAATCACGGCTGAGGCTATGGTGCCGATCGTGGTGCAAACGCTGAAGTTGACTGGCGGACTCCCGGGCATCGAAAAACATTCGGCACCTAACATCTGGGCGGCCATCGAAGCCCATCGCAACGGTGGCGGGCAGGAGGTCGTCGGCGAGGCCGATATCAAGGGGCCGGAGTGGGAAGTGCTGACGTCGGCCAATCCGCCTGCCGACTACCCGCACTTTATGAGCAAGAAAGTGGCCACGCCCACTGGCTTCGAGAATCGGATCGACAGAGTGCTGCTACTGGAGAGGCTGCGCGAGGTCAATGCCTTGTTGGGTTTCACCCGCGTGGAGGCTCCTGAAGAATCGAGCGATCCGAACGAGCGACCGCATATGGCGGGCCTCGCGCGCCGCAAATCGGATTGGGTGCCCGCGAATCAGGTTCACGGTGAGGGCATCTTCATCCAGTTCGATGAGGCAGCGCTGCGGACATGGGAGGCGCAGGCTGGCGTCAAGAATGTCGATCGGATGCTTGAGGGGGGGCATCGCGGATGGCGCAACTCACGCCATCTCGACCCGAACGATGGCTACCCCGGCATTCGGTACGCCATGCTCCACACGCTTTCGCACCTGCTGATCCGCGAGCTGGCGCTGGAATGCGGCTACAACGCGGCGAGCATCCGCGAACGCATCTACGCCGACGTGTCGGGCGCGAATCCCCAAGCGGGCATCCTCATCTACACGGCAGCAGCCGATTCCGATGGGACGCTGGGTGGCCTCGTCGATCTCGGCAAGCCGGAAAACCTCGGTCGGTTGCTCCGGCAGGCGCTGAACCGATCGAAGATATGTTCGTCCGATCCGCTTTGTTCGGAACACGATCCGGGCAAAGACCGTTCGTTGCACGCGGCAGCCTGCCATTCATGCAGCCTGGTTGCCGAAACCTCGTGCGAACGGGGCAACCGATACCTCGACAGATCGTTGCTGGTACAGACCCTCGAACGAGGCGATGCCGCGTTCTTCGCGGGGCTGTGACATGGAAAGGTTGCTGGAAACCGTCACAGCCGTGGCCTGTCTCATTTCACCGGAGAAGGTTCGGGCGCTCGCAGGCGCGATTCGGAAGGCCGAGAGACCGATGACGAACGTCGCCCTGTCGGATGTCGTCGGCACTTCCACGGCCAAGGTTGCTGTCGAACGGCTCGTCGATGCTTGGAAGGCCACGTCGGTTGGTTCCAGTGAACTGGCCTTGATGCTGCTCGCCGCCAGCCATGCGTTCGAGAACGTGTCTAAGCATCAGTCCACGGAACTCGTGTGGACGGGTCCGACTACGCCCTTCGTCTCCGCTCGACGAACCGAACAGGCGCTACTGCAAGTTATCGGTACGGCCAAGCAGGCCTTGTTCGTCAGCAGCTTCGTGGCCTATGACGTCTCGACCATCGTGAGGGCATTGAACGAAGCCAGCTCGCGCGGCGTGAGCATCTCAATGCTGCTCGAATCGTCGCAGGATCACGGCGGCAGCATCTCGTTTGACGTGATTGGAAAGCTGCGCGCACTGGTCCCATCCGCGAAGCTCTTCGCTTGGCATGAACGAGCGGCCAAGTTCTCAAGCGGGCGGGTTCACGCCAAAGTCGCGGTCGCCGATGGTGAGGTTTGCTTCATCACCAGCGCCAACCTGACCGGCCATGCGATGGAGCAGAATATGGAAGCAGGCGTGCTCCTCACGGGAGGGCAAATCCCAAGGTCGCTCCACGATCATTTGCAGGCGTTAGTGGACACGAGGACGGTTTCATCCGTCTGACTTACTAAGACTCAGTGGAGCTGCTACGGCTAGGCCGTTGTCGTTCCGTAGTGAGCTGACGCAATAAGAGGTCTGCCAGGCGATATATCGCAGCCCACGATTCGACGAAATTTCGAACCCATATCACCCTCATGGAGCTTGCAGTGATGTGGCTTCGCGTCTAGGTGCTGCGCCCATAGTGCCTCTGTTGGAGCTTGTAAGGATGAAGAGCAGGGTCGAGCTGATCTACTGCGTGATGGTGGTGGCCACGGCGGTCCTTGCCGGGGTCATCAAATGCACCGTGAGCGCGGCCTGTAGCCGATGCGGTGACTTGGTCGACCCGTTCGACTAGAACCCAACTACATAAGGCACCCCGCACAGGGCCCGGCGTCGTCCGGGCCCTGTGCGTTTTTGCCGTCAACAACGAAGAGATAGAAATGCACTTGATCGAAACGATGGCCTACGCCGGGGATATACCCTGGCAAGGCGTGGGTAACCGGCTGGCCCCGCGGCAGCCCATCGACGTATGGAAGCGGCAGGCGGGCATGGACTGGAAGATAGAGGAGGCGGAGGTGCGCTACGTTGCGGGTAGCCACAACCTTGGCGTGATCCATGCCTTCCCGGAGCAGAAGGTGCTTTATCGCTCGGATACGCGTTTGCCCCTGTCAGTCGTGTCCAAGCGCTTCCAGGTCGTGCAGCCGGGCCAGATCCTGGAGTTCTACCGGGATCTGACGGCGTACAACGGATTTGAGCTCGAGACGGCCGGTGTCCTGAGGGAAGGGCGCAAGTTTTGGGCGCTGGCCAGGACAGGTCAGAGCACCGTGCTTCGGGGGAGAGACAGAGTGGACGGCTATCTTCTCCTGGCCACTGCCTGTGATGGGACGCTGGCCACGACGGCTCAGTTCACCTCCATCCGGGTGGTCTGCAACAACACCCTTGCGGTTGCCTTGGGAGACAGTGGTGGCGCCATCAAGGTGCCGCACCGAAGCCACTTCGATCCGGACCTCGTGAAGCGACAGCTCGGCATTACGGTTTCGGCCTGGGGCGGTTTCGTCGACCGAATGAAGGCTCTTTGCGAATCCCCCGTAGACCCAGACGCTGCCGATGCTCTGTTGCGCCGTGTGTTGACCTACACCACTCCCGATGCGGCTCATGTGGTCAACGAACAGGCGGTGGCCAAAGTGCGCGCGCTGTATGAGGGCGATGGGCGAGGATCCAGGCTTGCTTCCAGCCGAGCGACGGCTTGGGGTCTGCTCAACGCCATCACTGAGCACGTCGATCATCATCGACGTGCTCGAAGTGACGACCACCGCCGGGATGCGGCCTGGTTTGGGCAGGGAGCCAAGATCAAGCAGCGCGCGTGGGAGGAAGTGATGGGGATGGTGGCGTGATGCAGGCCGAGACACGCACATGTGCTCCGTCTGGTGGCGGGCCTTCACCATCGCAGGATGTCATCCGGGCACGGGATGACAAGATCGTCGCGCGCGCCCTGCGCATCCTCGAGCAGCGAGCCTGCGAGCCAGGGCCGCGACTCGGGGATGTCTCAAAATGCGGCGCCTTCTTCCGGCTGCGGTTGGGCGGTGAGATACGGGAGCACTTCGAGGTTGCCTTCCTTGATAACCAGCACCGGCTCGTCGGGGTAGAGCGTTTGTTCTCCGGGTCAGTGGAGGGTGCGGAGGTGCATCCGCGCATCGTTGTCCAGCGCGCGCTGGCCTTGAATGCTGCGGCAGTCATCGTGGCTCACAACCACCCGAGTGGCCACACTGAGCCTTCAGCAGCCGACCGAGCTGTCACGGTCCAGTTGAAGACAGTCTTGCAGTTGGTGGAGATCCGGCTGCTGGACCATTTCGTGGTCACGGCTCACCAGGCGGTTTCGATGGCTACCCGGGGATGGGTGTAGGGCTGACATCCGCTCTGGGGTCGGTCTCGGCACAGCACGCCGTACATCGACTCGTCTTGTTCCACGTTCAGTGGCCGAGCCCTGAAGGGCCGGCCACAGGATTGCTGTCAGTCGAGAAGTGACCCGGGGCGAACCCGAAGCGCCAGTGCGATGCGCTCGATGTTGTAGATCGTCACATTCTTCTCGCCACGCTCGAGCATACCGATGTAGGTCCTGTGGACGCCGGCTGCCTCGGCAAGGTCTTCCTGCGACAGCCCGCGCTCCTTTCTCAATCGCCGGACGTTGCCAGCAAAGACGGTGACCAACCGAGTTTCGTGAGCTGCCCGAGCCATCGCGAGATGGTCTGGGTTTGAATACTACTATTCGACATACTAGAATTAGCATTTGGCGATGTCTAAGCTAGCCCAATCGCCCTATGTCCAACTCGGTCACCTAACAACACAGGGGAATCAAATGAAGGGAATCGTCTCAGTCAGCATGGTGCTGGTGTCTGTTCTTTTGTCGGGTTGTGTCGGTGGCACGCCTGACTGTGGTGATAGCGAGACCATGGACCTGATCCATGACGTGATCGTCAAAGCGGTGGAGAAGCGCGTGACGTGGTACGAGAGCAGCGCGGAAGCCAAGAAGTACATGGACATGTTTAACGTTGAGGCCTTCCGGAAAATCCCGGACAACTACGAGGTATCCAAAATCCGCGTCCTGAGTTATGACAAGGACACAGACGTCTACGAATGCGAAGCCAGCATCACTTACGACTACCAGCCAGGCCGCGAACGCAACTTCCGCTACCGAGTAGAAACGGACCAAGGCGACTCTCAGACGCTCTTGTCTTATGAAAAGTCGATGCTCGGCCCGATCTTTTAGGATCGACTGGAGGCTGCTCACGCACAACCATCCAGATGGCAACCTAGAGCCATCAGCTGCTGACCGGCTGCTGTCCCCGCAGTGCAGCGTCCTGGCTACCTTGCTGATGCATGCTCCAAGCATCAGCAGGGCCGGCCAAGCACGCAGCGAATTCATCGGCAGCTGTGCCAGCAGCGGAGGGAGCGAGTCTGTCTGCGAATGCGCTTTCGACAAGCTGCAGGCGCATTACGGGGAAGAAGGAACTGTTGCAATTCAGTCCGAGGGCTCTCCGCCCCCGGACTTCATCGATCAATTGGCCAATGCCGCATAACAGTGCAGGAAGCGATAAGGAAATGAAGATGAAGCAGATTTACCGGTCCGCGATGATCCTGCTAGCCGCGCTAGCCGTAACGGGGTGTGGCAAAGCAGATGAGGTAACGAAAGCCGGCGATATCAACCTTGCTGGCTGCGAGGTTCCGGCGGGTACCAAGCGAGCAGAGGCCGAGGCTATCCAGTGCGATGCCGCCAAGGGCTTAAAAGCCGAGGCAGAGAAAGTGCCTCCGCAGGAAGCTGTCCAGATCACACCTGACGCTGAGGTCATCAATGCTGCCATCGCGCAGGAGGCGAAGAAGGCTGAGGGAGCAACCGAGTACAAAGATGCGCGGAAGATAGTCGAAGGCGATCTGACCGGGGATGGCAAGCCGGAAGTGGTGGCCCTGTACACCTTAGAGGGCAGCGGAAACGGCAATGGTGCGGGCGGTTATCTGGCGGCATTCGAACGCAAGGAAGGTCCCCAGTTGCAGCTGGCCGGCACGACGTCGGTTTCTGGCTTCGCGGTCGCAGCCCAGAAGGTGAGCTTGAAGGAAGGCACCGTGCACGTGACGTTGCTTGTCCCAGGGCCGGATGATCCGGCCTGCTGCCCCTCGACGGAAGAGGAAAGCTTGTACGTTTTTCATGGAGGGAAGTGGCTGCAGGTGCAGCCATCTCCCTGATCTGTGCCCGCCTCACTACGCAAAGGGAGCAGATGCTCCCTTTGCGTAGTACCGACACCGAGCCATTTTTTTTCATAGGCTATCAATGTGGAGAAGAGGCTGGTGGCCGAGACCGCTAAGCGCAATGAAAGTGTCAATGGCTCCGCCAACGGACCTCCTTGAGTATTCTTGCTTGCGCCCTCTGGCTCTACGTTCTGTAGCAATGCCAGCAGAAATCGCCAGGAACAATGGATAGGCTCTACGTTGTAAAGCTTTGATCTGGCGTTGTTTCCAGCGCAATACGGCGGTTGCAGCTTAAGTTCCTGCTAGCAAAAGCTACGGACCCCAAGTAACTAATGACAGCGCTGTCTGTAGCCGAGCCTCACAAGCTGTGGGCGGATTGGCGGTTGGCGACGTACTCATCCCGTTGTGCTTGGCTCATGTGCCTGATCTGCGCTTTTCCCAGATGCGTTTCGGCCTTGCGATCAATGCCGCGTGCTCTGAAACTGCGGTGATCGACCTGCCACGATAAGCTTGCCTCGGCCAGGTACCGATTGATGATCGTGCAGATCGTCATCCTAGATGCGACGAGATCCTGGCTCATCTCGAACGGTGTCTTGCCGCCACTGAGCTTCCTGCAGCCGCCACGCTCGGGATGGGCAGGGTTGTAACGGGTGAAGTAGCGATCGGCAGGACGTGCAGTGCCGTCGTCAGGGCGATCGGAGTACATCAGATGGCAGTGGAGATTGATGCACCCGCCAAGTTCTGCCTCTGGGCCATGCAGGGCGGCCTGCCAAGGGCGTGGCCCGACAACAGCCTGCGCGATCTCCTTCATCAAAGCGATGTTGGTCTCGATGCTCAGCTGATTGGGAAGGGCAATGATCCACTCTCGATAGGCGGCGCCGCCATTGCGCTCCCACTCGTCAGCGTACTTCCAGAACGTCAATGGATGGTCCCGGCTCCACTCGGGCATGTTGCCGAAGGCAAAAGCGAGCAGGTCATCTTGAGCAGCCCACTTGCCCATGCGGGCATCGTACCGGCAGTGCTCGGCGGCGCTACCTTTGTTGCCCTTCTTGATCTCTGCATGGAACTCGAACACTGGTGCTTCTCCGGTTGCGCAGGAAGGCGTGGGCAGGCACACATTTCGAGAAACGTTAAGTGCGCCTCCTCATTCCTCCCCCATGTGTGGTTGATCAACAGAGGCCACCAATGGAGGCGAGTGCGCTGTTGTCTGATCGGGGTGTGTGGGGCTGTACGGTGTATCCGTACATACGGTTACCCTTTCGGTAGAAAAATACCGATCAGCGAATCAATGTGGGCAATCACAGAGCGTGATGGGAGTGTGGTTTAGTGAGGGAACTCATGTGCCTGATGAAGTTATCCATATCCGCATTGGATTGGTTATGGATATTAGTGTCCGTGGATTGAATTCGGGGAGGGCATGCTCCCATAGTCAAAGAACATACCGCTTCCTGAATATGGATAAATGCGGTCTAAAAGTTAAATGCTCTTCATTCTTATCTTGGAGGGTCTGCTGCGGCACAGAATTTAACGGCTGTTGCGGAGAAGCATCAATACCAGGAACGGGGTATGGCTTAGCCCAAGAATCGCCACGAGAAGGCCGAAGGGAATCGCGGTAAATGTGTGAATAAGGTGCGGTGAATTTTGTGAGAGAGAGGAAAGAAGCGCTACCAAAATTCTGGTGAAAGACTGGAAGGTAAATCGGTGTAGATAATTGTGCTGGCCAGCTCTGTCCTCGGTGGTTGGCATGTCAAGGGGTAACGCTGGTCTGCCTACTCAAGGGCGGGAGTGGGCTGCAGATGGAAGTAGGGCGCTACAGGTGCCAGGGAGGAACCAAGCAGACAGGCAACCCTAAGGTAACCGTGCAATCGTGCGAAGGGTTCGCACGATTGCACGACTTCCCCCCCCCTGCCTGCCTGCTCGGCGTCTACTGGGGACGACTTATTAGACGAACTTTCTCAGTAGTCTGGCCACGTGCTCCCGGCACTGAAAAAATCTCGATTAGTCCCTTCCTTACCAAGATATCCAGGAGCTTGTGGACCTTCTTGCCGCGCATGCGCCTTGAAGGAGATAGCCGAGATACGGTGCTAACGCGATCGTAATCCATTTGCAGTGGGACTCGACCGACGCTGTGAGTCGGTTGACTGCCTAGCTTCTCTCTCAGCCACTCGTACAGGTGCATTGCATCGACTTCATCAGGATCTTCAGGGATGAAGGTTTTCATATAGTCTTGCGAGGAGTGGTCGCAGATTGCAATGGCGCTCAAAAGGCATTCCACCCCGATTTCATCGCCTTCGAATCGCTCGGCTGCATGAAATCCCGCAGCCATTCGAGCCGCGTTCTCCGCAAGCCTTGCAGCACAGTCATTTGCTCTTTCGTAGCGTCCGCCAAGCTGGCGTTGCTCTTCGATGTAGTTGAAATAGAGCATCCAGATTTTGGCTGCCTCTGTCCCAAAACGCAGCACCTTGCGGCTATAACCGGGAGAAGAAATAGCTTGGACTCCTTCGAGCAGAATCTCCTTCATGTTGCGATTAAACTCGTCACGATAGCGAGTCTCCACTGGCATATTGGCGGAATTGATGTCCAAGAAGCGGCCACCGTTAGAGCGTTCGGAGTTGCAATAAACCATACGGGCGAAGAGGCCGGAATCCAGCCCCGCTGCTCCGACCACAGATTTAACGATGGAGGCCAGCTTGTTTGGCTGAATCATCAGTAGCATGGCTAGTCGGGGATCTTCACAGTAATAGCTTGCCACGCTGACACGCGGGTCATTGATCGTCTCGTGGCTCCAGGTGTCGCAAAACAGCGTGTCGGAAGGAAGAATGCTGGAGCGGAGGTACATTGCGCAGTCGCTTGAGATGATCGTTGTGCAAGGGAAGTCTGTCAGCGCTCGCAATAACGGCGCGTACTTCGGCTCCTTCATGGACAAGTTAAACTCGCGAGGTCCGGCAGGCTTGCGGCGGTCATGCTCATCGCAACGCTCCTTAATTGCTTCAATGTCTAGTCCCTTCTTTACAGCTGTCGCTAGATTTGCCGATAGCACTTGTTCCTCGCGCTTCCAGCGATCTTCCTGCTGTTGGTAAGATGCTTCGGCCTGGTTGAACTGATGCTTGAGATCGGATTGGATTTCATCGAAGGCACGGAAGAAATCATGGCGAACACTAGTCTTGCCCTCGCCAGAATTGGCGCTTACCAGTGCGTAGATGTTGGTTCCGAATTTGCCACCGTTCGGTGTTTCCACGTCAAACAACAACTGAGCCGCAGAACAATAAGCCGCGGCTGCTGTGAAGTAAGGCATCTTGACTGGGACTTTGCGTGCGTTGAGGCATTCCTGGATGGCGGCTTGGAATTTCGGAAGGGGGAAGTCCCCAGCCTTGGGAAGCATTTCAAATGGAAAAGAGTGTTGGAAATTGTTCACTTTGGATTCTCGTTGATATGGGCAAATAACCCTCGGTCCAGAGACCGAGGGCTGGAGTCGTTTTCGGATCGGTCGAGAACTACTTAGGCTGCTTAAGGAAGTCCGCTCGGCGGTTCCGGTGGCTGTTCGCCACTATTCGACCCGAACATGCCCGTGCTCGTATCGGCTTCATCGGTATTCAGGGTCTGACCGCACTGCTGGCAGATAGGCATGCCCTCAATCCGTTCCATTGCCTTCATCAGATTTTCTAGTAGAGCGGGATAGAGCTTCAGCCCACCATCGGCAACGATTTTAAGGATCTGCTTGGTCTTCATCTTGTTGTGGCGGGCGGCGACAACGCCTGGATAGAAGGCCTTGAACTCCCGAAGCTTGAGCTGGAAGCTGTCACCAGCCGTCGTCTGCAGTAGACGAATCGCTCGCTCTATGCGGGTTTCCCGCACTTCCGCATCTTTCGGCTTAGTTTCCGCTGAGATATCGTTCCTGGTTTTCATACGACGTCCCCCCGATTTTGAGTAGCACGCCAGTTTGGAGTCCAATTCCCTACCCCGAAGGAGATTGGACGTGAAGAAACGTTTTACTGACGAGCAGGTCATCGGCTTTCTGCGCGAAGCCGAAAGCGGCGTGGCGATCAAGGACCTGTGCCGGCGCCATGGCTTCAGCGAGGCCTCCTACTACCTGTGGCGCAGCAAGTTCGGCGGGATGAGCGTGCCTGATGCCAAGCGGCTCAAGGACCTCGAGTCCGAGAACGCGCGGCTGAAGAAGTTGCTGGCCGAGCAGGTGTTCGAGAACGACCTGATCAAGGATGCGCTGCGAAAAAAGTGGTAAGCGCACCGGCGCGTCGTACGCTGGTGCGCGAGTGGATCGGGCGTGGTGCCAGCGAGCGTCGCGCCTTGGCAGCGATCGGCATGAGCGCCAGTGCGCTGCGCTATTGCCCACGCGAAGACCGCAATGGCGAACTGCGCGAGCGCATCGTTGCGTT
>NZ_JACHOF010000008.1:0-208607 GCF_014199765.1 Xanthomonas sp. 3058 | reverse complement strand
GGCAACGTAGAAATCGGAGAGTAATGACATGTGCGTCCGTGCCTGCTCTAGTTTGGTGGGTGACGTGGAAGGTCTAACGCCTGAATTAAGCCGAGTTGCGAAGCAACTTCGGCTTGAATGAGTTGTTAGGCCGCGGCTCCACATGCAAAAGTCGCGTGTGACTACGAATTATCCTTAGTACGGACACGGTGCGCGACCCAGTTTAGCCCAACCCACAACACAGCTAGATATGCAAAGGCGGCCGAGACGTACACAGTTGAACCAAAAGTCTTGAGCCAAGGTGTTGTTACCCCAAGCAAGAAGACGCCAGCCAAGGCAAGCACGAAATAAACGAGACGCGCTTTGGAGTCTTTGGTCACAAGCAGCTTCTCTCTGCGGCCTAACTACTATTGGACCGCCGAAATGCGGTGTTGCACGGAGTGTCTTCGATCGCTGGCGCTTTGTGAATGGGAGAAATCCTAGCCGCGATCACGGGATTACACGACCACAAGCGAACTCTACCATTACATAGCTTCTAGCCTTATCCAGCAAGGACGCAGGCGTATGAAATACACCCCCAAAACAATGGCGTAACAGCACGTCCTCCGACGCGGCTGCTCGATCGAGTGCGCGACCGCTTGCGCGTTCGGCACTACAGCCTGCGCACTGAGCAGGCGTGTCTCAGTTGGACACGGCGCTTCATCCTGGCCAGCGGCTCTCTAACGCAAAGTACTGCGTATCGATCGGCATCACGTGTCCGACGAAATCCCTAGTGTTCACAATCTTGCGTAGTGGCGTCAAAGTGCACACCATGCAGTCGCGACGCCCAACGCCAGAAACGAAAAAACCGCGCAATGCGCGGTTTTTTCGTCACACCTTTTGCCAACCGATCAAGGACGACGCGCCAGCGCCTCCACATCCTTGGCCTTGGGCAGCAAATCCTGTTTGGTCACCGCAAACGGCCCGATGCTCAGCATCGGCACTGCGACGATGATCGAGGAGATCACCACGATCACCGCGCCGATCATGTGCGTCTCGGCCAGGCCTTCCATCGACTCGCCGCCGTAGATGTACAGCGCCAATGCCGACAGGAAGAACATCACTGCGGTGATGATCGTGCGCGACAGCGTCTGGTTGATCGAACGGTTCAACACTTCCAGCGGTTCCACTCGCAGCGCACGGAAGTTTTCGCGCACGCGGTCGAACACCACGATGATGTCGTTGATCGCAAAGCCCATCACCGACAACAGGCCGGCCAGCACGGTCAGATCGAACTCGCGACCGGTCAGCGACACAAAGGCCACCGTCACCAGCAGGTCGAACAAGGCCGTCAGGCTGGCCACCACCGCAAACTTCCACTCGAAGCGGAAGGCGATGTAGATCAAAAAGCCCACCAGCATGAACACCGTGGCGTACACGCCGTTCAAGGCCAGGTCCTTGCCGACCTGCGGGCCGACGAACTCGCCGGGTTGCACGGTGGCCGGGTTTTGCTCGGTGCTGACGGCCTTGCGCACTTCTTCGGCAACGGTGCGCGCCGCATCGTCGCGGTTGTTGTGCTGCTCGCGCGCCTGCAGGCGAATCATCACCTCGTTGCCGCCGCGGGCGTTTTGCACCTGTGCGTTGTCGAAGCCGGCCTTGGACAGCTGCTCGCGCACCTGGTCCACGTCCACCGTTTTCTGGAAGCTGGTCTGCACCAGCGTGCCGCCGGTGAATTCCAGCGCGTAATTGAAGCCCTTGCCGACGATGATGCCGACCGAAGCCACTGCCAGGATCAGCATCAGGATCAGCACCGGCTTGCGCGGGCGCATGAAGTCGATCTTGGTGTCGTTGGGAATGAGATGGAGCGGGAACAATTTCATGGAAAAGATCTTCCGTTTAGACGTTGCGCACCATCGGGATACGCAACGCTTGCGAAGGGATTCATCCCTCGACCCCTACAGCGCGGCTGCACGGGTCGAGGCCGGACTCGCATCTCAAATAGCGACGGTCTTCAGCTTCTTGCGGCTGCCGTAGATCAGCACCGCCAGCGCACGCGACACGGTGATTGCGGTGAACATCGAGGCGAAAATACCGATCATCATGGTCAGCGCGAAGCCCTTCAACGGGCCGGTGCCGAACGCGTACAAGGCCACCGCCACGATCAAACCGGTGAGGTTGGCGTCCAGGATGGTGCCGCCGGCTTTTTCATAACCCGCGGCGATCGCCGATTTGGCAGGCACGCCAAGCCGCAATTCTTCGCGGATACGCTCGTTGATCAGCACGTTGGCGTCCACCGACAGACCCACCGACAGGGCAAGGCCAGCAAAACCCGGCAGTGTCATGGTGGCGCCGAACAGCGACATCACCGCCACCACGATCAGCAGGTTGAACAGCAGCGCCACCGAGGTGATCGCGCCGAACACGCGGTAGTAGATCGTGAAGAACACCAGCGTGAACAGGAACGAGTACACCACCGCAGTGACGCCGCGCTCCACGTTTTCCGCACCCAGGCTCGGGCCGATCACGTATTCCTCGACAAAATCCATCGGCGCAGCCAGCGAGCCGGACTTCAGCAGCTTGGCCAGGTTCTCCGCTTCCACCTTCTCCAGGCCGGTGGTCTGGAAGTTCTTGCCGAACACACCGGCAATGCGGGTCGGCGACAAGGCTTCTTCCTTGACCCGAACGCTGCGCACTTCCTTGCCATCGACCATGGTCACGGTGGGAATGCGCTCGATGTAGACCACCGACATCAGCTTGCCGACATTGGCGCTGGTGTAGTCGAGCATGCGCTGGCCGGCGACATTGTTGAGCGTCACCGACACCGCCGGCATGCCGTTCTGGTCGTTGCTGACACTGGCACTGACCATCTGATCGCCGGTCACCAGCGCGCGCTTGTTGAGCAACACCGGCGCGCCGGTATCGCGCACGCGGTAGACCTTGGCTTCCGGCGGAATGCTGCCGCTGCGCACTGCGTCTTCGGCATTGCCTTCGACCACCGCGCGGAATTCCAGCGAGGCGGTGGCGCCGATCAGGCGCTTGGCCTCGGCGGTGTCCTGCAAGCCGGGCAATTCGACCACGATGCGGTCTTCGCCCTGGCGCTGGATGGTCGGCTCGGACACGCCCAGCGCGTTGACACGATTGCGCAAGGTGGTGAGGTTCTGCTCGATCGCGCCGCTGGCGATCTGCTTGAGCTCGGCCTCCGGCACCTTCACTGCGATGTTCTGGCCGCTGACGTCGTAGGTCAGCGTCGGCTGGGCCTTGGCCAGCGCAGTACGCGCCGCATCGGCGCTGGCGCCCTCGCCCAGGCTGATCTGGATGCTGTTGTCGCCGCGACGCTCGACCGCCCGATAGGCGATGCGGCCCTCACGCAAGGTGGTGCGGATGTCTTCGGCAAAGCCTTCGATCCGCTTTTCCACTGCGGCCTTCTGATCGACCTGCATGGCGAAGTGCACGCCGCCGACCAGGTCCAGGCCCAGCACCATCGGCTTGCCGCCCAGCTTGGCCAGCCACTCCGGCACCGTGGACGCCAGGTTCAGCGCCACCGTGTAGTTCTCGCCCAGCTGCTGACGCAGCACATCGTTGGCGCGGGTCTGCGCCTGCAACGAGGACAGGCGCACCATCAGGCTCTCGCCTTCCTTGGTGACGGCCTTGGGCGTGATGCCCGCGCTCTTGAGCTCGCCGTCGATACGGCTGCGCAATGCGTCGTCGAGCTGGGCACCGCGGCTGGCGGTGATCTGCACGGACGGGTCTTTCTGGTAGACGTTGGGCAGCGCATACAACGCACTGACCGCCAGCACCAGCAGGATCAGGAAATACTTCCAGCGAGGAAATTCGAGCATTGCGACAGTCCCGCGCGACACCATCCCGGCGCAGCGCTCAGCAGTGGAAACGACTTCAAGCGGCCAACACAACGTCGCGAGCGGTCGTCAGGTAGATGCGGGCGGTGCGCAGACGCGGAATGGGTACCGAATCGTGGCACCGAGTGCGCCTGCCCGATGGCGTGCGCACCCGTGTTTTGCGTTACCCAAGGCGACTAGCAAACATGCGAGCGCTCGTCAGGTGGGTGGACGGCGCGTAGGAACCAGAATGCACGCGTGGTGCATGTCGACTCCGGCACCGGCCGCGCCCGCCTGACGGCAGCGCAGCAGTTTGGTAGCGACTTAGTTGGCGGACTTCAGCGTGCCCTTGGGCAACACGTGGCCGACGGCACTCTTCTGCACGCGGATGCGCACGTTATCGGCCACTTCCACGGTGATGAAGTTGTCGCCGATATCGGTGATCGTGCCGGCCACGCCGCCGGAAGTGATGACTTCATCGCCGCGCGCCAGCTTGTCCAGCAGCGACTTGTGCTCCTTCTGACGCTTCATCTGCGGGCGGATCATCAGGAAATACATGACCGCGATCAGGATGATCGGCAGCGCGAAGGTGGACAGGCTTCCCATCGGGCCGGGCGCCGGTGCGCCGCCAGTGGCCTGCGCCTGCGCGACGGGGATCAGGAAATCGAGCAAATTCATTCAATGCATCCTAGTTTGGAGCCAGCGCGCCCGGCGGGCCCACTCGCTATTCAGGTACCGCCGGAGCGGAACAGCCGGGAATTATGCCATGCGGGTCCCCGCCCGTCCGCGCCGGGGCACGGACGGCAGGGCTTAGCCGGTTTCCCCCGGCAACGGCGGCGTGGTCGCGCCGCGTGCCGCATAGAAGGACCGCCGGAACTCCGCAAAGGTTCCCGCCGCGATCGCCGCACGCAGGTCGGCCATCAGTTTTTCGTAGTACCAGAGGTTGTGCAGGGTGCCCAGCATCGGTGCCAGCATCTCGTTGCAGCGGTCCAGATGGCGCAGGTAGGAGCGTGTATAGCCGCTGCTGCAGGCATGGCAGCCGCAACCCGGCTCGATGGTGTCCAGGTCGCGCTCGTACTTGGCATTGCGGATGCGCACGGTACCGAACGAGGTGAAGTAGTGGCCGTTGCGCGCGTTGCGGGTAGGCATCACGCAGTCGAACATGTCTACGCCACGCGCCACGCCTTCGACCAGATCCTCGGGCCGGCCCACGCCCATCAGGTAACGCGGACGCTCGGCCGGCAGACGCGGATGCAGGTGTTCGAGCATGGCGTTGCGCTCGTGCTCCGGCTCGCCGACCGCCAGCCCGCCGATCGCATAACCGTCGAAACCGATGCCTTGCAGCCCGTCCAGCGAGCGACTGCGCAGGTCCGGATGGACCCCACCCTGCACGATGCCGAACAGCGCCGCGTCGTTGCCCAGCCCGTCATGCGCCTCGCGCGAGCGTTGCGCCCAGCGCAGGCTCAGCTCCATCGAGCGCTGCGCCACCTCCTCGGTGGCCGGATACGGCGTGCATTCGTCGAAGATCATCACGATGTCCGAATCGAGCACCTTCTGGATCTGCATGCTCTCCTCCGGACCCAGGAAGACCCGCGCGCCGTCGGTGGGCGACGCGAAGGTCACGCCCTGCTCGGTGATCTTGCGGCGATGCGCCAGCGAGAACACCTGGAATCCGCCCGAATCGGTCAGGATCGGCCCGTCCCAGCGCGCAAACCCGTGCAACCCGCCGTGATCGCCGATCACATCCAGGCCCGGACGCAGATACAGATGGAAGGTGTTGCCCAGGATGATTTCCGCCCCCAGCGCGCGGATCTGCTCGGGCAGGATGCCCTTGACCGAGCCGTAGGTGCCCACCGGCATGAACGCCGGGGTCTCCACGGTGCCGCGCGGAAAGGTCAGGCGACCACGACGCGCATGGCCGTCGGTGGCTTGAAGCTGGAACTGGAGTCGGGACATTGAAAGGCCGGGATTGGGGAATCGGGATTTGGGAATCGGAGAAGCGGTTGGCAGGTGGCTGATCGTTCGGCGGATGCCGCCCTACGATTCCCCATTCCCGATTCCCCAATCCCGGCCCCACAGCAACATCGCATCGCCATACGAAAAGAAGCGATAGCGCTGCGCGATGGCGTGCTGGTACGCCTCGAAGATGCGCTCGCGGCCGGCGAAGGCCGAGACCATCATCAGCAGCGTGCTTTCGGGCAGATGGAAGTTGGTGACCATCGCATCGACGCTGCGGATGCGGTAGCCGGGCAGGATGAAGATCCGGGTTTCGCCGGCAAACGGCAGCAGCTCGCCCTCGGGCGCGGCGTCGGTGGTGCGCCAGGCGCTTTCCAGCGAGCGCACCACCGTGGTTCCCACCGCGATGACCCGGCCGCCGCGTGCGCGCGTGCGCCGCACCTGTTCGACCAGCGCGGCGCCGACGTTGAGCCATTCGGTGTGCATCACATGCTGGTCGAGCGCATCCACGCGCACCGGCTGGAAGGTGCCGGCGCCCACATGCAAAGTGACATGGCCCAATTCCACCCCGCGTGCGCGCAACCGCGCCAGCAGCGCCTCGTCGAAATGCAGGCCGGCGGTCGGCGCGGCCACCGCGCCGACTTCGCGCGCGAACACGGTCTGGTAGCGCTCGCGGTCTTCCACTCCCGGCTCGCGGCGGATGTACGGCGGCAGCGGCAGGCGCCCGGCTTCCAGCAGCCAGTGCTCCAGCGGCGTGGGGATATCGAAGCGCAGCAGATAGAACTCGCCGTCGCGGCCCAGCACCTCGGCGTGCCCGCCGGCATCCAGCGCGATCAAACTGCCGGCCTTGGGCGACTTGCTGGCGCCGATCTGGACGCGCGCTTCGCGCTCGCCGAGCAGCCGCTCGATCAGGATCTCCGCCCGCCCGCCACTGGCTTTCTGCCCGAACAGGCGCGCCGGGATCACCCGGGTATCGTTGAAGACCAGCAGATCGCCCGGCTGCAGTAGTTCGGGCAGGTCGCGCACCTGACGGTCGGCCAGTACCTGCGGCGATGGCGGCACCACCAGCAGCCGGCTGGCTGCACGCTCGGCCAGCGGCGCCTGGGCGATCAGTTCATCGGGCAGGTCGTAATGGAAATCGGACTTCTTCAAGGCGGCGGCGGTGCAGCGATTGGGGGGCGTTAGTTTAGCGGGACATGCCAGGGACATCCGTCTCCCGCCGGGAGTAAGGTGGCACGCAGCGCCGGACGCGGGCGCGCCTCAGGGATTTTGCCAATGCCTGCAACGAAAAACGCGTCGCTACGCGCCGTCAGCAGTGAATCACCGACTGCTTAGCCAGCCCCGCCCTAGCGCCACTGGCGCCCAAGCAATGCCGTATCGCCCTGGAGGAAAGCAACTGTGTTATTTCAGGGGCTCTGGCCGTTGCACAAGCCGGGCAACTATCTTGATCGCCCAATGGCGATCGCTGCGGTGAAGCGCCCCTCTCCGACCTGCGCCATGGAGCCCCTCTCTCCGATCTGCACGATGGAGCCCCTCTCCCGCCTGCGGGAGAGGGGTTGGGGTGAGGGCAGCACGCTGGGATGAGGACACCAAGGAAGACAGACAACCCAACGCATCAGCCCATCATTCCCCACCACCTCCACACCCGGCACCCGACTGCTTTAGAATTGAGCGGCTAAACGCCGGATTCCGCCATGCCTTTTGTTGTCACCGAAAACTGCATCAAGTGCAAATACACCGACTGCGTCGAGGTCTGCCCGGTGGATTGCTTCCACGTCGGCCCGAATTTCCTGGTCATCGACCCGGACGAGTGCATCGACTGCACCCTGTGCGAGCCGGAATGCCCTGCCAACGCGATCTACCCGGAAGATGACGTTCCGGCAGGCCAGGAAGGCTTTGTGGCGCTCAATGCCGAGCTCGCCAAGGCCTGGCCGGTGTTGACCGTGCGCCAGGAGCCATTGCCCGATGCCGCCGACTGGGATGGCAAGCCGAACAAGTTGCCGCTGCTGCAGCGCTGAGTCGTCAGAGCCGCGCCCCACGTCTCCGCAGCGCGCCAACCGTACCGCGTGGAAATGCAAAACGGGCGCCCAAAGCGCCCGTTTTGCTGTCCGCAACGCGTGAGCGGCCTCAGCCGCCCAGCTTGCCCTTCAATGCAGTGATCACCGCCACCGGCGCTGCAGCGGTAGCCGGCATGCCGCGCGGATCCACCGCCGACACATAGCTGCCCGCCTCGACCTTCACTACGCGCACCAGGAAGCTGGAGCCTTCGTAGCTCACGTCGTAGGAACCGAGCATCTGCGCCTTGCTGGCAATGGTTAGGCCCGGGATATCGGCGAGCGCCGCGCCGACCTTGGCAAACACCTCGTCGCGCTCGCCCGGCACCGTGAAGCCACTGTTGGCACTGGCAGACGGCGGCGCCGAAGTGTTGTGCTGGGTGGTCGATGCCAGCGTCGGCACCTTCATCGCACCGGAGGTGTCCGGCAGGTTCATATCCGGCGGGACTTCCAGTGGGCGGGCTTCCGGGGCGAGCGCATAGTCACCGCGTGCGCCCTTGTTGAACCAGCTGCAACCACTCGTGGCAGCGACGGTGGCGGTCGCCAGCAACGCGAGCGAGAGCACGCGGACGGGGGAAACGGAATGACGCATCGATAGATCTCCTGGGTCAGGCCGCGAGCATTTCGCGGCTGGAAAGCGCTTCCAACGCAACAGCGTCGGCGGCAAGGCGGTCGGCGGCAGGCTGGTGCGCCGCAGAAAGGGGGAGTAACGGCAAACGCAGGCCGTGGCCGATCCCGGCGCGCTGCAGCAGCGCCTTGACCGGGATGGGATTGGATTCGATCCCGCAGAAACTGTGATATTCGCTCAGACGCGCATCCCAGGCTGCGGCCGCCTCCCGCTGACCATCCCGGGCCAGATCGCACAGGCGCCGGTACGCCGACGGCAATGCGTTGGACGCCACCGAGATCAGCCCGTCGGCGCCGGACAGCATCGCCTGCGCAGCGGTCCCGTCGTCGCCACTGAGGATCACAAAGGTGTCGCGGCGCAGGGCCAGCAGCGCAGCGACACGCTCCGGTTCGTTGCGCGCTTCCTTGATGCCGACGATATTTGGATGGTCCACCAGCGCGGCCACCGTCTCCGGCAACAGGTCGCATCCGGTGCGCCCAGGCACGTTGTACAGCACCACCGGCAGCCCGCCGTTGTCGGCAACCGCCAGAAAGTGCGCCTGCAGGCCGGCCTGGGTCGGGCGGACGTACGGTGGCGTCACCACCAGCGCGTACTGCGCACCCAGCGCGGCGGCACGGCGCGTCTGCGCGATGGTCTTTGCAGTGCCCGACAAGCCGGTGCCGGCCAGCACCGGCACGCGGCCGGCCACCTGCGCCACGGCCGCGCGCAACAAGGTGTCGTACTCGTCGTCGCTCAATGCAGCGGCTTCGCCGGTGGAGCCGGCAACCACGATGCCCTGGACGCCGCCGTGCAGTTGCTGTTCCAGCAACCGCCGCCAGGCATCCAGGTCGAGTGCGCCGTCTGGACCGAATGGGGTCGCCAGCGCGGTGATGATGCCGGAAAGGGACAAGATTCTGCTGCTCTTACGTGACAGGAAAGGCCCGCGCGCACGCGGGTTGTGACCGCCTGCATGTTACTTGCGGCGCGAAACCACGGGCAAGTATGCTGGTCACCGCCAGGGCGCCTGCCCGGGCGGCCATTCAGCCTGATGCAATGCCGGAAGCCCCTTTGACCGACTCGACTCCCCGGCCCTCGCCGACCGAAAACCACCTCCTGATCAACGCCTACACGACGCATCCGGAGTCCCCCCTGTTGCCCGTCACCCGCCGCATCGCCGACAGCGGCTGCAATCTCGTGGACGCCCGCCTGGCCACGGTGGGGCGCGATGTCTCGGTCACCGCCCTGGCCACCGGCTCCTGGGATTCGGTCGCCAAGCTCGAAGCGATGCTGACCCGGCTCGAACGCGAGGAAGGCCTGAAGCTGGTCTGGTACCGCACCGGACCCAAGCAGACCCAATCCAACCTGCTGCCCTACATCGTCGAGGTCATCGCCGCCGACAAGCCGGGCATCCTGTTCCAGCTGGCCGATTTCTTCGACCGCCAGGGCATCACCATCGAGAACCTGCAGAGCACACGTTATCGCGCCATGCAGACCGGCGCGGAGATGTTCTCTGCGCAGGTGACGATCGGCGTGCCGGCCAACATGCACATCGCCGCACTGCGCGATGATTTCCTTGAATTCTGCGATCACCTCAATCTCGACGCGATCATGGACCCGATGAAGTTCTAAGGCAGACGTCCCGATGGCCATCGCCCTCTCCGCACTGAAACAGATGTTCGAGCACATCCGCTCCGAGACCGACTGGAATCTCGACGGGCCACTGCGCTGGGAATATTTCTTCGCCGACCCGGCGCAGCAACCGCTGCAACAGCTTTCCGAACAACTGACCCAGGACGGCTACCGGGTCATCGACATCTTCCTCGGCGAACGCGACGAAGACGATGGCGACGACGAAGAGTCGTACTTCCTGCACGTGGACAAACTGGAACATCACACGATCGAGTCGCTGAATCAGCGCAATGCGCAGTTCGACGCACTTGCCAAACGTTTCCATGTGGCTGCTTATGATGGGATGGACGTCGGCCCGGCATGACCGCGCCGCACGCTCCTCCACTTAGGGCTGAGCAACGATGACCGACGCTGTACTGGAATTACCTGCCGCAACCTTCGACCTGCCGCTATCGCTGTCCGGCGGCGCACAGACCACGCTGCGCGACTACGCCGGCAAGTGGGTGGTGCTGTATTTCTACCCGAAGGACAGCACCCCCGGCTGTACCACCGAAGGCCTGGATTTCAACGCGCTGCTGCCGCAGTTCAACAAGGCCGGCGCAGTGGTGCTGGGCGTATCGCGCGACTCGGTGAAGTCGCACGACACCTTCTGCGCCAAGCAGGGCTTCACCTTCCCGCTGATCAGCGATGGCGACGAGGCCTTGTGCCGCGCCTTCGACGTGATCAAGGAAAAGAACATGTACGGCAAGCAGGTGCTCGGCATCGAGCGCAGCACCTTTTTGCTATCGCCCGAGGGGCATGTCGTGCAGGAATGGCGCAAGGTCAAGGTCGCCGGCCACGCCGACGCCGTACTGACCGCGTTGAAGGCGCACGCCAAACAGTGACACCCCCTCGCATCCCGCGTCCTCCATCACCCTGCCCCGCAGGCGTGATGGCTCGCTCCTGCTCCATCACTTGGAAGACCCAATGACCCGAGGCAAGCGCATCTACGTGCTGGACACCAACGTGCTGATGCACGATCCCACCGCGCTGTTCAAATTCGAGGAACACGATGTATTCCTGCCGATGCAGGTGATCGAAGAACTCGACAACGCCAAGAAGGGCACCTCCGAAGTCAGCCGCAACGCGCGCCAAGTCAGCCGCTTCCTGGACGAATTGCTGGAAAACACCAACGCCGAGCAGATTCAGGCCGGCATCCTGCTCAGCCACCCGCAGGGCATCCAGCTCAAGGGCCAGGCCGCGATCGGCCGGCTGTATTTCCAGATCCACCCGATCGATCCGGGACGCACCTTCGGCGCGATGATTCCGGACAACAAGATCCTGGCCTCGGTGCTGGCGCTGTGCGAGGAAAACCCGGATGTGCCGGTCATCCTGGTGTCCAAGGACATCAACCTGCGCATCAAGGCCTATATCAGCGGCTTGAATGCGGAGGACTACCAGAACGATCGCGCGCTGGACGATTTCAGCCTGCTGTTCACCGGTGCCATCGAGCTGCCGGAAAATTTCTGGGAAAAACACAACGAAGACCTGCGCAGCTGGAACGAGCGCGGCCGCACCCATTACGAAATCGTGCTGGCCGACGACGAAGACTGGTATCCCAATCAATACCTGTATCTGCCGGGCGAGGACGAAGTCGAACTGCGCGTGGCCAGGGTCGGCGGCGGCAAGGCCACGCTGTGCCTGGTGGACGATTTCCGCAGCGGCCAGCACGCGGTGTGGGGCATCGTGGCACGCAACCGCGAGCAGAATTTCGCGCTCAATGCGTTGATGGACCCGGAGATCGACTTCGTCACCCTGCTCGGCACCGCCGGCACCGGCAAGACCCTGCTCGCACTCGCCGCCGGCCTGGCGCAAACCATGGATCAGCAGCGCTACCGCGAGATCATCATGACCCGCGCCACCGTCAGCGTCGGCGAAGACATCGGCTTTTTGCCCGGTACCGAAGAAGAAAAGATGACGCCCTGGATGGGCGCGCTGACCGACAACCTGGAAGTGCTCACGCACAATCAGGAAGGCGGCGCCTGGGGGCGTGCGGCGACCAACGACCTGCTCGCCAGCCGCATCAAGATCCGCTCGATGAACTTCATGCGCGGGCGTACCTTCCTGTCGCGTTACCTGATTCTGGACGAGGCGCAAAACCTCACCCCCAAGCAGATGAAAACGCTGATCACCCGCGCCGGCCCCGGCACCAAGATCGTGTGTCTGGGCAACGTCGAACAGATCGACACGCCCTACCTCACCGAAACCACCTCGGGCCTGACCTATGCGGTGGATCGGTTCAAGGCCTGGCCGCACAGCGCGCACATCACGCTGCGTCGCGGCGAGCGTTCGCGGCTGGCCGACTTCGCCTCGGAGGTGTTGTGATGCACATGCTGCGCGGCGCTGCGGCGCTCGCGGTCATGGCGCTGGCCGGCTGCGCGACCACGCAGCCGCCAGCGAGCGTGCCGACCAACCTCAAGACCGGGCAGTCGTGGGTGGTCACGCGGCAGAGCGTCGCCGAGCAGGTGCTGGACACCTGCTCGCGCGACAGCCCGGCGCGTCATCCGGGCCAGATCACCGGCTACTGGACACCGAGCCAGCAACAGATCGAACAGCTCGAATCCAGGCAGGATGCGCTGACCCCGACCATCGCCGAACCACGCGATTTCGACCGGCAATACGTCGGCGTGACGATCCAGGGGCAGCAGTTGATCTACATCAACGCCTTCAAGCTACCGAACGATCCAGCAGTGAAACCGGCCAGGGAGGCCATCCAGGTCTGCGACGGCGGAAGCGCATTCTGGGGCGCGCTGTACGACCCGCAGACCGGCGGGTTTTCGCAGATCGCCGTCAACGGCAGCCCCTGACCTGCGATGGGAATCCTGCTGCCGCGCTGGATCTGGATAGGCGCGGCGGTATTGTCTGGCGTGGCCGGCATGGTCAACGTGGTTGGCTACCTGAGCTCGGACCATCAGGTGGTCAGTCACCTGACCGGCACCACCAGCCTGCTCGGTGTCGCCCTGGTACAAGGGACAGCGGCGGAGGCCGGCTTTCTGTGGGGCATCCTGATCGCCTTCTGCGCAGGCGCAACGCTGAGTGGCGCGATCATCCAGGACGAGGCGTTGCGACTGGGGCAGCGCTACGGGATCGCACTGCTGATCGAAGCGCTACTGCTGCTGGCAGCCATTCCCCTGTTGAAGCTGCATCATGCCGGCGGCGTGCTGGTCGCCGCAGGTGCCTGCGGCCTGCAGAACGCCATGGCCACCACCCTCAGTGGCGCCGTGGTGCGCACGACCCATCTGAGCGGCATGTTCACCGACCTGGGGATCGGCCTGGGCCACCTGCTGCGCGGCCGACCGCTGCAGATCCGCCGCTTTGCGCTGAGCGGCCTGATCATTTCCGGCTTCCTGGTCGGCAGCATCGTCGGCAGCTTGCTGTTCCAACGCTGGCACTCCGACGCGCTCTACCTGCCTGTCGCCCTCACCGGACTCGGCGGCGCGGGCTACATCGCCGCGTTGCGCTGGCGTCGCTGGCGCAGCCGATGAGCAGCACATCCGCGCTGTGGCGGTGCAGAATCGGCGCATGACCACACCCAGCACCCTGTCCGCCCTGACCATCGCCGGCTCCGATTCCGGCGGTGGCGCCGGCATCCAGGCCGACCTCAAGACTTTCGCCGCGCATCGCGTGCACGGCTTGTCGGCGATCGCTGCCCTGACCGCGCAAAACACCCGCGCCGTCACTGCCGTGCATATCCCGCCGATCGGGTTTTTGCGCGCGCAGGTCGATGCCTGCTTTGTCGATTTCCAGATCCAGGCCGTGAAGCTCGGCATGCTCGCCAATGCCGAGGTCATCCATTGCGTGGCCGATCTGCTGGAAACCCATCGTCCACCGTTCGTGGTGCTCGACCCGGTGATGGTCTCCACCAGTGGCGCCCGCCTGCTCGAAGATGCCGCGCTGGATGCGCTGCGCACCCGCCTGCTCCCGCTGGCCACACTGATCACGCCCAATACGCCAGAAGCCGAACTGCTGACCGGCCGACGCATCGACACTGCCGACGCCGCCGAGCACGCAGCGGCCGCGCTGCTCGAACTCGGCGCCAACGCGGTGCTGCTCAAGGGCGGACACCTGCACGAAGGCGCACGCGTCCTCGATCGCTTCGACGACGGCGTCACCCAGGACGTGTTCATGCACCCGCGCCTGCAGGTGGACGCGCACGGCACCGGCTGCAGCCTGTCGGCGGCGATTGCCGCGCAGTTGTGTCAGGGTCTGTCGTTGCTCAACGCCTGCGAAGCGGCCATCGACTACGTTGCACGCGCCATCCGGCTCGGCCAGTCGCCCGGCCATGGCGACGTGCTGGTGCTCGACCATTTCGGCGCTGCGCCCAGCGTATGAGCCTGCACTGCAGCACGCTCGCCGCCAGCGCAGCGGATGGACATCGCTGGCAGGTGCTCCGCTGCGCGCCAGCGAAGCCGATCGCCACACTTTTGTGGCTGCCAGCGCTCGGGGTGGCAGCGCGACACTACCAGCCGTTCGCACATGCACTCGCGTCTGCCGGCATTGCGGTGTATCTGCACGAATGGCGCGGCAACGGCAGCAGCACGCTGCGCCCCTCGCGGCAGCACGACTGGGGCTATCGCGCGCTGCTTGCCGAGGACATTCCGGCCAGCCAGACCCTGCTCGAGATGCATGACCCGCAGCTGCCGCGCGTGCTGGGCGGACACAGTCTTGGTGGCCAGCTGGCCTGCTGTCACGCCGCACTGCAGCCGGCGCAGGTTGCGCAGCTGTGGCTGGTCGCCAGCGGCTCGCCGTATTGGCGCCATTTCCCGGTACCGATGCGCTATGGCTTGCCGTTCGCCTATCGCGTGCTGCCATGGCTCGCACGCGTGCAAGGCGTCTTGCACGGGCGCGCGCTCGGCTTCGGCGGCACCGAAGCGCGCAGCCTGATCGCCGACTGGGCGCGGGTCGGCCGCAGCAATCGGTATCGCGCGGCCGCAACCACATGGGATCTGGAACACGCGCTCGGCCAGCTGACGATTCCGATCAGCGCGGTGAGCTTTGCCCACGACCACTTCGGCCCGGTCGGCGCGCTGCATGCGTTGCTGGAAAAGATGCCGCAGGCGCACGCCGAGCGCCGGCAATTGGACGATACGCAGTTGGGCGCGCGCAGCGATCACTTTGCCTGGATGAAAGCGCCTGCTGCCGTGGCTGCCACATTACGGCGCTCCCTGGCGGGTGCGCCGCCGGCCACGCGAACGTCATAAAGGGATTGACGAGTGCGCCGGGCATCCGCATAATTCCGCTCCTGACGACGCGCCCGTAGCTCAGTTGGATAGAGTACCTGGCTACGAACCAGGCGGTCGGGAGTTCGAATCTCTCCGGGCGCACCATCTTCAGAACAACAAGAGACAGCCTTCAACCGCTGTCTTTTTAGTTACAAAGCTCCGATTGCACTGCGTCGGATCTGCAAGTCAAAAACAAGATCATGCGCCCGTAGCTCAGTTGGATAGAGTACCTGGCTACGAACCAGGCGGTCGGGAGTTCGAATCTCTCCGGGCGCACCAATCTTGAAGAAAACGACCAGCTTGCTGGTCTTTTTTTTGCCTGCCATTTGAGGCGGCACACTCTCGCATCGGCACATCGCAACACGCACCGACGCCACGGTCGCGCACTACGGAAAGCGGCAATCGGTTATCCGATGCGTGCGGCGCTGGCGATCAAGCAAGTGCGCCGCCAGGATCGGCGTCGCCGACCACTGCCACCGGCACCAATGCGGTCACCGGATGCCCGGCATCGCGCCAGGCGTCCAGCCCGCCCAGCAACGGACGCACATCGCGATAACCGCGCTCGCGCATCCGGCCGGCCAACCACGCCGCCGACACCTCGCCCGGGCACGCGCAATAAATCACCACGCCACGATCGCGCGGCACGGTGGCCAGAATCTGCGCGAGCTGGCGCTCGTCGGCGAAGACCGCACCAGGAATGGTATAGGGCTGCAGGTTGCGATAGCCCGGCGCTCGGATATCCAGCACGGTGGGACGCCGACTGTCATCGCCATCGAGCAACGGCGCCAGTTCGTCCACCGCGATGCGCGCATGTTCCAGCGAACGCAGCAGGGTCTGCCGCCGCCACCAACGCCAACCGACATAGCACGCCAGCAAGGCCACCAGGACCACGACCGCACCCGATCCGAGGTCGGACAGGAATGCGAGCACGTTCTGCACCTGATGCGCAAACACCGCGCCCAGGCTCAGGCCGACGAGCGCCCATAACGCCGCACCCAAAGCGTCATAGCGCAGGAACGCCGCCGGGCGCACCTGCATCGCGCCCGCCATCGGCACCGACACCATCGATAACCCCGGCACGAACTTGGCCACTGCCAAGACCCGCACGCCCCAACGCGAAAAGAAACGCTCGGTCTTTTTCATGCAGCTATCGCGCGACAGCGACAGCCGACACAGCGACTGCAAGGTGCGATTGCCGAAGCGGCGGCCGGCCAGATACCAGACCAGGTCGCCGAGCAGGCTCGCCAGCACCGACACCGCCAACGCGCTCAGGCCCGCCAGCCACGCGTCGCTGCCGCCCTGCAAGGCATAGCCGGCGCCGACCAACACCAGGGTCGGCAACGCCGGTACCGGCAGCCCAAGCGACAACGCCAGCACGTTGGCGAACACCAGCGCCAATCCGTACTGTTCGATCAAGCATTGCATGCAACGATCCCGCGCGACGGCAAGCGCGCATTATCCGCTCTTGTTCACGCCTGCGACTGCCCGGCGGCGGCGGAACGATACGTTGCGGCAAGCGACTGCAACCAGCCATCGAACAGCCCCTCGCTGCGCAGGACGCGCCGCCACCAGCCCAGTGCCTCGCCCTCCTCGCCCGGCCGCCACGCCAGATAAAACGTTTCGTCGGGCTTGTGGGTGTCCACCTGTACCTCACGCAGCCGGCCATCCTGCAACGCGCCGCGCGCATAGGTTTCGGGCAGGAACCCATAGCCGACGCCGGCTACCTGCAGCTGCAACTTGGTCAGCATGTCCGGCACGGTGAGCACATCGCGACCCGACAGCAGACCCACCGTGCGCGGCAACAGCCGCCGCGCCGAATCCGCCACCGCGATCGCGCGGTGCGCGGCCAGCTCGGCAGCGCCCAACGTGGCCGCGCCCGCCAGCGGATGCGTGGGCGCCACCGCAAACACGAAGCGCAGCGTGCCGATCGCTTCGGCGACATAGCCACCACCGCTGGGCCCCTCGCCCGCCGCCACGATCAGGTCCACACGCCGATCCAGCAGCGCCTCCCAACTGCCCGACAACGACTCGCTCAACACGCGCAGGCGGGTGCTGTCTGCCACGGAGTAGAAGTCCAGAATCTGCGCCTGCAGCAACGTGACCGGGAAGATCGCATCCAGCCCGATCGCAAAGTCCGATTCCCAGCCCGACGCGACACGCCTGACACGCACCTCCAGTTCCTGCGCAGCCCGCAGCAAATGCCGTCCTTCGCGCAACAATTCGCGGCCGGCCTGGGTCGGGGTTGCCTTGGGGCCGGCCCGCTCGAACAGCTGCACGCCCAGATCGGCCTCCAGCCTGGAGACCGTGTAGGAAATCGTCGACGGCACCTTGAACAACACCTTGGCCGCCGCCGCGAACGAGCCACGACGGTCGATCGCGTCCAGGATCTGCAAGGCTTCCAGGCTGATTTTCATGGTTCGATTTTTTCGATGGTAGCAGCCAAATCTACTCGCTTTTTTTCCATGCCGCTGCCGGGGAGACTACCGATCAAGGCGCTGGGACACCGATTTCACCATCGGCGCCACTCGAATCTTTCAAGGAGATGCAGCATGTTGACTGTCCGCAAGAGCGAAACCCGTGGCCACGCCGAGCATGGCTGGCTGTCCTCGCGCCATACGTTCTCCTTCGCCAGTTATCACGACCCGCGCCATATGGGCATCGGCCCGCTGCGGGTGATCAACGAAGACAAGGTGACCCCCGGCGAAGGCTTCGGCACCCACGCGCATCGCGACATGGAAATCATTTCCTACGTGCTGGGCGGCGCACTGGAGCACAAGGACAGCATCGGCACTGGCTCGGTGCTGCACTACGGGGACGTGCAGCGCATGAGCGCCGGCAGCGGCGTGACCCATAGCGAGTTCAATCACTCGTCCAGCGAGCCGGTGCACTTCCTGCAGATCTGGGTGATGCCCGAACGCAACGGCATCGCGCCGAGCTATGAAGAAAAGCACTTCGATGCAGACAGCAAGCGCAATCAGCTGCGCCTGATCGCCTCGCCCGGTGGTGACCACGGTTCGCTACGTCTGCATCAGGACGCGCGCCTGTATGCCTCCATCCTGGACGGCCAGGCGCGCTTGCAACAGCCGCTGGCCGAAGGCCGCATCGGCTATGTGCACGTGGCGCGCGGCAGCCTGAGCGTGAATGGCCAGGCACTGTCGGCAGGCGATGCGCTACAGATCAGCGATGTGCCGGAGATCGTGCTGGCCGATGCGCGCGATGCGGAAGTGCTGGTGTTCGATCTGCCGCAGTAACCGCAGCGGTCAAAACGACTGCGCTCATCATCAAGCGGGAGCGGCGGGCATTCGGAATCTGCATCTTCCGAGCGCAGATTTCGACACCCCCGCACCGTCCACGCCCACCTGACGACTGCTCACTGTATTCGCGAGTCACTCCAAGCCAAGCACCGTTCTGCCACTCGGGCCTGGAAAGGCGCTTGCGCGCCACGTCAGCGCACTTCATTGCACAATCGCCGTTTGTTGAAACACACAACGCCCGCGCTTGCGGGCGTTGTCTTGCGTGGAACTTGCATGGCGTTGACGCAGCGAACGCCGTGAGCCTGTGTGCAACGCATCACACCAGCTCGCGCAGGCACCACGCGCGACCTGGCTAGGCCGCCTGCGGCTTGTCCAGCAACTCGGCGCGCACATCCGCTGGCGTGGACGCCCCATTCGCATCGCCGTTGACCAAGGCGAACAAGACGTCCGCGTCGGCTTCCAGCACACGCGCCGAGCGCGCCAGGCCATCGACCATCTGCGCCTGATCGCGCGCCTGCATGCCGATCGATTGCAACGCAGTATTGGCAGTGGAAATATCCTGCGCCTGCTCCTGACTGGCGGCGGCAATCTGCTCCACCGTCGCAGTCACGCGCAGCACCGAACTGACCATGTCCTGCATGACCACCCCGGCCTGCTCGGCCAGGCGCGAGCCATCGCCGACCTGATCGGTCGCATTATCGATCAAGCACCGGATTTCCTTGGCCGACACGCTGCAGCGCTGCGCAAGGCTGCGCACTTCGGTGGCCACCACCGCAAATCCGCGCCCCTGTTCGCCGGCACGCGCCGCTTCCACTGCCGCATTCAAGGCCAGGATATTGGTCTGGAAAGCGATGCCGTCGATGACCTCGATGATCTGGCCGATGCGATCGGTGGCCGAACGAATGCCGGCGGTGGTCTTGACCACTTCGGCAATGACATCGGCGCCGCGCCGCGCCACCGTGGCCGAGTCCTCCGCCATGCGCTGCGCAGAACCGGCGCTTTCGGAATTGATGCGCACGGTCCGTGCCAGCTGATCGATGGTGGCCGAAGTCTGCGCCACCGCTGTGGACTGCGAGGACACGCGACTGACCAACTCCTGGTTGCTGGCGGAAATCTGGTGCGCTTCGCGTTGCACGTTCTGCGCGATGCGCATGGTCTGCCGCATCAAGTCGCGCATGCGCTCGGCCGAACGCACCTGCGCGGTCACATCGGTGGCGTACTTGACCACTTTGTACGGCCGACCGGACACATCCAGGATCGGGTTGTAAGAGGCCTGGATCCACACCGCACTGCCATCCTTCCTCAGGCGGCGATAACGCCCCGCATCGAACTGGCCACGCGCCAGCTTCGCCCAGAACTGCCGGTAATCCTCGGACGCGCCGTAGACCGTATCCACAAAGACGCGATGGTGCTGACCGATCGCTTCTTCGGCCCGATACCCCAGGATCGTCAGGAAGTTGTCGTTGGCATTGAGGACGTGCCCCTGCAGATCGAACTCGATCACGCCCATCACCTTGTCGATGGCCTGGATACGGCCGTCGGCATCGGCCGAATCGATCACCTGACGGGTCACGTCGGTGGCGTATTTGACCACCTTGTACGGACGCCCGAGCGCGTCGAACACCGGGTTGTAGGACGCCTGGATCCAGACTTCCCTGCCATCCTTGCCGATGCGCTTGTAGCGACCTGCATCGAACGCGCCGCGGCCAAGCTTCTCCCAGAACGCACGATAGGTTGCCGATTGACGCGTGGATGCCTCCACGAACACACCATGATGCTTGCCACGCACCTCATCGAGCCGATAGCCCATGACCTCGAGAAAATTCTGATTAGCATCGAGCACCGTGCCATCCAGCGAAAATTCGATCACTGCCATCACCTTGTCGATGGCCTCGATACGCCCTTCGAAATCGGCGGTCTGGCGCACCTGCGCCGTGATGTCGGTAGCGTACTTCACGACGCGATAAGCCTTGCCGGAACGATCCAGCAACGGGTTGTACGAGGCGTTGATCCACACTTCCCGCCCGTGCTTGTCCAGGCGGCAGAACCGCCCGGCATTGAAATCGCCACGGCGTAGCGCCTGCCAGAACTGTCGATAGCTTTCGCTCTCGCGATCGTCAGGCGTCACGAAGATGCGGTGATGCTGGCCGACGACTTCGTCCAGCCGATACCCCATCAACGACAGGAAGTTTTGGTTCGCATGCAGGATGCGACCGTCCAGATCGAATTCGATCACCGCCATGACCCGATCCACCGCAGCGGCCTTGTGCCGCAGCCCACGGCTCCAGAAAGAAAAGAGACGTCCAAGCAACGGCGATAGGCGCATCACGTCGAAATCCACGATAAGGAGTCAGGTGTTTAGCGACCCGCACCCATGTCACTTGACCCATGCGCACCCGGCGCGTTTGGCCTGATTCAGATGGCAAGGCAGCACGCGCATTCCAGCGACGACGCAACTTGATGAGCGCATGCAACATTGCGAACGCTCGACAGGGACCAGACGCCATGTTCGTTGCCGCTCGACAGAGGCCGGATCGGCCACACCCGCTGCACTGCCTCACAGCCGCCACCCGCGCGTCGAGCCATATGCCAGGCGACACAGACACCGGCCCCGATCGCCCTGCCATGCGATTCATGGCTGGAAGGCGCACCTGCCGATCGGGCAACAAGGAGCACCGGAGCGATCCGTCACCAGCTCTCGGCCCCAATAAAAAACGCCTGCAAATCAGGGATTTGCAGGCGTCAGAACACTGGCGGAGCGAGAGGGATTCGAACCCTCGATAGAGTTTTTGACCCTATACTCCCTTAGCAGGGGAGCCCCTTCAGCCGCTCGGGCATCGCTCCAGTTTTTGCGTCCTGCCCCGATATCCGTGGCAGGCCGCGAAGAATACCGGGTAAGAGGGGCTAACGTAAACCCTTTGCGACGATCAATTGGAAGAATCGTCGCCGTGATGCGCGCCGGAGGCAACCGGCTCATCCCCACGTTGGATGCGCTGATAGATTTCTTCGCGATGCACAGCGACATCTTTCGGTGCGGTGATACCGATACGCACCTGATTACCCTTGACGCCGAGCACGGTCACGGTGACCGAGTCGCCGATCATCAAGGTTTCGCCTACTCGGCGAGTGAGGATCAACATTTTGCAAATCTCCTGGAACCGGTGGATTTCCCACCAGCATCGACGGCCTCCTGAGTGAGACGCGCCCTAGGTAAAGGGAATAGACCAGAAATGGTAGCGGGACAGCCTGCTAGCCAGCAAGGCATAGCAGGACAAGTGTTCAGCCCAAGTGTTGCTTGACCCAGGAGGGCACACTGTCGAGTGCGGTCGCAAGGGCGGGCCCGTCCTCGCCACCACCCTGGGCGAGATCCGGACGGCCACCGCCCTTGCCCCCGATCTGACTGGCGATATGGCTGAGGAGTTCCCCTGCCTTGACCCTGCCAGTTGGGCTGCCATTCACACCGGCGACCAGCGCGACCTTGCCTGCGGAAGCGCCCGCCAGCACGATCACCGAGTCGCCCAATTGCTGTTTCAGGCGATCCATCGCATCGCGCAGCGCCTTGGCATCGAAGCCTTCCAGACGTACTGCGACCACCTTGACTCCGGCCACGTCCACGGCACTGGACCCCAGGTCTGCCGTCGCACCGGACGCCAGCTTGGCCTTGAGCGATTCGAGTTCACGCTCAAGCCGCTTCTGACGCTCGGTGAGCGCACGTACCTTGTCGACCACCTCGGTGGCATTGCCGCCGAGCAGACTGGCCGCCTCCAGCAGACGACGTTCTTCATCGGCAACGTAGTCCAAGGCACCCTGCCCGGTCACCGCCTCGATACGTCGCACGCCCGAGGACACGCCGCCCTCTGCGGTGATCTTGAACAGCCCGATATCGCCAGTGCGGGTGACGTGGGTGCCGCCGCAGAGCTCGGTGGAATAACCGCCCATCTTCAGCACGCGCACGTTCTCGCCGTATTTCTCGCCAAACAGGGCCATTGCGCCAAAATCCAGCGCTTCCTGCATGGCCATGTCGTGCACTTCGACGCTGTGGTTGGTACGCACCTCGGCATTGACCTTGCGTTCGATCACGGCGAGCTCTTCGGCGGTGATCGGCTGAAAGTGCGAAAAGTCGAAGCGCAAACGGTCCGGCGCGACCAGCGAGCCCTTCTGCTGCACGTGGGTACCCAGCACTTCGCGCAACGCCGCATGCAACAGATGCGTTGCCGAATGGTTGAGAATGGTCTTGCCGCGACGCTGCACATCGATGCCACCGGCGAGTACATCGCCCAGCGCAAGTGCGCCTTCGGTAATCCGCCCGACATGACCATGGAACTGACCGGCAAACTTCTGGGTGTCGGCGATCTCGACGGAGACATCGCGACCGCTCAGCTGGCCGCTGTCGCCGACCTGACCACCGGACTCGGCATAGAACGGCGTGCGGTCGGTGAACACGATGACCTCATCGCCGGCTTCGGCACGCTCGACCGGACGGCCGTGCTTGAGCAGCGCCACGACCTTGAGCGCATCGGCATCGTGCGCCTCGTAGCCGAGAAATACCGTCGGCGACATCGTGGCGACCAGGTCGGCTGGCAAGGCGACACCACCGCCGAACTTGCCGGCGGCGCGTGCGGTCTCGCGCTGACGCTCCATGGCGAACTCGAAGCCCTCCATGTCCACGCGCATTCCGCGCTCACGCGCGATATCGGCCGTCAGATCGACCGGGAAACCATAGGTGTCATAGAGACGGAATGCATCGGCACCGGGAATGATCTCCTGCGAGCGCGACGCGACGTCATCGAAGATCTTCATGCCGGCATCCAGCGTCTCGGCAAAGCGTTCTTCTTCGGCCAGCAAGGCGCGTGCAACGGTCTCCTGCGCAACCACCAGCTCCGGATAGGCTTCGCCCATCAGCTCGACAAGCGTTGGCACCATCTTGCTGAAGAACGGCTGGCGCACCCCCAGCATCCAGCCATGGCGAAGCGCCCGCCGGATGATCCGACGAAGCACATAGCCGCGACCTTCGTTGGACGGGAGCACGCCGTCGACGATCAGGAACGAACAGGCGCGGATGTGATCGGCGATCACCCGCAGCGACTTGTTTTCCAGATCGGTGATGCCGGTCAGCGCGCTGGCCTTGCCGATCAAGGCCTGAAACAGATCGATTTCGTAATTGGTGTGCACGTGCTGCAGGATCGCAGCCAGACGCTCCAGGCCCATGCCGGTATCCACGCACGGCGCCGGCAACGGCACCAGCGTGCCGTCGGGCTGGCGGTCGAACTGCATGAAGACCAGGTTCCAGATTTCGATGAAGCGATCGCCGTCCTCGTCCGGCGAACCCGGCGGACCACCGGCGATGTGATCGCCATGGTCGAAGAAGATTTCGGTGCACGGGCCGCATGGGCCGGTGTCGGCCATCTGCCAGAAGTTGTCCGACGCGTACGGCGCCCCCTTGTTGTCGCCGATGCGCACGATGCGGCTTTCCGGGATGCCGATCATGTCGCGCCATAACGCAAAGGCTTCTTCGTCGGTGTGGTAGACGGTGACCAGCAGCCGGTCGGCCGGCAGCTTCCAGACCTGGGTCAGCAGCTCCCAGGCCCAGCTGATGGCGTCCTTCTTGAAGTAGTCGCCGAACGACCAGTTGCCCAGCATTTCGAAAAAGGTATGGTGACGCGCGGTGTAGCCCACCGAATCCAGATCGTTGTGCTTGCCGCCAGCACGCAGGCAGCGCTGGACATCGGCAGCGCGCACGTAGCTGCGCTTTTCCGCGCCAAGGAAAACGTCCTTGAACTGGACCATGCCGGAGTTGGTGAACAGCAAGGTCGGGTCGTTGCCCGGCACCAGCGGTGCCGATGGCACGATGGTGTGGCCCTTCCCCTCAAAAAACGCGAGGAAGTCACTACGGATCTGGGAAGTACTGAATTTGGCAGGTGCGTTCATGTGCTGGCATTGGGCGGGCGGCAGTCCCGGTCACCCAATGAGATGTGGGCGCAGATGAGCGGAACAACCTGAAACCACAAAGGGTAGCAGGCCTGACGCCCTCAGTCCTCAACGTCGAAGCGCGTGGCGCTGCGAATGCTGTTGCCGTCAAAACCACGCCGGGCCAGCAGATCGGCGGCCTTGCGCCGTTGCGGCAGATCCATCGGGCCTTCTTCGCCAAACCGACGGCGGATCAGGTCGCGCGCGTTTTCGGTCCAATCGCCTTCAAAGGTGGCCATTGCCGCACTGATGGCATCGCTATCCAGGCCATGGGTGCCGAGTTCGGCACGAATATGCAGGGGGCCATAGCCCGAGCCTGCGCGATTACGCACCACCGACGCCGCAAAACGGGTGTCGTCCTGCCAACCTTCACCGGCCAGACGCTCGACAGCCGCCTTCGCGGCCTCCGGCTCGATACCACGTGCCAGCAGCTTGCGGTTCAATTCCTTGCGCGAATGCTCGCGCCGCACCAGCAATCCCAGTGCACGTTGCACCGGCGTCTGCTCCTTGAACCGGCGTCCCCGCTTTGGCGCGGGCTGTTGCTCGTCCATCGTCAGGTGTCCCACATCGCTAAAATCAATCACCGCATCAATGCGCCATCCATGGCGCCTGCCCTCCTGGCCTTCGATAGATCTACCGCGAGAAGCGACGGCACTGACTCCGCCGTCCCCGCGATAGAAAACTTGCCGCAACCATCAGCACTGCTGTGATGCCACCAGGCGGGCGCGACCGGCGTGTAGAACCGGGATAGCCGCGAGGACGTCCCAATTCACGCCTACCTGCCGCCGACGCCTGCCTGATGGCGGCTCAGCCCGCATGACTTGGCTGCCGTTATTCCTTCTCGACGTCGTCGCCAGCTTCGCGCGGTGCCTCGGCCGGCTGGAACTTCTCACGCAACTCGGCTTCCAGCCGCTCCGCAACCTGCGGATTGTCACGCAGATAGGTACGGGCGTTGTCCTTGCCCTGCCCGATGCGCTCTTCGCCGTAGCTGTACCAGGCGCCGGCTTTTTCGACCAGCTTGGCTTCCACGCCCATGTCGATCAACTCACCCTCGCGGCTAATGCCTTCGCCGTAGAGGATTTCGGTCACGACCTGCTTGAACGGAGGCGCCAGCTTGTTCTTGACCACCTTGATCTTGGTCTGATTGCCGATGATTTCGTCGCCCTTCTTGATCGCGCCGATACGGCGGATATCCAGACGCACCGACGCATAGAACTTCAGCGCGTTACCGCCGGTGGTCACTTCCGGGCTCTGGCCTGGCATCATCACGCCGATCTTGTGACGCAGCTGGTTGATGAAGACCACCAGCGTGTTGGAGCGCTTGATGTTGCCGGTCAGCTTGCGTAGCGCCTGGCTCATCAGACGGGCCTGCAGACCCGGCAGCTGGTCGCCCATTTCGCCTTCGATTTCCGCCTTCGGGGTCAGCGCGGCGACCGAGTCGATCACCACGATGTCCACCGAACTGGAACGCACCAGCATGTCGGCGATTTCCAGCGCCTGCTCACCGGTATCGGGCTGCGACAACAGCAGGTCGTCGACGTTGACGCCCAGCTTGGCAGCGTAGATCGGATCGAGCGCGTGCTCGGCGTCGATGAAGGCTGCGGTGCCACCCTTCTTCTGGCATTCGGCAATCGCCTGCAGGGTCAAGGTGGTCTTGCCCGACGATTCCGGGCCGTAGATTTCGACCACACGGCCCTTGGGCAGGCCGCCGATCCCCAGTGCGATGTCCAGCATCAACGAGCCGGTCGGAATGACCTCGACGGCCTCGATCACGCGGTCGCCCATGCGCATCACGGAACCCTTGCCGAATTGCTTTTCGATCTGGCTCAGGGCGGCGGAAAGGGCGCGCTTCTTGTTCTCATCCATCTGGGTGATCCTTGTCAGTGATTTCGGTGTAGGGCGAATGTAGCGGCGGTGTATCGCACAGGCTGAGACTGGCGGCGACACACTCAGATTAGGGAGGCGACCACGAAGGTGGCAGCGGGAAATCCTGCGTTGGCGGCTCGGGAGACTGCCAGCACGGCCATCGGCACAGTGCTCAGCGATTCGGCCTCAACAGCCCGCAATACAGGCCCTCGATCTCGAAATCCTGATCCGGCAATACTTCGATCGGCGCGTAGTCCGGGTTGCGCGGCAGCAGGCGGATCCGGTCCTTGCCGATCTTCAGCAACTTGACGGTGATCTCTTCGTCGATCCGGGCGACCACGATCTGCCCCGAGCGCGCGTCGCGGGTGCGATGCACTCCGATCAGGTCGCCGTTGAAGATGCCCTCATCGCGCATCGAGTCGCCCTGCACCTTGAGCAGGTAATCCGGCGATGGCGAGAAGAACACCCGGTCCAGCACCACAAAGTCGTCCGAACCGATATCCGCGCCGATCGGCAGGCCTGCCGCGACGCGTCCCAGCACCGGCAGACGCAGCACATCGTCGCGGACCGGCTCGTTCGCAGCCGCACGCGGCTGTGCGCCCTGCCCGGCCAGGCGGATGCCGCGGGCCTGGCCCGGGACGCGACGGATCGCACCCGCCTGCTCCAAGGCTTCCAGGTGATATTGCGCGCCGCGCACGCCTTTGAAGCCGAACGCACGTGCGATCTCGGTCTGCGAAGGCGGCACGCCATCGGCTTCGATGCGCTCGGCGATCAAGGCCAGGATTGCTTGTTGGGTATCGGTCAGGTCCATGGTTAGTAGTATTACTACTAACTGGCGCCTGCGCAATAGCTGTGTCGCAGTCTCGCCGCTGGCGCGGCAAGACCGCGCACTGCCGATACCCCGGCTAACGCCGGCTGCGCCAGATCGAGAACAGGATCCAGATGCCGCACAGGCCCGCGCCGATGAAGCCGCTCACGCCCAGCGCGAGCAGCCAGCGGCTAGCGCTGCCGCCGACACTGTTCATCACGATCGACGAGCCGATCACCAGTGCCGCCGTGACGATCCCCATGGTGAGCCTGTTGGCGGCGCGGTCGACCTGCTCGCCGAACTCGCGTAATGCACGCGTTTCCACCTGCAGCTGCAATTTGCCGCGACGGGCGGCCTGCAGCAGCCGTTTGAGATCGCGCGGCAGATCGCCGATCAGGTCGATCGCACCGGTCACGGTGCGTCGGCTGCGCCGCAATACCGCACTCGGCGCGTAGCGCTGCAGCACGACGCGTTCGAGATACGGGCGTGCTTCGGAGGCCATGTCGAAGTCCGGGTCGAGTTGGCGCCCCATGCCTTCCAGCGTCAGAAACGCCTTGATCATCAGCGCCAGGTCCGAGGGCAATGTAAGCCCATGTCCGCGCAGGATCGAGGTGACATCGCCCAACATCGCGCCGATGCGCAACTCTTTCAGCGGCACGCCGCGGTACTCGTCGACGAAGGCGCCGATATCCTGCTGCAGGCGCGACTCGTCGAGATCCAGATGGGTTCCGGCCCACTCCAGCAACACATCGATGACCGCCTCGGCGTCGTAACTGACCATGCCATGCAGCAGCTGCGCGACCTGGAAGCGACGCTGCTCGGAAACGCGCCCGACCATCCCGAAATCGATGACCGCAATGCGCCCATCGCGCAGATAAAAAATATTGCCCGGATGCGGGTCGGCATGGAAGCAGCCGTCCTGCAACACCATCTTCAGCACGATGCCGGCACCGGTGCGCGCGAGCGCCTTGCGATCAAGACCGGCCGCATCGACAGCGGCCAGATCACGCCCGGGAATGCCGTCGATGAATTCCTGCACATTGAGCGATTCGCAGGTCCACTCCCAGTACACGGCCGGTACCACGATCTGCGGGTCGTGGACGAAATTGGCCGCGATGCGTTCGGCGTTGCGGCACTCGGCGGCGAAGTCGAGTTCGCGCCGCAGCGAGAGGGTGAATTGCTGCACCACATCGGCGGGACGGTAACGCTTCAAATCAGGCGCGCGCGTCTCGACGATTTCCGCCAACCGCGCGAGCAGCCGCAGATCCGCATCGATGGTGTCGCCGATGCCGGGGCGACGGATCTTCAACACCACCGGCGTGCCATCGGCCAGCCAGGCGCGGTGCGTCTGCGCCAGCGATGCGGCGGCCAGCGGCTGCTCATCGAGGCGCGCGAAGACGCTTTCCGGCTCCGCGCCCAGCGCTGCGACAAGTTGCGGGCGGATCTGCTCGAACGGCAATGCGGGCACCGCATTCTGCAGCTCGCTCAATTCTTCGATCCAGTCCGGCGGCAACAGGTCCACGCGTGTGGCCAGCACCTGCCCGAGCTTGACGAAGGTTGGCCCGAGTTCCTCAAGTGCGCGCCGTACCCGCATTGCGGCAGACAGGCGCAAGCGCCCTTCGGCGTTATGCCAGTGCAACAGCTTGCCTGCACGTTCGAGTACATCGGCCAGCCCGATACGACGCACCACATCGCCGAAGCCGTAGCGAATCAGGACCGAGGCAATTTCCTGCAGACGCCCGAGATCGCGGACGGTGCCAAGGGCTTCCCACATCAGTGCACCGCCTGCAAGGATGCGACAAGCAGCTGCTGTCGCGCACGGCGCTGCACAGCAGGTCGTGCGTGATTGACAGCGCCGCTGGTAGCGGATGCCTCATGGCATCGAGCAAGCGCTGCAACTGCTGTCGATGGAGGCAGGTCGGTGGCGGTTGCCCATCGCTGCGCTGACCGGACACCGAAATGGCCGCTCGCCCGGATGGTCGGTGGATGGAAACCGATACCAGGACGATCGCCAGGACACTCGACGCAGGCAAACAACCGGCCAGCAATCGCACGTGGCGTCGATGGACAAAAGGCAGCGGCAGAAAACGCGAACATCGGCACACGGGGCAGCAACGAGGCCTTTGTTGTAGCCGATCTGCGCGCTGCTGTCTTGCTCTTGCCCGCTCGGGGCACGCGCGATGCAGCTGATCGCGGGGACGCCATCAAGCGCAGTGGGCAAACCTGCTGCGCAACCGCCAGGCGGGCGCAGCCAGATCTCTAAGGCTCGAACATCCAGCGTACGCACCCAGCTGACGACCGCTCGCTCCGTCGTTAGCCGTTCGAATAAACGTCTCTGAAAAAATCCTGACAGAACGGCGCTGCGTTCGATACACGGCTGCCGCCGCCCCTGGATGGCCTTGGGACCGAGCTGGTCGCCATCGACACGTGCGCGCGGAAACGCAGTGACTCCACCCTCAGGATGTAAGCAGAGAGCACTACACAGCGCGACAAACGGTGCAGTTCGCGTGATTCCAACGTGCCGGCTCACCGGCACGACCGGCGCATGCTGCGGCACGCACGACGCACGCTTGGCAATCAAGTAGGCAATGGCGCCATACGCCAGGTGCCCAGCCAGCGATTACGGTGCAGCATGGCAGCGTTGAACGTCATGTCCTGCACCTGCCATCCCCCTGGTCAAACCGACGCCATCTCCAATACAGGACCTAGAGCAGCGCGCTCAACCCACGCAATGCCGCAACCACGGTCTGACGACGCACCGCATCGCGATCGCCCGCGAAGTGGAACAGCTGCGCAGTGGCATAGCCGCCGCGCCGCTTCCAGCCGATCCACACCGTGCCGACCGGCTTGTCCTCGCTGCCGCCTCCCGGCCCGGCAATGCCGGTGACGGCTACCGCGATGCTCGCGCCGGAATTGACCAGTGCGCCGGATACCATTTCGATCACCGTTTCGCGGCTGACCGCACCATGCACTTCCAGAGTCTGCGGCCGCACGCCCAGCAACGCCTGCTTGGCCTCGTAGCTGTACGCAGCCATGCCACAGTCGAACCAATGCGACGAGCCCGCCACATCGGTGACCGCCTTGGCGATCCAGCCACCGGTACAACTCTCGGCAGTGACCAGGCGCTCGCGCGCGGCAAGCAGTTGCTGACCGAGGCTTTCGGCCAACTGCTGCAATTCGGAATCGGCGGACATGGACATGGGCACGGCAAAGAAAGGCGCAGCCGACGTTTTAGCCCAATTTTCCGCGCCTGTCTGCGTGACCAGCATGGCGCGACAGCGACGATGTGGCCGAGGTTCAGTGCCGATGTGCGGATAACCGCAGCACGATCGCGTACGCAAGCGACCAGGTCGCCAACGTTTCGTCTGCAACAACGCAGGTTTGATGCCCGAACCTCGGATGCACGCCTGCACCACGGCGTGTCGTCAGCGGGCAGTCAAGCCGCAGCGGCGCACTCATTGCACCGCATGCACCGGCTCACCGAGTGACGCCGGATCTGCATGATCGGGCCGGACCCGACCATGCAGCGCCACTCACGATTCCCAGTCTTCGCGGCGATCGGGCAGCATCGCGCGCAATGGCGCACCGTCGTCGCCGGCCGCCAGGCGCTCGGCCTCGACCATCGGCAGGTCGACCTCCAGCAACCAGCCGTCCTCATCGGACTGCTCGCTGCGCACCACTTCCAGTTGATGCAGTTTGGAACGCAGGCGGCCGGCCGACGGCGGCAGCCGCAGTTGTCCGGTCACATGGCGCAGATCCAATCGCTGCCCGAGCGCGTGCTGCAATGCTTCCAGCCCGCGTCCATCGCGCGCAGAGACCCACACACGTTCGCGCCGCGCCTGGTCGGGAATGCCGTCCTGCGCGTCGTGGCGCACCTGCGCGCCCTCGATCTTGTCGATCTTGTTGAACACCAGCAGCTGCGGCAGATCGCCAGCACCCACCGCATGCAACACCTCATCGACCTGCTGGATGCGTTCTTCGCGCAGCGGGTCGGCCGCATCGACGACATGCAACAGCAGATCGGCATCGCGTGCTTCAGACAACGTGGAACGGAACGCGGCAACCAGTTGGTGCGGCAGATCGCGCACGAAGCCGACCGTATCGGCCAGGATCGCACTGCCGCCCGGCAGCGCGATGCGGCGCACGGTGGGATCGAGTGTGGCGAACAACTGATCGGCCACGTACGCCTCCGCACCGGTCAAGGCATTGAACAACGTGGATTTGCCGGCATTGGTGTAACCGACCAACGCAATCCGCGGCAGTTCGCTGCGCATGCGTGCACGACGCATCTGGGTACGTTGCACCTCGACCTTTTCCAGCCGTTGCTGCAACTGCTCCACCCGCTTCTGCAGCAGGCGACGGTCGGTTTCCAGCTGGGTCTCGCCCGGGCCGCGCAAGCCGATCGCACCGCCGCGCTGACGCTCCAGGTGGGTCCAGCCGCGCACCAGCCGCGTCGCCATGTGCCGCAGCTGCGCCAGCTCCACCTGCAGCTTGCCTTCGTGGCTACGCGCACGTTGCGCGAAGATATCCAGGATCAGCCCGGTGCGATCGATCACGCGCCGCTCCAGATAGCGCTCCAGATTGCGCTCCTGGCCCGGCGACAAGGTGTGGTTGACCAACACCAGATCCGCGCCGGTGGCCTCGGCAGCGGCCTTGATCTCTTCCAGCTTGCCGCTGCCGATCAGGGTCGACGGGCTCGGTTTGTCGATACGCGCGGTAAGCGTGGCCGCCACCGTGGCGCCCGCCGACTTTGCCAGGTCGGCGAACTCCTCCAGCACATCCTCTTCGGCAGGCCCACCGGCGTGGGTCTGAATCAACAACGCGTGCTCACCCTTTTTTGAGCGATCAAACACGCACTACTCCATTACTGCTCGACGTCGTCATCTTCCGCCTGGTTGCCTTCATTGGATTGCACATACCCACCACCGGGTCCCACGCGCACATTGCGCGCCGGCACGACCGTAGAGATGGCGTGCTTGTACACCATCTGACTCACGGTATTGCGCAGCAGGACCACGAACTGGTCGAACGATTCGATCGTGCCTTGCAGCTTGATGCCGTTGACCAGATACACAGAAACCGGCACCCGCTCGCGTCGCAGCGCGTTGAGGAATGGGTCCTGTAAAGATTGCCCCTTAGCCATCGAAAACTCCTCTTCATTATTGTTCTTATAGTCCCGGTCGACACCTGCCATCCCCAGCCGGCCCCGGAAACGGGATGTTACACGCCTGAAGCCGGCTGCACAGCGGGACGTTGACCGAGGAAGCCGACAACTGCGCTTTCAAGCCGGTGCCGGTCGTGCTGCGGATCGAACCAGCGCGCGTCGAGCTCGCCACGCAGCCAGGTGAGTTGTCGCTTGGCCAGTTGCCGGGTGGCCTGCACCGCCCTGTCGCGGAAGTCGGCCAGGCTGCCGGCCCCATCCAGGTATTCCCAGGCCTGCCGGTAGCCAACGGCGCGCACCGCCGGCAAATCCAGCGGCGCAGTAGCTGCCCGCAGTTGCGGCAGCGCGCGTAGGCGCTGCACTTCTGCAAGGAAATCCTGCGCCAGCATCGCGTCCAGTCGCTGCTCGATCCGGGCGTGCAGCACTGCACGCTCGCGTGGTGCCAGCACCAGCTTCAATACCCGCACCGGCAGGCGCGGGCCGGACGGTAGCGCCTGCCAGTAGCTGATCGGCCGCCCGCTGATCCGGTACACCTCCAATGCCCGCTGGATACGTTGCGGGTCGGTGGTGTGGATACGCGCAGCCGCGACGGGATCGATCTGGGCCAGCTGTGCGTGCAATGCGGCCCAGCCATCTCGCTCGGCCTCGGCCGCGATCGCCAAACGCACCGCCGGGTCCGCCTCGGGCAATTGCGACAGGCCTTCCAGCAGCGCGCGAAAATACAGCCCGGTACCACCGGCCAGAATCGGCAGCTTGCCGCGCGCCACGATCTGGTCGATCGCCCGCCGCGCATCGCTGGCGAATTCCGCTGCCGAATAGATCTGCCAGGGATCGCGCAGATCGATCAGGTGATGCGGCACCGCCGCGCGCATGGCGGCATCTGGCTTGGCGGCGCCGATCTCCAATCCGCGATACACCAGCGCCGAATCGACGCTGACGATTTCCCCGTTCCAGCGCTCCGCCGCTTCCAGTGCCAGCGCGGTCTTGCCGCTGGCGGTCGGCCCCATCAGCGCGATCGCAAGCGGGCGTCGATCGGCAGGCATCAGTCCTCGTCCGGCCAGCGGATCGTCGGTGCAGCAGGTGCGCTCGCGCGTGGCAGCGGAATCGCCGCCATCGCGCTCCACACCTTCAAGGCATCCACCGTGGCCGCTACATCGTGCACGCGCAACAGCAAGGCGCCGTGCTGGGCGGCAATCAGATGCGCGGCGACCGACCCGTGCACGCGGTCGGCGGCGACCTGCCGCCCGGTCAATTCGCCGATGCTGCGCTTGCGCGACAGCCCCGCCAGCACCGGCAGACCGAATTCCTGCAGGCGCTGCAGTTGCGCCAACACGGTCAGATTGTGGGTGGTGGTCTTGTCGAAACCGAAACCCGGATCCAGGATCAGGCGGCGTTTGTCGATCCCGGCCATTTCGGCCGCGAAGATGCGTTCGGCCAGAAAGCGATGCACCTCGCCGATCACGTCGTCGTAGTGCGGCGCGTCCTGCATGGCATGCGGCGCGCTGCGCGCGTGCATCAATACCACCGGCACCCGCAACTCGGAGACCGCCTCCAACGCACCCGGCGAGCGCAGCGCATGCACATCGTTGATCATGCCGGCGCCGGCCGCGACCGCCGCACGCATCACCTCCGGTTTGAAGGTATCCACACTGATCGCCACGCCGGTCTGCTGCACCAGCGCCTGGATCACCGGAATCACGCGCTGCAGCTCTTCTTCCACCGATACCGGCGTCGCGCCCGGACGGGTGGATTCACCGCCGATATCCAGCACCGCAGCGCCCTGCTCGACCAGACGCAAGCCATGCGCGATGGCCGCCTCGCAGGTGGCGTGCTGGCCGCCATCGGAAAACGAATCCGGCGTGACGTTGACGATGCCCATCACCTGCGGCGCATCCAGTCGCAGCGCGCGACCGGCGCAATCCAGTTTGAGGGCAGTGTCGAACATCGTGGGTGTCTCCTTGGATGGGTGCGGTAACACGTGGTCGGGCGATGCGGCCCTATAACGCATCAAGGCCGGGAATCGCTCCCCGGCCTTGATGACTGCTTTGTCGCTGACCGATGCGTGGCGTTACAGCTGCTCGGCAGGTCCGGCGATCGGCGGCAACGGACGCGGGCTACCCTTGTCGTTGTTGTTGCCGCCATCCTTGTCGGACTTGTTCCAGCCGGCCGGCGGCGGCGGATCGCGGCCCTCCATGATGGCGTCGATCTGCGGCACGTCGATGGTCTCGTACTGCAGCAGCAGCTGCGACATCGCATGCAGCTTGTCCAGGTTCTCGGTGAGGATGGTCTTGGTCTTGCTGTAGGCCTTGTCCAGGATCGAACGCACCACTTCGTCGATCATGCGCGCGGTTTCGTCGGAGACGTTCTTGTGCTGCGTCACCGAACGGCCCAGGAACACCTCGTCCTCTTCCTCGCCATACGCCACCGGGCCGAGCTCGTCGGACAAGCCCCACTTGGTGACCATGTTGCGTGCCATCTTGGTGGCCCGCTCGATGTCGTTGGAGGCACCGGTAGTGACCTTGTCGCCGCCGAAGATCAGTTCTTCCGCAACGCGGCCGCCATACAGCGAGCACAGCTGGGATTCGATCGCCACACGATTCATCGAGTAACGGTCGCCTTCCGGCAGATACATGGTGACGCCCAGGGCGCGGCCACGCGGAATGATGGTGACCTTGTAGACCGGGTCGTGCTCGGGCACCAGACGGCCGACGATGGCATGACCAGCCTCGTGATAGGCGGTCAGGGTCTTCTCGTCTTCGCTCATGGCCATCGAGCGACGCTCGGCACCCATCAGGATCTTGTCGCGGGCACGGTCGAAGTGGTCCATGCGGACTTCCTTCTCGCTGCCACGCGCTGCGAACAGCGCTGCCTCGTTGCACAGGTTGGCCAGATCGGCACCCGAGAAGCCCGGCGTACCGCGTGCGATGACCATCGGCACCACGTCGTCGGCCAGCGGCAACTTACGCATGTGCACACGCAGGATCTGCTCGCGACCCTTCACGTCCGGCAGGCCGACCACGACCTGGCGATCGAAACGGCCCGGACGCAGCAGCGCCGGATCGAGCACGTCGGGACGGTTGGTGGCCGCGATCACGATCACGCCTTCGCCGCCCTCGAACCCGTCCATCTCGACCAGCAACTGGTTCAGGGTCTGCTCGCGCTCGTCATGTCCACCACCGAGGCCGGCGCCACGGTGACGGCCCACCGCATCGATTTCGTCGATGAAGATGATGCACGGCGCATGCTTCTTGGCCTGCTCGAACATGTCACGCACGCGGCTGGCGCCGACGCCGACGAACATCTCGACGAAATCGGAACCGGAAATGCTGAAGAACGGCACTTTAGCCTCGCCGGCGATCGCCTTGGCGAGCAGCGTCTTGCCGGTACCCGGCGGGCCGACCATCAGCACGCCACGCGGAATCTTGCCGCCGAGCTTGGTGAACTTGGTCGGGTCGCGCAGGAAGTCGACCAGCTCGCTGACTTCTTCCTTGGCCTCGTCGCAACCGGCGACGTCGGCAAAGGTGATCTTGACCTGGTCCTCGCCCTGCAGCTTGGCGCGCGACTTGCCGAAGCTCATCGCACCCTTGGCACCGCCGCCACCGCCCTGCATCTGGCGCATGATGAACAGCCAGAAGCCGATGATCAGGATGACCGGCAGGAAGTTCAGCACCAACGACCAGAACCCGGGCCCGGTGGAGGGCTTCTGGCGGGTCATCTCGATGTTCTTGCTGTACAGCACGTCGACCAGCTTGTCATCGCGCGGCCCGTAGACGGTCGCTTCGCTGTTGTCGGTACGCGTGAAGTGGATCGCGTTGACCGCCAGATTGGTCTCGTCGGTGTAATCGACCGATTTGACGCGCCCGGCATCCACTTCCTTCAGGAACTGGGTATAGGTGATCGAGTCGGGGCCACCGCCGCCCGCCGCGCGCGGCGAGAAGCTCTGGAAGACAACCATCAGCACAACTGCGACGACCACCCACAGCAGCAGATTCTTGGTCAAGTCGTTCATCCTCATTGGCTCCGGTGCCCTCTACTCTTTAATTCTTGAAACACGGTGGTCATTGGCAGCTTACTTGATCTGGACGCGCTTGCCCTGACCGAGTGCATAAACTTCCGGGGAGCGCTTGCGCGAGGCCGCCGGCTTGCGAATCGTCACCTTGTCATAGCGGCGGCGAAGCTCGCGAATGTAGTCGTCGGATCCGACACCCTGGAACAGCTTGATCAGGAACGCCCCACCCGGCTTGAGGTGGTTATCGGCAAATTCCATCGCCAGTTCCGCCAGGTGCATCATCCGCGGTTGGTCGACCGCATCCATGCCACTCTTATTGGGGGCCATATCGGACAGCACAAGGTCCACCGGCACATCGCCCAGCATCGCCTCGAACTGCGATAGGACGGTCTGCTCCCTGAAGTCGCCGTGAAGGAATTCCACCCCTGCCAGGGCCGGCATGTCCAGGATATCCAGCGCCACGATCCGACCGCTATCCCCCATGGACTTGCGCACCTGCTGCGACCAGCCACCGGGCGCAGCGCCCAGATCGACCACCACCATGCCCGGCTTGAGCAGACGATCGCGCTGCAGCAACTCCTCCAGTTTATAGGCCGCACGCGAGCGCATGCCTTCGGCCTGGGCCTTTTTCACGAAAGGGTCGGCGAAGTGTTCCTTGAGCCAGCGCTGGCTGCTTTTACTGCGGGAAGGCATTGGCGAAGGGGTCTGAACGGGCCGCCATGATACCCTGAACACCCTTTGCTTCCCTTCGATCCTGCATGTCCATTGTTCTCACCTCCGCCCAGAACCGCTTCCTGCGCGGCCAGGCCCACGATCTCAAAGCGCTGCTGCAAACCGGCGGCAAAGGGGTCACGACGGCATTTCTGGCCGAACTCGAGGAAGTGCTCGAGCGCCACGAATTGATCAAGGTGAAGGTGGCATCGGAGGATCGCGAAGCGCGCGACACCATGATCGCCGAACTGACTGCGCAGACCGGCAGCGCGCTGGTGCAGCGGATCGGCCACGTCGCCATCCTCTATCGCCCCAGCAAGGAAAAGCGCCAGATCGTGCTGCCGCGCGGCTGAGCGGACGAGTTCGTTATGCCTTTGAGCCAGGAACATCCCGACTACACCTATGCGCTGCGCGCGGCCGATGGCCGCCATGCCAAGGTGAACGACCAGATTCTGCAGCAGAGCTTCGTGCTGATGCCGGACACATTGGTGGAAGGCTGGCCGGTGTCCGGCCTGGAGCAACTCCAGGTTGGACACATGGACGCAGTGCTCGCGCTGGCTCCGGCGGTGGTTCTGCTCGGAACCGGCGAGCAGCAGCGCTTTCCGACGGCGGATGTCCTGGCGTCCTGCCTGACCCGCGGCATCGGCCTGGAAGCGATGACCAATGCGGCTGCGGCACGCACCTACAACGTGCTGGCCAGCGAAGGCCGCCGAGTGGCGTTGGCGATGATTCTTGAGGGACGGGATTAGGCAGTCGGGATTGGGGATTCGTAAACGCAGGCTGGCGCAGGTTTCGCTCTCAGGCGAACGGCGGCAGCGATGCCTCAAGCGATTTTGCTGCCGCTAGAAAGCGCGTTCTACGCAGCACCATCAGCCAAGCGCCGTTGCCGTTGCGAATCCCCAATCCCGATTCCCGAATCACTTCTTCGGCAGATACAGCAGCGGATCAACCGGCTTGCCGTTGTAGCGGATCTCGAAGTGCAGCATGTCGCGCGCGGCGCCGCTGCGCCCCATCTCGGCGATCTGCTGACCGGCCTTGACGCTCTGGCCTTCGTTGAGCAGACGCTTGCGGTTGTGTCCGTACGCAGACAGCCACTGGTCGTTGTGCTTGATGATGATCAGTTCGCCGTAGCCGACCAGGCCGGCGCCCGAATACACCACCACGCCATCGGCGGCGGCACGCACTGCCTGCCCGCTGGCGCCGGCGATATCCACGCCCTGCTTGGTGGTTTCGCCGGCAACGAAGGTACCGACCACCACGCCATCGGCCGGCCAACGCCAGGGAAATCCACTACTGACCGGGGCGGCGACCGGTGCGACCGGACGCGACGGAGCGACCGTGCCGGCGGACGGGCTGGCACCCGGCTTGCTGCTGCCGCCCGCACCCGGCGGATACAGCTTGAGCGTCTGGCCGGGATAGATGGTGTTCGGAGAGGACAGGCCATTCCAGGCGGCCAGATCCGGCGCGGTAATGTTGGTCCGGCGCGAGATCGCATAGAGCGTATCGCCGCGCTGGACGGTGACCGTGGCACCTGGACGCGGTACCGACGGCCGTGACGCGGCGGGACGCGACGACGAACCGCCGCCCGCTCCAGGCGAACGCACCACTGTGGCGCTGCTGCAGGCGGTCAAGCCGACTGCCACTGCGAGCATGACGACTGTCTTGCGTACCGAATTCATCTGCGCCTTGCTCATCCGTTGGTTGTCTTCCATACCAGCCAGCCAGCCCCGACCGCGAGGACGGCCATGGCCACCCAGCCCAGTGGTTCGATCCAGCGATGCAATGCAGCTTCGGCGCGTGCGCCGCCCAGCCGGATCGCCCCTGCAACCAGATACACCCGCTTGCCGCGTCCGACCAGCATGCTGGCGATGAACGGCAGGATCGGCACACCGACCACGCCGGAAGCCCAGGTGAAGATCTTCAGCGGGATCGGCGTAAAGCCGACCAGCACCAGCGCCCAGAACGCCTTCCACGGCGAATCGGCCACCAAGGTGCGCAGCGCCTCGATCTGCATCTGGATCTTCGCGCTCCAGCCCAGCCATTCGATCAAGGGCTGCAAGGCGGCAAAGGCGAAATGGCCCAGCAGGTAGCCGACCAGCGCACCGCACAGCGAGCCGATCAGGCTCAAGGTGGCGAACCACAACGCGCGCTTGGGCTCGGCCAGCGACATCGGTGCCAGCATCACTTCCGGCGGCACGGGAAAGATGAAACCCTCCACGAAACTGAGGCCGGTCAGCAGCGCCGGCGCGCGGCGATTGCGCGACCAACGGATGGCCACGTCGTACAACGGCCCGAAGATCTTCATCGAGAAACTCTCATGGATTCAATCCAGCATGCCCGACAACAGCGGGACGAACGTGACCGGCGCCAGAACCTGCTGTTCGATCGCGCCATCGGCACCGCGCGTGAGTTGCACCAGCGACTGTGACGAAGCGCCACCGACCGGGGCGACCAGACGCCCGCCGACAGCGAGCTGATCGACCAGGGCATCGACCAACGCCGGCGCTGCCGCAGTGACCACGATGGCGTCGTACGGGCCATGTTCCGGCCACCCGATGCGGCCATCGTCATGCTTGCTGCGCACGTTCATGCCCAGATGGCGGAAACGCTTGCGCGCCTGCCGCAGCAGGTCGCCGATGCGCTCGACGGTGTAGACCTCCAGCCCCAGCGCGGCGAGGATCGCGCCCTGGTAGCCGGAGCCGGTGCCCACTTCGAGCACCTTGGTCGGCGCTACCTGCAGCACCGCCTCGGTCATGCGCGCGACCACCCAGGGCTGCGAAATGGTCTGCCCGTGGCCGATCGGCAGCGCGGTGTCTTCGTAAGCGCGCGAGGCCAGCGCTTCATCGATGAACAGATGGCGCGGCACGGTGCGCACCGCGTTGAGCGTGGCTTCGTCCTGGATGCCGGCCTCGCGCAGGCGCTCTACCAGCCGGTCACGCACGCGCTGGGAGGTCATGCCGATGCCGACCGACTCCGGTTGCAGCAGGCGCAGCCTCGGCGTCATGCCGGCGTATCCAGCGCAGCGGTCAGCCCGCCGACCCAGCCAGCCACCGTCTCCAGCGCCTGATAGCGGGTGAGATCGACATGGATCGGGGTGATCGAGATGTGGCCGGTGCGCACGGCATGAAAGTCGGTGCCGGGGCCGGCGTCCTGCTCCGGTCCGGCCGGGCCGATCCAGTACACGGTCCGGCCGCGCGGGTCGCGCTGCGGTACGCAGGGTTCGGAACGGTGGCGGTTGCCGAGCCGGGTGACTTCGAAACCGAGCACATCCGACCAGGCCAGATCCGGCACGTTGACGTTGAGGATGGTGTCGGCGGGCAACGGGTCGGCCTTCAGGCGCGCCACGATCTCCACCGCTGCGCGCGCAGCGGTTTCGTAGTGATGCGCTTCGTGGTTCTGCGTCACCAACGAAACCGCCACCGCCGGCAGGCCCAGGAAGCGGCCTTCCATCGCGGCGGACACGGTGCCCGAATAGATCACGTCATCGCCCAAATTGGCCGAGTTGTTGATGCCGGAGACCACGATGTCCGGGTCGTAGTCGAGCATGCCGGTCAGCGCCAGATGCACGCAGTCGGTCGGCGTGCCGGCCACCGCGCAGGTCTGCGCGTCGATGCGGCGGGTGCGGATCGGCAGATCCAGCGTCAGCGAATTGCTGGCGCCGGAGCGGTCGCGGTCGGGAGCGACCACCATCACTTCGTGACCGGCATGGCGCAGCGCCTCGGCCAGGATCTGGATGCCAGGGGCGTCGACACCGTCGTCGTTGCTAACCAGTACGCGCATGAGACTCCTCGGAAAACCGGACCATGATACCGGATGCGTCCGTGCCCTTCGCGCTTGATCTTCGCTTGCACCTGAGGTGGGGCACGTTACGCTGTGACCATGTCGCACCCTGAAGACGAAGACGACGGCGCGTTGTTCCGCGCGGCGATCGGCGCGGTCAAGCCGATTCGTGAAGTCGCGCCACCGGCCAACGTCAAGCCGCGCCCGAAGCCGCGTGCGCGCATGGCCGAGCGCGACGACGCCGAAGCACATACCGAATTCGCACGTCTGCTGCGCGACAGCGCGCCGTTGGAGGCAGGCGATACCGCCAGCTATCGACGCGAGAATCTTCCCACCCGTTTGTTTCAGCGGCTCAAGCGCGGTCAATTTTCGATCCAGGACGAACTGGATCTGCACGGTGCCACTGCCGCGCAGGCCGAATCCCTGCTGCGACAGTTTCTGCTCGAAGCGCATGCGCACGAACACGGTTGCGTGCGCATCATCCACGGCAAAGGCTTGCAGTCCGATACCGGCGCGCCGGTATTGAAGAATCTGATGGACCGCCTGCTGCGTCAGCGCAACGATGTGCTGGCGTTTCATTCGGCGCCGCCCACGCAAGGCGGCACTGGCGCGCTGCTGGTGTTGCTGGCACGGCGCTAGACCGATTGGGCAACGCTGCCGCATTGCCGCGTTGGAAGCCGCCTGCGCCCGCTGACGCGTCAGCGGGCTTGCCGATCGCGGCCTAGGCGGCTGCGACGCGCGAGGCAGCGCGCGCGAGGCAGCGGTCGCAAGGCGACATGGCACCAAGCAGATGCCAATCGTGACCGAGACTGCCTGCCTGCATGCATCGGCACGCCAAGATCCTCCTTGCTGACAGGCAGTGCGGCGGCAGCAGCCCGGCCGCCTTACGCGTCGGAACGCACGCTGACGTTGAGACGGCCAGCGTCGCCGACCTCGCCGAGTTCCCACAGCACCGCGGTGGCATAGCAGCCCGGCGGCAATGCGAATTCGATCTGCAGGCTGTGCGTGTCCAGCCAGCGGTACTGCAGCTGTTGCGGACGCAAACGCAATGCGCGGCGCTCCTGCTTCAAGCCGGCAGCTTCCAGCCCCTCTCGCAGCGCGCTGGATTGCGGATCGGACAATGCCCCCCGCTCCAGCGCCGCAGCCTGATCGGTCGGGCGCAGGTCGCCGACGCCCCACAACGGCCCGCTGGGATGGATATCGAAGCGCGCCAGGCGCTCGGCCAGCACATCGCTAAACGGCTCGGGGCCGAACACGCTGCGCGAGCCGTCCAGCATCCACGCCTCGCCCTCCAGCGCGGTGTCCCAACTGCCCTGCTCCACGCGTGCGGTGAGCACACGATTGAACAACGCCGAGCGCGCCGCCGACAGCAGCATCGAGCGCTGATCGTTGCGCAGCCGCCGCTTGGATGCAGGGGCCGCGGCCAACGTGCCGTCTGCAACTTGCATGTAGCCGAACATCGCCAACGCAGCGACCACGTTGCCGCCATCGCGGCCGAAGCGTTGTTCGCCGAACCAGTTGGGGATGCCGCGCGCTGCGATCGCCTGCAGGCGTTGCTCGATCGCCTCATGCGCGCCCTGCACCTGGCGCAGCGTCAGCTCGAAGCGATTGCCCGACAGTGCGCCGCGCTGCAGCTTGCGGTTGTGCCAGGTGCTGTCGATCACCTGCATGTCGTCGTCATCGAGCGTGGCGATTTCCGGCGCGATGCGCTTGGGCAGATGCACGCTGAAGCGCTGCGTGGTCACCGCATGGCGGTCTTTCAGCCCGGCGTAGCTGACGCCCATCTCGGCGATCCCGGCCCACTGCGCGAGCTTTTTGGCGATGTAGGCGGTGTTCTGGCCACGCTTGCGGATGGTGAGCAGCAAGTGCTCGCCCTCGCCGGAGGGTTCGAATGCAGGCAATTCGTCGACCTGAAAATCTTCCGGCGTGCTGCGCATTGCCGCGCTGAGGACCGCAGCGCCATGCGCGCGCGGCAGAACAAAGGTGTCGCTCATGTTGTGATTTACCCTCGCGCCGACAGGTCGAGCGCTGTATGCCGAATGCCTCGGCGCGGTGGTGTCGCGTTGCAACGCCAGGATCAGCCCGGCGCAGGTAACAGCGATTTGGAGCGGCTAGAAAACCTGGCCGGCAGTATCAGATGCGTATGGACGGCACGCTTGGAACCGCAGGGTATGCGTGATGATCGCCGTGCATAGCGCCGACCGCACCCGATCGGCGATGAGAGCAGGCGCTGTGTTAGCCGCCGTCAGGCAGCGATTTTGCCGAGCAATACCGCCGCTTGCGCAGCGATGCCCTCGCTGCGGCCGGTGAAACCGAGTTTTTCGCTGGTGGTGGCCTTGACGCTGACTGCATCGAGCTCGATCGCCAGCAGGCCGGCGATGCGTTCGCGCATGGCCAACGCATGCGGGCCGACCTTGGGACGCTCGCAGATCACGGTCACATCGGCATTGCCGACACGCCAGCCACGCTCGCGCAGCAACGCATCGCAATGCTGCAGGAACTGCGCGCTGTCGGCGTCCTTCCAACGCGCGTCGGAGGGCGGAAAATGCTGACCGATATCGCCCAGCGCCAGGGCACCCAGCATCGCATCGCACAGCGCATGCAACACCACGTCGCCATCGCTGTGCGCGAGGACGCCGTGGCTGTGTGCAACACGCACGCCACCCAGCATCACATGGTCGCCAGGACCAAACGCGTGGACGTCGTAGCCCTGGCCGATTCGAAAATTGAAAGACATGGCAAATCCGCAGGTGATTAAAGGGCGTCGGCGTCGTGGTTCGCACGGGCAGCCAGTGCTGCATCGCTGCGTGCGGCCTCGGACCCACCATGCGACAAGGCGACAGGCGCATCGGCCTCCATCGCGACGCCGCGCCGGGCGAGCTCGAATTCGAATCGCGCCAGATCCGATGGCGTGGTGACCTTGAAGTTGTCTTCGGCGCCTTCCACCAGCAACGGGCGCAGACCGAGCCGCTCCATTGCCATCGCCTCGTCGGTGACGTCCACAGCGGCGGCCGACGCCTCGGTGAGGCCGCGAATCAATTGATGTCGGCGAAACAGCTGCGGGGTCAATGCACGCCACAGCCTCTCGCGCGGCTCGGTGGCATCGATGCCGCCATCGTCGCCCGCGCGCTTGAGGGTATCGCGCACCGGTGCAGCCAGGATCGCGCCGACCGGATCGCCACGACCGATTTCCAGCAAGCGCTCCAGGTCGGCCAACGCCAGATTCGGACGCGCCGCGTCGTGCACCAGCACAAAGTCGTCCGCACGCACGCTCTCCGGGAGGGCCAGCAAGCCGGCCAGCACCGACGCGGCGCGCGTGGCACCGCCGACGCAGGTGCGCACCGGCTTGGACTGCACCATCGTCCAGCCCGGCCAGTCGGCATCGTCGGGCGCAATCGCCACCACGATGCCGGCCACCACCGGGTGCGCGGCCAGCGCCGCCAGCGTGTAGGCCATCAGCGGTTGCCCGCCTGCCTGCAGATATTGTTTGGGAACCTGCCCGCCAAACCGCGTGCCGCGCCCGGCCGCCGGCACGATCGCCCAGATCGAACCGGTCATGGCTGTTCCGCCGGCGCGTCCGCTGCAGGCGGCCCGTCCGATGGCGCGCCCACTGCGGGCGGTAGCGGCGGCGCATCCTCGACCACGCGATAGAACGTCTCGCCGGGCTTGATCATGCCCAACTCACTACGTGCGCGTTCCTCGATCGCCGCCTCGCCGTCTTTCAAATCCTTCACCTCTGCTGCCAACGCCTGGTTGCGTTGGCGCAGACCTTCGTTGTCCTGTGTCTGATGCGCGACCTGGGCTTCCAGCATCATCACCTCGCCGGAATTCCCGGGCCCGAACCAGAAGCGGTACTGCAGCCAAGCCAGCAGCACCGCCAGCACCAGCAGTAGCCAGCGCCAGTTGCGCACGGCTTATCGCTTGATCGAAACGAACGCGTCGCGGCCGGCGTAACGCGCGCCGGAGCCCAACGCCTGTTCGATGCGCAGCAACTGGTTGTACTTGGCCACACGATCGCTGCGGCACAGCGAGCCGGTCTTGATCTGGGTGGCGGTGGTGGCCACGGCGATATCGGCAATGGTGGTGTCTTCGGTTTCGCCGGAACGGTGCGAGACGATGGACGCGTAGTTGGCCGCATGCGCCATGGCGATCGCTTCCAGCGTTTCGGTCAGGGTGCCGATCTGGTTGACCTTGATCAGGATCGCGTTGGCGGTGCCCGAGTCGATGCCCTGCTTGAAGATCTTCGGGTTGGTGACGAACAGATCGTCGCCGACCAGCTGCACCTTCTTGCCGACGCGATCGGTGAGCAGCTTCCAGCCGGCCCAGTCGTCCTCGGCCAGGCCGTCTTCGATGCTGATGATCGGGTACTGCGCCACCCAGTCGGCCAGGAAGTCGACGAACTGCTCGCTGGTCAGGCGCTTGTTCTCGCCGACCAGGTTGTACTTGCCGTTGTCGTAGAACTCGCTGGAGGCCACGTCCAGGCCCAGCAATACGTCTTCGCCAGCGGTGTAGCCAGCCTTGCCGATCGCTTCGAGAATGGTGTCCAGCGCTTCGACGTTGCTGCGGAAGTCCGGCGCAAAGCCACCTTCATCGCCCACCGCCGTGCTCAGGCCGTGGCCCTTGAGCACCGACTTGAGCGCATGGAAGATTTCGGTACCGGCACGCAGCGCTTCGGAGAACGAGCTGCAACCGACCGGCAGCACCATGAACTCCTGGAAATCGACGTTGTTGTCGGCATGCGCGCCACCGTTGATGATGTTCATCATCGGCACCGGCAGCGCCACATCCGATTCGGTGATGGTGGACAGGTACTGCCACAGCGGCTGCTTGCGCGAGGCGGCTACGGCATGCGCGGCGGCCAGCGAGACACCCAGCAGCGCATTGGCGCCCAGGCGGCCCTTGTTCTCGGTGCCGTCCAGGTCGATCAGGCGACGATCCAAGCCCTGCTGGTCGGCGGCATCGAAGCCCTTGAGCGTGTCGGCAATGGTGCCGTTGACGTTCTGCACCGCGTGCAGCACGCCCTTGCCCAGGTAGCGGGTCTTGTCGCCATCACGCAGCTCCACCGCTTCCTTGGTGCCGGTCGAGGCGCCCGAGGGCACGGCAGCGCGGCCGAACGAGCCGTCTGCCAGCGTGACTTCGGCCTCCAGCGTTGGATTGCCGCGAGAGTCGAGGATTTCGCGGGCGAGGATCTTGGCGATAGTGGTCATAGGTCGATCGGTTACCAGTAAGGGGGAAGTACACCGGAAACAAGCTGCCGGATTATCGCTGCACACCGGTCCATTGCCAAATCGCATGGGGCCGGATGCGTGACTGACCGGCAAGACTGTGCAGCTAGGCCTTCAGGCCCAGCAGCGACAAGCAAAACAGCAGTAGCAAGAGCAGCAGCAGCGCCAAGCCCATGGCTGCAGCGCCCGGCTGGCGACGCAGCGAGAACGCGACCGGGCTGGCGACAAGACCGCCCAGCGTCACCAGCACGCCGACCAACAGCGTGACAAACATCGGAATGCGGGTGGCCTGCATCGCATGGTTGCCGTCGCCCGGCATGCCGATGCTGGCGGTCACCAGGAAGGCCATGACGGCCAGGCAGGCCCACGCAGCGAGCGACAGACCCAACGCAATCCAGCCCCAGGGCCAGTGCCGCCACTGCCGGCGTTGGCGATGCGATGCCGCCAACGCCCAGGGATCGGAACTCATGCGAAGCGCGCGAACCCGTGCTTCTTGGTCACTGCATCCAGTTCCATCAGCGTTTCGAGCAGCTCTTCCATGCGATCCAGCGGCCAGGCGTTGGGACCGTCCGACAAGGCCTTGGACGGATCCGGATGGGTTTCGGCGAACAGGCCGGAGATGCCCACCGCCACCGCAGCGCGCGCCAGCACCGGCACGAACTCGCGCTGGCCGCCGGAACTGCTGCCCTGACCGCCCGGCAACTGCACCGAGTGGGTGGCGTCGAACACCACCGGGCAGCCGGTGTCGCGCATCACGCTCAGCGAACGCATATCGCTGACCAGATTGTTGTAGCCGAACGAGGCGCCACGCTCGCAGACCATGATCTGCTCATTGCCGGTCGACTTGGCCTTGTCCACCACCGGCTTCATGTCCCACGGCGCCAGGAACTGGCCCTTCTTGATGTTGACCGGCTTGCCGGCGGCGCAGACGTTCTTGATGAAGTCGGTCTGCCGCACCAGGAAGGCCGGGGTCTGCAGCACGTCGACGACGGCGGCGACCTCGTTCATCGGGGTGTATTCGTGCACGTCGGTGAGCACCGGCACGCCGATCTGCTGTTTCACCGCATCCAGCACCTTCAGGCCTTCTTCCAGGCCAGGGCCACGGAAGCTGGTGCCGGAGGTGCGATTGGCCTTGTCGAAGCTCGACTTGAAGATGAAGTTGATCCCCAGCCTGCCGGTGATCTCCTTGAGCTTGCCGGCCACGTCGAGTTGCAGCTGCATCGACTCGATCACGCAGGGGCCGGCGATCAGGAACAACGGCTGATCCAGGCCGACTTCGAAATCACACAGTTTCATCAGGTCACCTATTGATTAAGCCCCTCTCCCATCAGGAGAGGGGTTGGGGTGAGGGTACGGTTGCTAGGCACTGGTAAAGCCAGATGGTTTGCCTTGGCTGGCGCGTGGCGACGCGTTCGTCGTGGCTGCCATCTTGCGGTGTGCTGCGGCGCCCCTCTCATCCGGCGCTTCGCGCCACCTTCTCCCGATGGGAGAAGGGATCCGCCACCCGTTTTTGATTTAAGCCCTTCTCCCGACGGGAGAAGGAACGGCTCATGCACGCGCTTCCTTCAACAACTTGCCGCCCGCCTTCTTCTCGCGCGCAGCGCGCACGAAGCCGATGAATAGCGGGTGCCCGTCGCGCGGGGTGGAGAGGAATTCCGGGTGCGCCTGGCAGGCCAGGAACCACGGGTGCGCCTCGCGCGGCAGTTCCACCATTTCCACCAGCGTGTCGTCCATCGACTTGGCGGAAATCACCAGACCGGCGTCTTCCAGCTGGGTGCGGTAGCGGTTGTTGAACTCGTAGCGATGGCGATGACGCTCGGCGACCACGTCCTTGCCGTATACCTCGCGCGCCAGCGTACCCGGCTTCAGGCGCTGCTCCTGCAGGCCCAGGCGCATGGTGCCGCCCAGATCCGACTTCTCGTCGCGCTTTTCGACTTCGCCGCTGGCGGTGCGCCACTCGGTGATCAGGCCGATCACCGGATGCGGCGACTGGCGATCGTTCTCGGTGCTGTTGGCTGCGTCCAGATCGGCCACGTGGCGCGCATAGTCCACCACCGCCGCCTGCATGCCATAGCAGATGCCGAAGTACGGCACCTTGTGCTCACGCGCGTACTTGGATGTCTGCACCTTGCCTTCGAAACCGCGATCGCCGAAGCCGCCCGGTACCAGGATGCCGTCGACATCCTGCAAGGCGGCCATGTCGCTGCCTTCCAGGTCCTGCGCTTCCAGCCACTTCAGGTTGACCTTGGTGCGCTGGCGCAAACCGCCGTGCCGCAATGCTTCGGCCACCGACTTGTAGGCGTCCTGGTGATCGACGTACTTGCCGACCACCGCAATGGTGACTTCGTCCAGCGGATGCTTGACCGCATCCACCACTGCGGCCCACTCCGACAGGTCGGCAGCGGCGACCTTGTCGCGCAGCTTGAACTGATCGATGACCAGCTCGTCCAGGCCCTGGCGGCGCAGCTCCAGCGGCATGCCGTACAGCACGTCGATATCGGGGCAGCTGATCACCGCGCGTTCGGAGACGTTGGTGAACAGCGCGATCTTGCGGCGCTCCGAATCCGGCACCGCCTGCTCGGACCGGCACAGCAGCACGTCCGGCTGGATGCCGATCGAGCGCAGTTCCTTGACCGAGTGCTGGGTCGGCTTGGTCTTCAACTCGCCGGCCGCAGCGATATACGGCACCAGCGTGAGATGCATGAACATGGCCTTCTCGGCACCACGTTCGGTGCGCACCTGGCGGATCGCCTCCAGGAACGGCAGCGACTCGATATCGCCCACGGTGCCGCCGATCTCGATCAACGCCACGTCGAAGCCGGCGGTGGCCTCGTCGATGCAGCGGCGGATCTCGTCGGTGATGTGCGGGATCACCTGCACGGTGGCGCCCAGATAATCGCCACGACGCTCCTTGCGGATCACGTTCTCGTAGATCCGGCCGGTGGTGACCGAGTTCTTGCGCGACAGCCGTGTACGCACGTAGCGCTCGTAGTGACCCAGATCCAGGTCGGTCTCGGCGCCGTCGTCGGTGACGTAGACCTCGCCATGCTGGAACGGGCTCATCGTGCCCGGGTCCACATTGATGTACGGGTCCAGCTTCATCATCGTGACCTTGAGGCCACGCGCTTCCAGAATGGAGGCAAGCGAAGCGGCGGCAATGCCCTTGCCTAGCGAGGACACTACGCCGCCGGTAACGAAAATCAGGGGGGTCATGGGGCTTGAAGCCTCCCGGAAAGCCATAGTTTAGCGGGTGACGGGCGAATGCCCAAGGGTTGTGTGACGCCGAAGCCATCCCGCGAGCGAAAGCTGCCGCGGGCGCATGCCGTAAATGCAGACGCCCCGGCCGAAGCCGGGGCGTCCGTGTGGCGCATCGCCGAGGCGCAGGAGCATCAGCGCGCCGGCTTTTCTTCTTCCTCTTCCTCGCGCGGAGCGCTGTCGGCCTTGGGCTTTTGCGCCGCAGCGGCGGCACGGCGCTCGGCCTTGCGCTCGGCTTCGGTCTTGGCCTTGGCGTCTTCGGCCTTCTGTGCGCTGGCGCCCTGACCGGTCTGCTGCGGGGCAGCCTGGGCCATGGCAGGAAGCGCGGCCACTGCGGCGGCACCGAGGGTGAGCATCAGGATGTGTTTGAACTTCATGGGTTCCTCCGGTTTCGGTGACATCCTCAGGTGGGGACGTTTGGTTCCGAATCCAGCGCCAGGGTATCCAGCCGCACCCAGCCCTGCACTGAACGCCTGTCGCGTGCAAAAAATCGCCCCAGCCCCCACACTTGCGCGTCGTTTCACGTGCCAACGAGATGCATGAACACCCGTTATAACGCCGCCGATATTGAAGTCCTGTCGGGTCTCGACCCGGTCAAGCGCCGCCCTGGCATGTATACCGACACTGCGCGCCCGAACCATCTGGCGCAGGAGGTGATCGACAACTCGGTGGACGAGGCGCTGGCCGGTCACGCCAAGCAGGTCGACGTGACCCTCTACAAGGACGGTAGCTGCGAGGTGTCCGACGACGGCCGCGGCATGCCGGTGGACATGCACCCGGAGGAGAAGATTCCCGGTGTCGAGCTGATCCTGACCCGGCTGCACGCCGGCGGTAAGTTCAACAACCGCAACTACACCTTCTCCGGCGGCCTGCATGGCGTGGGCGTGAGCGTGGTCAATGCGCTGTCGACCAAGGTCGAGCTGTTCATCAAACGCGAAGGCAACGAGCACCGCATGGAGTTCCGCGACGGCAACGCCGCCTCCAAGCTGGAAGTGGTCGGCACCGTCGGCAAGAAGAACACCGGCACCCGCCTGCGCTTCTGGGCCGACCCGAAATACTTCGACACGCCCAAGTTCAACGTGCGCGCGCTGCGCCATCTGCTGCGCGCCAAGGCCGTGCTGTGCCCCGGTCTGACCGTCAAGCTGCACGACGAGGCCACCGGCGAGCAGGACAGCTGGTACTTCGAGAACGGCCTGCGCGATTACCTCAAGGGCGAGATGGCCGAGCACGAGATGCTGCCGGCCGACCTGTTCGCGGGCAGCCTGAAAAAACACACCGAGATCGTCGATTGGGCCGCGGCCTGGGTGCCGGAAGGCGAACTGGTGCAGGAAAGCTACGTCAACCTGATCCCCACCGCGCAGCACGGCACCCACGTCAACGGCCTGCGCTCGGGCCTGACCGATGCGCTGCGCGAGTTCTGCGACTTCCGCAACCTGCTGCCGCGCGGGGTCAAGCTGGCGCCGGAAGACGTGTGGGACCGGGTCACCTTCGTGCTCAGCCTGAAGATGACCGACCCGCAGTTCTCCGGGCAGACCAAGGAGCGGCTGTCCTCGCGCCAGGCCGCCGGCTTCATCGAAGGCGCCGCGCACGATGCCTTCAGCCTGTATCTCAACCAGAACGTGGAGATCGGCGAGAAGATCGCGCAGATCGCCATCGACCGTGCCAGTGCGCGGTTGAAGACCGAAAAGCAGATCGTCCGCAAGAAGGTCACCCAGGGTCCGGCTCTGCCCGGCAAGCTGGCCGATTGCATCAGCCAGGATCTGTCGCGCACCGAACTGTTCCTGGTCGAAGGCGATTCGGCCGGCGGCTCGGCCAAGCAGGCGCGCGACAAGGATTTCCAGGCGATCCTGCCGCTGCGCGGCAAGATCCTCAATACCTGGGAAGTGGCGTCGGGCAGCGTGCTGGCGTCCGAAGAAGTGCATAACCTGGCGATCGCGATCGGCTGCGACCCGGGCAAGGACGACATCAGCGGGCTACGCTACGGCAAGGTGGTGATCCTGGCCGATGCCGACTCCGACGGCCTGCATATCGCCACCTTGTTGACCGCGCTGTTTCTCAAGCATTTCCCGGCGCTGGTGGCGGCTGGACACGTGTTCGTGGCGATGCCGCCGCTGTTCCGCGTGGATGTGGGCAAGCAGGTGTTCTACGCGCTGGACGAAGAGGAAAAGACCACGCTGCTGGACAAGATCGCGCGCGAGAAGATCAAGGGCCAGGTCAGCGTCACCCGCTTCAAGGGCCTGGGCGAAATGAATCCGCAGCAGCTGCGCGAATCGACCATCCATCCGGACACGCGCCGGCTGGTGCAGCTGACCATCGACGACGGCGAGCAGACCCGTTCGCTGATGGACATGCTGCTGGCCAAAAAGCGCGCGGGCGACCGCAAGCAGTGGCTGGAAACCAAGGGCGACCTGGCCTCGCTGGAAGTCTGAGCGCCGCTAAGCACGACGCCTGCGCAGCCGCCGGGCAGGCGTGCCGGTGCTCGGCATCGGCATGCACCACGCGTGCATTCGGGTTCCTGCGCGCCATGCGCACCCGCCTGGGGGCTGCTCGCGGCGCGCCGTTACCGGCTCCAAGACCAGCGAGACCCGCACGCCGTTGTCGCGTGCAGGCCATCTTCGAGACCAACCTGCGCGATCAAGCGAACCCTTGAGCGAGGCAGCCGCTCTTGCACCAAGCGCCAAAGCGACGCGCCGGACCCCGGCATTGCCCCATCCCGCATGCCCACGCCCCAGTCCCGGCCCCTCAGCGCTCGAACTTGGTGGACAGAATGATCGACGTGGTCGTGCGCTCCACGCCGTCGATGGCGCCGATGGCGTCGGTGAGCACGTCCATTTCGTTGACGCCGCCGACCACGCCCAGGGCGATCAGGTCGTAGGCGCCGCTGACCGAGTGCAGCATGCGCACTTCCGGGATATCGCGCAGCGCCTTGACCACCGCAGGCATCTTCCTGGGCAGCACCGTGATCAGGATATGCGCGCGGATGCGGCCCTGTTCGTAGGCGTCGTGGGTGCGCACGGTGTAGCCGCTGATCACGCCGTCGCGTTCGAGTTTTTCAATCCGGCTCTGCACGGTGGTGCGCGACAGCCCGAGCCGGCGCGCAATCTGCGCGGTGGAGGCGCGCGCGTCCTCGCGCAACAGCGACAACAAGCGTTCGTCGGACGGGGTGATTTTCACTTTTGCGTATTCTTTTCGGCGAATCGCCGAAAATACCGCACTTCCTGCCCAGATTCACGCTGCCAAACGCCGATCTCCTGCCGATAATAGAAAGACAACGCCACCGCTCAAGGAGATGCGCCATGTCCGTCCTCGCCCCGCTCGCCCCGCTGCGTGCCCATGCCGGCCGCCGCCTGACCGATGGCCTGGACGATGCCAGCATCGCGCGTCTGGCTCCCAATCACCCGGACCTAGCACAGGCCATCGCCGCCGCCGCCGCCGAATACACGCTGGTCCGCGACGACGTGACCGACCTGCTGGACCTGGATGAAGACGCGCAGATCAGCGCGGTGCAGGACGGCTACATCAACTTCTATGCCGACGATGCGGTGACCCCGTATGTGGCGCTGGCTGCGCGCGGCCCGTGGGTGGTCACGCTCAAGGGCGCGGTGCTGTACGACGCCGGCGGTTACGGCATGCTGGGGTTCGGCCACACGCCGGCGCCGGTGCTCGATGCCATGGCGCGGCCGCAGGTGATGGCCAACGTGATGACGCCCAGCCTGGCACAGCGCCGACTCGACCGCGCCCTGCGCGCGGAGATCGGCCAGACACGCGGCGGCTGTCCGTTCGCGCGGTTCATGTGCCTCAATTCCGGTTCCGAGGCGGTGGGCCTGGCTGCGCGCATCGTCGATACCAACGCCAAGCTGCACACCGATCCGGGCGCGCGCCATGCCGGCGCGACGATCAAGCGCGTGGTGGTCAAGGGCAGTTTCCACGGCCGCACCGATCGTCCGGGGCTGTATTCCGATTCCAGCCGCAAGACCTATACCAAGTACCTGGCCAGCTACCGCGACGAAGAGTCGGTGATCGCGATCGCCCCCTACGATGTGGCCGCGCTGCAGCGCGCCTTCGAGGAGGCTGCGCGCAACCACTGGTTTATCGAAGCGGTGTTCCTGGAGCCGGTGATGGGCGAAGGCGACCCGGGCCGTGCGTTGCCGGCCGACTTCTACGCCGCCGCACGCGCGCTGACCCGTACCCATGGCAGCCTGCTGCTGGTGGATTCGATCCAGGCCGGCCTGCGTGCGCATGGCGTGCTGTCGGTGGTGGACTATCCCGGCTTCGAACAGCTCGATCCGCCGGATATGGAAACCTATTCCAAGGCGCTCAACGCCGCGCAATATCCGCTGTCGGTGCTGGCGGTGACCGAGCATGCCGCGCAGGTGTATCGCAAGGGCACCTACGGCAACACCATGACCACCAATCCGCGCGCGCTCGACGTGGCCTGCGCGACGCTTGCGCTATTCACGCCGCAGGTGCGCGAGAACATCCGCCTGCGCGGCGCGCAGGCGATCGCCAAGCTGCAGGCGCTGCAGTCCGAGCTGGGCGGGCCGATCACCAAGGTACAGGGCACCGGGCTGCTGTTTTCCTGCGAACTGGCGCCGCAATTCAAGTGCTATGGCGCCGGCTCCACTGAAGAATGGCTGCGCCATCGCGGCGTCAACGTGATCCACGGCGGCGAGAATTCGCTGCGCTTCACCCCGCACTTTGCGATGGACGAAGACGAACTCGATCTGCTGGTCGGATTGATCGGTCGCGCGCTGAAGGAAGGTCCGCGTCAATCGCAGGCCGAGGCTGCGTGACGCCAGCGGTGTGAGGTGGCGATTGCGCATCTGAATCGATGCGCAATCGTTCGTTCGCCCCGAGGGGGCCCTTGCTCCGCGCCGGTGCCCGCGAACGATGGCGGTGCGCCGCATTGACCACGTCTGCGCATCGCCATCCGACCGCTCAAATCGGCACGGCGCTCAATTTGCGCCGCAGATAATTGGTCAGCGCGCGACGCGGTGATTTGCCGCGCCACGACGCCCAGCACAGATGCGAACCGACCGCGAGCGCGCCGCCGCGATGGCCCAGTCCGAACCAGGTCCGGTCCGGATGGAAGACATTGCGCGGCGGGAACACGATTCCGCTGAACCGGTCACCATGGGCGTTGTAGAAGCGGGTCAATCCGCGCGGACCGGAGATCATCGGAATCTGCCGGTGGTCTTCCAGCGTTTCCGGCGCATGCGCGGTGAAGATGTGCTCGATGAAGGCGCGCCAGAACGGATGCCCTGCCTCGGAGCCGAATACCGCATTGCCGATCTTGAAGTCTTCGTTGCTAGGCGCACCCTCTTCGATCGGCAGGACGCAGTGCTGAGACAGCACATCCGCACCGAGCGGACGCAGCAATTTGTAGTCGGTGTCGAAGTAGAAGCCGCCATGTGCGTGCATGTAGGCGCAACGCGCGATATCGGCCTTCATCACCCCGAAGCGGATTTTTTCGTAACGCTCGGCGAACTCGGGGAACGCACGACGCATCAACTCCGAATTGTCGGCATCGTCCCAGACATAACAGATCCAGTCCGGTAACAGCCGCTGCAGGCGCGCCTGGACTCTGCGCTCTTCCCACAGCAAATGCTTGGTTGGCGCAGTCAGATGAAAGACGTGGGGAATCATGGGGGCATCTCGGGAGCTGGGGGAACCAGACCCCACCGCAGCACCGCCCAACGCGGATTTCCCGGATGGAGATCCGGCTAAGCGCACCCTAGCTCAAACTTTTATGTGACGTAAATCTCATTTTTGGATCGGCATGCGCAATACAGATTCACAGAATCAATGGATAAGCGAAGTTTCATCACACTGACCTCATTCGCATCCACCGTCATGGCAACGCTCGTCACCGCATCGCAGCAGCCTCATTCCCAGCAGCGATCCGCCCGTCCTTTGAGCGTTGCACTGCGCGGACAGTCGCGCGGCGCGATGCGCCCTTCCTGGTGCTCGATCAGCCGTTTGCTGCCGGCGGTATCGCGCTTGAGTTCGAATGCATCGTAAAGCCGTCCGGTCGCGGTGCGCGATTCGTAGCTCAGCGACTGGGTGTCGATCCGCAGCACCTGATACAGCTGCGTGTCTTCGCCCACCGGACGCATGGTGTTGCGCGCCATCTCCGACAGCCGGTATTGCTTGGGCCCGGCAACGGAGACCACGAATACCGGCGTCGCCTGCCCGGCCTTGTCGCCACGCCGGCCATAGGTGTGGTCGTGGCCCTGCAGCACCAGATCGACCTTGTGGCGGCGGATCACCGGCAACACCTGCTGGACCAGCTTCTCGTTCTCGCGATCGGCACGCGGCGAAAAGAACGGCTGATGGATCAACACGATCGACCACGGATGCGGATTGTCGGCCAGTACCTTGTCCAGCCATTGCGCTTGCGCCGGGCCGGTGCCCAGATCCAGCGCCGAGGTTCCGTCGAGGACGGCAATGCGCACACCTTGATAGTCGAACCAGTAGCTGGTGCGCGCCGTGGCCGATGGCCCGTTGCGCGGCAGCGCGAAGGTCACCGGCCAATGGCTGCCGAGCACGCGCGTGGCCTGCGGGGTGTCTTCGCCTTCTTCGTGGTACTCGTGATTGCCCGGTGCCGGCGCCACGGCGGTGCCTTCCAGCAACCAGCGGCCGGCCTCGAACCACTCGGCCCATTCGTTGTCGTCCTGGGCATCCTTGCCGCTGACCAGATCGCCTGCGAACAGGGCCAGCCGCGCCTCCGGCGCCGAGCGCCACGCCTGGCGGATCACCCGCGACACCAGGCTGAGGTTCTTGTTCTGGGTATCGCCGAAATACAGCAGCGTCAGCGGCGTATCGGCGCCGGCGGCGGTGCGGAAATGATTCCACGCGCCCCAGCTGTCGTGGCCCTGCACGCGGTAGGCGTAGAGCGTGTCCGGCTTCAATGCATCGATATCGGCGCGGTGGTGGTGCGAGCTGCCATTTTCGCTGGCCAGTGTCGTGGTGCTGGCACGAATGCGGCGCGGGGTGCCCACGTCGGGCGAATCGCCGGCAATCACCAGCTCCAGCCACGCTTGGCTGACGCTGGCATCGGTGCGCCAGGCCACGGCGAAGCCGCTCGCTGCATCCTGCGCAGGCGTGGCGACGATGCGGTCCGGGAAGCCATCGGCGACATAGTGGGTGGAGCCGGCCGGCACCTGGGTATTCGGTTCGGCGGCGCGCTCGGCTGCCGGTAGCTGAGCGCTCGTCATCGCGACCAGCACCAGCAACGCTGCACGCGCACCACTCATGGCGCGCAATCTTTCAGGCGCAATGTCCGCGCGATATCGCGCCAATCGAACGCCGCCACCGCCTGGTCGTCATGCAATGCGTAGAACACGCCCCCCGGAAAGCGGGCATCGCCGCGCTGATCCAGCCACACGCCGTCGGTGTTGGCGGTCACCCGGCCAGCGAAGGCGCCGACGTGCGCCAGGCTCTGACGATCGAATACCTGGAACACGCTGCGGTCCTTGAACTGATCGGTGGCGATCCAGTACCCGCTCCCGTCCCTGCATTCCATCAGCGTCATGCCTTCGGCCTGCGCCTTGAACAAACCGGTGCCGACATTGCGGCCGCGATAGCGCCCGTCCATGCCGTATTCGCGTAGCTGCGTGCCCACCGCCACATCTTCTTCGGCGATCATCAAGCGCGCATTGGCTTCGTCGCCGAACACCGACTCGGCAATGCGCACCGCGCCTGCGTCGCTGGTATCGCCGAAGCTCTGGGTCAGCCGCGTTTGCCAGCCCTGCCCTGCCGTACTCACCTGATAGCGGCGAAAGCGCTGACCGAGGTCGGCCAACGGCGGCGGCACGTCCTTGTTGGCCGGCGACATGTAGTTGTCGCTGACCACCACCTCGTAGCCGCCGTCATGCTTGCGCACCCACAGCCCATAGGGCTCGCGCAGTTCCTCCTGGCCGAAGGCGGTCAACGGCTTGAAATCCGGCAACGCGAACACCTGCACGCGGCGGTTGTCGCGCTCGACCACGAACAGCAGGTCATCGACCACCGAGATGCCGTTCGGGCGATCCAGTTTGCCCAACGCCTTGCCCTTGCCGCCGACCACGCGCAAGCGCTTGCCGGTGTCGCCATCGAACACCACCAAGGCATGCGTGGCCTTGGCGGTGGCGATCAACCAACGACCACCGTCCGGTGCTCGCCAGCTGGCCGGCGAGTCCAGATTGTCGGACGGCGTCGGGGTCGTGATGAAGGCTTCCGGCACCACCGCGTGCGCCACCTTGGCCTCGCTGAGCAAGGGATCTTTCAGCAAGGCTTCGTCGGCTTCGCGGTCGGCGGCACCCGGTGCCGTGGCGCAGGCGCTCAGCGCGCCGATCAGTGCGAGCGTGCCGCACCGCAGGATGCCGGCCCTCACAGGTTCACCCGCAGGCCGATGCCGTAGGCGCGGCCGTATTCTTCCATCTGCTGGGTGTGCGAGCGCGTGCCCTGGTAGCGCTCCAACGGTTCGTCGAGCAGATTGGACGCCTCGAAGTACAGCTGTACATCGCTGGTCAATTGGTAGCTCAAGCTCAGGTCCAGCTGGGTATTGGGTGCCACGAAGATATCGTAGGCGCGCGACTGGCCCAGCTCGTCCAGATATTCGCTGCGATGCACGGCCGACACGCGGGTGGAAATGCCGTGTTTCTCATAGCCGAGGAAGGCGCTGTAAACGTTGCGCGAGGCACGCGGCAAGGTGAAGTCCTCGCCGGCACGATCTTCCAGGCCAGGGTCGAAATCGGTGTGCAACCAGGTGCCGCTGACGCCGGCCAGCAGACCGCTCCACACGCCCGGCAGAAAGTCGAACTGCTGCTGCCAGTTGAACTCGGCGCCGTACACCTTGGCCTTGTCGCCGTTGATGGCGGTGGTGACGTCGTACCCGGCGAACTCGGCATTGTTGTTGACGGTGGTGTTGACGATATAGCCGTCGATCGATTTGCCGAACAGGCCGAGCGAGACGATGCCGTTCTGGCCGATGTATTTTTCGAACGCCAGATCCAGATTGGTGGACTCGTACGGATCCAGCTGCGGATTGCCCAGCGTCACTTCGTTGTCGCCGGTATTGATGGTCGCGCTCGGCGCGATCTGCCCGAAGCCCGGCCGCGACACGGTCTTGTTCACCGACCCGCGCAGCGCCCAGCTGTCGCCACCGTCCCAACGCAGATGCAGGCCCGGCAGCACGTTGGTGTAACTGCTGTCGGCACGGCGCCCGGTCACGGTGAACGACTCGCCGTCATCGGCCACATCGACCTGGTTGCCGGTCGCGGTGAAACGGGTGCTTTCCACGCGCACACCGGCGATCACCCGCAGCGACGGGGTCAGGTCCCAGGTTCCCATCGCGTAGGCGGCCAGGATGTCTTCCTTGGAGGTGTAGTCCTCTGCCAGCTGCGCCACTGCATTGCTGCCCACATCGCCATCGTCGGCGCTGTAGAGGTCGCGGTTCTGGTTCCAGTAGGCGCGCATGGCCGAGGAACTCAGCGCCTGGCCAAGGCTGTTGCGACGATGCGCCGGTGGCGCCACCGTCCAGCTGGTCGGGTCCACTGCCGGACCTTCGGACAGCTCGATTTCATTGCCATCCACTTCGCGCTCGCGCCAGCGCCCGAGCAGGCCGACCTTGTAGCTGGCGTTGTCGGCATCGAAACGCGCGTTGATGCGTGCACTGCGCTCGGCATCGTCGGTCTGGCCCGGCGACAGCACGAATTTGTCGAACGCGTAGTTACCGTTGTCGATCCACGAGGCGTCGGCCATGCCGAAGACCGGCAGGCGGCTGTTCTGGTCGATGCTGCCGTCCAGATCGCCGTCGTAATCGAAGCGCGCTTCCATCTCGTCCTTCACCCGCTCGCGCGTCTTGGTATAGCCGAGCTGGTAATCGACCACCGCGCCGACCAGCCGATGTTCGGCACCGAAGCTCGTCGCCAGCGTGTCCTGGTCCTTGGTGCGATTGCGCACGCGCTTGCTGAGCGTGTCGTACGGCGCCGCGTAGGTGCCGTCGCCATTGGCCTGGATATCGTCGGGGTCGAACGCCAACACCGTGTTCTGGCGCGTTTCGGCATCCTTGAAACTGCTGAACAGGCTGCGCAGGTAATACCGATTGTCCTGGTCCGGATGCCAATCGAGATTGAGGTTGGCGCCGGCACGTTTGCGGTCCACGTAATATTTGCGGCGCTGCTGCTCGACCATGACCATGTCGCCATTGTCGATGGCGTCGTACTCGCCTTCGGTATTGTCCGACTGGAATTCGCGGTCCTGATAGTTCACGCCCAACGCCACCCCGAAGGTCTGATCGGCAAACAGATCGCTGTAGTTGAACGAGGCCTTGGGGCTGGTCTTGCCGCTGAGTTGCTGATGATTGGCTTCCACCTTGGCGCGGATGGCGCGGCCTTGGCGATCGAACGCCGACGCCGATTCGACCAGGATCGCGCCGCCGATCGAATCGCCCGGCATGTCCGGCGTGGGCGACTTCACCACTTTCAGCCGCTCGGTGGATTCGGAAGGAATCACATCCATCGGTGCGGCGCGGTTGTCGCTCTCCGGGGTGCCGATGGCGATGCCGTCCACGCTCACGCTGTTGAGTGCCGCATCCAGGCCACGCACCACCACAAAGCGCCCCTCGCCCTGGTCGCGCGTCACACTGACGCCCGGCAGGCGTTGCAGCGACTCGGCAACGTTCTTGTCGGGATAATTGCCCATCGCATCGGACGACACCGCATCCAGGATGGCATCGGAACTGCGCTTGAGATCGATCGCACGTTCCTGCGCCATCAGCTGCGGCAGCACCTTGACTGCATCCAGCGTGGTCGCGTCGGTTGCCTCGGCAGCACCGTCTGCTGCATGCGCCAGCGGTCCCCACGTGGCCGCAGCCAGCGTCAGCGTGATCGCCAGACAGAGCGGAGTCTTGTTCGACACGGTGCATCCCCAATCGGTTAAGAATGGGTGTGCACACTATGTCTACGACATTTCACTGACATGACATATGCCATTGCGGTCACACCCGATGTGTGGCGACGCCACGCACAGGTGCGGCACACTGTGTCTCTCTCCTGCCTGTCGCCGCCCCATGCATATCGTCGAAGTCCGCCACCCCCTCGTCCAACACAAGATCGGCCTGCTGCGCGACGCCGCGTTGAGCACCAAGGGTTTCCGCGAACTGGTCACCGAACTGGGCACGCTGCTGGCCTACGAGGCCACCGCCGATCTGGACACCGAATCGCACCTGCAACCGGGTTGGGCCGGGCCGGTGGAGGTGCAGCGCATCGCCGGTGCCAAGATCACGCTGGTGCCGATCCTGCGCGCCGGCCTGGGCATGCTGCCGGGCGTGCTGGCGCTGATTCCGACCGCCCGGGTCAGCGTGGTCGGCCTGCAGCGCGATGAAGAAACCCTGCAGCCGGTGCCCTACTTCGAGCGCCTGACCGGTCGCCTGGAAGAGCGCGATGCGCTGATCCTGGACCCGATGCTGGCCACCGGCGGCACCCTGATCGCCACCATCGACATGCTCAAGCGCGCCGGCGCGCGGCGCATCAAGGGCATCTTCCTGGTCGCCGCACCCGAAGGCCTCAAGGCGCTGGAAGCCGTGCACCCGGACGTGGAGGTGTATACCGCCGCGATCGACGACCATCTCAACGACAAGGGCTACATCCTGCCCGGCCTGGGCGACGCCGGCGACCGGATCTTTGGCACGCGGGTGGAGTGAGCCACACCCGCACTTAGCGCGTGTATACCTGCAAGGCAGCGGTCACATAGACCAGCGGCGCATTCCAGTTGATCGCCACTTCGTTGCTGGCATAACTGCATTCGTGATCCAGGTAGGACAGCGCCGGCAGCGTCGAGCGATAGGCGACGCTGCAATCGGCTGCGTCCTGCCGGCCCGGTTGTGGGCCGCCGACCAGCAGCCCCGGCACCGGCGCGGCGACGCCATCGGCCATCGAGATGTTCTGGTGGATGCGCAGCGGCGCGCGCGCGCCTGTTCCGGTGACGAAGGACATCCCCAGCGGATTGCGCCCCAGCACATAATCCAGTTGCGCTTGCGCCGCATCCAGATAGCGCCGCTGCGGCGATAGACGGTAGCCCTGCAGCAACATCATCGCCTGGTTCAACGCCACCGAATTGCTGCCCCATACGAAATCGCCATTGAGCATGCTGACCCGCCACGGCGATGTCTGCCAACGCTCGGCAAGGCGCTCACTGAGTGCGGTCACTTCGCTGGCGATACGCGCCTGATCGGCATGCGCGGTCAGCTGTGCACGGTGCGTGGCCAGCGACATCCAGGCCAGACCGGCGACATTGCCCCATGACGGCACACTGGCCGACACGTTGCGCGCGATCATCGCGTCGTAAAAAGCATCCTCGCCGGTGGCGATGTACAGCTCTGCAGCCGCCCAGGCAAATTCGTCGTTGAGCTGGGTATCGCCGTATTCGCCGGTGACGATATCGGCAGGCTGCCTGTAGAGCTTGATCGAATTCTGCCGGGTCCAGCCCCAGGCAGCGCGCGCGGCCGTCAGCATGCGTGCCGATGCGCCGGGATATTGCGCCTCGTACGGCGCATAGATGCGGCTGGCGGCGGCCATCACCGCAGCGAAGTCCAACGCCGCGGCGGTGGTCTTGGTCACCACATAGCGCGGTTTGGTCGCCTGCGCGGGCATCAGCTTGTAATCGAATTGCTTGTTGGTGAGCTTGTGATACACACCGCCATCGGCCGGATCCTGCATCGCCAGCATCCACTGCAGATTCCACCAGGTCTCCTGCAAGATGCCCGGCACGCCGGGCGCCTGATCGGGAATCTGCAAGGCCTGCGCCTGGAACAACGCCGGATGATGCTCGTAGGCGGCCAGCAGCGTATAGGTCGCGATGCCGGAATTGACGATGTATTTATTGTAGTCGCCGGCGTCGTACCAGCCCTTGGGCGCGGCGATCGAACTGCCCTCCGGACGCGTGGCCGATGCTGCAGAGGCGTGCACCAGCACCGTGGTATCCGGATGCCCGGCCGCACGCGCGTAGCTACCTGCGAACTGCTGCGGCAAGGCGGTGCTGGCGCGATTGAAGTAATACGCCTTCAACGCAGCGTCCAGCAGCGGCCGGTAGGCAGCCGCATCGATCGAGAACGGATCCGACAGCGGCAGACCGTCGACCTGCACCCGGTAACTGCCTGGAGAACGCAGTGCCGAAAAATCGGCCACCCGGGCCGGCATCGCGGCCGGCGACCACGTGGCGGACGGCTGCAGGCTGCCTTCCAGCACAGTCAGCCCCCGCGCATCCTGTACCGTGAAACGCGCGGCATTTCCCGCCCCACCGATCACTGCCATCTTGCCTGCAGTGGGCAGATACCCGACCTGATTGAGGTAGATCGCATCGGCCGCATCGGCAGAAGCAATGACCGACGATAGCGAGAGGAAGACCGTCAGCAGTAGGGGGCGCGCGTTCATGCCTGCATCGTCGCTGCGACCTCTCCAGACGACAAGACACGCCATCACAAAATCAACATGCAAGGCAATCGATGCGCATCGCGCTCAAGGTCTTACGTTCGCATCTGTCGGACGGCTGTCACAGAAACCAGCACTGCCCTGTGATCGATTGCCGCAGCGCAGCCGGCGATCACCGCGCTGGCCGATGCCCACATTCTGCAAATGATGCAAGCCCGACAAGACCCGACCGCTATCGCCGGAGCGCGACACGCGCGGCAGCGGGAACCCGATCACGCAGACGCTCACGTCTGCAGTGACCAAGCCTGCAATGCGGTCAATGGGTGGTTGGTGACGAACCGGCCTTTGGCATCGCGCGCCAGCCGCGCGAGTGCGCAATCTGGATCGTGGGTGAAAAACAGCTGCACGTCGCGTGCGAACGCGTCTTCCAGAAACGCACGTTTTTCATCGATCAACAGTTCGGCGTTGCGGTCGTATCCCATCGTGATCGGCACATGCACCCAGGAGCGCCCCGGGATCAGGTCAGTGCAAAATGCCACACCGCCATGGGCCTGCCCATCGGCGTGTCGGGCGCCGACGATTTCGGCGAGCATCAGTCCGGGGGTATGTCCGTCGCTGAAGCCGAAGCGCACCGTCTCACCCAATGTCTGCGAAAAAGGCCCCTCGACCAGTTCCAGTCGCCCGCTGGCTTCGAGCAACCCCGGCAGTTCTGGAATGAAGCTGGCACGGTCGCGCGCATGCGGTTGTAGTGCGCGTTGCCAATGCCTTGCACCGACCAGGAAGCGCGCGTTTGGAAACAGCAACGCCGGTGCCGCGCCCTCGCGCCACGGCGCCAGTAATCCGCCAGCATGATCGAAGTGCAAATGGCTCAACACCACGACATCGATATCGGTATGCGCAACACCGGCCTCGCGTAACGAATCCAGCAAGACGTGGCGCTCTTCCTGTATGCCGTAACGCGCGCGCAATGCCGGCGCAAAGAACGCGCCGACACCGGTCTCGAACAACACCGTTTTTCCGGCCAGGGGCCGGGCCAATAAGGCACGGCAGGCCAACGCGATCCGGTTGGCCGCATCGGGTGTGGCCCATTCCTGCCACATCGCCTTGGGCGCATTGCCGAACATGGCGCCACCGTCGAGTTTTTGCGTATTGCCTTGGATGGACCAGAGTTTCATTGGCAGTAAACGGGAAGTGGAAGAAGGCGCGCAGGCGGATCCGGTCATGGTAAGCGTGCATGCGGGCGCGACGCGGGAAAATTTGGCCATGGATCGGCGCCCAGACCGCATGAGGCAGTTCCGCCGGCGGCATGACTCGATGCCGCCACACGCCCATTGTGGCATTGCCTTGCGCACCGGCAAACGCGCCGCCCTCGGTTGAGCTCCTTTCAACGCATCTATCGCCTCGGCAGCGATCGCGCGCACTTTTTATGGCAGCTGCGTCGCGTTATTTCCGCACTGGCGCCGTGTTGTCCGCCCACACCGTGCAAATGCCGCCGATCTGCGTCAACACGCGGCGACATTCCATCGAAACGTCTGCAATTCCCGTGGTTTACACCAATTATTCGCCGCAACGCCGACCTACCGTGGCGTTGCGGCAACTGCCGCACGCAACACCGCAACGCTCCGCCCTGCCTGACGCTCCAGGCAGCTGCAGGCCCTGAAGCACAGCCTTTCTCACTGCCAAGGAATCAACCAATGACGACCCAACCGATCGCCTCCCTCTTTCGTCCCGACCGCAGCGCAGCTCGGCCGCATTCTGCGCAACGGCATCGACGCTTGGGCACCGGCGTCGCCGCAGTGCTGTCGCTGGGGCTGCTGAGCCTGAGTCAGGCCGCGCTTGCCACCAAGGTATGGAATGCCAGCCCCAATAAGATTCAGAACAACTGGATTTCCGGCATGTACGACAACATTACCGGCCCGCTGCAAACAACCTTGCGCCAATGCCAGAACGCGCCGCAGGCCACCTGCGAGGTGACGATTCAGGCAAATGGTGGCGTCCATACAAGTGCCAGCGACGACACGCAACACTTCACCCTGCGCTTCACAGGCAATGCCGCTCCCTACGCGGCTTGCCACATCTATCCGCTAGTGCCTGGCACTCCCGGCGATAAACGTCTGCAGGGCGCTACCTGCTACGACGCGCAGCACAACGGCACCTACATCAAACTCAACTGATGCAGGCCGCGGTCGTTTGCGGCCCACGGTGCAGACTCGCCGCAAGCCCGGCGTAGCCGGTCGCAGCCAAACGACGCAGGGCGGACGTTCGCCCGCCCTGCGTTGCCAACCCTCGTTACCGCGTGTCTCTGCTTGGGGAGTGCGCGCGGTAGATCTCCTTACCTCACTGCGCAGGCGTCGCCAGCTGCACCTGCGCCTTGCCCACCGGATTACGCGGATCGCTGCCGCCGCTGAGCACATTGCTGCGCTTGTCCCATTCCACCGTCTGGAAGTTGCCCCAGACGTGGCTGGACCCGCGCCCGCCGGCGGCAGTGTCGCCCGGCAGCTTGAGCGCATGGCCCATCGCTTCCAGCGCCTTGGCGGTTTGCGGCGAGAACGCATCGGTTTCGGCATCGATGACGTCCGGCAACCACTGGTGGTGATAGCGCGGCAACGCGGCGACCTGCTGGGCGCCAAGTCCATCGTCGTAGCCCAGGATGCCGAGCAGCACCATGGTGATGATGCGGCTGCCGCCGGGAGTGCCGAGCACGACGACCTTTTCGGCCGATTCCATGAAGGTCGGGGTCATCGAGCTGAGCATGCGCTTGCCCGGCTTGGGCGCATTGGCCGCATAGCCCATCACCCCGAACGCGTTGGGCGTGCCCGGCTTGAGCGCGAAGTCGTCCATCTCGTTGTTGAGCAGCACCCCGGTGCCCTTGGGAATCAGCCCTGAGCCATACAGCAGGTTGACCGTCTGGGTGGCGCCGACGCGGTTGCCTTCGCCATCGATGATGGAGAAATGCGTGGTCTCGTCGTCTTCCAGCGGGGTGGGATTGCCCGATAGCAGATCGCTCGGCGTGGCCTTGTCCGGATTGATCGTGGCGCGCAGGCCTTGTGCGTAATCCTTGCTGGTCAGCACGCGCTGCGGCACCTCGACGAAGTCGGGGTCGCCCAGGAAGAAGGTACGGTCGCGGTAGGCACGGCGCATCGCTTCCACCACCAGGTGGGTACGGTGCGCATCGTCCAGTTTGCGCAGGTCCCAGCCTTCCAGGATCTGCAGCATCGCCGCCAACGCAATACCGCCGGAAGACGGCGGCGGCGCGGTGCTGATCTTCCAGCCGCGGTAATCGAACTGGATCGGCGTGCGCTCCTTCACCCGATACCCGGACAGCTCTGACGCCTTCCACTGCCCGCCGGCCTGCTTCACGCCGGTCAGCAGCTTCTTGGCGGTCTCGCCCTTGTAAAAGCCGTCGAAACCCTTGTCGCCGAGCAGTTGCAGCGTATGCGCCAGCTCGGGCTGCTTGAAGATGTCGCCTTCTGCGATCGGCTTTCCGCCGCGCAGATAGACCTCGCGCGTGCCGGGATAGCGCTCCATCACCTCGCGCCGCGACGCATAGCCCTTGGCCATGCGCGCATACACCGGGAAGCCCTCGCTGGCGATACGGATCGATGGCGCCAGCGACTGCTGCAAGGGCAGCCGGCCATGTTTTGCCGCCAGTTCCACCAGCGCTGCAGGCAGGCCGGGAATGCCGGCCGACCACGGGCCATTGACCGAGCGGTCGCGGTCCAGCTCACCCTTCTTGTCCAGGAACTGCGCTTCGGTCGCCGACGCAGGCGCGGTTTCGCGCGCATCCAGCATCACGTCCTTGCCGGTCTTGGCGTCGTGCAGCAGAAAGAACCCGCCGCCACCCAACCCCGAACTGATCGGCTCGACCACCGCCAATGTGGAAGACACCGCCACCGCCGCATCGAAGGCGTTGCCGCCTTCGCGCAGAATCTGCAGGCCGGCATCGGTGGCCAGCGCGTGGCCGCTGGCAATCGCCGCACCCGGCGGATGCGCGGCCACCGGAGAGGTGGCAGCCGCCGCAGGTGTTGCGCCATCGGCAGACCAGGCCTGCGGCGCCAGCACAAAGGCCAGCAGCAACAGCGCGCGCGAAGAGACACGTCGGGGGAATACGCTCACGGGGCGGGAGGCTCCTGTTCGTAGAGTTCGGGGTGATCGCGCTGCAACTGGATCAGCTTGGCGAGCAATTGATCATGGGTTTCCGGGATGGCCGGATCCGGGTCGATGCATTCGACCGGGCACACCACCACGCATTGCGCCTCGTCGAAATGGCCCACGCATTCGGTGCAACGCGCCGGGTCGATGACGTAGATGGTTTCGCCCATCGAGATGGCCTGATTCGGACATGCCGGCTCGCAGACATCGCAGTTGACGCAGAGCTCGTTGATTTTCAGCGACATATCGGCAACACCATGCGATGCGAGGCAGCGCGATTCAACCGCAGTCGCTGGAACGCAACGTACTGCTGCAGGCGGGCGCACATGGCGCCGATCAACCAAGGGACAACGCCGTGGGCGCTGTCGGAGACCGGCCTGACACGACCGGTTCCGGTGGCACGCGAATTCAGCAGCATGCCGCTGGATCCGCGTACTGCGGCCGGATGCGCCCTCCCGCGCGTCCGGCCTGGTACGGCATTACTTGGCTTCAACGAAGGTGTATTCCACGCCCTTGGGCTGGACGATGGTCTGCACGCGAGCATTCTCGGCCGCATTGCCGATGAACAACACGCGCACGCCCTTCATCGAATCGGCCGGCACGTCCTTGAACGCAGCGTCGATCAGGTCGGCCATCTTGGTCGAGGCCGACGACCCGAAGGCCAGCATATTGCCCGGCTGCACGCCACGCGCGAGCGCGGTCTTGACGCTTTCCAGCTGACGCTCGTAGCTGCCAGCGAACTCGGCATCGGACTCCGGCGGCAAGTAGTACAGGAACGGGCTATTGGTGGTGGCGCCCAGGTTCTGGCCGACCACTTCCTGCAGGTATTTCTTCCAGCCGGCGTTGTCGTCCTTGGCCGGCGCCTTCAGTGCAGCAGGAGCGGCAGCAGCGGTCGGCGCCGGCTCTTCCTTCTTGCAGGCGGTGACCGCCAGAGCGGCGATCGAAGCGAGCGCCAGAGCGCGCATGGTGTGTTTCATGAAACTCCTCCCTTTGAAAAGCATGGTGATGGAACGACAGATGAGATCAGGCCTGCGCGCGGGACTCGCGCACCTGCCGCAAGGCCTCGACGACCGAAGCCGGAACGAAACCGGACACGTCTCCGCCCAGCCGCGCGATTTCGCGCACCAGCGAGGACGAGATGAAGCTGTACTGCTCGGCCGGGGTGAGAAACAGCGTTTCCACCTCCGGGATCAGATGGCGGTTCATGCTGGCCATCTGGAATTCGTATTCGAAGTCGGACACTGCGCGCAGGCCGCGCAGCAGCACACCGGCGCCCATGTCGCGCACGAAGTGGGCCAGCAACGTATCGAAGCCGCGCACTTCCACGTTGGTGTGGGCGGCCAATGCTTCCTGGGCCAGCTCCACGCGTCGTTCCAGCGGCAAGGCCGGCCCCTTGGACGGGCTATAGGCCACGCCGACCACCACGCGTTCGAACAACGGCGCGGCGCGGTTCACCAGATCGATATGCCCGTTGGTGATCGGGTCGAAGGTACCGGGATAGACGGCGGTGCGGCTGTTGGCCACGCTCATACGGAAACTACCGGGGTCGGATCGCCGTTCAGTGTAGCAGCGGCCCGGCGGTACAGCGCATAGCGCACCTGCTGGGTGGCGCCCTCGCGGTGCAGGTGCCAGCCGGCCGGCACCTGCGGCGGCACCTCGGCAGGGGCTTCCAGATACAGCCAGGCATCGGCCGCCATATGCGCAGGCAGGCGTTCCAGCACACTGGGCCACAGGCCGGCAGCGAACGGCGGATCGACGAACACGATGTCGGCCCTGGTCGCAGGCGCACGCTCCAGCCAGCGCAGCGCGTCTTCCTGCAGCACCTGCACCTGGCTGGCCGCGTCCAGTTTGGCCACATGCGCGCGCAACCGTTGCGCCAGGCCTGGGTCGCGTTCGATCAAGGTGGCATGGGCGGCGCCGCGCGAGACCGACTCCAGGCCCAGCGCGCCGGACCCGGCGAACAGGTCCAGCACGCGCGCACCGGGCAGGCGCGGCATCAGCCAGTTGAACACCGTCTCGCGGACGCGGTCGCTGCTCGGGCGCAGGCCTGGCAGATCGGGCACCGCCAGCTTGGTATTGCGCCAGCGCCCGCCGACGATGCGCACCTGCCCCTCCGTGCGCCCCGGCGCCTGCCCTACCGGGCGGCTCATCGCAGCGCTCCTGATGGATCGGAAACAGCGCATGACAGTGGCAGGACGCGTGGCGGCATGGAGCAACACGGAAAGTGGGGCCGCCATGATAGCGCCGCCGGGCCTTGCCGCCATTGCCACCGCCATTGCCACCCGTGCCGAACGCACACCCCGCCTTGAAAAATCGCCATGCGACCTCATCCCCAGGCCATCGGCCGCGTTGCGGCCTGGTCCACCACGGAGCGCGAACCCAATGACCGTTGATACCGACAAGCAGACGCTTGGCTTTCAGACCGAGGTCAAGCAGCTGTTGCAGCTGATGATCCATTCGTTGTACTCGAACAAGGAAATCTTCCTGCGCGAGCTGGTTTCCAACGCTGCTGACGCCGCCGACAAGCTGCGTTTCGAAGCCTTGGTCAAGCCCGAGCTGCTGGAAGGCGGCAGCGAACTGCGCATCCGCGTCGACTTCGACAAGGACGCGCGCACCGTCACCATCGACGACAACGGCATCGGCATGAGCCGTGAGGATGCGGTCTCGCATCTGGGCACGATCGCCAAGTCCGGCACGGCCGATTTCCTCAAGCATCTGAGCGGCGACCAGAAGAAGGACGCCAGCCTGATCGGACAGTTCGGCGTGGGGTTCTACAGCGCCTTCATCGTCGCCGACCAGGTCGATGTGTACTCGCGTCGCGCCGGCCTGCCCGCCAACGAAGGCGTGCATTGGTCCTCGCGCGGCGAAGGCGAGTTCGAAGTCGCCAGCGTCGACAAGCCCGAGCGCGGCACCCGCATCGTGCTGCACCTGAAGGACGGCGAAGACAGCTTTGCCGATGGCTGGACGCTGCGCGGCATCCTCAAGAAGTATTCGGACCACATCGGCCTGCCGATCGAGATGCGCAAGGAGCACCACGGCGAAGCGGCCGACGCGCCCGCCGAGCCGGAGTGGGAAGCGGTCAATCGCGCCAGCGCGCTGTGGACGCGGCCCAAGTCCGAGATCAAGGACGAGGAATATCAGGAGTTCTACAAGCACGTCGCGCACGATGCGGGCAACCCGCTGGCGTGGAGCCATAACAAGGTCGAAGGCAAGCTGGATTACACCTCGCTGCTGTTCGTGCCCGGCCGCGCGCCGTTCGACCTGTATCACCGCGATTCGGCCAAGGGCCTGAAACTGTACGTGCAACGTGTGTTCGTGCTGGATCAGGCCGAGCAATTCCTGCCGCTGTACCTGCGTTTCATCAAGGGCGTGGTGGATTCGTCCGACCTGTCGCTCAATGTCTCGCGCGAGATCCTGCAATCCGGCCCGGTCGTCGATTCGATGAAGTCCGCACTGACCAAGCGTGCGCTGGATATGCTGGAGAAACTGGCCAAGGACAAGCCCGAAGAGTATGTGACGTTCTGGCGCAACTTCGGCCAGGCCTTGAAGGAAGGCCCGGCCGAGGACTATGCAAACCGCGAAAAGATCGCCGGCCTGCTGCGCTTCTCGTCCACCCACGACACCACCGGCGCGCAGAGCGTGGGTCTGGCCGATTATGTGGGCCGCTTGGCCGAGGGCCAAGACAAGCTGTACTACCTGACCGGCGAAAGCTACGCGCAGATCAAGGACAGCCCGCACCTGGAAGTCTTCCGCAAGAAAGGCATCGAAGTGCTGCTGCTCACCGATCGCATCGACGAATGGCTGATGAGCTATCTCACCGAGTTCGACGGCAAGTCGTTCGTGGACGTGGCACGTGGCGACCTGGACCTGGGCAAGCTGGATTCGGAAGAAGACAAGAAAGCGCAGGAAGAAGTCGCCAAATCCAAGGAAGGCCTGGCCTCGCGCATCAAGGCCGCCCTCGGCGACGACGTGGCCGAAGTGCGCGTCTCGCACCGCCTGACCGACTCCCCGGCGATCCTTGCCATCGGCCAGGGCGACCTGGGCCTGCAGATGCGTCAGCTGCTGGAAGCCAGCGGCCAGGCCGTGCCGGAGACCAAGCCAGTGTTCGAGTTCAACCCGGCCCACCCGCTGATCGAAAAGCTGGATGCGGAACAGGACATGGACCGCTTCGGCGATTTGAGCCGGGTGCTGTTCGACCAGGCTGCGCTGGCGGCGGGCGATAGCCTCAAGGACCCGGCTGGGTATGTAAAACGGTTGAATAAATTGTTGTTGGAGTTGTCTGCGTAAGATTTACGACACATTGGCGATACACCAAGACCGGCGCATGCGCCGGTCTTTTTTTATGTCTATGCTGGCTCATGGAAGAAGCTTCATCGTCGCAGATCACTTAACCGCTTTGAAAGTCATCACCAGAGCATTGAGCGCGCACCAGTCGGCACTGTAAGTGCAGCAGGCATGCCACCTGCACTCGCGGCATGGCCAGCACACAAAACAATCGAATTGACCTGACTCCGGCGATGCAACAAGGCAGAACTGCAATGATGAACCATCGCTTCCTACTTGTCGTGCTCGCCGCTTCGGTCGCCGCATTCCCGGCATGGAGTTCGGATATCGGCGATCCGGCGACTTGGCAATCATCGCGTTCCGTCGAACTCAATCAGACGCGCGACTTGCCGAAGTTGACCGAAGCATTGATCGCCATGATCGATCCCGATGGCGAAACTGTTCCACCAACCGTCGGCGAAGCGCAATTCATCGATCTTGATGACGATGGCACGTTGGAGCTTGTCGCGCTGGTCGACTATTCGGGACGACCATTTTTCAGCACGATTATTGTCATCACGACCAGCGATGCAACGCCGGTCGTGGTGACATACCGCAGCAACGGCGCCAACATGGATCGCCTGGGCGAGCGCGTCATTACAGAACCTGGAAACACCAAGAAATTGATCGTCGCAGACCGTTTCATCGGTGGATACAAAGGGTCAATTGCAAGCGCCAAAGAACAGCGACTTCTGGAACTCAGATCGGCCACACTGGAAGATGTCAGCACGCAATATCCCAGCTACTACCTAACCAAGCGTCTACCCGCGCTGGAAAAACAGGCGCGCATGTCTGCTCCAGTCGATAAAGCAGACGACGTCGGGCTTGGCTCGATGAATGCCGACGAGAATAGGCGCGTGCTCAGGCAAGAGATAGAACGGGCTCGGGAACAGTCGCTAGGCAAGTGATGCATTGGTTCCATCCGTGCCTGGATTTGAGACGCTCCCATAGAGTATCCCCAGCTGCTGCGGCGTAGATGGATCGATTGGCTCGTCCACATGCCGCACCGCGTAGGTCGGGCTGTCGATGGGATGACTCCCTCTCATCGTGGATTGTGAGCTTGGGTCGGCACAAGTTCACGCCGACTCCAACACCCAACACCCGAACGCCGGGCCGGCCGAGTAGCCGGTCTCCGGTTCGATGCGAATTTGCAGGGTTGCGCGGCCTGCCACTGCTGCAGGCAAGGCGTAATCCACATCGACGAAGTCCAGGCCGCGGTTGCCGTCCAGGCGTTCGTTGGCGATGAGTTCGCCGTCGGCGAGGATGCGGAAGCGGCGGCGGGTTTCGTCGCCCCAGTAACGCAGGCGCAGAATGCGGGCCTGGGCGGTATTGCGCAGGGTGAAGGCGATGAAACCGCCGGTGCGGGCGTCGCGGCCGGCGCGGCGGCGGTAGCTGAGTGCGTAGGAGCTGTCGCTGGTGAGGCCGTGTGCCTTTTCCGATGCTTCGTCGCCCAGGGCGATGCGATCCAGTGCACGCGCGTCGAGTGCGCGTTGCGCCGCGTCGGCTGCCGCCTGCTCGGCCTGGCGTTGTTGCCAGGCAGCGGCATCGCGGTGTTCCAGGTAGACGGCGCTGCGGCGATCGAACTGGGCATAGAACGGGGAAAACTGCCATTGCTGGGCGCCATCGGCATAGGCGTAGTGGCCATGGGCCGGTAGCGGCTGCAGGCGTTGCAGGACGTCATCGCCACCGACCAGCGCCGGGGTCTTGTTGCTCCATGGCAACGCGGCGTCGCCGAGGTCGGCCGCCAGTACCAGCGGGCCGCGCATGACGGCCACCCATGCCGGGTCGTCGGGCGTGGGTTCCAGGCGCAGCGGCATCTCCAGCTGCAGCGACACGGTGTCGCCGGCCTTCCACACCCGTTCGATGCGCAGGTAACCATCCATCGGCTGCAGTGTTTGCAGCTGACCATTGACCTGCAGCGTGTGCGCGCCGGCCCAACCGGGCACGCGCAAGGCAAGCGTGCGTGCGTCCGCAGGCGCGGCGTCGATGCGCAGCGTCACCTGGCCTTGTTCTGGGAGCGTGCTGCGCAAGCTCAGTGCGAAGCCTGCTGCGTCACGTACGCTGGAGGGCACATACAGGTTGACGTAAACGCCCTGCCCGTCTTCCCAATAGATCGAGTCGCCGAACTGCGCATGTGCCTCCATCCCACTGCCAACGCAACACCAGAAATCGTCGAACGGCGATGACCAGCCGCGCGCTTCGCCGGCCAGCAGCGGTGTCATGTAGGTGAACATGCCGGTGCGCGGATGCTGCTGGGCCATCACGTGGTTGAGCAGCGTGCGTTCGTAGTAATCGAAATGCGCGGCTTGTGGGCCCCATTGATACAGGTGCCGGGTGAGCTTGAGCATGTTGTAGCTGGCGCAATGCTCGCAGGTCTGCTCGGTGAGAAACTTCGAGATGCTGTCCGGCTGCTGGAAGTATTCGCGGTCGCCGTTGCCACCGATCACGTAGGTGTGGTGGTCGGTGACCGTGTGCCAGAAGAAGCGCGCTGCCGCGCCGGACGCGGCATCGCCGGTGACCTCGTACTCGCGGGCAAGGCCGATCAGTTTGGGGATGTTGGTATTGGAGTGCTGGTGGACCAGTTCATCGCGCTGGGCGACCAGCGGGTCGAGCACGGCGTGATGATGCAGCCGCTGCGCCAGTGCCAACCACTGCGCATCGCCGGTTTGCACATGCAATTCGACGAACGATTCGTTGAGGCCACCGAATTCGCAGGACAACACCTTTTGCAGCTGCGCATCGTCCAACGCTGCGAAGATGCCTTGCAGGTAACCGGCCAGCCCCACCGCCACCTGCAGCGCCTGCGCATTGCCGCAGTGCGCATGCACATCGAGCAGGCCGGCGAACAGCTTGTGCCAGGTGTACAGCGGCGCCCAGCTGCCGTTGAGATAGAACGGCGCCGGGTCGATCTTGCCTTTCTTCAATTCATCGAAAACGGCGCGGCCGCTTTCGATCTTGCCTGCGGCGTTCTTGCGGGTGAAGCCGGCCACGTAGCCATCGCCTGCATGCGCCTGGCAACGCGCCAGTTCGCTCACCAGATACGCCGCACGCGATGCGCATTGCGCATCGCCGGTCTGCGCATGCATCAGCGCCAACGCGCTGAGATAGTGGCCGAGCGTATGGCCTGCGATGGTGTCCGCTTCCCAACCGCCATAGGCAGGCGCCTTGGGGTCGAGACCGGCGTACAGCACGAAGTTGTGCAATAGCCGGTCCGGCTGCAACCGCATCAGATACCGTCGATTGGTGTCGAGCGCATCCAGAAACAGCGACGGCGTCAAGCGGACCTGGGCAAGCGGCACCGCGCGCATGCGGCCCGGCTGGGCGGCATCGGCATCGACGGGAAAACGCAGGAAGCCCGCAGCCACTGCCAGGCTGCTCCAGGCCAGAAAACGCCGCCGCGACAGGGTCAGCGCGTGGTCGATGGTGCGCTCGGTACTGGATGGCTCGGTCATGAGGTCAGCTTAGCTCCTGCCGCTGCTTGCAGACTGCGCGCGCCGTTACAGCCCGGGCCGACAAGGGTGATGTAGAGCCCCTGCGTCACATGGTCTGCCACTGCGCGATCGGATCGGGCAGCGGGGCGATCAGACAGCGGCGCCGACAGGGCCGCACTCAAAACTTCACCGTGGCACGCGCCCAATAAAACCGACCAAGCAGATCGTAGGTCGCCACATCGGTGTTCGCATTGCCCACGTTGTTGGAGTAGTACAACGGTGGCTGCTTGTTGGCGATATTGTCCACGCCCACTTCAAAGCGCGTATGCCACGGCTGCACCTCGTAGCCCAGTTGCAGGTTGTTGTACACGTAGGCGCCGATGTTGCGCACCACACCGGGCGTGCCGGAGTCGGCCGACAGGCTCTGGCTCAGATCCGCATTGCCAATGGCGGTATGGCCCACATAACGGATGCGCCAGGTGGCGCTCCAGTCGCCCAAGCCCCAGTTGAGCGTACCCAGCGCACGCCAGCGCGGGAAGTTGCCGTAGGCCTGGGTGTAACGGCCGACATTGTGGATGGTGACCGAGCTGGGATCGGTGGTGTCGGGCAGCACGTCGTAGCGGGTGAGATAGGTCCCGTTGAGTCCGGCGGTGAACTTGCCCCAGGCGGTCTCCGGCAGGCGATAGGTCAGATTGAAGTCCATGCCCTTGGCCCACAGCTTGCCCAGGTTGACGGTGGGTTCTGCAATGTAATTGATGGTGCCGTTGCCGTTGCGATGGATCAGCGGACAGAACGCGCTGGCCGCATTGGCGAAGCACTGATTGAGCACCGTCTGCGCCGACACCGTGGTGATGGTGTCTTCCAGATCGATGCGCCACCAGTCCGCGCTCAGCGACAGGCCATCGATCCACTGCGGATCGTAGACAAATCCCACGTCGTACGACCTGCCGGTTTCCGGCTTGAGCTGATAGCCTGCGACCGCAGCGCCGGACACCTTGCCGCCGACCTGGCCATCGGATTGCTGATAGCTACCATCGGTCGGTACATTGGCGCACGCCACCGTATTGCCGCCGGTATAGCCATTGCATGGGTCGTTGACGGTGGCCGAATCGCCGGCCACGCCGGCATACAACTCGTTGATGTTGGGTGCGCGGAACACCTGCGACACGGTGCCGCGCACCAGCAGGTTCTCGATCGGGCGATACTCCAGCGACACCTTGCTATTGGTCTTGCTGCCCACCGAGCTGTAATCGGAAAAACGCGTCCCCAGGGTGATAGTGAGCGCGTTGATGCCGGGCAGATCCTTGAGCAACGGGAACAAGGCTTCGGCATAGGCTTCCTTGACGTCGAAGCTGCCGCTCAGGGTGGACGAACAGTATTCGATCACCCCGCACAGGCCGTTCTCGTCGCCGGTCCACAGCGCGTCCGATGCCGTCGTCGAGCGCTCCTTGCGATACGAAAGCCCGGCCGCCAGGCTCGCCGCGCCGGCCGGTAGTTCGAACAACGTGCCGTTGGCGTTGGCTTCGAATTGTTTGACCGTGTACACACTGGTCACGATCGGGTTGACCACCATGCCCTGCAACATGGCCAGGTTGGTGCTGTCGTTGAGGTTGAAGAAGTTCAGCGGTGTGCAACCTGCAATCGCCGCGCCTGCGCTACCGCACTTGACCACGCCATCGCTGTCCAGAAACGACGGCCCGATGGCTTGATTGAACACGGCGTAGTCCAGAAAGCCGTTATTGATCGACTTCTGTTTGACCTTGCCATAGTTGAAGTTGGCATCCCACTGCCAGGAACTGTCGCCGAAGCGGCCACGCAGGCCCGGGCTGATCTGGAAGTTGTAGGTGTTGTATTGATAACTGCGGTTGCCCAGGACCGTGGCGCGCGTATTGAGATCGTTGTAGGAGGTGCCGGTGGTGCGGTCGGTACCGAAGTTGACCCCGAACGGGTTGTAGTAACTCTGCGACGACACCAGGATCTTGTCGCTATTGGAGAAGATCGGGATCGGCGCGATGATCGAGGCCGACTCGGTTTTACTGAACCAGGTGTTGACGTAACCCTCGACGCTGTCGCTGAAGCGAAATGTGCCCAGCAGGAAGGCATTGGTGCGCTTTTGCGGTGTCTGCAGCAAATTGAACGGCTGGTAGTTGTAGGAATCGGCCGTGGAGTCGTAGCAGTGGAAGTCGCCTGGGCCGGCGCGGCCGCTGACGCCACCGTTGAGCGTCACGCGCGCGCAGCCGTTGGCCTGCCGAAGCTGCGTGGACTGATCCGAGCCATCGTTGAAATTGACCGTGCCGGTGGGCGTGGCAGAAGACCCCTGCTTCACCGGCACGCCATCGGTGAGTGCCAGCGCATCTTTGGAGTAGTCGCGTGCACCCGCCGGGACCGGGTCGATGTTGTGGTACGACAGCCCGCCGATCAGGCTGCCGCGCTCCCAGGTCTTGCCGGCGGTGAGGGCGAAATTGCGACGATTGCCATCGCCCTCGCTGCTGGTCCCGAAGTCGCTGCTGAACTGCACGCCGTCGAAGCGCGTGCGCAGGATGAAGTTGACCACGCCGCCGATGGCATCGGAGCCGTATACCGCCGAGGCGCCATCGCTGAGCACCTCGATACGCTCGATCATGCTGGACGGAATGGCGTTGACGTCGTTGTAGGCAAGCCGAATGCCGTTGACCAGCACCAAGGTGCGTTTGTCGCCGAGACCTCGCAACGACACCGCTGATGCGCCGGTGCCGCCGCCGTTGTTGGTGTACGGGTTGGTGGCGTTGCCGGCGATCGATGGCAGCTCCTGCAGCAGGTCGCCCACCGTGGCCTTGCCGGTGGCGGCGATCTGTTCCTGGCTGACGGTGACCACCGGATTGGCGGTTTCGGTATCCACACGGCGCAGGCGCGAGCCGGTGACCACCACGCTGTCGAGCGTCTGCGTTGCATCGCCGGTGCCGGCTTGCTGCGCCAGCGCAGGAACCGCTGTGCCGGCGGCGAGCGCCACCACCAGCGCGGTGGCAAGCGCGCTGCGCAGCGGGCGCGGCCCCGCGACGGTGCGGCGATGGAGGGGCAGCGACAACATCGACATGCAGGGCTCCTGATTCAAAAAAGGGTAACCGACGGGCAACACACGCCCGTACCGGCATGCACCAGTGCGGGAAACATCGAAGGCGGACACAGGCCACGGCGAGATGCTTCGCCGTGGCGACAACGCAGACGCAGAGACCCAGCGACGCGCGCGATCGGCATCGATCGCGTAACCACGCGTCGTCAGATGGAGATTGGTTCGGTCATGGAGTCGCCCATGCGCTCCAGTTTGATCATCTGATCACAATGTGCCTGTGCGCACGCGCCGCGTCTTGTCGCATTTGTCGACAGTGCATGCGGAAAACAGCATGGTTGCCATGCGTACTGCGCTGGGTTGACGCATTCCTGCAGCAAAACGGTATGCCGACGCCGCCTGCCCTCACGCTGCAAACGACGATCAGAATGGCTGCGACCGCCAAACAGGCACAGCTGGTGCGCGTTGCGGCATGGCGCGCATACATGGCGGTTTCGCAGTGCCGTCCGCACACACCCGGCGAGTGCTCTCAACGTCGTGGTGGTCGCCATCAGTCCCGGCGGCAGATCCAGACGCTGGACGTGCCGTCGGGCGCGCTCAACGCTGGAATATCAGCGCCTTGTCTGCACACCATCGCATCGGGCGCAATCGCTATCGATGACCGCCGTTGAAATGAATTGGCGCTCGCTGCATGCAGCCGCCACATCCACCGCGGACTGCGCGCGCAATCACGCTGGCGGCGGCGTGACCGGTGTGGTGGACGATGTGCGATTCCACGCCGGGGTTGCTGTCTGCTGCATCCAGCGCACGAAGAAATCCAGCAGACGCCGGCGGCCATAGTCGCCACCGGCGCCATGGTCGCCGCCCGGCACCACCAGCATGTCGAAATCCTTGCCGGCCTTGATCAGGCGATCGGCCACCTGGAAGGTGCTGGCGGGATCCACATTCCTGTCCATGTCGCCGGTGACCAGCAGCAGATGCCCTTGCAGGCGCGCGGCGTTTTCCACGTTGGACGATGCTGCATACCATGGCCCCACCGGCCAGCCCATCCATTGTTCGTTCCACCAGATCTTGTCCATGCGGTTGTCGTGACAACCGGAATTGGCCACGCCGGCCATATAGAACTCCGGATGGAACAACAACGCGCCCAAGGCGTTCTGGCCGCCGGCCGAGGTGCCGTAGATGCCGACGCCGCCGCTGATGTCGTACCACGGGTACTGCGCGGCCACGGCTTTGTGCCAGGCGATGCGATCCGGCAGGCCGGCATCCTTGAGGTTGCGCCAGGCCACGTCGTGGAAGGCGCGCGCACGATTATTGGTGCCCATGCCGTCGATCTGCGCCACCGCAAAGCCCAGCGCGGTCAGCGAGGGAGTGTCCGTGCTGAAGCTCTTCGGCACGAACGAACCTTGCGGGCCGGCATAGATGTCTTCGACCACGCGGTAGCGCTGCTGCGGATCCAGCTGCTGCGGGCGATGGATCACGCCCCAGATCTCGGTCTTGCCATCGCGCCCGGTGGTATGGAACGGCAACGGCGCCTGCCAGCCGGCGGCCTGCAGGCGGCTCAGATCGGTCCGCTCGATGGTGCGTGCCACGCTGCCGTCGGCGCTGCGCCGCAGCTCCAGCACCGGGCCCAGATCCACGCGCGAGTACAGATCCAGCAACCACGTTCCATCCGGCGAGTACTGCACGGCATGGTCGGCCTGCTGCGGAGTCAGCGCGGTGAGGCCACTGCCATCCAGGCCGATGCGATAGGCGTGGAGGTAATAGGGATCTTCGCCGGGTTGCATGCCGGAGGCGCTGAAGTACAGCTGCCCCGCCGCCTCGTCGATGCGATCGAGCTTGCGCACCACCCAATCGCCGTGGGTGAGCTGACGGATCACCGCGCCGGTGCGGCCGTCGTAGAGATATAGATGCTCCCAGCCATCGCGCTCGGAAGCCCAGACGATCTGCGCGCCATCGGCCAGATCGCGGCGCGCATGCTTGCCGCCGTCTTCGTGCTTGCCGCTGAGCTCGGAGTATTCGATGAAGGTGGGCGAGGTTTCTTCGATCAGGGTGCGCGCGGCGGCGTTGCGTGCATCCACCTCGATGACGCGATACAGCTGATGCCCGCGTGCGTTGTACTCGAAGGTGAAACCACGGCTGTCCTTCCACCACACCATCTCGCTCAAGGTGAAGGCATTGGGCAGCAACGTCATCGCCACCGGATGCGCGGCGCGCGTGGCGATGTCGAACAGCACCGGCTGCATCACCGGCAACACATCGCCCGGCTTGGGATAGATCTGCTGGTGCAGTCTGGGCTGCACGCGGTCGGCGGGGGCCGATTCGATGTAATAGACGATGCGCGGTGGCGGCGCCTTGACCCGATATGCGGCCAGATGCTGCGAATCCGGCGACCACACCAGGCTGTCCAGCGCGTAGTAGTCATCCGCCTTGCCGTCACGACTGAGCACGCTGCGCTCACTGCCGCTGACAGGTGCGATCACCACATTGGCCTGCTCCACCCAGGCGCGCCAGCGCCCATCCGGCGACAGCTTGGCGTTGCGCTCGCCCTGGACGAGCGGAAGCCGCATGTCCATCGACTCCGGCTGCGCATCGCGCTCGTGCAGATGCGCGCAGGAATAACGCGACAACGTGCACTGCCAGCCGACGTGGGCGAGCTGGAACGTCAGCCGATCCTGCTGCAGGGTCGGCGCCTGCAGTGCCAGCGCTGCCGCATCCACCTTCAGTGCGCCGGCCTGGGTCAATGCCGCCGCCAGGCGTGCATGGTCGAAAGCCACGGTATTGCGGCCGCTGGCGGCATCCACCATGCGGTATTCGATGGACGGCGGCTGACCGGCGCGGGCAACTCCGCGTCGATACAGGAAGTGCCCGGCATCGACCCAGGTCGGCGCGCTGGGTGCATGCTCGACCAGGGATGCATAGTGCTGCGACAGGCCGAGCGCACGCGCGTAATCCGCTGCGGTTGGCGCCGCTGCGGATGCGGGTGTCGGCATCGCTGTCGATGTCGCTGCGGCGGTGGGCGTGGCTGCAGCTGCGAGCGTGGATGCTGCCGCCGGCAGGACGGATGCGGCCGCCAACGCCAACTGCAACGGCCACACGGCGGCCACCCGCAACAGCGCGCGGCAATGGAGGGACAGACCGGGAATCGTGCGCACTGCAAGCCTCATGGTGGTTGGGTCATTCCGCTCACGGCGCATCGCAGCGGCTGCTGTCGGCGTCGCTGGCGGCCGGTAGACGTTGCGGCTGCGGCGCCAGCACTTCCCACTCCTGCACGGCCAGCGCGGCGTAACTGTCGGGTTTGCCGGAGGCATCCATCAGCAGGCGCACGCAGCGCGTGGTGACTGCTGCAAACGACACCGCCTCGAAGCGATCGGTATGGGTGCGGTAGCGATCGCGCGTCTGCACCGGATGCCATTGCCCGCCCTGGCGGTATTCCAGGTGCCAGCGCGCCGGCGGCGCCACACCGACCTGCGCACCGGCCGGATGGTCGGCCCAGAACATCACGCGCGTCCTGTCCAGCGTGACCGGCTGCGACCAGCTGTACTGGAGCCAGTGCCGAGGCGGATTGTCTTGCGTCCAGCTGCCCCACAGTTGCGGTGGCAGCGGATTGCTGTTGACCACGCCATCGTTGAGCGCGGCCATCCAGTACTGCAGCGGAATCTGCGGCCCGTTGGAGGCGGTGGCCACGGCAGACGGGGCCTGGTTGCGCTGCGGCGGCAGCGCTGGTTGCGGGCGCCTGGTGGGGGTGACGGTGCGGATGCTGGCTGGCTGGGTGCTGTCGTCCCATTGCAGCGGATCGATCGCCACGCTGCGACGAAAATGCCCACCGCCGCGCGCATCGGCGGTGTGATAGACCAGATACCACTGCCCCTTGAAGGCGACGATGCCCGGATGCGAGGTGGTCGAGGACACCGGCGGCAGCACGATGCCGCGATAGGTCCACGGCCCCAGCGGCGTCGGCGCGCTCGCATAGGCGATGCACGCGTGATACAGCGTAGGCGTACACGCCGACTCGCGGCCGGCAGTGTTGGCCGCATAGGCCAGGTAGTAGGTGCCGTTGCGCTTGAACAGCCACGGCGCTTCGAAAAAACCGGCCAGCGTGTCGACCGCTACCGGCGTGCCCTTGAAGGTCACCATGTCGCGCTCCAGCTCCACCCCGAACAACGCGCCGAAGGTGCCCCAGTACAGATACACGCGGCCATCGTCGTCGACCAGCACGGTGGGGTCGATGTTCTGGATGGTGTTGCGGTTGGGCACCGACTGCGACACCACCGGCCCTTGCGGGTGGGCATCGGTCCACGGGCCGAGCGGGCTGTCGGCCACCGCCACGCCGATCGCGAATGGATCGGGCGTGGATGCGTTGCGCTGCTGCACCGGCGCATACAGGTAATAGCGGCCATCCGGCCCCTGCACGATCTGCGCGGCATAGGCGTAGCGATCGTCGGCCCAGGCGAACACCTGCCGCGGGCGCAGCAGATCGCGGTAATGCGTCCACTGCCCGCTGGCCGGGTCGCTGCTGACAAACATCTGCCAGCCTGGCATGACGAAGGCGTTGCGACCCGGCGGCGCGGTGTCACGCCCGGCCAGGATGTACAGCGTGCCGTCGGCCACCAGCGGCGCCGGATCGGCCGAATAGCGGCTGCCATCGGCCAGGATCGGGTTGCCCGGTGCATGCAGCGGTACGCCCTGCGGCGGCACCGCACGGGCGGCAACCGCGGCCATCGACAACGTACCGGCCAGTGCCAAGATTCGCGCCAGTCCACCGATCATGGGGTCGACCCCTGCCGCTGGGTTGGCGTGCTGGCCGCCGTGATCTGCACGCTGAGGGGAACCGACACCGCCCCGGTGGGCGCACGCCCCTGCGCGGTGCCGGTCAGGCCGATCTGCCCGGGTTGCGCGTAACGCGCCGGCGCCAGCGTTGGCCACTGCACCGGCAGGCGCTCGCGCGAGCCGTCGTTGTATTGCACGCTCACAAAGCCCGGCAGCGTGGGCGCCTGCCCGGCCACTGCGCTCACCTCGGGCAAGGCCTGCACGGTGTTGATCTGCCCCGGCGGCGTGGCGCGTACCCAGACCGTGGCCTTGACCGGAACCACGCCCTCCACCAGCCCCTGCACCTCCACCGCACCCTCGCTGCCCAGCCGCTGCAGCGACAGATCCGGCCACTGCACCGCCACCGGCAATACGCTGCCATCGGCGAAGAAGGCATCGACCTGCTGCGGAAACACCGGCAACTGGCCGGGCGCGGTACGCAGATCGATCGCCTCCACACGCGTGGGCAACTCCGAGTGCACCTGCCATTCGTCCACGCCGATGGGCATGCGCCCGTCGGCCCCGGGCTGGGTGCTGAGCACCGCGCGCACGGCGGTGGTGACCACCGGCGCAAAGCGGGCCGTGCTGGCGGCGCCCATCGCAGCGGTGGCAATCGGGTAGCCGCCAGTGGCGACGATGTCCTGCCAGCGGCCGTCCTGCAGTGCCTGCAACGTCCAGCTGGCAGGCGCGGCCACCCCGCCACGGGGCTGGTCGTTCCAGAAATACAGCGTGCTGGATGACAACCGCACCGGCCGCGGCCACTGGTATTGCAGCCAGAGCGTGGCCGGTTGCTCGCTCCCGTAACTGCCCCAGCGCCGGCTGCCCTTCGGCCGGCTGCCCGCCGCAGGAACGAAGCCATCGTTGAGCGCCTGCACGCGGTACTGCGCGCCGGTGAGTTGCGCGCTGACCGTGGCCAGTGCGTGCAACGGCACGCTCTGCAGCGCTGGCGCGGCGGGCGCAAGCAGCTGCACATCGGCGTGGCCCTCCAGCGCACCGTCGTTGGCCGCCAACCGCACGGTGTAGGCACCCGGCCGCGTGAAGCGCACGGCGGTCTGCGTTGCCGCAGGATCGGCAAACACGGCATCGCCACCTTCCGGGCCTTTCAGCAGTTGCCAGCGCACCTGCAATGCGCCGTTGGGCAAGCCGTCGTCGCCTACCCGGCCATTCACCCTTACCGCGCCGTCGGCACCGGCACCGGCATCGTCCAGCTGCCACGCCTGCACTTGCGGCGGCGCGTTGCCGGCAACTGCAGGCGCAGCCATCCCGCTGTCGAAGACCTGCAGTTCCTTGATGCCGGTGCGTGCGCTACCGGCATGGGTCACCACCACGCGCAGCGCCTGCGCACGCAGCGCCGGAAAGCGCACCCGGTTGCGGTTGCCCACGGCAATCGCCGCATCGCGTACCTGCCCGGGAACGGTCTTCCAGTTGCCGGAACCGTCGCGGTACTGCACGGCATAGATCCACGGCGCGGCATAGCCGGGATAGGTGCCGGACGCAAAACCATGCTGCTGGCCGCCAGCCGAGGAGCTGCGATAGAAATACAGCACCACCTGATCCACCTGCCGGGGCTGGCCCAGGTCCAGCGCGATCCAGTCGCTGGCAGACGGCGAGCCGGCGGTGCCCCAGAACGGGGTATTCGCGGTGCTGCCGTCCACCGCCGCAGTGGCGGCAAACCCTGGCGCGGCAAAACTGGCGGTGACCTGCGCAGCGTCTGCCAGGTTGCGGTTGGCATTGGCCGGCAGCGTCACATCCACGCCGGCCTTGCTCAGCAGTTGCGCGATGCGCGCATCCGCGGCGATCGGCACCTGCGCCATCGACGCCAGCTGCGCCGGGTGCGACTCCAGTACCTGCGCCGGGCCGTTGCCATTGACCGCATCCGGCGCCGCGCTCACCTTCCCGCTGGCCGGGTCGTAGATCACATGCGCAAGCCGGTCCACGCGAAACGCCAGCCTGCCATCCAGATACACGCGATAGCCCTGCGCGGCCTTGCCCGGGTAATGGCGCCCATCGCGGTCCCAGACGATGCTCAGATTGCGATCGCGGTAGCGCAGGTTGTCGGCGGCAAAATGGTCCCAGCCGATATCGATGGGATACAGCTCGATCTTGTCGTCGTTGCGCGGGCGCAGGCCCATCGCATCCTCGATCATCGTGAAATTCGTCGCCCCCAGCTGGGTGTGGTGAATCCACGAGCGGTACGCGATCTTGCCGCCATCCGCGGCACTGCCCTTGGCCCAGAATTCGTTTTGATCCGGGTACCGGTTATCGCCATCGATGTAAGGCGCCCATGCGTTCCAGTACAACACCTTGCGGTAGCTCTGCGCGCTCAAAAACGGGCTGGGGTAATCGCGCAGCGCCTCGCCGAACAGGCGGAAGGCAACCGTCGCGTTGATGGTGGAAAAATTGTTGCTGCCCGAATCGGCATCACTGCCGCGCGCCTGCAGATCGACCTGGTTGGCGGTGTAGAACGGAAACAGCGGGTACTGCGCTGCATCGGCGAACAAGCGCAAGGCACGCACATACTTGGGGTCGTCATCGGCCTCGCCCTGCTTGGGCATCAGGCCCACGCTGAAGGGGTAGTAATTGTTGGTTTCCTTCCAGTCCACCGGCAGGCGCGGCCCCTTGGCCTGGCGATGCTTGAGCAGCTCGCCGTGCAGGCCTACCGAATCGGCACTGTCGCGATGGTCCTGCCACAACACGTCCAGCACTGCCTGGCGGATGCGTCGTGCGGTGGCCTGCATGCGCTGCGCGGTTGCGCCGTCGCCCGCCAGTTGCGCTGCCTGCGCCGCCGCCTGCGCGTTGGCGTAGACATAGGCGCTTTCAGTGCGATCCATGCGGATTTCGCCATGCTTGGCCGCCCAGTCGAACGACACCGCATCGGCGTCGTTGCCGGTCATCGCTGCCCAGTCGTATTCGATCAAGCCGTTGTGATTGAGATCGTAGGCAGCCAGCACGCCGTCCACATCGCCGCTGCCGTAGCGGGCCAGTTTTGCGGCCAGTGCCGGCGGGCCGCCATGCAACTGCATCGAGCGCCATGCGGCGGCGGTGATGTATTGCGCGTAGGAGTTGGACCAGTTTTCCGGCGAGCCGGGATTGTCGGTGTACTTGCTACCGCCCGCGGTCTCGCCTGCGCTGAGCCAGCTGCCGTAGGCGTAGCTCGGGTCGCGCAGGTATTTCAGATCGTCCAGGAACATGCCGGTGGTCAGCACGATGGCGTTGTTGTAGCCCAGCACGCCCTCGATGGCGACCGGAAACTGATAATCGTTGCCCGGCACGTTGGCGTCGAGAAAATTGAAGCGCAGCACCCACCAGCGATAGAACAGGCTCTTGGTGATGTTCTCGTCCGGCGTGTCCAGATACGGCACGTTGTCCACCCACCAGCGGTTGTAGCGGGCAACGTGCTCCTGGTAGGCCTGTTGCGGCGACTGCGCGGCGATGCGGGTGTACTCGGACTGCGCCTGCGGCAGTTCGTGTGTGAGCAGGCCCAGTTGCAGTTTCAGCGCTGGCGTCTCGCCGCTGGCAGGCACCACCACCTCGCGCACTAGCTGTTTGCCGTCCACCCGAAAGCCATCGCCCGACAGCCGCGGAAACACCGTGGTGATCGCGTTATACGCATCGAACGCGCCGGTCAGCGTGTTGCCATCGGCATGCTGGGCCAGCGGCGAAAGCGCCTGCACCGACAGCGTATGCGCCGTGCCGTCCAGGCTCGACAGCACGACGTTGGCCACCGCCACATTCTGCTCGGTGATGTACTTGACCAGCCGCATCCGCACGCCCGCGTCTGCATCCTCGAACACGGTGCTGAAATAGCTGGGCGTCTGACGGCGCTGCTGCGCGCGCTCGGTCCACTGCACCGCTCGCTCGCCCTGCGTGGAAAAAATGCGTAACAGCGCGTCGTAGTCGGTGGCATGCCAGTACGCCACCTGGCCGACGAATCCGGGAATCTCGGGTTGATGGGTGGCCAGAAAGGCCGCGCGGCCACGCGTGAACAGCCAGTTGTTCTCGTCATCGAAACCGCCACCGGTGCCTTCGCGCACCAGCATGCGATCGACCCAGAAATCGTTGCCCGCAGCCTGCCCTGCCCCGCGCGCACGATCGGCAGCGTAGATCCGCGCCAATTGCCCATCGGGTGCGAAGGCTACGCCGCTGTCGGGCACCGGATGCGCCAGCCCGTGAAACCGCGGATAGCCGATGTCCGCATTGGCGAGCGCCACGGGCGCGTGTGGCGCCGGCGTAGCGACCGCCAACGGCATCCCCACCACCGCGCCGGCCCAGAGCAACCCGGCCACACCGGCACGCATGCCCCGCCCCTGGCGACACAGCGACATCAACAAACGGGAGCTGCGCATGCAATGGCTTTAAAGAAGGTGCTGTGCATCGGCTTGCCCTGCAATTGGAACAGCTGCGCAACACCCGACGCCGAGCTGGCAAACCTCTGCTGGACCATGCCGTCGTATGGTCGTAAACACGCAACGCTTGTCCCGACCCGGCGACAACAGCCCGGCATAACGTCGCGCGCACCCCAAAGCTGGCCGCATGCGACGCGCGGCATGGACAAGCGCATGCCGCAGGGCCACCGGATGCATTCCGCATCGCGCACGAGAGCGGCACAGCGCATGATCCGCCGCGCTGCGGATGCAACTCTCATCCGGCTCAAAACTCCGCCCGCAGCCGCGCCCAGAACGAGCGTCCCAGGGTGTCGTAAGTGGTGGCATCGGTATTGGCGGCGTTGGAGTAGCTGTAGAACCGCGGCGGCGCGCGATTGCCGAGGTTGTCCACGCCGATGGCCAGCGTGCTGTGCAGGGTTTCCAGCTTTCGGCTCAGCGACGCATCGTGATAGACCATCGAGCCGATCCGGAAATAACGGCAGCTGCCGTCGACATTGGTGTCGGCGCAGAAGTCTTCGTATTGGCTGCCGTTGACGGTGTGGCCCAGGTAACGGGTGCTCCAGCTCGCATGCCACGGCCCCTTGTCCCAGGCCAGATTGGCTACCGCGCGCCAGCGCGGCATATTGCCCCAGCTGGAATTTTCGCCAACGTAGTTATGCGTTTCTCCAGCGAAGCGATAATCGGAGAAGAAGGTCGCGTCCAGACCGGCAGCAAAACTCCCCCACGCGGTGTCGGCCAGCGTGTAGTGGATGCCGGCATCGTAGCCGCGGATATCCACCTTGCCGGTGTTGTAGGCGAACGGCACCGACACGCGCGTCAGCTGCCCGGTCGCATCGCGCTGGATCAGCGGGCAAAACGCTGCATCACGCCCCTGGAAACAATCGTTGACCACTTGTTGCAGGCCGCTGCCGGTCAGCATGTCCTCCAGCACCACGCGCCAGCTGTCCACGTTGAGCGACAGGCCGCGCACCTGGTCGGGGTCGTACACCACCCCGACGTTGTAGGAGCGGCCACGCTCGGGCTTGAGCCGGAAGCCGACATTGTTGGCGCCGGAGGTCACCACGTTGAACTGCGCGGTGTTGCTGAAGCTGCCGTCGTTGGGCACGTTGGCGCAGGCCGGATTGGGCGCAGCGCCCGCATAGCCGTTGCATGGGTCCTCGAAATCGTTGGTGGTGTCGATCACCGCGTTGTAGGGCGAGCCATACAGATCGCCCAGCGCGGGGGCGCGGAAGACCTGCGAGCCGGTGGCGCGCACCAGCAGATTCGCGATCGGCCGCCACTCGATCGCCACCTTGCTATTGGTCGTGTTGCCCCAGGCATCGTATTTGGAATAGCGCGAGCCCAGATTGAGATTCAAGCTGCTGGCGAACGGTACGTCTTTGAGCAACGGCACCAGCAACTCGGCGTAGGCCTCGCGCACCGATTCGTCGCGGCCCTGCCGGAGGATGCAGCCATCGTTGTAATCGCAGTTGCCATCGGCATCGGCGGCGGCCACCTCGCTGCTGGTGCCCTGCGCGAACTTGTTGCTGCGATAGACCAGACCCACAGCTGCCTGCACCGCGCCGGCGGGGAGCTTGAACAGGTCGCCATTGGCGCTGATGTCGACAAACCGCATCTGGCTCTCGTCGATCAGGTCCACCGGCCGCTGGGTGCCGCGCAGCGCAGCGATGGTGGCCGGATCGTTGGGGTTGAAGATGTTGATCGGCGTGCAACCGGCGATCACCGCGCCGGGCGTGCCGCACTTGACCACCCCATCGCTGTCCAGGAACGAGGCGCCGGTGGCGTTGTTCAATGCCGAGGTGATGGAAAAACCGGTGCGCACCAGCGTGTCCTTGTAGCGTGCATACCCCGCTGCCGCATCCCACTGCCAACTGGTGCCTTGCACGCGCCCGCGCAGCCCGGCCACGATGTTGGTCTGGAACATCGTGGCGGTATAGACGCGCGTATTGGCCTGGGTGGAGCGCAGCAGATAGCGGTCCAGCTGAGCGCCGAACGGGTTGTAGTAGTTGTCGACCGCACCCTCCATTTCCATCCCGAAGGCGGGCAATTGCGAGGTGGTCTTGCTGCGCGTCCAGAACACGTCGGTATATGCCTGGATGTTCGGGGTGATGTCGAAGCTGCCGTGCAAGGACGCGTTGGTGCGCTCGATCGGCGTGATCAGATACTGCCCGTCGTAGGCGTTGTAGCTATCGGTCGCGGGATCGTACGGGCGAAATGCATCTTCGCCCACTGGCCCGGGCGGTACCCCGTCGACCGGCGTCACGCGGCGCCCATCGCTGAGGAAGGCACGCGTGTTGCCGCCACGGTTCTCGCTGACCTGGCCGTCGAAAAATTCCACCGACTTGGCGGCATAGCGGCGATCGCTGTTGAACACCGGGTTCATCGAAGTGCGACTGAGCCCGAGGATCAGCCCGCCGCGGTCCCAGCTCTTGCCCCACTCCACGCCCAGCGTGCGGCTATTGGCATCGCCATGCGTGCTCTGCGCGTAATCGGCGGTTGCCGCTAAGCCGTCGTACTTGTCCTTGAGGATGATGTTGACCACCCCGCCGATCGCATCGGAGCCATACACCGACGAGGCACCATCGGTGAGCACTTCCACTCGCTCCACCATCGCCACCGGGATCGCATTGACATCCACGCCCGGTGCCGACGCCACGCTGCTGGCCGGCCCGGCCATGCGGTGGCCGTTGACCAGCACCAGGGTGCGCTGGGGCCCCAGATTGCGCAGCGACACCAGCGCGCGACCGTGGCTGAAGCCGGAATTGAGCGCCGGGCCAGGCATGAAGCCGGACATCGCCGGGAGCTGCTGCAGCAACTGGCCCAGCGTGCTTTGCCCGCTGTCTTCGATGCGCTGGCGGTCGACCACGATGACCGGGCTGGCGGTTTCGGCATCCACGCGACGCAGATGGGTGCCGGTGACGTTGACACGGTCCAGGGTCTGGGTGGCACCGTCGTCGGTCTCGGCGCTTTGCTGCGCGAACGCCGGTGCGCTGGCGATGGACAAGGCCAGCACGATCGCATCGATCAGCGGACGACGCCGGGAAACACGGCACTGCGACAACGGAGCGAAGCGGCTTGGCGACATCGGAATTCCTTGTGCTTTCTAGGGGAAAACAGCAGACCTGCGCGCACTGTCACGCCGCACTGCGGCAGCGCAAGATGGGAGATGGACCACGACAAAGACGACACCAGTGCGCTGCCGCACGACGCGGCACTGGCAAGACAAGACGACGACACTGCCCTCCCCCTGAGAGCACGTCACCCATGCAGAGCAGGCCACGCAAAAAAAGCTTGCGACAATGCCGCGCTGGCGTCTTGACGAATTTATCCGGCACGCGTGCGGAAATTCACGTGCTTTTGCCACACTGTCGACATAAAGCGCGGTGGCACATCGCAAGCGGTTGTCGCAGGCACCTGGTGCCTGCCGGATCGAACCCACGTGCCCGATGGCCATGCAGTCGCGGTATGGGTCGCTTCAGGCCGGCGTGGTGGCGCGGCCACTGCAGGCGCCCTGGAAAAGTAACCTTGTTACCGATAGCGCATGCGACGGCGATCGTTGCCGATCGCCGAATTCAGTTCGCGCCGATTTTCGATATATGCACTGCAACAGCATGCATCACACGTACCAGGCCTGCACCTGCACCGCCGCGTTGCCGCGCGGCAACGCGACCCGATCTGCATGCGGGCCTTGCAGCGAAGCCGGTCGCCCATCGACCAGCACGCGTTGCAGTCGCGTGCCGGCTGGCGCTCGCAGCGTCAGCCAGATGCGCTCGGGAGTACGCTCGGGCAGTTGCACCTGGGCATCGATGCAGCGTGCCGCGGTATCGGTGCGCAAGCGCAGCGTCACCGCGCCCCAGCGGGTCGGCGCCGCCGTGATTCCCACCGCCTCGCCACTGCCCAGCCATGCGCGCGGCACTGCGCGCGCCAGAAACAACTGCTCGCCCGCGCTGTCGTCGCTGACCAGCATCCAGCGCAGCAGCAGCGGGATGGTCATCTGCGCCGGCATGCAGAACAGCGGCATGCCGCCGGTGATGCCGCTCACCTCGCCAGCCGTCCAGCTGCCACGCGTATGCACCTGATAACGGTGCGCGTAGACGAACAACAGATACTCTTCGATGCGATCCAGGCGCAGCAGTTGCTGCGCATAGCCGTAGGAAATGAAGCCCAGCAGATCGCGGCTACCCGGCTCGGGCGGTGCGATGTTGGCCACCACGCCGATGCTGGTGCCGCCGTGGCCGCGCAGGCAATCGATCACCAGATGGGCGAGGTCGTCGGGGAGCACATCGGCCTGCAGCAACTCGGCATAGGCGCGATGCGGCCACTGCTGCTCGCTGGGTTTTTCCTGCAGCAACGATTGTCGAAAGGTCAGCGTGGTGCCCGGCAACGGGCCGACGTACGGCGGCGACAACTCGCGGCGCACATTGGCACGCAGGCTGGCCTGCAGGCGGCTGCGCAACTGCTTGGCGCGGCGTTGCCATTGCGCGGCCTGTGCCGCATCGCCACCCAGCGTGCCCCAGACCTGGGCGATGTCCTCCCACCCGCGAATGGTCAGCGCGCTATTGGCGTAGTACGGCTTCCACCACAGCGAAGGATCCGGAAACAGGCACGCATCCGATTCGTTCCAGCCATGCAGCAGGCCGTGCCCGGACGCGCTACGCGGCAATGCCAATGCCTGGTCGTGCAAGTCGCACAAGACCTGCGCGGTGGCTGCGATCTTGGGTAGCAATCGACGCAGGCGCACCGCATCGCCGGTGTAGCGCAGATAGCGCGCCAGCAGCGACAGGGTCAGCCCGAACTGCCCCACCTCCGGCCCGCGCATGTTCGGCAGGCCATCGTCCTGTACGAACGCATCGAAGTAGTTGTCGAGCACCGCCGCGGCCTGCGCGAAGCGGCCCCATTCCAGATTGGCGTAGAACGAACTGGTGAAGGTGTCCTGGAAGCCGTCGTACTCGTTGCCGTAATAGTCGCGCTCCACCGCACCGTACTTCGGGTAGTCGCCACCGGGGCGCACCACTAGTTCGCGCGCGAAGGCGAATTGCGCCATGGCGTTCCAGCTGGCATCGGGCAGTTGCGCCTGCACCGTGCCCTCCAATGCCTGCTGCCAGTACGCGGCGAAGTCGATCAGCGCCGCATAGAACTGCTCGGCGGTGGCCGGCGTTCGCAGGCTGCCGAAGGCGGGATAGCTGTGCGTGTAGTGCACGGCCACGATCTGCCCGCCGCGGACCTGCATCGTGCGATGCCAGGTCTGCACCACAAAGCGGTCGCTGGTACGCACATCGGCAAATACCAGCACGTCGTACCAGGCGTCGGCATCACCCTCGCGGCGCATCACCTTGCGTACCGCCGGCATCCAGCCACCGAGCATGCCTTCTTCGCGCCGTTTGATCAGCGCCTCCTCGCCAAGCTCGGTGAAGGCATGCTCCGGGCGCGCCGTACGGCTGCGGCCATTGGGCAAGATCGGCATGGTGTCCAGCGCTTCGCGCGTGCCGACGAACGTGGTCCACGGCCAGCGCCCACCGTTGTCCTTGGGGTCCAGCAACGACGCCGGCGGTGGCGCGACATCGCGCACCTGTGCTTCGTCGGGGTCGCCGTCACGCAGCAGGCGATCGGCGAGCAGGTCGGCGTCTGCCATCGCCACCTGCGCCAGCGGCATGCCGAAGTACGGCTTGGCGTCGGCCGGATAGGCCGGCTCGGTGCGCTTGTCCAGCCGCAACATGCCGGCCTCGGTCCACAGCGTGAGCTGGCCCTGCGGGTCGTCGAGATGCTCGTAGACAGTCCACTGCTGCTGCAGGTGCTCAAAACTGCACAGCGTGCTGCCCACATGCGCAGCTGAAGGCAAGGCCTCCAGGCGCGGTCGCAATGCTGCAGGCGGCGCGGCCGCGCTGGCCGACGCCGCATGACCCGCCAGCGCCGCGCCGGCCCCCACCGCCGCGGTCGCTGCCATGCCTTGCCGCAGAAAGGTTCTCCGGTCCATCGTCGCGCCCTTGAATGGTCTTGAGGCATCCTGCGCGCATGCGCCCGCGACGTCTTGTGGCAACGCTCCGACGCGGGTGCGGAAATCTGCATACCGACCAAGCCGCTGGCGGGTGCCGGGAGTGCCTGCTACGACCCCGCGGCATGCAGGCACCAATGGCGCCAGCCGCATGGTCTGAGCACACCATCGACGACGCTTGTTGGCTCTACGTCGACTAGGCATTACAGGCAGTTCTTATGCCGCACAGCGGCCGAGCTCGCACCGCGTCGCACCGCGATCGATCATGCATGCCGGCGATGGATGGACCGCATCGATCACCGCAAGTAGCCTGTGTTGCGCTGGCGTTCTTTCATGCGCGATGTGCAAGCGCCATCTGCAGTCGACGCACGGCCTGGAGCACTTCCTCACCTCTTACCGGACCTGAGCACCGAGGTTTTGCACAGGGCGCTTGAAGCGCGCCGCAGTCGATGCCCCAGCACCGAGCAAGCACGACGTAGTACGCGCCCACGCCCCCCCTGCCATTTGGCTGCATGACTTTCCGGCCGGGTTCGATGCCTGCGGTATCGGCCACACTCGTTGCGCGTCTACTGCCGCAGGGTGGGCTTGCGGCGGCGTGGATGCGATTACCCACAAGGACTGTCATGCAGCCCCGAGCACCTCGCAATTCGAATGGCGTCGACGCGGCAGCGTCGCGTTCCGCTGCAGCGTCCGTCTCGACCACCCTGCTGCACTCCCGCCGGCTGTGCATCGCGTTGCTGACGCTCATCGCACCAGGCATCGCGCACGCGCAGGTGGACCTGTCGCAACTGGATGCCCAGATGGCCGCACCACGCACCCAGGTGCTGGTGCTCGGCAGCGTGCACCTGTCGCAATTACCCAAGGGCAGCGACATCAGTGCAGCACGGCTGCAACCATTGCTGGACCGGTTGGCGGCCTACAAGCCGACCATCATCACCATCGAAAACCTGTCCGGGGAAACCTGCGACCTGATGCGGCGGCATCCTGCGGTGTATCTGCCCGAGGACAGTGCGAGCTATTGCCCGGACACCAGCGAGGCAGCGCATGCGACCGGGCTGGATGTTCCGGCCGCCATCGGCAAGGTGCGTGCAACGCTCAAGACCTGGCCGAGCGCGCCCACGGCAGCGCAACGTCGTCAGCTCGCCGGGCTGTTCCTGGCCTCGGGCGATCCGTCGTCTGCCTTGGTGCAGTGGTTGCAGCTTGCGCAGACCGAGCAACGCCCTGGCGATGGCCTGGATGCCGCGCTGGTGGCACGCCTGCGCACGCTAGAGCATCGTCCCAACGAAAGTCAGCAGATCGCCGCACGCCTGGCGGCGCGTGTTGGCCTGCAGCGCGTCTACCCGGCCGACGATCACACCGGCGACAACGTGGACCTGGGTGACCCTGTCGCATATGGCAAGGCGATCCAGGCAGCTTGGAAGAACGCCGCGCCGCGTGCGCAGGCCATGCGCCAGCGCGAAGACCAACTCGCCAGCGAAGGCAAGTTGCTGGAGCTCTATCGCGCAATCAACCTGCCGGCCAGTCAGCAGTTGGCGATTGCGGTGGATTTTCGCGCCGCGCTGAGCGAGAACTCACCGCAACACTACGGCTATCGCTACGTCTCCGGCTGGGAGATCCGCAACCTGCGCATGGTGTCTAACGTGCGTGCCAGCTTTGCCGACCAACCCGGTGCACGTGTGCTGGCGGTGGTGGGCGCTACGCACAAGCCCTGGTTCGACAACTGGCTGGGACAGCTGCAGGGCGTGGAGATCGTCGATGCGGCGCAGGTGTTAGGCAGTGACGGGCAGTGAGTACAACGACTTCAGCATGACGCTCTAGATCAAAAGCCTAGTCAGTCGAGGGCGCGGTGCCCTCACCGTACCTGAGAGTCAATCGGTTGCTTTCTTGCAAGTAGAGTTAGAGCAGCTAACAAAACCTAGCGAGCGCCTGTCAGTGAGTGCAGTGGTTTTGTCGGCCGTATCTTGGTGGATGCCGTCAGAAGTCCAGATCAAACACTGAGTGGGTCGAATGCGCGGTGCCCTCACCGCTCGCGGGACACGCCGCAAGTACGTCCATGTAGGCTCGGTGGCGGCATCCATGCCGCCACACGGTCCCGCAAGCGGCGAGCACACCGGAGCAGAGACTCCGCTGGTTGCTTTGTTTAAACCCATGCATGCCGACCATCTCGACTGGTCCTTGCCCGCCCAGCGTCGCGGGACCTTACGCGGCATGGATGCCGCGTAAGAGCTTACAAGGACGTCCTTGCAGCGTGTCCCGCGATGGTGGGCGGGCAAGGGCCCTGCAGCAAACCCACAGATCAGCCTCTCTGCAACTGATCTACATGCACTGTCGAATCACGTCAACAATCGAAAGGACATGCGTTGGTGGCCGAGCTGGAACCAGGCGACGTCGAGTCATTCATCGACACTGGCGGCGAAGCAGCCAGCGATTTACCGACTCAACGACCTGCAGAGCCTGAGCTTCGAGCCAGCTACCACTAGGTACGGCATCAGGCTGAAGGCCCTGCACTCGATGCAATAGATCGACAACGGCCGTCGTCCACTCCGAGCTCTCAGCTCACTACGTCCAACAAGCTACCCAGCATCTCGTCGGAGCGCCGTAGCGCAGTGGCGTTGGCCTGGAAATCGTTGCGTGCCGATAGCCCTTCGACCAGATCGGTGGCCGGTGCCGATGGATCGGATACCGCATCGACCACGCTGGCCGACACACCGCCGTTGGCCTGGGTACTGGCGGCCACGGACTGACGCGGGCTGCTGTCCACCGGCTGGCGAGCTACATTGCTGGCGGCCACCTGCTGACGCAGCGCGGCGACCTGCATTCCGGAACTGGCGATGGGACTGATGCTCATGGTGGCTCCGCTGCAGAAACTGAGAAATAACCGATGACGTTTGTTTACCGACCAATCAGCACAATCGCTGCTGGCAATTGCGCCGTGCTGCTGTCGCTCTTACGCCAACCAAGGCGCGTGGCAAGCGTTCCTCACGTGAGGAGAATCGACGGACAGGAATTGCAATCTACGTGCCCCACGTACTGATTCAAGCCACGCCCGCTTTTACGGCCGCGTAGTCGCTTCAAGTACGCTCAATACGTCCCCACCCGCACATGCAACACCACAGGCACCTCACCCGCCGCAGTCACACGGCCGAAGTTGAGCCCGTAGTCGGTCTGGTCGCCGTTGAGCTGCTTTTCCACCTGCCAGCGCCCGTCGACGTACCGCCCCTGCTCCACCCGCAACAGTTGTCCATGACGGGTATCGGCCGCCTCGCGGAAAAATTCAATGCGCGCGGCCATGCCGGTGACCAGAAATTCCTCCGGCCCCAGCTGCGCCACCAACAGCCGCCCGCCGTGGTCGTCGTTGCCCGGCAGGATGGCCGGCGCATCGCCCCACATCGGCGCGCCGAACGACACCTTGGCCTGCCAATCGCCAAAGCGCAGGGTGCGTAGCGGCATGCCCGGCTGCTCGGCAATGCCTTGCAAGCGGCCGTCGAAGGCGGCCTGCGCCAGCACGCGCTGCAGCGGCGCCAACAACTTAAAATTGGCCGCATGCGCAGCGATCGCGGCGCGGTTGGCGGCGCTGTCCTGATTGCCATCCATACCGAACACCGAAAACCCAACCCCGCCCTGCCCCAGCACATGGAACAGATACGGCGCGGTGGCCGCTTCGAAGCCGGTCTCCGAGACCCAGGCCGGGTTGTCCGGCCGCGCGTACTGGCCGATGACCTTGGTGTACTCGTTGTAGTCGCTGGTGTAGATATCGGTGCCGATGAAGTCGATCGACGGCGTGGCCGCGCGCCATAGCGCGAACATGTTCACCGTCGCACCGCCGGACGGATAATCCAGCCCGGGATAACGCTTACCCTTGTAGCGCAGCCAGGTGTTGACGTAGAGCGGCAGCGGATACGCACGCTTGCCGGCGGCGGCCACCTGTTCGATATACGCCGCCGTTGCGTGCGCATTGAAGGCTTCCGCCGCCTCGGCACCGAACAGCTGCTGCCAACTGCCCTGCGGCTTGCCCAGCGCCTGCGCGATCGCCGCGGGCACCGGCTGCGCAAACGCCGCCTCGCCGGCCGGGCCGTGGTCGCGCACCGTGCCGATCGCGCCGGGCTCGTTTTCCACCTGTACCAGGATCACCGTGTGGCGGTCGCCATCGACCTTGCGCAGGTGCTGCATCAATGCGGTGAACGCACGCGCATCGGCCTGCACATTGGCGGCCACATGCGGCGACAGCACATCCACCGGCTCGCCATTGGCATCGCGCATGCGCGGGTAGGTGGCGTCGTCGCGCTTGATCCACTCCGGCACGTAATGCATCTGGCCGTTCTTCCAGCTGCCGAACCACAGCAACGCCACGCGCAGGCCGCGCTTGTGCGCGCCGGCAATCAACGCATCCACGTTGGTGGTATCAAAGCGCCCGGGCGCCGGCTCGAACTGCTCCCAGTACACCGGCGCTTCCACGGTGTTGGCATGCAGCGCGACCACCTCGTCCAATGCCTGCGGCAACACCGCCGGCCATGCGCTGGAATTGTGCAACTGCGCGGCCAGCATCGTATATGGCGCACCATCGACAAACACCGCATGGTGGCCGTTCTGGCTGACGAAGCGTGGCATGTCTTCCGCGCACGCTGCCGGTGTCATCGCGATTGTTAGCAACGACGACATACACAGGAAGACAACCGCGCGGCAACGCGGGCGCATGGCGGACAAACGGGCAAACAGCATCAGCGAGCCTCCGGGGCGGATGAATTCCAATGCGGCGTGGGCTGCCCGAGCAGGTGGCGCACGAAGAAGTCGTACTGGCGGCGTTGCACGTAATCGATCGGCCCGCTGGAGCGGCCCACCGAATGTTCGCCGCCCGGCACGTTGAGCAGGTCGAAGTCCTTGCCCGCCTTGATCAAGGCATCGACCACCTGCGCGGTGGACGCCGGGTCCACATTGCTGTCCTGTTCGCCGACGATCAGCAGCAGGTCGCCCTGCAGCTTGCCCGCATTGACCACGCCCGACGCAGCGGCATAGCTGGCATCCACCGGCCAACCCATCCACTGCTCGTTCCAGCTGATCTTGTCCATGCGGTTGTCGTAGCACCCCGCAAACGCCACGCCCACCTTGTAGAAGTCCGGGTGACGTTCCAGCGCGCCCAGGGTGCTCTGCCCGCCAGCCGAAGCACCGTAAATGCCGACCCGACTGATGTCGTAAGAGGCATCCTTGGCGGCCAGTGCACGATGCCAGGCGATGCGATCGGCAAAGCCGGAATCGCCGAGATTTTTCCACGCAATGTCGTGAAAGGCCTTGGAGCGATTGGCGGTGCCCATGCCGTCGATCATCACCACGATAAAACCCAGGTCCGCCTGCGCCTGCATGCCGATCTGCTTGTCGCCGCCGGCGTGATAGCCGAACGGCCAGAACGTCTTGGGCACGAAGGAGTCGTGCGGGCCGGCGTAGATGTTCTCGATCACCGGATAGCGTTTGCGCGGGTCGTAATCGCGCGGCCGCACCACCATGCCCCAGATGTCGGTGCGGCCGTCGCGGCCCTTGGCGACGAAGGTCTCCGGTGCATGCCAGCCTGCGGCCAGCAACTTGTCGATGTTGCCCTGCTCCACTTGCTGCAGCAGCCGGCCATCGATGGCGTGCAGCTCCATCACCGGTGGCAGATCCGGGCGCGAGTAGGTATCCACGTAATGCCGGCCGTCTTGCGCAATCGCCACATCGTGATCGGCATCGGTCGTGGTCAATCGGGTGAGATGCCGCCCATCGAAGTCCACGCTGTAGAGCTGCCGGTAGTACGGGTCCTTGCCCGCATCCATGCCGCTGGCGGTGAACCAGATGCGCCGCTGCGCATCGTCCACGCGCAGCACATCGCGCACGATCCACTGCCCGTGCGTGATCTGCCGCTTGCGCTTGCCGGTGCGACCATCGAACAGATAGAGATGCCGCCAGCCATCGCGCTCGGAGATCCACAGCACTTCATCGCCGCGCCCATCCACGTCGTGCCGAAAGCTGCGGTCGGCATACACGAAGCTGCGTGCGTCTTCGCCGACCGCCACATGCGCGGTGCCACTATGCGCATCCACCGCAATCACCCGCATGCGTTGAAAGCCGCGTTGCACATACTCGAACGCCACGCTGCGACCGTCGCTGCGCCATTGCAGGGGCGACAGCGCGTACGGGTTGGCGAACAACGCGGTCTGCACGTCCCGGTGCGTGCCATCCACCGCGAACAAGACCGGGCGCTCCACATCCACCGCATCGCCCGGCTTGGGATACAACTGCGTGTGTACCACCGGCTCACCGCCGCCGGCAGGCGCCGCCTCCACGCGCGTCACCCGACGGGCACGCCCCGGGCGTACGCGATACACCGCCAAGCGCTGCGAATCCGGCGACCAGGCGATGCTCTCCGGGTCGAAGTAATCGTCTGCACGGCCGTCGTTGCTGAGCCGGGTGAGTTGACCATCGGCAACCCGGCGCAGGAGCAGGTTCCAGCCATCGGCCAGCACCTCCCAGCGACCGTCGGGCGAGCGACGCGGCGTAGTGTCGGCCGGCACTTGCGGATCGCGCACTACGCCGAAGCCGCGTGGACGCAGTGTCGCGCCCGCGTCGTCGCGTGCGCAGCGGTAGGTGGTCAGCGTGCAGCGCCAGGCATCGTCGTCGAGCTGGAAACGGATCGCGCCATCGCCGCGCTCGCCTTCCTGCGCATACGAAAAACGCTCGAACGGCAACCGTAACGCGGTGTAGGTCTGCCCGGTGGACTCACTCAGCGCCTGCGCGATGCGGGCCTGATCGAAGGCGGCCCGTTTCTGCTGCGTGGCCACCGTTTCGCTGACGAAAGCGAACCCACCAGGCACCGTCTTGCGGTAAAAGAATCTGCCGTTGTCCTGCCATTGCGCCGGCCAGGCGACGTTCTCGGTCAGCGTTATCCAGTGTTCGCGCAGACCGAGCGAACGTTGGTAGTCGGCCACGCTCGGCGCTGCCTGCGCAGAGGCGGAGAGCAGCACGATGCACGCCGCCAGACCGCGTACCCCGTGCATGACCCACGCACGGCGACACGGCTCATTCACCATCGTCCTCCTCCAGCGCCAGTTCGTCGCTGCGCAAGCCACTGCGTGCGCCCCAGTGATAGATGAACAACGCGATCACCGCCACACTCAAGGTGTCGAACGGATGCGCGATCCAGCCATGGCCACCGAACGTCCCGGCCCACGACACCGCCATCACCAGCACGAAGAACACGATCAGCCACAACGAGGCACGCACCTGCCGCAGCAGCCGCGCCCTGCCCTCGCGCGAGGGCAGTCGGTACAGCACGTACAGCGCGAACGCCAGCACCTGCAAACCGAGCAACCACGACAAGGTCGGCCAGGTGGACCAGTACACGATCAACGCCGCCACCATGAACGACAGCGGCCCCAGCACCGCCAGCCCACGCACGCGAAACGGTCGCGGCAGGTCCGGCGCACTCCGACGCAACGCCGCCACCGTCACCGGCGCCACTGCATAGCTCAGCACCAGTGCGGCGGACACCACGCCGATCAAGGTCTCCCACGACGGGAACGGCAGCGTCCAGAAGATCGACAAGCCCAGGCTCAACCACAATGCAGGACGCGGAATGCCCGACGCTGGATCCACCCGCGTCAACACCGGCAGAAATCCGCCGCTACGCGCCCAGCCGTACACCACGCGCGGGGTGGCATTCATGTAGATGTTGCCGGTGCCGCTGGGCGAAACCATCGCGTCGCAGATCACCAGCGCGGCCAACCACGCCATCCCCAACGCCAACGCGATGTCGTGGTACGGCAACGCAAACACCTTGTCGATGCCGCTCCAGCCCTGCGCCAGGTGCGCAGCCGGAATGCTGCCCAGAAAGGCCAGTTGCAGCAGCACGTAGATCACCGTGGACAACGCCACCGACAGGATCAAGGCGATCGGAATATTACGCTGCGGGTCGCGCACCTCGCTGGCCACCGACACGATCGGCGTCAGTCCCAGATACGCAAAGATGATGCCGCCGGCCGAGATCGCCGCCTCCACCCCGGCCATGCCTGCCGGTGCAAACCCGTGCACGCTCAGATTGCCCGGATTGAAGTGTTTCATCAGCAGCACGATCACCAGGATCGGCACCAGGAACTTGAAGATGCTGACGATGTTGTTGGCCAGCGCAAAGGTCTTGACGCTGAAATAGTTGAGCAGGAAGAACAGCACCAGCAAGGCCAGTTGCACCAGCCAGCCCCACACGCTGGGATGCGTGCCGTTGGCCTGGTTGAGCACCGGAAACCACGCCGCCGCATATTGCCGTGCGGCCTCCACTTCGATGGCGATCAGGCTGGAAAACGCGATCAGGGTGATGAAGCCGGTCAGCGAGCCGAGCAAGGCGCCATGCGAATACTCGGGGTAACGCACCACCCCGCCGGCACGTGGCAGCGCTGCGCCGAGCTCGCAATACACCAGGCCAAGCAGCAACACCGCGATGCCGCCGAGAATCCACGACACAATGCCGGCCGGCCCGGCGATCGAGGACACATGGCTGGCCGAGAACAACCACCCCGAGCCGAAGATCGACCCCAGCCCGATAAAGGTCAGGTCGGTCAGGCTCAGTCGCTTGTGGAACTTGCCTTGCGTGGTCGCAGTGTGTGTGGTCATTGGTCACCCCCAAGCATGGAAAGCGCGGTTGCTGCCGTGAACCCTGGCATGGTCGCGCGGGTCAGTCGTCGGCAGCGGCCTTGCCCTCTTCCGCCGGCGACCCTTCCGCGTTGTCATCCGGGTAAGGCGACACGCCACCGTCGGCGATGAAGCGGTCGATACGCGCCTGCAGGACCGGCAACGGCACCGAGCCGGTCTGCAGCACCGCATCGTGGAAGTTGCGCAGATCGAACTTCTCGCCCAGGGCGGTTTCGGCCTTGTGCCGCAGCTCCAGGATCTTCAGCTCGCCCAGGTAATACGACAACGCCTGCCCTGGCCAGGCGATGTAGCGGTCCACCTCGGTGGTGACTTCGTGTTCGCTCAGGGCAGTGTTGTCGCGCAGATAGGCCTGTGCCTGCTCGCGCGTCCAGCCCTTGTGGTGGATGCCTGTGTCGATCACCAGCCGGCAGGCGCGCCACATCTGGTAGGTGAGATAGCCGAAGCGGTCGTAGGGCGTGTCGTACATGCCCATTTCCTGGCCCAGATACTCCGAATACACGGCCCAGCCTTCGCCGTAGGCAGAAATGAACGTATAGCGGCGGAACTCCGGCAACCCCTGCGCTTCCGCTGCCAGCGGCATCTGCAACGCGTGGCCGGGCGATGACTCGTGCAACGTCAAAGCGGTCAGGTTGTACAACGGCCGCGACGGCAGGTTGTAAGTATTGACCAGATAGATGCCGGGGCCGCCACGGCCGCCGGTATAGAACGGCGCCAACTCCGGCGGCACCGGCTCGATGGCGAAGCGACGGCGCGGCAGCCGGCCGATGTAGTTGCCCACCTTCGCATCCACGCGCTTGGCGATCCATGCGGCCTGCTTGAGCAATTCTTCCGGCGTCTTGGCATAGAACTGCGGGTCGGTGCGCAGGAAGTGCAGGAACGCCGGAAACACCGCCTGCACGGCCGGTGGCTTGAAGCCGCTGGCGGCGATGGTCTGATCCATCTGCTTGCGCAGCTTGGCCACTTCCTGCAAGCCGATCTGGTGAATCTGATCGGGGCTCAACTCCAGCGTGGTGAATTCGCGGATCTGCGCGCGGTAATACGCCTGCCCATCGGGCAAGGCTTCACCGGCCAGCGTGGTACGCGCGCGGGGCTGGTACTCGTTGCGGATGAAGTCCAGCAGTTTGGCGTAAGCCGGCAGCACCTGCGCATCGATGGTCTCGACTGCCTGCTGACGCAACTGCGCCTGCACATCGGCAGGCAAGGTCGCCGGCATCTGCTTGAACGGTGCGTAGAACGGATTGGCCTTGCCCCTGGCCTGCACGACATCGGCGATGGATTGGTCGCGTCCGGTGAGCGTGACCCTGGGCTGGCTGAAACCGCGCGCCAGCCCGGCACGCATGTTGTCGGTGTGCTCGGCGAAATACCGCGGGATATCGGCCAGCATCTTCAGATAGCGCTGGTAGTCCTCGCGCGTGCGCAGCGTGGCCTGCGCACTGAACCCCAGGTCACTCCAGAACGCAGAGTCGCTGTTGAACGGCATTTCCCAGGCGCGGAAACGTTGCTGATCCAGCAGCACCGTCAACTGCTGCCGATACACCTGGTAGTTGACCTGATCCTCGGCCGACAATTGCGTCGCAGGAATCGCATCCAGTTCCTTCAATGCCTGCTGCCAGTACGCGGTGCGCAGGTTTTGCGTCGCCACATCGACCTTGGGCAGGTGGTCGGCCTGTCGCTCCTGCGTGGCCTGGTTGTCTTCGTCCACTGCGCCGGACACCTGCGCCTGCCGCCAGCGCCATTCGCGCGTGTACAGCGCCTTGAAACGTGCCGCTGCAGTGTTCTGCATGGCAGGCGTGGATGCGGGTGCGGCGGCCTGCGCCTGCGGCGCCATGCCGCCCAGGCCGGCTCCAATCAACAGGCCCAATGCGCTGGTGCGCAAGATCGTGGCGGTCTTCATCGGCGAATCTCCTGGGTAGCTTTGGACTGAGCAATCCACTGACGCACACGCTGTTGCAGCATCGACAACGGCATCGCGCCGCCGCCAAGCACTGCATCGTGGAAGCCGCGCACATCGAAGCGATCGCCAAGTTCCTTTTCGGCCTCGGCGCGTAGCGCCAGGATCTGCAACTGACCAAGTTTGTAACCCAACGCCTGGCCCGGCCACACGATGTAGCGATCGGTTTCGGACTGGATGCTGGGTTCGTCGTCGGAGGGATGGGCGTGGAAGAAATCCACCATCTGCTGGCGGCTCCAGTGCTTGTAGTGCACACCGGTGTCGAGCACCAGGCGATTGGCGCGCAACAACTCGCCGGACAGGCGTCCGTAATCGTTGTACGGATCCTTGAAGAAACCGATCTCCTTGCCCAGGCGCTCGGCGTACAGCGCCCAGCCTTCGATATACGCGTTGTAGCCGGCCTGCTGGCGGAACGGCGGCAACGGCAGCGTCTGCGCAAGCGAGATCTGCAGATGATGGCCCGGCACGCCCTCGTGATACGCGGTGGTTTCGATATTGATCAGTGTGCGGCTGGCGAAGTCGCTGGTGTTGACCTTCACGATCGCCGGCTTGGTGCCTTCCGGATTGCTCTGCCAGTATTCGGCGCCGGGCGCGCTGCGCCGGAAGGCAGGCATCGCCTGGACCTCCAGCGGCGTCTTCGGCAGATGGCCGAACAGCTTGGGGAGCTCAGGCTGCATCGCGGCGATGTACTGCCGATAGTGCTGCAGGATCTGCTCGCTGGAGGTGGCGAAGTGGCGCTTGTCGGTGTCCACCGCCTTGCGGAAGCTGGCCAGATCGGCAAAGCCCTGCGCCTTGGCGATCACGGTCATTTCGCCTTCGATGCGCGCGACTTCCTTCAGGCCGATCTGATGGATCTCCTCCGGCGCCATGTCGGTGGTGGTCTGGGTGTGGATGGCATAGCGATAACGGCGCTCGCCATCTGGCAGCGACCACAGGCCTTCCTGCGCACGCCCTTGCGCGGCATATTCGTCGCGCACGAACGCAGCCAGCTTGCCGTACGCCGGACGTACCTGCTGGTCGATCGCCGCAAGCAGCTGCGAGCGCAGCGCGGCGCGTTGATCGGCCGGCACGGCGGCATCGAGCTTTTTCAGCGGCGAGGCGAACGGGCTTTGTTCGCCGGTCAACGCCGCGATCTTGTCGATCTGCTCGGGCAGGCGCTGCAGCAGATAACGCGGCTGCACCAGGCCCTCCTTCGCACCCTGGCGCGACACTGCGATCACCTGATCGATCACCGTCGGAATCGTCTGCAGGCGCGTGATGTAGTCCTGGTAGTCCTTGGCGTTTTCGAACGGAAATGCATCACCGTAGCCTGCCAAGGTCAACTGGATGCCGCCGATCGGCTCCAGCGGCATCGCATAGGTCTTCAGGTCGATGCCTTCCAGTTTGTCGCGCAACTGGCCGAGCATCATCTGCAGGCTGAGCTGACGTTGCGCGTCCAGCGCCTTGGCGTCCAGCGCCTCAAATTGCTTGAGCAACTCGGCAGTGGCGGTACGTTCGGCCTGCACGGCGTCGAGCGAGTAGTCGCTCCATCGATCGTTGTAACGCTTGTCACCGATGATGCTGGCGAACTCGGGAGTGTGCTGCAGCTGGAACTGCCATTGCTTGTCCAGCAACGCATCGAACGCCTTGGCGGCCTGCTCGCCAGTCACTGCACCCGTGGTGGCTGCGGCTTTCTCCGGCGCGGGCGGTGCCGGCTTGCAGGCGGTGAACAACCCGGCTGCAAGCAGACCGATGGCAACGGGACGCAGGTGGTTCATGCATACACTCCAAGAGGGCCAATGCGCCGGCAACGCGCGATGCAACAACCTTGTCATCGCGCACTCGAGCGCCAAAGGCGCTACCAGCGGCGTTCTTCGTGCGTCAACGCGCCCTGAATTACTGCGTGGGCGCACAAGGCAGTTATGCAAACGGTCGATCGATCGCCAGCGACGGCGGCGTAAACCACTGCGCGCCTGCCTCGGTGACGTAGAAGTGGTCTTCCAGCCGCACACCGAATTGACCCGGCATCACGATCATCGGTTCGTTGCTGGCGCACATCCCTGGCTGCAGCGGCAAGGCGTTGCCGCGCACCAGATACGGGGCTTCGTGGATGGCCAGGCCACAGCCGTGGCCGGTGCGGTGCGGCAGGCCGGGCAGGCGATAGTCCGGGCCAAGCCCGGCCGCTTCCAGCACGTTGCGCGCAGCCTGGTCCACCGCTTCGCACGCCACGCCTGGGCGAACCGCGGCAAACGCCGCCGCCTGCGCGGCCCGTTCCAGGTCCCAGATACGCCGTTGCGTCTCGCTGGGCGCGCCATAGATCCAGGTGCGGGTGATATCGGAATGGTAGCCCTGCACGGTGCAGCCGGTATCGATCAGCACCAGTTCGCCGTCGCGCAGGTGCTGCACGCCGGGGATGCCGTGCGGAAATGCAGTGGCATGACCGAACTGCACGATGCAGAAGGTCGAGCCGTTGTCCGCACCTAGCGCGCGATGCGCCTCGTCGATGAAGCGCACCAGTTGATCGGTGCCGATGCCGTCGTGGGCGATGCCGGCAGCCAGTTGCTGCACCAGCAAGGTCATGTCGCAGGCCTGTTGCATCAGCGCCAATTCGGCCGGCGACTTGCACATGCGGCAGCCATCGATAATGGCGCCGGCGTCGCGGATCGCCGTGCCCAGATGCGCGCGCAGACCGGTATGCACGGCAAAGGCGATGCCTGGATCCAGCGCCAATGCATGCGCGTGGCGTTCGGCCATGGCCTGCGCCACCAGCGCGTACGGGTCGTGGTGTTCTTCCCACAGCCACTTGGAAACGGGAAGTTGCAGGACCGCATCCAGCGAGCCTTCCTCGAAGGCAGGACAGATCAACACCGGGTCGCCCGTCAAGGTCAGCAACAATGCGACCAGACGCTCGCTCGCCCCCCACGGCACCCCGGTGAAGTACCGCAGCGAGGTGCCGGCACCGACCAGCAACGCATCCACGCCCTGCGCACGCATCAGGCTACGCGCGCGTTCGATACGCCGTTGATATTCGTCCGCGGCGATCGGCGCGGCACGCTGTGCCCACGGCGTCAATTGCGCGCGCGCCTGTTCCAGCGACAGCCCGCCGATCTGGTTGCTCATTTGCCCGCTCCGAGATCGGCCGTGCTCCACTGCCCATCGACCAGACGCGCCACGCCGCCGGGATTGCGCTGGCGCAACTCGGCCGGCAGCAGCGCATCGGGCACCGCATCGTAACTATGCAATGCAGCGAAGCGGCGGATCGAACCGGGCATGCCCACGGCGGTGAATCCCGGATGCCCGGTACTCGGGAACGGGCCGCCATGATTCTGCGCCGCGCTCACCGCCACGCCGGTCGGCATCTTGCTGTTGATCAACCGACCGACGCGTGCGCGCAGCACCGGCGCGATGGCCTGCCAGGCGGCATCGTCGCTGCCATCGGCGGCGCGATACAACGTGCCGGTGAGATTGCCTTCGAATGCAGCCGCCACCTGCACCATTTCGGCCACATCGCGTGCGCGTACCAACAGGCTGACCGGGCCGAACGCTTCGGTCTGCAATGCCTGCGGGTTGGCGATGAACGCCTCTGCATCCACGCGCAGCAAGGTCGGCGCATAGCGGTAACCATCCTCTCCCGTATGCCCGCCGGACAACAGGGCCGCACCGGCAGCGCGCAGGCTCGCCACGCTGTGCTGGACACCGGCCACACCGGCGGCCGAGAACAACACCAGCGGCATCGCCGCATCGAAGTGTTCGGTGGTGGCCTGCACGAACGCATCGCCTGCCTCGCCGTGCGGCACCACCACCACACCTGGATTGGTGCAGAACTGGCCACTGCCCAGGGTGCACGATGCAAAGAATTCCTGCGCCAGGGCTGCGCCGCGTTCGGCCAGCGCGCCCGGCAACAGGAACACCGGGTTGACGCTGGACAGTTCGGCATAGAACGCAACGCCGGCCGCGTCGGCAGCGGCCTTCAGCGCCAGGCCACCGGCGCGGCTGCCGGTGAACCCGATGGCGCCCAACCGCGCATCGCCCGCCAGCCGCAGGCCGATCGCGTTGTCGAAGTGATACAGCAACTGCACCGCCGCAGCCGGCAGGCCCGCCGCGACCAATGCCGCGTGCGCCAGCTGCGCCATACGCTGGCTGGTGGCCGGATGCAGCGGATGCGCCTTGGCGATCACCGGGTTGCGCGCGGCGATGGCAGAGGCAAAATCGCTGCCGGCGATCGCATTGAAGGCAAACGGGAAATTGTTCGGCCCGAACACCAGCACCGGCTTACCGAGCGGGGCCAGATGCGCACGCAGATCGGCAGCGCTGTCGATGATGGGCTGGGTCCAGCTGTAGCTGCGCACCGCCTGCGCGGCCTGACGCAACTGGCCAGTGGTGCGTGGCAGTTCATTGCCACGCAAGCGCGTGGGCGCAGGCAAGGCGGTTTCGGCATGTGCCAGCGCCACCAGCGTGTCGGCATCGGCATCCAGCGCATCGGCGTAGGCATCCAGAAATGCCGCGATGCGTTCGACCGGTGCCGCAGCCAGTTCTGCTGCAACCGCCTGCGCTGCCGCAACCGCAGTCTCCACGTCGTCCGCACCGCTGACCGGGAAGTGCGGCCCGATCGCCTCGCCCGTGCCTGGATCGGCGGCGCGGAAGCTGCCGGTCGCGGCGCGGCTGGGTTGCCACTGCCCGGCCAGCAGGATGGGTTGGATGGTTTCGTTCATTGCGGCACCTTGAGTTGCATGGAATCGGCCACTGCGCACATGGTGACGGTAGCCGACCAACACGTCGAGACGGCTGCACTGTGCTGCAGCCGCATCGACAACCATTTCACTACATCCACCAGCGCTTCACGTGCACTCCGCGCACCGCACGCTTGTCGCGGCGCGCGGCAGAGGCCATTGTCAGGACACCTTCGGCGCAGTGGCGATGGCATGGTCGATGACCTTCAGTGCGGCCTCGCGCTCGGCACCGGCGACCACCAGTCGCGGCGCACGCACGCGCTCGCTGCCCATGCCCACCTTTTCCTGCACCAGTTTGATCAGCTGCACGAAGGTGGGCACGGTATCCAGACGCAGCAGCGGCAGGAACCAGTTGTACAACTCCTTGGCCGCCGGGTAGCCGCCATCGCGCGCGAGTTCGAACAGGCGCACCGACTCCTTGGGATAGGCGTTGACCAGACCCGCGATCCAGCCCTTGGCGCCCATGCTCAGACCTTCGACGATGGCATCGTCCATGCCGACCAGCAGCGACAGACGCGCGCCCAGCAGTTCCTGCAGCGCGGCAAAACGGCGCACGTCGCCGGAAGATTCCTTCACTGCCTGCAGATTGGGAAATTCCGCCGCCAGCTCGGCGATCTGCGCCGGACCGAAGTCGGTCTTGTAGGCCACCGGGTTGTTGTACAGGATCACCGGCAGATCGGTGGCGCCGATCACCGCACGCACGTGCGCGCCCATCTCGCGCCAATCGGTGGAGTACACGTAAGGCGGCAACACCATCAGCCCGCCGCAACCGAGCTCCTTGGCCGCCTTGGCCAGCGCCACCGCTTCACCGGTGGCCAGGCTGGCGATACCCGGCACCACCGGCACGCGGCCGTTCAATGCGGTAATCAACGTCTTGAGCACGGCCAGTTTGTCGTCCACGCTCAAGGTGGCCGCCTCGCCCAGCGAACCCAGCGGCACGATCGCGGTGCAGCCGGCGTCCACCAGTTGATTGGCGTGCTTGCCCAGGAAGTCGTGGTCGATCTCGCCGGAGGCGGTGAACGGGGTGGTGATGGCCGGCAACACGCCGTGCCAGAACGCAGCAATACTCATGGATGATTCCCTTGCGAGTCGGAAGTGAACGAGTCGGCCAGCGCCGCGAGGCGGACCGGGAACAACGGCGGCCGGCGGCCGGCGTCGGTGGAAAGCTCGGGCGGACAACGCCCCAGTTCGGTCAGCGCGGTGCCGCAGATGCGGCCCTGGCAGGCGCCCATGCCGCAGCGCGAGGCCAGCTTGGCCTCGCGTGCATCGTTGAAGTTGTCCAACGCAGCCAGCGACACGTCTTCGCAGCGGCACACCAGCGTGTCGGGCTGTGCCAGCCTGCGGATCCGTGGATCCAGTGCGAACTGCTGTTGCAAGAGGTGCGCGAACGCACGCGCGGCTTTTCGCCGGGGCTGCAGGCGCAATGCGGCGTCCGGGGCATCGGCCGCCATATGTCCGGCCATCGCGCCTTCGATCAACGCGCAATCGCGCCCGCCGATACCGCAGGCTTCGCCGGCCGCGAAGACCTGGGTCACGCTGGTGCGCAGCAGCGCATCCACCTGCACCTGTTGATGCGCGCCGCACGCGTCCAGCTGGCACCCCAGCAATTGCGCCAGTTCGGTATTGGGCACCAGGCCATAGCCCACCGCCAGTTGATCGCAGGCGATACGCGTGCGGCCCGCGCGCCCTTCGATCTCGACCTCGCGCAATTGCGTATCGCCATGTGCGGCAACCACCCAACTGCCGGCGCGATACGCCACCGCGCGTAGCTGCAGCCGCAGCGCCACCGCCTGCGCGGCCTTGCCCGGCCAGCGCCACAACTGCAGCGCGAACTGCTGCAATGCAGTGGCAGAGGCCTGTTCATGGATGCCGAGCACCCGTGCGCCATGCCGTTGCAGCGTGGCCGCACTCGCCAGCAGCAGCGGGCCGCTGCCAGCGACGACCACGCGCTTGCCGGCCAGCGGCCAGCCCTGTTTGGCCAGCGCCTGCGCCGCGCCGGCACCGGTGACACCGGGCAAGGTCCAGCCCGGAAATGGCAGCAGCAATTCACGTGCGCCGGTGGCCAGCACCAAGGCAGCGTAATGCAGTTGCAGCGTGCCGTCCGGGCCATCGGCCAACAGCCAACCCGGCTGCGCCAACAGAATCTGCGTCTGCGTCAACAGCGTGATCGATGCATCGCCCAGCACCTGCTGCAGCAACGCGCGCGCATCGGCTGGCGCGCCATGCCGCACATCACTGCGCCACACCTGCCCGCCGGCACGCGGCTGCATGTCCACCACGCCCACCCGCATGCCATGACTGGCCGCCGCCTGCGCCGCCGCCAGGCCGGCCGGACCGGCGCCGATCACCAGCACATCGAAATGCTGCACGCGCTCAGCCATCGGTGCGCACCTGCATGCCGTCGCGCGCATCCACCATGCACGCGCGTTGCTGGCCAATGCCGTCGATGCGCACCCGGCATTCGAAACACACCCCCATGCCGCACAACGGCGCACGTGGCTGGCCGCTGCACGATTGTCGAAAGTGCAGCGTTGCCAGCGCCACTGCGGCCGCGACGCTGGCACCGGCCGGCACGTCGACCGGCTGCGCATCCACGTACAGGCGCACGGTCGCGCTCATGCCGCCGCGCCGTGCACGGCGCGCGCCGGCGCGTACGGCGCCGGGTCGATCGCCGGGGTGCGTCCGAGCAGGCTGTCCACGATCACCCGTGCGCTCCCCAGCGCCGTGGTGACACCCAGGCCCTCGTGACCGGCGGCCACCCACACATCGCGCCGGCCGGGCACTGCCCCCAGATACGGGCGCCCGTCCGGCGTGGCCGGACGCAGACCGGTCCACACCCGGATCGCCTGCAACTCGCGCAATATCGGCAGATACGCGAATGCGCGCTGCAGCATCTGCTGCAACACCGGCATCGACAGCGCGCGATCGTCCTCGCCGAACTGGCGCGAGGAGCCGATCAGGATCTGCCCGGTCGGTCGCGGCTGCACATTGAACGCCACGCTGGTGTCGTCGGCGCCATGCGCCGAATCGGCGTAGCCCAACTCCAGCAACTGATGCCGGATCACCCCCGGATGGCGATCGGTGATGACCAGATGGCCCTTGCGCGGACGCACCGCCAGCTCCGGCAGCAACTGCGGCAAGGCCACGCCGCTGGCCACCAGCACCGGCCCGGCCAGCACCTGTCCATCATCCAGACGCACCCCATGCGCCTGCAGCTGCTCCACCTTGCGGCCGGCAAACAGCTGCGCGCCGGCCCTGCAGGCCAGGCTCACCAGATGCCGCGCCACCCGTGGCGGATACACCACGGCTTCATCGGGTACGCGCATGCCGCCGGCCAGACCCGGCACCAGCTGCGGCTCCAGTGCGTACAACTGCGTCGCATCGACGGCCTCGGCATGCAGATCGGCCGCAGCCAGCCGGGCGATCTTGGCCGGCACCGCCGCCAGTTCGCGCGCATCGCGGGCCACCCACAGCGTGCCGCAGCGGCTGAATTCGGCCTCGTTCAAGTGCGCAAACCGTTCCCACAACCGCAGCGAGTAGGCCGACAACGCCAGCTCGGCCGGGTCGTCGTCCATCGCCACCAGGTGCCCCATCGCCGCAGCGGTGGAACCGCCGCCGATCGACCCCGGCTCGACGATCGCCACGCGCAGGCCTTCGCCAGCCGCTGCCTCGGCACAGGCTGCGCCGACAATGCCTGCGCCCACCACAATCAGGTCGTAGCTGCGGCGTGTGGACACAGCGGCCGGCACGGCATCGGCGGCCGGCATGCCGCCAACGCCCTCCGATGCTGGCCGCAGCGTGTCCATCAGGCAACGATGCCCCACGCGAACGGGTCGGCCGGGTCGATCACCAACTGCGAGCGCGCCGTGACATGGGCATGCCCGCTGATGCGCGGTGCAATGCCGCGCCCGCTCAGGCGATAGCTGCCCTCGAACGCACTGCCCAGAATGCCCTGCTGCACCCAGCGCTCGCCCTCGCCCAGCTTGCCGTCGGCGGCCAGACAGGCCAGCTTGGCGCTGGTGCCGGTGCCGCAGGGCGAGCGGTCATAGGCCAGCCCTGGGCACAGTACGAAGTTGCGCGCCACGCCGCTGCCGTCGGGCGCGGCGCCGTTGACTTCGATATGGTCGATCTCGCCACCGGCCTCGCCGGTGATGCCGGCCGCGTCCAGCGCCAGCCGGACCGCCTCGGTGTACGCGGTCAACTCGCGCTGATGCGCCAGATCGAGCACGCACGGCGCCTGTTCGGTGATGAAGAACCAGTTGCCGCCCCAGGCCACGTCGCCGCGCACCCGGCCGTGTCCGGGCACGTCCACCTCCACACCCGCCGCAAAGCGGTAGCTCTCGACATTGTCCACCGACACCGTGCCGTCGGCGGCCAGTTCCACGCCTACCGTGCCGACCGGGGTCTCGATGCGGTGCTGGCCAGGGCCGATGCGCCCCAGCTCGGCCAGGGTGCGGACCACCCCGATGGTGCCGTGCCCGCACATGCCCAGATAGCCGACGTTATTGAAGAAGATCACCCCGGTGCAGGCAGCAGGGTCGCGCGCCGGCAGCAACAAGGCGCCGACCATGGTGTCCGAGCCGCGCGGCTCGCAGGCGATCGCGCTGCGCCACTGGTCGAAATCGCCGCGGAAACGCTCGCGGCACTGCGCCAGATCGCCGTCGCCCAGATCGGGGAAACCGGAGAGGACCACGCGGGTGGGTTCGCCGGCCGTATGGGAGTCGATGACGTCGATGGTGTGCATGACGCATGCTCCCATTGCCGACCCGCGGGCGACTAGCGTCCAATGCGAAGTGCAAATGCGGAAATCCGCACAATCGACAACCTGATTCACAGCCTCGCGTTTGCGCTAGGATCATCGCTGGGCCGCACCTTCGTGCAGCCGTCAAATCGTGACCGCCACCATGACGCCGATGGACCTCAACCTTCCCGCGCTGGAAATGCAGACGCTGTTCGATGCACTGCCGGACGTGGTGTTCTTCATCAAGGACAGCGAGGGCCGCTACAGCCATTGCAACCTGACCCTGGTGCGCCGGCTCGGGCGCAAGCTGCGCAGCGAAATCATCGGCCGCTCGCCGCTGGAAGTGTTCCCGCTGCCGCTGGGCGGCAGCTACATGATGCAGGACCGCCGCGTGCTGTGCGGCGAGCTCATCGACAACCAGCTCGAAGTGCATCTGTATCCCAACCGCCTGCCCGGCTGGTGCCTGACGTTCAAGCGCCCGCTGTGCGAGGCAAACGAGGTGATCGGCGTGGTCGGTATTTCGCGCGACCTGGGCCAGCCCGACAGCCGCCACTCGGCATACGAGCGCCTGAGCCAGGTGATGGAGCACATGCAGGCCAATTTCGGCGACAACCTGCGCGTACAGAGTCTGGCCGATCTGGCCGGGCTGTCGGTGGCGCAGCTGGAGCGGCACTTCCGCCGCGTGTTTCAGGTCACCCCGCAGCAACTGCTGACCAAGCTGCGCATCGAATCGGCGATGCGGCTGCTGTACGGCGACGACAGCATCGCCAGCATCGGGCAACGCTGCGGCTTCGCCGACCAGAGCGCCTTCGCGCGTCAGTTCAAGGCCACGGTCGGCATGACCCCGCGCGATTACCGCGCGCTCAAGGGCCAGTTGTAGGCCCGACAGCGCGCGTTGCCACATGCCTGGCACAAATGCCGAATTCGGCAGGATATACGGCAAGCCGGCATCGCAATTTACCGCGCATTCCTGACGCCGATGCAGCACGCGGCGCGATGCCGCGCAGAGGACGCCACTGAAGGACGCGTCAAGGCGGCACGGGACCCGGATGGTAGAATGTCGGGTTTCCCCTACTGCGTTGCCAATGGCCAGCTTTTTCCGCCGTAACAAGCCAACCACGCCCGACAGCGCGCGTACCTCGCGCTACAGCCTGGAAGAACTGGCAGCCGCCTTCCCGACTGCGCCATCCACCGCCACGCCGGTGTCGCCGGTCGAGGCGATGCCGACTGCGGATCCCGACACGGCATCGACCACAGCGCCGGCCGCGCCTGCGTCCCTCGCACCCGCAGCGCCCGCGACGACGACGACGACACCGCCGCCGCTCGCGGCGCCGGCCGAACAGCTTGCGCAGGACATCGCCGCGCGCACTGGCCAGGCGCAAAGCATCGCCGCGGTGCCGACTGCCCCCGCGCCGCGGGCAACGCCCGCGCCGTCGGCATTGCAGGCGCTGCCCGATCCAACCCCGGCTTCCATCCCCAGCGCTCCACCGCAGGTGGTGGTGCCGTCGATTGTCGCGCAGCCGCAACGCGCGCCCGCACCGCCACCGAGCACGCCGGCGACGCCCTCACACGGCTCGGCTCCGGCGGCTGCGCCAGCCGCCCCGTCCCCTGCACCGCCTGCCACACCGCCTGTCGTTGCGCCGGCTGCCGCGACACCTGCGCATCCCGTGTTGCCGCCCGTCGCTGCGCCCGTCGTCGCCCCCGCCGTTATCAGCACCCCGTCGCCGGCCACGTCCGACACCGACAGCATCGACGGCCGGGGCGACGCGCTACCGGCCGCCCCGGCCGGAAAACCGGGCTGGCGCGACCGCCTGCGCAACAGCACGTTCGCGCGCAGCTTCGGCGGTCTGTTCTCGCGCAATCCCAAGCTCGACGACGATCTGCTCGACGAGATCGAAACCGCGCTGATCACCGCCGACGTCGGCATCGGCGCGACCACCGCCTTGGTCGAAGGGCTGCGCAAGCGCATGAAGTCGCGCGAATTCGTCGATGCGCAGGCGATGTTCAAGGCCTTGCGCGCCGATCTCATCGCGCTGCTGCAGCCGGTGTCCAAGCCGCTGGTCATCGACCGCTCGGCCAAGCCATTCGTAGTACTCACCGTCGGCGTCAACGGCGTCGGCAAGACCACTACCATCGGCAAGCTGGCCAAGCGATTCAAGGACGATGGCAATAGCCTGATGCTGGCCGCCGGCGACACCTTTCGCGCCGCTGCGGTGGCGCAATTGCAGGCCTGGGGTGATCGCAACGGCGTGGCCGTGATCGCGCAGGGACAGAACGCCGATGCCGCCTCGGTGGCATTCGACGCATTGCAGGCCGCCAAAGCGCGCGGCACCGAGGTGTTGATCGCCGACACCGCCGGCCGCCTGCACACCCAGACCGGCCTGATGAACGAGCTGGGCAAGATCCGCCGCGTGCTCGGCAAGATCGACCCCGCCGCACCACACGAGGTGCTGATGGTCATCGACGGCACCACCGGCCAGAACGCCATCTCGCAGCTGCGCCAGTTCCATGCCGCGGTTGGCGTCACCGGCCTGGTGGTGACCAAGCTCGATGGCACCGCCAAGGGCGGCGTGGTGTTCGCGCTGGCGCGCGAGTTCAATATTCCGATCCGTTTTGCCGGCATCGGCGAACGCCCGGAAGACCTCCGCGTGTTCGACCCGGTCGCCTTCGTCGATGCCTTGCTGCCGGAAGCATTGGGCAGCTGAATGGAAGACGCCTGCCCGCATCTGCAGCCACTGTACGCAAGCGCGTTGCAGGCCGGCTGCGCGGTGCAGCAGGTGTCGCACGGCTGGTCGCGTGCCAAACGCGTGCTGGAGTTCGCGCGCCCCATGCCCGCCGCGCTGCGTGCAACACAGTGCAGCGATGCTGCGGTGTCTTACTACCACGCACCTCAGGCGCCGCATTGGCCTGGCGATGAAGGATTCTTCTGCCAGCAGTGCCTGGTCTGCATTGCGTTTCCATTGCGCTGAGATCGCCACCGCAACACCGCGCTTGTGCCCAGCACCGCCCTCCTTCACCGCCAGCAGACCTCATGCCCGCAGATCTCGCCGCTTCATCCGCTGACGCCTTCGTCGCCCCGTTGCTGCACTGGTTCGACGGCCACGGGCGTCACGACCTGCCCTGGCAACATCCGCGCGCGCCATACCGGGTCTGGCTGTCGGAAATCATGCTGCAGCAGACCCAGGTCGCGGTGGTCATTCCGTACTTCCAGAAGTTCGTCGCCAGCTTCCCGACCCTGGCCGATCTGGCTGCGGCCGACAACGACACGGTGATGGCGCATTGGGCGGGGCTGGGCTACTACGCACGCGCACGCAATCTGCATGCCGCTGCCAGGCAGTGCGTCGCCCTGCACGGTGGCGAGCTGCCGCGCGATTTCGATGCGCTGCTGGCGCTGCCCGGCATCGGCCGCAGCACCGCTGGCGCCATCCTCAGCCAGGCCTGGAACGACCGCTTCGCGATCATGGACGGCAACGTCAAACGCGTGCTGACGCGCTTCCATGGCATTGCAGGTTATCCCGGCCTGCCGCTGATCGAAAAACAGTTGTGGCAACTGGCGACGACGCATGTCGCGCAGGTTCCAGCCGGCCGCCTGGCCGACTACACCCAGGCGCAGATGGATTTCGGCGCCACGCTGTGCACACGTGCAAAACCGGCCTGCGTGCTATGCCCGCTGCAGGACGATTGCGTGGCGCGCCGCGATGGGCTGGTCGAGGCACTGCCCACGCCCAAGCCCGGCAAGCAATTACCCGAGCGCGAAGCCACCGCCTTGCTGCTGGAAAACGCCGACAGGCAGATCCTGCTGCAGCGCCGCCCGCCGAGCGGCATCTGGGCCTCGCTGTGGACGCTACCGCAGGCCGAGACCGATAGCGGCATGCGCGCATGGTTCGCTGCGCATGTGGATGGCAACTACGAACGCGCCGACGAAATGCCACTGATCGTGCATACCTTCAGCCATTACCGCCTGCATCTGCAGCCGTTGCGCATCCGCCAGGTCGCGCTGCGCCCGGCGGTACGCGACAATGACGATCTGCGCTGGGTCGCCCGCGCCGATCTCGCATCGCTGGGCCTGCCGGCGCCGATCCGCAAACTGCTAGACGCCCTCTAGAGCGCCGGCCCTATCAGGCGCACTCTTCAAAGGAATTCGCATGTCCCGCACCGTGTTCTGTCAGTACCAGCAATGCGACACCGAAGGCCTGGATTTTGTGCCCTATCCCGGCGAGCTTGGCCAGCGCGTGTTCGCGCAGATCGGCAAGTCCGCATGGCAGGCATGGTTGGCGCACCAGACCATGCTGATCAACGAAAACCGGCTCTCTCCGCGCGACCCCAAGCACCGCGCATTCCTCGAAGCCGAGCTGCAGAAGTTCCTGTTCGAGCGCAACGCCGACAAGCCGGATGGCTATGTCTCGCCGATGAGCGAAGAGTAAGAGCGGCTAACAAGACGACTTCGCGTCAGCCTACTGCAGGCCGGCTGATCTGCGGCCTGGCTGCAGGGCCCTTGCCCATCCAGCGTCGCGGGACCTTACGCGGCATGGATGCCGCGTAAGCGCTGACAAGGACGTACTTGCAGCGTATCCCGCGACGCTGGGCGGGCAAGGACCAGTCGAGATGGTCGGCATGCATGGTTTTGAACAAAGCAACCAGCGGAGTCTCTGCTGCGGTGTCCTCGCCGCTTGCGGGACCGTGTGGCGGCATGGATGCCGCCACCGAGCCTCCAGGGATGGATTCACGGCGTGTCCCGCGAGCGGTGAGGGCACCGCGCATTCGACCCACTCGGTGTTTGATCTGGACTTCTGACTGCATCCCCAAGATACGGCCGACAAAACCACTGCACTCACTGACAGGCGCTCGCTAGGTTTTGTTAGCTGCTCTAAGTACGCCAAGATTCAGAGCACCCGGCAGACGACTGCGCTCACTCGTCGGGCCAACGCGGCCAACGCCCGGGATTGACGGGCATCACGTGCGCCTTGCGGATCCTGCGCGCCGTCCATGTCCACCCGAGAACTGCTCGCAAGGGCTAGCTTCGGCTCGCTGGCCGCTCCTTAGGCGCGACAAGCGGAGCGCAGCGCATACCGGCGACGCAGCCGCCGCACGATCGCATTGACCAGCGGCGCGCGATATCCGGGCATTGCACATTGCACTGCCCGGATGCATGCATCCTCAGCCGACTCCGGTCGGCCCGTCCAGCAACATGCGGACCCGCTTGAGCAACTCCTTCTGGGTATACGGCTTGTTGACCACGCCGAATTCCGCACCGCCCACATCGGTGCGCTGAATGCTGGCATCGGCGTAACCGGTGGTGAGCAGGATCTTGATCCTGGGCAGCATGCGGCGTGCTTCCCGCGCCAGCACCACGCCATTCATGCCGCCGGGCATGATCAGATCGGTAAACAACGCATCCACTTCCGGATGCTGCTCCAGCACCTCGATCGCCTCGCGTCCGCTGGATGCGGTCAGGATGCGATAACCGGCACCTTCCAGAAACATCTGCGCCACCACCGACACATCCTGCTTGTCTTCCACGATCAGAATGGTTTCGTTGCCGCCCTTGTCGATCGCACGACTCTTGACGGCCTGCAGATCGTTGGCAAATTCGCTGGATGCGGGGAAATACAACCGCACCGTGGTACCTTCGCCCACTTCGCTGTAGATGCGCACGGTGCCGCCAGACTGCTTGACGAAGCCGTACACCATCGACAGCCCAAGTCCGGTGCCCTGTCCTTCGTCCTTGGTGGTGAAGAACGGCTCCATCACCCGGCTGACGACATCCGGCGGCATGCCGGAACCGGTATCGCTCACCGCCAGGCTCACATAACGGCCTGGCGCCAGCTGGTGGTACATCGCCAGATCGTGGCTGGTGATCTCCACATTCTGCGTCTGCACGGTGACCCGCTTGCGCTCGGCCTGCGCCATCGCATCGCGCGCGTTGATCAATACATTCAACAACGCCACCTCGGCCTGCGTGGTGTCGATCTGACAATTCCACAGCCGCTCTTCCAGCGCCTGATGCATGGTGATGCCGCCACCCAGCACGCGCTCGGCCATGTTGTTCATGCCCGACACCAGGCCATTGAGGTTGACCACGCGCCCGCGCAGCTTCTGCTTGCGCGAAAACGCCAGCAATTGCTGGGTCAACGTCGCCGCCTTGGCCGCCGCGGCTGCCGCGTGCTCGGCACTGAACGCGATGCGCTGGGTATTGTCACCGCCCTTGTTGACCATCATCTGGATCACCTCCAGATGCCCGGACATCACCTGCAACAGGTTGTTGAAATCGTGTGCAATGCCGCCGGTCAGCTGTCCCAACGCTTCCATCTTCTGTGCCTGCCGCAATGCATCCTCAGCGTCACGGCGGCGGCTCACGTCCAGCTGCGAGCCGAAGAAATAGACCAGGTTGCCCTTGTCGTCGAACACCGGCGAGACGAACAACGCATTCCAGAACGACGACCCATCCTTGCGGTAATTCAGCACCTCGGTGGCGAATTCGCGTCGGGTTTGAATCGATTCGCGCACATCGTCGACGCTGGACCGGTCGGTTTCCGGCCCCTGCAAGAATCGACAGTTCTTACCAATGATCTCATCGGCCGCATATCCGGTCATTTCCAGGAATGCGCGGTTGGCGAAGACGATCGGGTTATCCGGCAGATGCGGGTCGGTGACCGTCATCGGCATCCGCGTGGTTTCCACTGCGGCGAAGAAGATATCCGAGCGATGCTTCTCGACAGGAAGACTCCGCGATTGGCTGATGTGAGGCGCCCGTAGCTCTCCGTGACCGGGATCGTTCAAGTGATGTTCTCCGCGGGGCCATTCCCGTGGCCACAGTCTAGTGGTGCGCGGTGAGCTGATTCCTCACATCCGTGAGCCTTTCCCATACGGCTGCAGTCGCCAATGCGATCGGCCATGGAGCAGTGCGTGATCGCTCGACGAGGCCCACCATGCGCGATGCCGCGGGCAGCGCTGGACAACACGCGCCCGGCGTGTTTGCCGTAGCATGCGCGGGCAGCAAGCAGCTCTTGCGCTTCGTCCGGCCGTCCTGGCGCCGTTGCGCGCGTTTTCCAGCCAGCGCGGGTTCTGGCGACCATGCGATGCCATCATGCCGGGCTATCAGACCCAGATTCACACGTTGACCTTCGGGCAACTGACCTATGTCATCCGCGCGCTGGCCGATAAACAGCAATACGCCGACCCCGACGACAGTGCCGCAGACGCAGGCATTTCGTCGGCGCAGTGGAGCCTGTTCGGACAGGTCTGGCCTGCCGGTCAATTCCTGGCCGAAGCGATGGCCACGCATCCGATCGAAGGCAAGCGCATCCTCGAGCTCGGGTGCGGCCTGGGGCTGGCGAGTCTGGTGCTGCGCAGGCGCGGCGCCGATGTGGTCGCAAGCGACCACCATCCGTTGGCGGAAGTCTTCCTGGCCTACAACGCCGCGCTCAACGCACTGGACTCGGTGCCGTATCGGCGGCTGGACTGGGACACCGGTGCGTCGAACATGGGCCAGTTCGACATGATCATCGCCAGCGACGTGCTCTACGAAACACGTCACGCCACCATGCTGGCCAAGTTGATTCCCGCGCTGGCCAGGCCCTCCTGCGAGATCGTCATCAGCGACCCGGGCCGGGGCAATGCCAACGCGCTGTCGCGCATGCTGGCCGATATCGGGTTCTCATTCACTGCCGGCGAACGCCAGGTCGCAGCCAAGGCGCCACGCTTGTTCGTCTATCGGCGCGAGGCGAACAACGACACGCACGCGGGCAGTTAATGGTCTCGGCGTGCGTTGCTGTTTCAGCGCCCGACGATGTGTCGGCACGATCGCCAGGCGCGCGCCTTCGACACAGCTGCCAGCCTTCCCCTTACCGAGGCCGGCTCTCAGGGCCGGTATTCCTTTGGATCCAGGAATTCCGCCAGACAGGAGCCGACACGGAGCGCTTGCTCGCGTGCATCACCGCGATATTCGCCCTGCCCCGCACCTTCGATCGTTGCAATCGGGGAGGCGCGATCGCGGTGATACACAAATGCGGTCGACAGCCACAGCGTCGCGCCAGGAGCCTGACTTTCCATCGTCTCCACGCGGAATTCGCCGCAATACCCGTGAATCAATGTGCGTCGAAGTGTCTTGTGCGTCATGCGCGCAAGTATCGCTGCAGGCGGTTGAAGACCACGTGGAAATACCGCGGGTTTCCAAAGCTGCCGCCGGCATTCAAACCACGGTCCTGCTTGCTGATCGCGCAAGCCGCGCAGCGTTGCCCGATCACGCGCAGAGCGCAGGCGCGCGCAGCGACACCGCATCCGCAACACGGTGCAAAATCGACGCCATCGCATGGCGCTATACAGAGAGGCGGCGGATCCGGCGATAACCGGGAAGCCTTGCCAACGCAGGCCCGGCGGAGGGCGCCCGTATCAATCGGTGCTGCGAGACGCAACCTGTCGCCGTAGCAACTTGCAGTGGACGCAACGCAACTGCCCATTCCTGCAACGGGTGCAAAAACGGATCACATTCAAAACCGGGGGTTAACTCGATCGCAGCACCAAGGGGAAAACACCTGCGCTGCAAGACTTTCAAATGGTGGCCGAGGACGGAATCGAACCGCCGACACGGGGATTTTCAATCCCCTGCTCTACCAACTGAGCTACTCGGCCACTATCGCAACATGCTGCCTGCGTTGCGAGGACGCGCATCATAGCGAGCAGGCGCAGTTTGGGCAAGCGTTGCGACGAACTTTGTTGCGCGCCGACACGGCAGCGGCGGATTCTTGCGCCGGTTCACGCCGCGCGGCGGGCGGCATGGCCTAGCCTGCGCGCGTCCCAAGGAGATTGTCATGTCCCTGCCCCGCCTGCTGTTGTCGTTCGTTGTCCTGCTGCCATTGGCCGCCTTTGCCCAACAGCCGGTGCGTGCGGTGCCGCACCTGGACATCTCCCGCTACGCAGGCCAGTGGCACGAGATCGCGCATTTGCCGGTGTCTTTCCAGAAGAAATGCCGCAGCGACATCACCGCCCGCTACACCTTGCGCGACGATGGCTTGATCGGCGTGCACAACGGCTGCCGCACCACCAAAGGCGCATTGACCCAGGCCGATGGCGTGGCGCGACCGGTCGATGGCCACCCCGGGCAGTTGCAGGTGCGCTTCGCCCCGGATTGGCTGAGCTGGTTGCCGCTGGTATGGGCAGACTATTGGGTGATCGCGCTCGACCCGGATTACCAATGGGCAGTGGTCGGTGAGCCGGATCGCCAGTACCTGTGGATCCTGTCGCGCTCGCCACAGATGCAACGCGCGCAGTTCGAGCAGCTCAAGGCCAAGGCCACCCAGATGGGATACGACCTGTCGCCACTGATCGTGGCCGCGCCGCTGCTGTGACCGCGCGACCTGATTGGCCCGCTGCAGCGGCCCGTCGCGCGCGGCGAGGCAGCGACCGTACTGCGTAGTATTCTGGGCGCCGCCTCATTCCGCCAAGGACTTCCGTACATGCGCCGTGCCTATCGCCTCCTGATCGTATCCCTGGCCTGCGGCCTGCTGCTGAGCGCCTGCGGCGGCGCGGTACGCCGCGTGTCCGAACCGGCTGCCAGCATCCAGCAGCTCACCGTGCGTGCCGACGGCTCGTGGTCGGTCGATCTGCGGCTGCAGAACTACAGCAGCATCCCGATGCAGTTCGAGCGCGTGGCGCTGGAAATGTCTGCAGGCGACCAGCTGGCGGGCAAGCTCGACCAGACCGTGGGCATCTCGATCGGCCCGGAAACCGCCGACGTGGTGACGCTCAGCGTGCAACCCACCTCGCTGGGACGCCTCACCATTGCCGACGTGCTCGCTGGTGGCCGCTCGCTGCCTTACACACTTAAGGGCACGGTGTGGGCGACGCCGCAGGACAAGAAACAGCGCGGCTTCCCTGTCGAGTCGCACAACACGCTCAGCCCGGCCCCCGGCCTCAACGGCGTGCTGCGCTGACGCGCACGCCCTTCCGCACCCGTTTGAAGGACCCCGCATGAGCAGCTACACCGCCCCGCTGACCGATTTCCGTTTTGCCCTGCACGACGTGCTCGGCGCACAAGCCTTGTTCGCGCGGCTTGGCTATCCCGACGCCAGCACCGACATCATCGACGCCGTGCTCGAAGAGGCCGCCCGCTTCACCTCGCAGGTGCTTGCGCCGCTCAACAGCATCGGCGATGAAATCGGCTGCGCGTTCGACAAGAGCACCCACGCGGTGACCACCCCGCCCGGCTTCCGTGCGGCCTACGACCAGTTCGTCGAAGGCGGCTGGAACGGGCTTACCGCCGAGCCACAATTCGGTGGTCAGGGCATGCCGCACACGCTGGGCGTGCCGTTGAGCGAAATGATCAACTCGGCCAACCTGGCCTGGGGCAACTTCCCGCTGCTCTCGCACGGCGCGATGGAAGCGCTGCGTCAGCACGGCGAGGCCTGGCAGCAGGAGGCGTTCCTCAAACCGCTGACCGACGGCCGCTGGACCGGCACCATGTGCCTGACCGAGCCGCATTGCGGCACCGACCTGGGCCTGCTCAAGACCCGCGCCGACCCCAACGCCGACGGCAGCTACGCCATCACCGGCACCAAGATCTTCATCACTGCCGGCGAACACGACCTCACCGACAACATCGTGCATCTGGTGCTGGCCAAATTGCCGGATGCGCCGGCCGGTGCCAAGGGCATCTCGTTGTTCGTCACCCCTAAATTCAAGGTGGGCCGCGACGGCAGCGTGGGCGAGCGCAACGCGCTGCAGTGCGGTTCGATCGAGCACAAGATGGGCATCAAGGGCTCGGTGACCTGCGTGATGAACTTCGATGGTGCGCAAGGCTATCTGGTCGGGCAGCTGCACAAGGGCCTGCAGGCGATGTTTACGATGATGAATACCGCACGCCTGAGCGTGGGCCTGCAGGGCATCGGCCTATCCGAGCGCGCCTATCAAAATGCCCTGCGTTACAGCCGCGAGCGTCTGCAATCGCGCGCGCTGAGCGGCGCCAAGTTCCCCGATAAACCGGCAGACCCGCTCATCGTGCACCCGGACGTGCGCCGCATGCTGCTGACCATCAAGTCGCTGACCGAAGGCAGCCGCCTGCTGGCGTTGCATGCGGCCAGCCTGGTCGATGTGTCGCACCGTGGCGCCACCGAGCAGGAGCGCGCCGATGCCGAGACATTGGTGAGCTTCCTCACCCCGATTTCCAAGGCCTGCCAGACCGAGTGGTCGATCGAGAACACCTACCACGCACTGCAATGCTTCGGCGGCCACGGCTACATCCGCGAATACGGCATGGAGCAGCTGGCCCGCGATGCGCGCATCACCACCATCTACGAAGGCACCACCGGCATCCAGGCGCTGGATCTGATCGGCCGCAAGACCGCCGCCAACCAGGCCGCCGGGTTGAAACTGTTCCTGGCCGAGGTGGAAACCTTTGCCAATGCGCAGCAAGGCAACGCAGCGCTGGCCGAATTCATCAAGCCGCTGCGCGACAAGTGCAGCGAGTGGGCGATGCTGACCCGCGACGTGCTCGATCGCGCCACCCGCAACCCGGACGAACTCGGCGCCGCCAGCTACGACTATCTGTTCTATTCGGGCTATGTGGTGCTGGCGTATTGGTGGGCACGCAGCGTGGCCGCTGCCGAGACCTCCGCGCACGGCGAGGATTTCAAACGCGCCAAGCGCGAAACCGCGCGCTTCTACTTCGCCCGCGTGCTGCCGCGTACGCTGACCCATGCCGCCACCATTCGTAGCGGCGCGACGCCGTTGATGACACTGGAAGCGGAGCTGTTCGGCGACAGCTGAGCCATCTCGTGTTGATGTGTTTGCCGCATGCAGCACGAAGGCTGGCGCGGCAAGCACGTGCGGGGTGGCAGCGCTCATGCACGCGACGATCACCCTGGTGTGGCGCGGCGCGCCCCCCGCAACCCGCCCGAAGCGATCAGTCCAGCTGCGATACACAAACTGTCAATGATCGGGTATAAGCTGTTTTCCCGATGGAGACAGACACGCACGCAGGTGATGTGATCGTCCCGGGAGGCAGCTACGCCCCGGTCGCGGGCACCGCTGTCGCTGCGATCCAGCAACGTCCCGCACTGCGCCTGCTGTCGCTCGATGCGCATGGCCGGGTGCTGGACTGGATCAACTGGCAAGATGCCGCCTGCCTGTATGCCCGCGATGCGGTGTCCTGGACGCTGGGCGAGCCCTGCATGGAGATCCACGGTGGCATTTCGCGGCTGACCGGCGAGCGCAGCACGCTGGCGTTGCATCCCATCATCGCAGCGCGCGGGCATGCCCGTTCGCGTGCGCTGGACCCGACTCCGACCCTCAGCAACACCGCCCTGTTCGCGCGCGACTCGCAGTTGTGCATGTACTGCGGCCAGCACTTCAGCCGCCCGCACCTGACCCGCGACCACGTCATGCCGGTTTCCAAGGGCGGCCGCGACAGCTGGGAAAACGTGGTCACCGCTTGTTTCCAGTGCAATTCGCGCAAGGCCAACCGCACCCCGCAGCAGGCGTCGATGCCGTTGCTGGCGGTGCCATACCGGCCGAGCTGGATCGAGCATCTGATCCTGTCCAACCGCAACATCCTCTCCGACCAGATGGCGTTTCTGCGCGCGCAGCTGCCCAAGCGCTCCAAGCTGTCGTTATCAGCTGGCTGATCCGCCGCTGCCCATCACCGGTGATGGCGGTACGCAGGTCGTCCGTGGCAATGCCTGGCTGACAACACGGCTCTGGCGACGTGCCATGTGTAATGCCAACCGCGCTCTGTGCCAGCGCCCGCATGGATCTCGCGCCTGCGGTTGCGCCCGGGTGCGGCAAATTGCCGCAGCCAACTGCCGGCATCGCACCTGCCCGCATCATCGTGCCTCTATTGACACCGGCGTGTCGTCACCGCCCGCTGACAGCTGAACCGGTTTGCTTGCCGGGCCTTCGCATGGGGAGGACAATGGAGTTTCAGAACAGTGACACGATGATGATCGACTCCACCCGCTATCCGCGCCTGTCCCGCATCCAGACCCCCGACGATCTGCGTCGCTTCGACGAGGCCGACCTCACGACGATCGCGGAAGAACTGCGCGCCTATCTCATCGAGTCGGTGGGCAAGAGCGGCGGGCACTTTGCGGCCGGCCTGGGCGTGATCGAACTCACCGTCGCCCTGCACTACCTGTATCAGACCCCGGTCGATCAGCTGGTATGGGATGTCGGTCATCAGACCTACCCGCACAAGATCCTCACCGGCCGGCGCGACCAGATCCACACGGTCAAGCAGAAGGACGGCGTGGCGCCGTTCCCCAAGCGCGAAGAGAGCATTTACGACACCTTCGGCGTCGGCCATTCGTCGACCTCGATCTCGGCCGCGCTCGGCATGGCGATCGCCGCGCAACGCAATGGCGACGACCGCAAGGTGGTGGCGGTGATCGGCGACGGCGCGATGACCGCCGGCATGGTCTACGAAGCACTCAACCATGCCGGCGGCATGGACCCGGAACCGAACCTGCTGGTGATCCTCAACGACAACCGCATGTCGATCTCCGAAGCGGTGGGCGGGCTGACCAAGATGCTGGGCCGCGCCAGCGGCAGCCGCACGCTCAACGCCATCCGCGAGGGCGGCAAGAAGATCCTCGGCGACAAGAAGAACAACCCCACTGCGCGCTTCGTGCGGCGCTGGGAAGAGCACTGGAAAGGCATGTTCGTGCCCTCCACGCTGTTCGAGGAAATGGGCTTCCATTACACCGGCCCGATCGACGGTCACGACCTGCCCGCCCTGGTTGGCGCACTGAAGACCTTGAAGACCCTCAAGGGCCCGCAGTTGCTGCATGTCATCACCACCAAGGGCAAGGGCTACGAACTGGCCGAGGGCGATCAGATCGGCTACCACGCCGTCGGCCCGTTCGATCCGAGCAAGGGCCTGGTCGCCAAGGCCGGTGCCAAGAAGCCGACCTATACCGACGTCTTCAGTGACTGGGTCTGCGACATGGCTGCCGCCGAGCCCAAGCTGCTGGTGATCACCCCGGCGATGCGCGAAGGCTCGGGCCTGGTGCGCTTCAGCAAGGACTATCCGCAACGCTATTTCGACGTGGCGATCGCCGAGCAGCATGCGGTGACGCTGGCAGCCGGCATGGCCACGCAGGGAGCCAAGCCGGTCGTGGCGATCTATTCCACCTTCCTGCAACGCGGCTACGACCAGCTGGTGCATGACGTGGCGGTGCAAAAACTCGACGTGCTGTTTGCGATCGATCGCGGCGGCGTGGTCGGTCCCGACGGCGCCACCCATGCCGGAAATCTCGATCTGAGCTTCCTGCGCTGCGTGCCGCACATGGTGGTGATGGCGCCGGCCGACGAAGCCGAGTGCCGGCAGATGCTGAGTACCGGCGTGCGTTACGAAGGCCCGGCCGCCGTGCGCTATCCGCGTGGCACCGGTCCTGGCGTTGCGCTCGACACCACGCTCGCCATCCTGCCGATCGGCAAGGCGCAGCTGCGCCACGGCGGCGCGCGCATTGCCCTGCTGGGCTTTGGCGCGAGCGTGGATGCGGCAGAAGCGGTCGGGCGCGAACTCGGCCTGACCGTGGTCAACATGCGCTTCGTCAAGCCACTCGACAAGACGATGCTGCTGGAACTGGCCAAGACCCACGAAGGCTTCGTCACCATCGAAGACAACGTGGTTGCCGGTGGTGCCGGCTCGGGCGTGGCGGAACTGCTCAACGCCGAAGCTATCACCATGCCGATCCTGCACCTGGGCCTGCCCGATAGCTTCCAGCATCACGCCAGCCGCGAAGACCTGCTGGCCGAGGCCGGCATCGACCAGGCCGGCATCCGCGCCGCCGTGCTCAAGCGCTGGCCACAGCTGATGGCCCGCAAGGCGCCGTCGTTGAATGCCGCTGCAGGCTGAGGCCTGCGCTGGTCACGAACACAGCGATCACGATGCCGGGCCGATGCATCGGATCGCCTGACTGCCTCTGGCATAGCCCTGGCCCTGCATTGCACTGACGCAGTTGGGCTGCTGCCCCGGGCAATCGCGCATCACGTGCGCAACCGCGTTACAACGACGGCACTGCACCCGCCTGCGCAACTGCATCCACCAACCGCACAATGCGCGCCTGTGCAGCGATGGCATGCAGCTCGGTCTGCAAGCGATGCACGCCCGGTAACGTCCCGGTCGCGCCAAGCGCCTGCTGCAGCATCGCCGGCAGGCCGTCCAGATCGCGCAACCACCATGAGGCGCCGGCGCTCTGCAATCGCGCGGCATGGTCGAACTGATCGTAGTCCAGCGGATACACGATCGACGGCAGCCCGGCGGCCAGGCAGGCATACAGGATGCCGGCACCGCCGTGATGAACCACCAGCGCGTAGCGATGCACGTGCTGCGCGTAATCCACGTACGGCAAACGCCGATAGTTGCCCTGGCCGGGACGTTGCGGCGCGGCGGTATCGCCATCGCTGAAGTGGAAGATCACCTCCGGGAACTGCGGTGCCACCGCACGCAGCATCTCGTCCATGCGCTGCTTGACCCATTGCAGGTGCGTGCCCAGCGTCACCAGCACATGCCGACGACCGGGAACGAAGTCCGGCGGCGCTACTGTCGATGGCGGCGTGCAAAGCTGCGGCCCGACAAAGCGTACTGCCGCCGGCCAACGTCGCGCAAACTCGAACGACGGCAACCCCAACGCCAGGATGCAGTGCGGCGAATACACGGCCTCGCTGCGATCGCTGCGATACAGCGACGGCAATCCGCAGGCACGCATCCGAGACCGATAACAGGCATGCAAGCTGCGTTTGAAGCCACGGGTGAGCCGGCGCGCCAGTGCATGCCAGAGCCGCTGCCTCGCATGGGCGGCAGGAAGCAATCCCCCGAAGTAGGCGGGCGGCCCGTCGCTGGTCTCGATGACGCAAGGCGACGGCATGCTGGTCCACCAGGCGACTCCCATCGCCTGCGCTGCCAACCCCGCGCTTGGCAGCGTGAAGTCGACGATCACCAGCTCTGGCCGTCTGTCGCGCCAGTGCGCTTTCAGCGTGTCGCCCAGCCGCGCCATCAGCCCAAGCGCGCTGTGCAATTGTCGGCGCAGCCGCAGCGGATTGTGGCCCACCGCATGCGGTGGGTTGGCGATGTCGAGCAACAGTCCATCGGCTTGCGCATCCAATACGCTGACCGCAACCAACCCGCATGCGTGGATACGTGCGCGTGCTGCCGGCGTGCTGATGATGCGCACATCGTGCTGCGGCGCCAGCTGCCGGGCGATCGCCAGGATCGGATGCAGATGCCCGCTATAGGGCGGCGCGACCAGATCAATGCGCATGGACGCTTGCCTGCCCTGCCTGCTCGATCCCGGCGATAAAGCGCTTGCAGTCGGCGAGGACCGTTGCCTCGCGCAGATAGTCCATGTGACCGCAGGCCGGCGCCAGATCGACCGTGCCGGCGAACAGCGCGCGCGAAATCCAATCGGCGCGCCCTTGCACGAGACGCAACTGCCCGAACGATGCCGGCGCGCTGCACACCGGGCCATAGGCAAACACCGCCAGGCGCGCACGTATGGCTTGCGGCAACTGCAACGCGGTCAGCAACTGCAGGCCACAGCTGCCGGCCAGCAGCACCGTCAACGGCGTCCGCTCCAGCAATGTCGCCACGCGCGTGCGATCTGCATCTGCGACGCGTGCGGCGCGTGCAGCCAGGTACTGGCCCGCGTTGGACACACTCGCGCGCCATAGCGGTGTGCGCTGGTATGGCGCGTTATCGCAACGATACGGGTAATTGCCGTCGACCAGTTGACGGCCCGGCCCGCGCAACTGCTGCAGGAAAGCGTCTTGCTCCGCACTCAAGGCGCAGCGTGCGGGATCGCTTTGCCCGGTCAGGAAGGCGATCTGCATCGTCATCTCACTCGGCACGGAAGCACCCATTGGCTAGCACGCGGTAACGGCGCGTGCGCCAGCGAATCGTCCGCACCAAGGCAGCGTGCAACAGGTGCAACGGCTGCAGAAGTTCGGCGCATAGCGACAGGAGCGGACGATGACGAACCGCACCGCTGACACGCCATTGCACATGGCACAGCAGGAGCGCGCGCAGCAACAGCGTGATGAGCAAGCAGGTCACCGCTGACAACGCCGGCTGCATGCAGACGCAGATCGCCAAGGCCGACAACAGCAACGGCGGCAATCCCTGCAACACACCGATGGCCAGACCAGTACCCATTGTCTGCCGACGCAGCAGGATCAATGCAAACAGCATCCAGCGATGCATCTGGCGGGCGTAGCTGGCCAGATCCGGCATCGCGGTGCGCATGGCCACCGGGGCGGTGGATTGGCATACCCGTCCGCCGCGTTCACGCACGAGCGTGGCGAAAGCCAGATCGTCGGTGAGCTGCTCCAGCAGCGGGGCAAACCCGCCCCACGCGCGCAATTGCTCGGTACGCACGGCATAACACATGCCATTGATGGTCAGTGGTGCGGCGAACGGCACCCAGCCCAGATACGTGAGCACGGCATTGTTGTTGACGAACTGCGACAACAAACGGCCGGCCAGGGTGCTGCTGTCGCGGTAATACGGCAGCGCGGTGACCACATCGGCCTGCGTCAGATCCTGCAGCAGCCGCGCCAGCGCGTCATTGCTCAGATGCGCATCGTCGTCGAGGATCAAGCTGATCGGTGCATGCACCTGCGCAAGCGCGTCGTCGAGCTTCCACGCCTTGGGGTTGATGCCGGGCGGCGCAGGAGATACCTGCCTGCGTGTAATGCGCAAGTGCGGATGCAGCGCAACCAGGCCATCGGCAACTGCATTTCCCGCACCATCGTCTGCATCCAGCAACCAGATGAAGTGTGCGTGCGGCAGCGTCTGCAGGTTGGCGGCAAGCACCTGTTGCAGATGCGCATCGCCGCCAAGGATCGGCTGCAGGATCGCCACCTCGGCCTGTGTTGCAACGGGGTTGCCAGCTGGCCGCAAGCGCTCGCTGCGCATGACCCACAACGCTGCAGACGTCTTGACCAACAGCACCAGCAGATAAACCGCTGCCAGTGTCGGTGCGACTAGGCCCATTGCGCCGCCTGCCAACGCACGAACGCGTCCACGCCCGCTTCCAGGCCGACGCTGGGTTGGCCAAGATCGGCAAGCGTACGCCGTGGATCGAACGTCTTGGAATAGGCGAAGACACCAACGCCAAAGCGCGTTATCGGCGGCTCCCCCCGTAGCTGCAGCAGGCGGTAGACGCCCTCCACCATACTGGCCATACGCAACGCGGTGCCGATACGCACGTCGCGCCGTGGCAGTGGCAACTCCAGACGTGCCAGTACATCCAGCAACAGGTGCTGCAGATCCACCGGCTGCGCATTGGTGAGGTTGTAGGCACGCTGCAGCTGCGTGGCCGTGGCCGCGCGGTAGAGGTAATCGCACAGCGCATCGATATAGATCAGATCGCCGATCACCGGCTGCGTCTGGCCGACAAAGCGCGGCAGCGCCCCCTTGCGCGCGGCGGCAATCACGCGCGGGAACAGCACCGTATCTCCCGGCCCGAATACCGCACGCGGACGCAATACGCAGGCTTCGCCCGGATAACCGTCAAGCAAGGTCTCCCCCAGGTATTTGGTACGCGCGTAGGTGTTGACGAAGTCCGGCCCGATCGGGCTGTCTTCGTTGAGGTCGTATTGATGCGCTTCGCGATAGAACACCGAACTCGACGACACATACAGCAGACGCGGGCAGCCATTGCGTTTGCAGAAATCGATGACGTTGGCGGTGGCCTGCACGTTGTGCAACTGGAACTGCGCGCGCGTGCCCCATGGCGAGGCCAGGGCTGCAGCGTGGATCACCACATCCGGACGCCAATCCAGCGAGAACGGTTGGCTCAGATCGATGCGGTGGTAATTGGGGAGATCGCTGGCGCGGCGCCCGATGCCGTGCATCTCCACACCCGGCCGGCCGTGGAAACGCCGCAGGAAGGAACCACCGACAAAACCGGACGCGCCGGTCACGAGAATGCGCAGCGTCATCGCCACTCCGGTTGATAACGGTCCAGACTGGGCTGGCAATGCGAGGGCAGGATTGCCAACTCCGGATGCGCCTGCGACAGCCCATGCAAGGCATGCACGGTCTGCCGAAATGCCGCCCAATCGTGCATCAGCAGGCGCGTGGGCCAGGCCGGCCACTGCAATGTGGCCCAGGTTGCCGACGACCACACCGCGTCGGCGCACAACAGCACCTCGCGGTCGTGCTGGTCGCGCAACCACAGTCCCATCTGCCCGGGCACGTGTCCGGGCAACGGCACCGCCAGGACGCTGCCGTCCTCGAACAGATCGTATGCCGCGCCCAGCCCCTGCCAGGCACCCGTCAGCGCGCGCAACGGTGCGTGCTCGGCAAACTGCAGGCGTCGATCGAAATCCGCCGGCAGCAGCTGCGGCAACAAGGCGCGGCGCAAGCCGCCGATGCGCGAACAACCACGCAGCTGCTGGTAGTCCGCACGCAGGCAGATGAAACGCGCGTTCGGCAGATCGCGCAGACCGCCGACATGGTCGGCATGGAAGTGCGAGATCAGGCACCAGGCGATGTCGTCGAGCGCGACATCGCGTCTGGCCAATTGCGCCGCCAGGGTTTGGTGTGCGGGCAGGGTCACCGGCGTGGTCCAGCGATACAGTCGCTCCGGCCAGGGATCGGTGGCACGAAAAAAATGCGCGGCATAGCCGGTGTCGTACAGCAGCGCGCCGCGTTGCGGGTGCCGGATCAACACGCTCAATGCCGGGAATTCCACCGCGTGCCAGTGGCCATCCGCACGCACCATGCGTTCGCAATGGCGACAGTGACCGACGCGCAGCAATGCGAGCGAGACGCGCGTTGGCATCCGCATCAGTACCGCAACACCATGCCGCCGATCGCCAGCCCGGCGCCGGTGCCCAGCAATGCGAACAGATCGCCACGCTGCAACTGCTGCTCGACCCGCGCGTGATGCAGCGCGTGTGGCAACGACGCGGCAACCTGGTTGCCGGTGGCATGCAGGATGCGCACCACTTGATCGGGACGCAATGCCAGCGCCTGCACCACATGATCCAGGCCGCCGCCGGAGGCTTGATGCGGGACCAGGTAGCGCAATGCCGCCGTGGTGGTTCCGGCATCGCGCAGCAGCTGGTCCCAGAACGCAGGCAGATGCCGCGCGGCAAAGCGGTAGGCGCCGCGTCCATCCATGCGGAACACGCGTGCGGCACCGGGTGCGCTGTCCTCGCCATGCGGATAGCGCGTCCCGCCACCGCGGACACTGCACAGATCGGCGCCATTGCCATAACTGGACAGGCGACTGGACAGCAACGCCGAGCCCTCGTTCGCCGCGCTACGCGCCACCACCACGGCAGCGGCGCCATCGCCGAACAGGCCGGCCGTGGCCGGTGTCGATGCGTCCAACCCGGCCGATGCAACCTCGCTGGAGACGATCAGCATGCGGCGATAGCGGCCAAGAGCCAGCGCATTGGCGGCCATGTCCAGTGCGACCAGAAAGCTCAGGCAGGTTGCGTTGACGTCGAATGCCGGGATACCGGAATCGCCCAGGCCGAGTGCGCGCTGGATCAGCACCGCCTGGCAGGGAATCGGCTGCTCCATGACACCGCATGCCGAGATCAGGCAGTCGATCTGGCTGGCATCGATGCCGGCGCTTGCCAGTGCCTGCTGCGCGGCGGCCGCCCCCATCGATGAGGCGGTCTCGCCCTCGCCCACGTAATGCCGCGTGGCCACGCCCAGGCGCGTGAAGGTGGTGCCCGCCGGTAACTGCCAGCGCTCGTCCAACTGTTGCGAGGTCACCTCCGTCGCAGGAACGTGGCACCCGGTACCCAGAATGCGCAGCGGCAATGCGTTCAACAGGAAGGTCTCATCGGACAAGGCGCGCAGCATACCGTGGCCGGCAGTGGCTGACCCATTCGGACGTCCCCGGGTGTCGCCTCGCCATTCTCCGGGCGAGGGGTCGAAACCACTGGGCCATTGCCTCAACGAAACGGCTGGCTGCGCCCATGTTGCACCGGCCCGTCAGCTGCCTGCAGACGGCGCGCAAGAGACGTCAGGACACCCGGACATGTCGCGTGTCGAGCCCACCGGGCTCCCAGACTGCGGCTTTTTACGATCCCTGTTGGCTCAAGGTGCCTCCACTGTGTAGCCCAACGCCTGCAACCGCGCCAGATAGCCGTCCGCTGCCGTCATGCGGCTGATCGGCAGCACCGCGAAGGTGCTGCGATTGCGTTGCAACGCGGTGGTGGCGATGCTCAGCCAGTGCTCGCGCATGCGCCGCTCCAGATCGTCGATGCCGCGCTTCCGGGCGGCGCCGGAGCTGGCCATCGCACTCATGCAGGCCGCCTGCGGATCTTCGCGCGGCAGGTGCCGCAACGCCTCGATATCGCCGACCGACCATGCGTTGGCACGCTCGACCATCGTCGGCAGGTCGCGTTCCACCGTGACCAGGATACTACGGAAGCACGCGGTATCGTCCATGCCGCCGGCGCGGAATTCCTTGATCGCCTGACGCGGGTCGCTGATCTTGTAGTCCAGTGCCGTGGGCGTCGGCGTGATGCCCGCACGCTTGGCGGCACGCTCCACCACCGACCAGACCAGCGGCGCACGCGCGAGGCCGGAGCGTTTGAGTGCGGCCTGATACAACTCACCGGCGGCCAGCATCGGGCGCTTGCGTTCCACGCCACGATCGCTGCCGATGTAACGCGCCTTGGCCACGCTCCAGCGCGCATACAGATCGGCCGGCAGCACCTCGCGCAGCTGGCGGCCGTCCTCGTTCTTCATCGCCTTCATCGCCGACGGCAGCAAGGTCAGCTTGCCGAAGAATCCCATGTCCGCATCCACCTGCACGGTCGGCGCCATCAGCACCTGCTGGGACTGGCCGATGATCGCCTCCACCTCGGCCGATTGCCATTGCAGACGCTTCGGCAATGGCGACAAGGTGCCCAGGATCCACAACACATGATCGCCCTTGCTGACCTTCCACAGGCCCGGACCGGGCTGCACGCCGCGCACCACCATCGCTTCCAGATCGACCACCGGCGGTGGCGGCACAGCCGCGTTAGGCGTCGCACTATCGCTGGCTGCCGCCAGCATCGACACCAGCATCAAGCCCGCTCCCCACACCGCTGCCTTGCGTCGCATCGCGTAGTGCCCCCTTGTTTGCGCGGACACTACGCCAAGCCAGCGCGCGCTGCGTTAGCGAAGCGTTCAACGCCGCAGCTCGCTCAGGCACGAACCAGCGTTGCAAGATGCGCCGCCAGGGGCGAGGCAGCATCGAGCAGGGAGAAGCCTTCCCAAACGAATCCCGGCGACACCGTGCAGCCCACCAGGGTGAAGTGGCCGAGCGAGCGCGCCGCCTGCCAGCACCCGGCAGGCACCACCTGCATCGGTTCGCCGCGCTCGGCGGCATCCAGGACCACACGCTGCAATTGCCCGATCGCCTCATCGTAAATCAACAACTCCAGCGCATCGCCCTGCTGCCAATGCCAGCTCTCCTCCGCATCGACGCGATGCCAGGCGCTACGTTCACCGGCGTTGAGCAGGAAGCGGATCGCCGTCAGCGCCGGACGCGCCTGCCCGTTGTCGGCGACCTGACGTGCCGAGGCATAGACACGGCGAAAGTGCCCGCCTTCCGGGTGCGGGGCGAGGTCCAGCGAGCGAATCAGCGCAGCGGCAGTCGGATGCATGGGCGCATGCTAGAGCGGATTACACGTGTCGAGGTGAGTGCGAAGCAGCCGGTGGCCCTTCCAGACAAGCGGGCGCTACCACCGTGGATCAGGGCAGATACTTGCCGGCACGCAGGCAGGTGCGGAAGAACACCAGCAGATCCCAGCTATAGCGCTTGAGCAACCGGCGCGGCTCGTTGAGCAGCCGGTACATCCATTCCATATGCAGGCGCCGCACCCAGTTGGGTGCACGTTTGGCGGTACCGGACAGAAAATCCAGCAGCGCACCCACGCCGAACACCAGCGGCACGCTCAGGGCATGGCTGTGATCGAGAATCCAGCGTTCCTGCAGCGGATTACCGAACGCCACCAGCAATACATCGGCGCCGGAACGATTGATGCGTTCGGCCAGGCCTTCGCCCGCTGCGGCGAACTCGCCATAACCATCGCACATGCCGACCACCTGCTGACCCAGCGTGCCGGTCAGGGTGGCGGCAGCGGTCTTGCCCACACCGGGACGCCCGCCCAGCAGGAAGAACTTGAGCGGTTGTGCGCTCTCGCGGCACAGATACGGAATCAGATCGGTGCCATTGAGATTGCCGGCGAAGCGACGGCCGTGGATCAGCCGCGCCGCCAGGTCCATCCCGATGCCATCGTTGACGATGCGCACGGCGGGCTCGCGCATGCGCATCCGCAGCGCCTGGCACTGCACGATGAAATTGGTATTGGCAAAGAACACCCGACGCGGCTGATGCGCTGCCAGTGCATGAAACAGATCCAGCGCAAAGGCTTCCTGCGTCGTGGACAACACCGGAAATCCGCCGAGTGGAATCACCACACCCGGCGGTACCGCAACGTTGTCGACGCCGGTCGTACCCACATCCGCGCGCTGGCCCTGCATCATCGAATCACCAAAGGTCGTAAGGGAACGCGGCCAGCAACCCGGCCTGCAGTTTTTCCAGATCGAACGCGCCGTTGCCGCCCAGATCCAGACACTCTTCCACGCTGTTGCCCGAATGCCACTGCATGCGTCCGGTGCCGTTGTAGTAGTCGTCGTACTTGAAACGATCCTCGCCGTTGCCCCAGTCCAGGTACACCGCCGGAATTCCGTACGCTTCGGCAAGAATCAGCCCGTGCAGGGAGCTGCTGATCACCAACTCGGCGCCCAGCAATGCGCTCATGAAAGTCGCAGGCTTGACGTTGGGAAACACCAGGTGATCTGCATAGGCGCTGTACTTCTCGACCGGCTCATTGAAGTGCGGGACGATGGCGAAGGGACGCTTCTTCACCGTTCCCAGCGCATCGCCGGGAAAGAACATCGGCGTCAGCAGGCCAGGGTCGCCGTAGACCTCGGGCACCGCGATGCCGCGATCCATCAGGAATTTACGCGTTTTCGGCCCACGCACCGCACGCACGTCGAGCGTACTGAAGGTATTGCGCTCGGCGGGAATCTTGCCGTTGATGCCACTGCCCCAGACGGTGTCGCCGTCTTTTGCGAAGTGCAACACCGACCCGATGGCGATCAGCTTCTTGCTCAGATCGCGCTTCTCGATCAGGGTTTTGTCCTGCAAGGAGAGCACACAGGACACGATCACCTTGGACAGGTGATCGCCCATGTTCACGCCAGCGTTCTTGGGCTGCCACCAGAAAAGTGCACGACGTTCTGCATGTTCAATCCATTTCTGCAGCAAGACGTTGGCCATAACTAAGGTGTCTCCTTCTAAAAGTTGAATGCGCCGCTCAATGCGAGAGCGCGGCCTCCGCCGAAGCATGCACGGCTGCGCCGTTCTGTTGCGGGTACAAACGGGTTTCCGGATACGCGCCGGGATTGAGCACGCGATCGGTGGTGTCGGACCAGTTCAAGCACTGCCGGTAACGCACGCGTGGCGCTTCCAGAGCGCGACCGATGGCTGCAATGACCGCGTCAGCGTTACCCGGAGTGTAGCCGAAACGCGACTGATACGGCCCGACGACCGCATTCGGGCACACCGCTGGCAAGCCGAAAAAGTCGTATTGCAGCAGCTTCATCGAACTATCGGCCAGATAGACCGGCACCTGCTCGGATGCATACGGTGCGATGCCGAAACGGGCGTGCTTGATGTAGCCGATGGTCTCGGCATGCTTCATCTCGCCGTAAACGATCACGTTATCGCCATAGCCGGGATGACGGCCCATGCCCGAGCCGATCACATGGAAGGTGACGTGCGGAAACGCCTTGCTGGCAACGACGAAGAAATCCGGATCGAACAACATCGAGCCCACCGCAACGGCGTGGATGCCCTCGCCGTAGGGAGACGGATCGCCCAACTGGTCGAGGTTGTGATCCACACCGTGACCGACGTGATAGACGTTGTCGCGGCTGGCAACTTCTTCGGCCATCGCCGGCGACACCAGCGCGATCACATCCAGCGTCGGCGCCACGCGGTCGAACTCGCGCTCGATATAGGACGCCACATTGATCGTGCTCAGCCCATCGGAAGCGCGATACACCAGCTTTGCCGCCGGGTTGATGCGCTTGGCCAGCTCGATGAAGGCCACGGCGATACCGCTTTCGAACACGATCACATCCGCCTCGCGCATCCAGTCCAGCAGCTGGCGCGGAGGATGCGCGGCGTACCACCGGAACATCGCATCTTCGACCGAACGCAGCCACGCGCGGCGCGTGTTGAACGGATGCACGGTCGTCCGCCACAGATAGCAATCGACACCCTTGTGCGACACCACCGTATTTGCGGTGGCGTCCAGCGGCAGCCGCATATCGCCCTTCATGCGCGACAACCGGCTATAACGCAGCGAAAAAAAGCGCGTCGTCCCGCGTAGCGCGAGTTGGTCGGTGATGAAGTGGATATTGGCGCGACGTGGCGTGCGGTAATCGTGAGCGGACAAGACCAGATAGCAAGGCCGGCGAATGCCGGAAGCGGCGGCGGAGGTGTCGCTCATGGGCCGTGTCCTATGAATGAATGAAAGAAAGCATGACCGAACGCAGGCGAAGACATTGTCGATCTCATCAGCGTGCCTTGGCTTGTTTCAACAACTTGCGAATGTTGAGGATGGAGATCACATCGCGGCGGAAGGCCGGCCAGATCGCCAACGCCAGCAGGCACACTGCCGCCATGGCCACCGCACCGGCGGCCAGTTGTTCCCAAAGCGGGCCACCGACCGTGATCGATGCGTAGTACGCGCAAGCACCGGCCACGCCATAGGCCAGCATCGCGCGCACGGCATTGTTGAACAACGCCCCTACCGGGGTGTCGGAAATCCTGCCGACCCAGACCAACGACAACGGCCAGGTCACGAGCAGACCGAACGAATAGCCGATCGCCACGCCCATCGCGCCCCAGTGCGAGCCGACAAAGATGCAGCCGATCAGCACGATGCGGCTGACCAGCGAAAACAGCAGCTGCGCGCGCATCAAGCCTCTGGCAAGAAACACCCAGTAGGTGGCATAGGACGCGGTCTGGAAAATGCCGCCCAGCGTCAGCACCTGGAACAACGGGACCGCCTCGCGCCACTGTTCGCCGAGCACCAGCACGATCAGCGGCATCGCCAGCGCACAGGCGAACGCGAACAGTGCCACGATCAAATGCACCATCACCGTCTGCCCACGCAGCAGGAACGCGCTGAAGCGCTCGCGATCGTCCTGCAGCTGCGACAGCACCGGCAACGCCACGCTGGTGGCAGGCGCATTGATCTGGTTCAACGGCATCATCAGCAACTGGAAGGCGCGGTTGTACAGACCCAGCGCATCCGGGCCGGTGCGCCACCCGATGATCACCTGGCCCACGTTGCGGCTGGCATATCCCAGCAGCTGCGCAGCCATCAGGTTCCAGCCGAAGCTCATAAAGTCGCGCATTGGCGCGGCGCGCTGATACCCGCCCGGCAACCAGCGTGCGCAGCTTGCGGCGATGACAAAATTGACCAGCGCCTGCACGACCTGCTGCACCACCAGCGCCCAATAGCCCCAGCCCAGCAATGCGGCAGCAACGGCCGCGCCCAGGCCCAGCACCTGCGATCCCACGTCGCTGAGCGCAACCTGCCCGAAACGCAGATCACGGCTCAGATGCGCGCGGTACTGCGTGGTCATGCCGTTGATCAGGAAGGTGACCGCCAGCGCCTGGGAAATCGTCACCAGCGCCGGTTCGTTGTAGAAGTTCGCAATCACATGCGCCGATGCGAACACCAGCACCGACAGCAACAAGCCGATGCCGCTGTTGATCCAGAACAGGTTGTCGCGCTGTTCGCGGCTGACATGCTTGGCCTGTACCGCAGCGGCGGACAGGCCGAAATCCCGCAGGATTTCGGCAGCACCGACGATCGCGGTCACCATGGCCATCAGGCCGTAGTCATAAGGCGTCAGCAACCGCGCCAGCAGGATGATGCCGCCGAACTGCACGACCATCTTCGACGACTGGCCGATCATGGTCACCGCTGCGCCACCGGCAGCGCGCGAGCCGAGGCTGCGCTGTGGTGGTGGCGGCGTGGAAGATGTCGTCGGCGGGGTCTGTGTGGTCACAGCGCGAGATCTCCATCCTGGCCGAGCGCTTCCAGATAGGTGCGGTAATGCAACTGCCCGATCCGCGGCCAGTCACGCTGCGACAGATCCGGCGCAGGCCCACGCGGCGCCGCGCGCACCTTGTCCAGCATGCCGGTCAGCAACGCCGCATCGAACTCGCCTTCGTAGAGAAACACCCAGCCAGGGCCGACCTCCTCGGCGATGGCGGCATTGGATTCGCTCCACGGCGCCAACACCGGACGTGCCAGCGACAACGCCAGCAGCAGCGTGCCGGAGTTGTGCATCTGCCGATACGGCAACACCACCAGCTCTGCTGCGCTGACTTCGCGCGCCAGTACCGGTTCTTCGACATAGGCCAGCAATGCGCTGACGCGTGGGTCCTGTGCGCAGGCTTCCTCGACCAGGGTCCGCATCTGTGGCGTCGCCGGGTTACCGACGATGCGTAGGTTCAACCGCGGATCGTTCACCTTGCCCATGACCTCCAGCAAGGTCTCCACGCCCTTGTACGGACGGATCAGACCGAAGTGCAGCAACCGCCCCGGAACCGGGCTTCCCTGCTCCATCGTCGCGAACCAGTCGCGATAGTGGCCGTGCAGGATGGTGTCGGTGAACGGCGGACGCGGTGGCGTGGTCGCGTTGATGCGGATCCAGCGGCGCGTCAGGCGGTCGATCCAGCGCAACAGGCTGCGCTCGCGCCAACCACGATCTTCGTGCGGCGCCAGATTGTGCAAGGTGCGCACCACCGGTGTTCCGGTCAGTTGCAGTTTGAGCAGCAACAGTGCCGCGCACACCTGCTTGGCCAACGTGCCCGCCGCGCTCGGATGGCGCAGCAGATACTCCGGCCAATGCAGATGCAGCACGTCGTAGCGCGACAGCAGCGCATCGCGCATCGAAAAGAAACGCAGCTGCACCGCGTCGGGCAACGCGTCATAGAGCTGGGTTAGATACGGATTGGTGCTGGCGTTGGGTTTTTCGGTGGAAAACAGCACCGTGACCTGCGGCTTGGTTGCCGCACGGGGTATCGATGGGGACGCGAGCGCGCTCATCGCACTGCCTCCTGCGGGCGACGCGTGCCCAGCGCCGTGTGATATTCGTCGATATAGCGCCCGACCACATGCTTCCAGTCATAGCGGCTCACGTAGGCCATCGACGCCGCACGCCGCGTGTGGAAGTCTGCATCGGCCTGCAGCGCAAGCGCCTGCACCTGATCTGCGGCAACCGGGATCTTGTCGCGATTGACGATCACACCCTGCGCCGACTCAGTGGCAAGCCGCACGAACGGCGGGATATCGCTGAGGATCGGGATCAGCCCCGCGCTCATCGCCTCGACCGCCGCAATGCCAAACCCTTCATGCCGCGACAGGCACACGAAGAACTGCGCCTGCTGCATCAACGCACGCAGCTGTTCCTGCGAAGGCGACATGCTCAGCTGCACCTTGTCCTGTAGCCCACGCTCGGCGATCGCCTTGCGCAGGTCGGCCTCGTTCAAATCGTATTCGCGGCCGGCAATGATCAGCCGCCACTGCGGGTCGCGCGTGAGTGCGGCCTGCAGCAACTCCAGCGTTTCAATCAGCCCCTTGTTCACCGACCAACGCCCGAAGTAGAGCATCGTCCGGCCGGGCACCGTCGCGCCCTGCCCGGCATACTTCTCCACGTCCACCCCGTTCTCGATCACCCGCAAACGCGCCGGCGCAACCACTTTTGCGAACAGATCGCCATCGTTTTCGCTGGTGGCGATCACTCGTGCATAGGCCAACGCAGAGGCCCGCGTCAGGGTCTGGAACCAGACCTGCTTCATGCGCGATGCGTACGCGGTATGAAAGAACCCGCCGTGCGTGGAGACCACCATCGGCTTGCCGTGCAGCGGCTTGGTCAACGCAAGATAGTCGTAGAAAAAATCGATGCCATGCAAATGCACCAGGTCCGCCGAGCGAATCGCACCCAGCACCGACGGCGCCAGCGGATAACGCGACGAACCGCGATAGCCGATACGGCTGATCGGCAAGCCTTCAAACGTTTCCTGCGCAGCAAGCTGCGCGCCGGGGTCGGTGAACACACGATCCAACGTGACGACCTCTACCGTATCGGCGCTATTGGCCTGATGCTGGCGAGCCACATTGAGAACGACTTCCTCCATACCCCCGATCGAGGGGTGGAATTGGCGGACGACATGCACCACTTTCATTACGCCAATCTCCTTTGCCAACGACACACACTTGATTGCTGCGACGGCTGATGATTCTGGAAGTGCATCATTTCCCTTTCAATCCCAACATCCACGGCGCGATTCGCACCAATACCGCACGCATCGGGACGCACGCGGCAACGGCAACCACGCAGAGCCCCATCGCCCAGATCGGCGTACCGATCACATGGCGATCGATCACCCCCGTTCGCGCCACCACACTGGTGACCACCAAGAACACCAGCGTATGCGTACACAGGATCAGCAAGGTGTTGGTGCCAATCCACTGCACCCAGCGCCAGTGCCGGATGAAATACGCCACACACAAGGTCATCGCGGTTCCCAGCAGGCTGACCAGCAAGAACACTGCGGCCGACTGCCCGAACTGCAGATTGTTGACGTCCACCTGCCCGTTCGCAGCGGCCAGCCACCACCACGTCACAGCCACCACAGGCAATGCCGCTGCCCAGACGCGCATGCCAAGCGAGCGCAGCGCATCGGCAAAGCGCGACAGCCAACCACCGATGGCGATGAAGAACAGTGCGACGGGCAAGACGTCCAACGCAAACGGTAACCGCAGATGCAGCGACGGAAACCAACCAGCCCACACCAACGCGAGTGGCACGCTGAGCACGGCAACCATGGCCGTGCTGAGGCGTGCACGCAGCGCAATGTAGGCGAGCGTTGTGACAAACAGCGCAGGCAGGAACCACAGCGCAGGAAGCACATACAAGCTGGAGCCATTGGACCAGAACAGCCCGGCGAACGGGTCCCACCAGGAGTGCGCATTGGGTTGATGCAGCGCGCCGTTGAGCGCGGCGGTCAGCAACCAGTACCCATACGCCACCAGGAAGAAGGCCAGGTAAGGAAGCAGCAACGTCCGCGCCAGTTTTTGCGTGGTCGCGACGTTGAGTGCGCGGCTGCCAAAACGTTCGCCGACCCAGCCGGAAAGCACAAAGAACAACGGCACGTGGAAACTGTAGGCGAACAACTTGTACGCCGGTGGCATCCCGCTGGCGTGCCCCAACATCACCAGAACGATGGCGAGCGCCTTGGCGGCATCGATCTGCCAGTCGCGCGTCAACGCGGGCGCCGGCCCGGCTTTTGCTGGAGCACTGTTGTGTCCGGCGTTGGCGGAATACGCTGCGGTGGTCATGCTGCGGCGCCGGTCATGCCGCCACCGGGCGCGCACCCAAGGTCCACGGCGCAAAGCGCATCAGCAACCAGCGCAACGGAACGCACGCAGCCAACGCGAACACCGTAACGAACACCGCCCAGCCCAGCCCGGGACGCCAGGCACCGAAGATGCCCGACACGGCGGCAACGCCGGACAACACAAAGAACACCAGCATGTGCGTGCACAAGATCAACAAGGTGTTGCGGCCGATCCACTGCACCCACGCCCAGCCCTGTACCAATCGTGCAGCGCAGATCACCATCAACGAACCCAGCACTGCACTCAGCACGAACGCGGCGTGGTCACGGCCAAATTCCAGCATATTGACGTCGATGCGTCCGTTGGTCTGGGCAAGCCACGCCACCGGCAGCGCCAACAGCACCGTTGCCAGCGCACTGCCCGGCAAGGACGTCGGCAGACGCGGCGAGAGATAGATCAACAAGGCGCCAAGTGCGTAGAAACACAACGACACCGGCAACACGTCCAGTCCGAAGAACAGCCGCAGCTGCTGCGCCGGAAACCAGCCCATCCACAACCACGCCAGTAGCAACGATGCCAGCGCGATCACCATCGGCGACATCCACCGGCGTAGCAGCGCGTAACCGATCACCGTCACCAACATCACCGGCAGAAACCACAGGGGCGGCTGCACATACAGGTCCGGGCCGATGCCGGTGAACATCGAAACGATCGGCTCCCACCACGGGTGACTGCCCCAGCGGGCGGCCTTCTCGCCGATGTTGCGGGTCAGCAACCAGTAAACGTAACCCACTAGATAGAACGTCGCATACGGCACCAACAGACTGCGTGCATGCCGGCTCAGTGAACGCCGGTCAAGCCCGGTGGTGCGTGAGGCATAGCCGGATGCCAGCCAGCCGGACACCAGGAAGAACAGCGGCACATGGAAGCTGTACGCAAACAAGGTCATGCCGTGCGGCACGCCCTTGGCATGGCAGAACACCACCAGCAGGATGGCGATGGCCTTGGTGGCATCGATGCGTGGATCACGCGCACGTCCAGTGGTCGCGACATGCGCGCCAGCCGTCGGCGCTGCCGACGATTGCGTTTGCATCGCCGCTACGCTCACCGCGCCCCTCCCGCAGGCAATGGCAACTGCGCGCCATCTGCCGTTGGATCGTCCTTGATCAGCGTGCCAGGTGTACCCGTCGCCGCAGACCAGGTCGGCAGCATGTGCCACAGGTAGCCGCAGACGAACCACCACAGCGCCGAGGTCTTGATCGAGAAGTAGCCGTTGGACACCAGCAGACTCAGCGCAAATGCAAAGATGGCCAGGTTCTTGAACAGCTGCCCCTCCTTACTCGGCATCAGCAACAGGAACGAGTAAGACAGCAGGAATGCCAGCACGCCGACGATCGACTGCGATGCAATGAAATACGCAATGCCGCTATCGAAGTAGCGATACGCCTGCGCAAAATCCAGACCCATCCAGGACTCGAACGACAGGTTGTTCATCGAGTAAACGGTGAAGAACACCCGCCCCATCGTGGTGTCCTGATAGGCGGTGATTCCGGTCATCCACACCAGCAACCACGCCGTCATGATCACCAGCAGGAACACCAGGAACGCCAATCGCTGATCCAGGCGTTTCAATAGCGGCGTCAACAGGACCATCAGCACGCAGGTGCCCGCAGCCAGGCGTCCATCCGAGGCCACGACCATGAAACCGATCAGTCCCACCGACAGGATCAGCATCGATGGCCGCATCCAGCGCCAGAACACCAGCAGGATGGCGGTGAAGAAGCAGATGTAGTTACCCATCGTCACCGGCTCGATGAACATCGAGGAGGCACGTGGAAGATTGGAGCCAGGCAAAAAATTACGCTCGCCCGGGCGCGTCGCACTGACGAACAGATTGCTGTCTTCGTTCCAGAAGCCCTCGGCGCTCATGCCGCGCGCATTGACGAAGAAGCTCTTGGGGTTGACCAGATCGCCGTATGCGGTGGGCATTGCCAATTCGAACGCAGCCACCAGCGACACGATGATGGTCATGCGCAAGAACAACTTGGGCACCGACCCCGTGTAGGCAGACCCCAGCACGACAAAAGCAAACACCACCAATGCGTCGCGGAAGAACTTCGGTTCGATCTCCCAGTTCACCAGGAAACGCACGAACATCAGGGTGACAATCAGCCCCAATCCGCTGACGATCAACGCGATGCGCTTTCGGCTCAGCGAGCCGAGGCCGAGCAGAAAGCAGGCCGCGTAGACCATGAACTCGACTGCATAAGTGACCACCGGGCGGACGGTGAATACGTTCGCGTTGATCAACGCCAGTACAAGGTTGTAACCCACGCCGACCAGGAGCGTCAGCTCGATCAGCAGGTTGTGCAGGCGCACGCGCGTTGCATCGCTCATTCGGATCAGCATGCAGACGCCTGCTTGAAAAGGGCGGCTGCAATGCAGCCGCCCGCAGCGCCGGACGCGCCAAGTCGCACGCTCCCCGCCATCATCAGTACGCGGTCTTCTGTCCGAGCACCCGCACCGCGGTGAGCACGATGATGCGGATATCCAGCCACAGCGACCAACGACGGATGTAATCGAGGTCGTACTGGATACGCTTCTTCATCGTCCGCAGCTCGGGCGTTTCGCCACGGAAGCCGTTGACCTGCGCCCAACCGGTGATGCCCGGCTTGACGTAATGGCGCTGCATGTAGTGATTGATCAGCTTTTCGTAATGGGTATTGTGCTGCGCGGCATGCGGACGCGGACCGACGATCGACATGCTGCCACCGAGCACGTTGAAGATCTGCGGCAACTCGTCCAGGCTGCTGCGGCGCAGGAACGCACCGAACCGGGTGATACGGGTGTCGTTCTTGGTCGCCTGCTGGATGGTGGTGCCATGATCGTCATGCACGCGCATCGAGCGGAACTTGAACATATAGAACTCACGACCACCCAACCCATGGCGGCGCTGACGGAAGAACACCGGACCGGGCGAGCTCATCTTGACGCCCACTGCAATCGCAGCCATCAGCGGCCAGAGGCCCATCAACGCGATCACGGCCAGGATCTTGTCCTGCAATGCCTTGGCAACCACGAAGTAGTTGTCGCGATCGACACCGCCCTGGCGCAGGTTGATCACCGGCACGTTGCCGATCTGCTCACCGGATTGATTCAACAGGCCGAAGTCGAACAGGTCCGGCACCAGCTTCACATTGATCGGATAACGATCCAGACGCTGCAGCAGCTGCTTGATGTGATCGCGCTCGCCCAGCGGCAGCGAAATCCACACCTGCTCGACCTGGTTGTCCTTCAGATACTCGATCAACGCGTCCGGGTCGCCCAGACATGGCAGCGACTGGCGCTGCTCGGTCACGGCGATGTCGTACGGCGTGCGGAAATAACCGACCAGGTTCATGCCGACCCACGGATTACGGCTCAGGTAGTGATTGATCTTCATCACCGGATGGCGCAGACCGACCACCACCACACGCTGTACGTCCACGCCCTGGGTGCGCAGATGGTTCAAGAAACCGCGCAGCAAGGTGCGCGCCGCCACCAGCGATGCCAGACCGCCGACAAACCACAGCCCGATCCAGCCGCGCGACACCTGCTCGCCGACCTGCACGATCAGCGCGTGCACCGCAAACAGCGCGAACACGCCGCCGAACGCACCACCGAGCACCATCAGCTCGCTCAACAGTCCGCGCCCGCGCCAGCTGCGATACAACGGGAACAACGCAAAGCAGATCACCGAGTACAGCAGCGTGGTGGCGATGGCGACCCGGTACGGTGCCGCAGGCACCCAGGAGCCGAAGACGATACGGTAGGCAATCAGCCCGGAGACCACGACCATGGTCAGGTCGAAGACGCGCAGGACCAGATCGGCCGCAGCCGAGTATTTCGACAACAGGCGCGGCGAGGATGTCGTGTAGGTCGCGCTACTCAAGTCTGCCAAAAGCATGGGGATGTCCTCCAAACCCGATACGGCGCATGCGGGGGAACATGCGAAACGCAAGCGAGCTTTCAATCATCTCCGCCGGGTGATCACCGCGGTAATACTTACCGACCCCAGATCACTCGACAGCCATTTGTTTCAACAGAGACAAACTTTCAAACGAAGGAGCCCAGAACATACGGGATCCGACCTTTTCCACGCTGAATCAGTTGTCACTTAAATTAACCACCGTTCTGGAACGGCGCATTCTCAGTTCAACCGCGTTTCCGCCGTATTACCGCGCAGGAAGTAACGCACAAGCGCCACCGCCACACCCAGGAATACGCCAAAGATGAAGCCCAAAGCGAGGTTCAATTTGATTTTCGGCGAGGTCTTCGACGTAGGCACATCTGCGGTATCGACGATGGTCACGTTGTTGGCTGCAATGTTGCCGGCCACACCGATCTCCTTGTAGCGCTGCAGGAGCGCATCGTAGAGCTGGCGGTTGGTATCGACGTCGCGCTTGAGCATGTTGTAGTGGATGCTGCGGCTCTGCAGATCCAGTTCGCTGTTGCGCAGACCGGCAATACGTTGGTTGAGCAGTTCTTCCTGATGCACCGACGCGTCGTAGGTCGCCTTCAGCGACTGGCGGATGTTGATCACCTCGCCATTGATCTGACGACGCGATTCTTCGATCTGCGCCTTGAGGCGCTGCATTTCCGGGTAATCGGGCTTGAAGGTCGACAGCTTCTGCTGATACTCGGTGGTCAGACGGATCTGTTCGCCGCGCAGGCTCTGGATGAGCGGATTGCTGAGTACCTGCGGCAGCGACATGGAATCGCCGCTCGCAGCCTGGCGCCACGCCGCCTCGGCCTTGATGCGGGTGTCCTGCGCCGATGCCAGCAACGCGTTGAGGTCGGTCAGGTTCTGAGCAGGCAACGAGGGCTTGTCATCGCCCACCGACACGATCTGCTCCTCGGTCGAATAGGAGACCAGGTTCTTCTCGGAGTCTTCGACCTTTGCGCGCAACTGCTCCAGACGTTCGGCCAGAAACTGGGTCGCGAACGAAGACGCCTTCATGCGGCGCTCCTGGGTGCTGACGATGAACACCTTGGGATAGGTGTTGGCGATCTTGGCTGCCAGCACCGGGTCGGGCGAATCGTAGTTGACGTACACCAGGCGCGAATTGAGGATCGGCTCGACCACCAGTCCGGCCAGCAGGGTATCGGTGAGGCTGCGCTCGATGATCGCCTGACGCGAGTCCAACGACTTGCCGGCTTCCGGATTCTTGGCGGCCGCCTTTTCCAGCGCTTCCTCGACCTGCTCCTTGAAGGCCGGCTCCTGATCGAGCTTGGCTTCGCGAATCACCGCGCGCGCCAGCGAACGGCTCTGCAGCAACTGGTACTGGGTCTGGTAAAAGTCACGATCCTGCGGCGACTCCACCGGCATCAGGTTCGCCACGTTCACCACGTTGAGCGAGTCGCGCTCGATCTGCAGCGTGCTGGTGGCACGGTACTTCTCGGGCATCAGCAAGGTGACGCCAAGCGCCAGCAACACCGCACCCAGGATGATCAGAAGGATCAACCAGCGCTGCGACACCAAGGCGCGCCAGTAGTCGAGCAGGCTCACATCCGCCAGCTCGAGATGCCCGTGACGATGAGACGAAGAGGAACGATTGTCGGAATTCATACTCATCGGTAAGCGCGCCACACCATCACAAGAGGAGTCAGTTCCAGCATGGTGCGCAACCAAACGCGCGCATCCGAGCGGTACACCACGATAATGTCGCCGCCGTAAATCTCAGGATCGGGATTGGCTCCCTTCTCGATCTCGGTCAGGTCGAATCGCGCAATCATCTTTTGCCCGTTGACCATGCGGAATACGATGACGTTGCCACGGCTGGCCACCGTACTCACGCCCTTGGCCTGGGCAATGGCCTGCTGCAGGGTGAGGTTGGAGCCGATCACCGGGTAGATGCCCGGCTCGTCGACCGCGCCGGTCACGGTGACGCGACGGCCATTGGACTCCTGCACGAACACCGACACCTGCGGATTCTGCAAGTAGCCGGAGCGGTAGCGGTCGGCCACGATCTTTTCAAATTCACCCACGCCCATGCCGGCGGCGTTGATGTCGCCGATCAGCGGCAACGAGATATGGCCGTTCTGATCGATGCGGACCTGACGCTCCAGATCATCGATCTGGAACACCTTGACCAGCAGCAAGTCGCCTGGGGAGAGTCGGTACTCGGGCTGCACAGCGGACATTGCGAGCGGGTCGGGAAGCGGCAATGACGACGCCATGCCCTTCCCGGTGCTGCAAGCGCCCAGTGTCATCGAGCAGATCAACGCCAGGCTGATACCTTGGCAGAATCGTCCGATCAGTTTCTTCATGCGTGTGGCTGGCTGCCTCGGTTGGGTGGGACAGGACCTCGCGCAGCATTCAACCGGCCAAACGCGCCAGCACGAACGTACGACAGAGAGTTGCTTCCCGAGCAGATCGGGATCACGACAGGTGTGACGTGTTGCAGTGCACTATGGCATAGAACCAACGCATCGCAAGCTGCTGCACGCCATTTTTTTGACGGCGTTGGACCATTGATTCAAGTTCGTCATTGCCGCGTTAACAGAACGTGATCCAGATCCGGATTCAATCGCAATGATTCGGAGCATTTTCTGACACTTAGCAGCATTCCGTGAACCAGGTCCATCGCGGATTCAGCTGCACAGGAACGGTCTCTACAGAACGGATCCCGCATGGCTCCACTATGCCGATCCGCATACTAAGTCACCCGTATGACAACCCGGAAACATCGTGCTGCGTCGCAACAAAAAAGCCCACGTCCGTGAAGACATGGGCCTTATGTTTGGTCGGGGTAGCCGGATTCGAACCGACGACCACTAGTCCCCCAGACTAGTGCGCTACCAGGCTGCGCTATACCCCGAAGATGCTGCATCCGCCGCGAGGGCGGCCTGCGAGTATAGCGGCTTTGTGAAGCGTTTTCCTAGCGTCGCAGCAGTTGCAGCACTTCTTCCAGTTCCATGCGCACCTGCTTGATGATCTGATTGCTCAATGCCGACTCGCTCTTGGCACCATCGCCTTCCAGACGCAGACGCGCGCCACCGATGGTGTAGCCCTGCTCGTAGAGCAGGCCACGAATCTGCCGCACCATCAGCACGTCGTGGCGCTGGTAGTAGCGTCGATTGCCGCGTCGCTTGACCGGCTCCAGGCTCGGAAACTCGGTTTCCCAATAGCGCAGCACGTGCGGTTTGACGTCGCACAACTCGCTGACCTCGCCGATGGTGAAGTAGCGCTTGGCCGGAATCGGCGGTAGCTCGCGATTACTGCCCGGATCCAGCATAAGCCTCCACCCGCTCCTTGAGCTTCTGGCCAGGACGGAAGGTCACCACCGTGCGTGCCGAAATCGGAATTTCTTCGCCGGTCTTGGGGTTGCGACCGGGCCGTTGATTCTTGCGCCGCAGATCGAAGTTGCCGAACCCGGACAGCTTCACCTGACGGCCCTGCTCCAGCGCATCGCGCAGCACATCGAAAAACGCATCGACAAATTCCTTTGCCTCGCGCTTGTTCAGACCGACCTCGTCGAACAGACGTTCGGCCATCTCCGCTTTCGTCAATGCCATGCCAATCCCCTGGTTACCGCCTCAACTCCGGATCCGGGCGCGGTGCTCGCGCTCGATCACGGCCACCACATCGGTAACGACCGCATCCACGTCCCGGTCGGTGAGAGTGCGCGAGTTATCCTGCAAAATCAAGCCCATAGCCAGACTCTTGAAACCTGGCTCGACCCCCTGCCCGACATAACGGTCGAACAGCTGCACCTCGCGCAACAACGGCCCCACCGAGGTGCGTACGCTGGCCGACAGCGCCGCCCAGCTCACCTCTTCCGGCACCAGGAAGGCCAGATCGCGGCGCACCGATGGGAACCGCGACAGTTCGCCGGCGCGCGGCAGCGCACGCTGCACCAGCGGGGCAAGCTGCAGCTCGAATGCGATCACGTCCACGTCGATGTCCAGCGCCTTGGCCAGGCGCGGGTGCACCTGCCCGATCCAGCCGATGCGCACGCCGTCGCGATGGATATCGGCCGAGCGCCCCGGGTGCCCGAACGGCTCGGTGGAAGGCTGGAACTCCAGCACCGCACCACTGGCCGCAGCCAGCGCCATCAGGTCGCCTTTCAGGTCATGGAAGTCCACCTTGCGCGCGGGTTCGCCCCATTGCAGCGCCAAGGCATCGCCACAGACGGCAGCGGCGACATGCTGCGCCTCCAGCGGCGCGGCGCCGGTGTCGGCAGCCGCCGCGAACACCTTGCCCAATTCGAACAGGCGCACGCGCCCGGCCTGGCGGGCGGCGTTGCGGCCCAGTGTCGCCACCAGGCCGGGCAACAGGCGCGGGCGCATGATCGCAAGCTCGGCACTGAGCGGATTGGCCAACGGCACCAGGCCATCGGCCAGCTTCCAGCGCTCCAGCAACGTGGCATCGACGAAGGCGTAATTGATGGTTTCCTGCAGCTCGCGCGCCACCAGTTGGCGTCGCACGCTGAGCTCATCGAGCTGGGTCTCGCTCGGCATGGCGATGCGACTGGCACCGCCAGGCAATGTGGTCGGTATCCGGTCGTAACCGTGAATCCGCGCCAGCTCTTCGATCAGATCCTCTTCGATGGCGATATCGAAGCGGCGGCTCGGCGCCATCACCTGCCAGCCTTCGGCCACCGCCTCGAGCTGCATGCCGAGCGCGCTCAGAATGCGCGCAACCTCGGCATCGTCGATCTGGATGCCGAGCACGCGCGTGATCCGCGCACGCCGCAGCAGGATGCGCGCCGGCTGCGGCAGATGCTGCGGCAATTGCGCATGCACGACCGGGCCCGGCGTGCCGCCCGCAAGTTCCAGCACCAACCGCGTGGCCTCCTCGATCGCTTGCGGCGGCAATGCTGGATCCACACCGCGTTCGAAGCGATGGCCGGCATCGGTATGCAGGCCTAACTTGCGGCCACGGCCCATGATCGCGGCCGGGTCGAAGTACGCCGACTCCAGAAACACATTGCGCGTGGCCTCTGTGACGCGCGTGTCCAGCCCGCCCATCAGACCAGCCAATGCGACGGGGCGATCGGCATCGGTGATGGTCAGGAAGCTGTCGTCCAGCGTGACCTGCCGTCCATCCAGCAGCGCGAGTTGTTCACCGCTGCGCGATCGGCGTACGCCGATCGGGCCTTGCAGCGTGTCCAGATCGAACGCATGCATCGGCTGGCCCAGTTCCAGCATCACGTACTGAGTGATATCCACCAGCAGCGAGACCGGCCGCACACCGCTGCGGCGCAGCCGCTCGGCCAACCACACTGGCGTTTTGGCCGTTGGGTCGATGCCTTCGATCACGCGCCCGCAATAACGCGGCGCCTCGCTGCCGGCATGCAATTCCACCGCCAGCGTGCGCATCGACACCGGCGCTACCGCAGCCGCATCGAAGGCCACCACTTGGCTGGCGCATGCGGCCGCCACATCGAAGGCGATGCCGCGCACGCTGAAACAATCGGCGCGATTGGGCGTGAGTTTGATCTCGATGCTGGCGTCGGGCAGCCCCAGATACTCGGCCAGCGCCTGACCCACCGGCGCATCGTCCGGCAACTCGAACAGCCCGGACGCATCGCTATCAAGCCCCAGCTCCTTGGCCGAACACAACATGCCATTGGACGCCACCCCGCGCAGCTTGGCGGCAGTGATGGTCAGCTCGCCGATCCGCGCACCGACCAGCGCCAACGGCGCTACCAGACCGGCGCGCGCATTGGGCGCGCCACACACGATCTGCAGCAACTCGCCCTGCCCTGCATCGACGCTGCACACCTGCAAACGATCGGCTTCCGGGTGACGCACCGCCTCGACGATGCGCGCTACCACCACCTGCCCCAGGGCCTCGCCCAACGGCGTGACCTCTTCGACCTCCAGACCGATCGCCGTCAGCGTCGCGGCAAGCTCGTCGCGGGTCGCCTGGATGGGAACGTGGCTGCGTAGCCAATTTTCAGAGAATTTCATGAGAAGCCGGGATTCGGGAATCGGGATTGGGGATTCGTAAAAAACAGTCGTCGGAGATGGTGCGGAACAAGGGCGCTGTTGCGAATCCCGAATCCCGAATCACCATTCCCGGCCGTCAAGCAAACTGCCTGAGAAAGCGCACATCGTTTTCGAAGAACGCGCGCAGGTCGTTGACGCCATAGCGCAGCATCGCAAAGCGCTCCACGCCCAGGCCGAACGCGAAGCCGGTGTAGCGCTCCGGGTCGATGCCGACGCTGCGCAGCACGTTCGGATGCACCATGCCGCAGCCGAGCACTTCCAGCCAGCGCGTGCTGCCGTCGGGCTGCTGCCAGGCGATATCCACTTCCGCGCCCGGTTCCACGAACGGGAAATAGCTGGGGCGGAAGCGCATTTCGAAATCGCGCTCGAAAAACGCCCGCACGAACTCGGACAAGGTGCCCTTGAGATCGGCGAAAGTGGAATGCTCGTCCACCAGCAGGCCTTCGACCTGATGGAACATCGGCGAGTGGGTCTGGTCCGAGTCGGAGCGATACACCTTGCCGGCCGCGATCATGCGCAGCGGCGGTTTGTGCGCATCCATGTAGCGCACCTGCACGCCGGAAGTGTGGGTGCGCAACAGGCGGCCATCGCCGAAATAGAACGTGTCGTGCATCGCACGCGCCGGATGGTGCGGCGGAAAGTTCAACGCTTCGAAGTTGTGCCAGTCGTCCTCGATCTCCGGACCATCGGACAACTCATAGCCCAGGCGCGCAAATATCTCGACGATGCGCTCAAGCGTGCGCGTGACCGGATGCAACCCGCCACGTTCGCTGCGACGACCCGGCAAGGTGACATCGATCCGCTCTCCGGCCAGACGTGCGTCCAGCGCGGCATTTTCCAGCGTGTGTTTGCGCTCGGCCAATGCAGCGGTCAGCGCATCGCGCGACAGGTTGATCGCTTCGCCAGCGGCTTTGCGCTGATCGGCTGGCAGCGTGCCGAGCTGCTTGAGCTGTGCGGTGATGCTGCCGCTCTTGCCCAGCAACGCGACGCGCAAGGCCTCCAGTTGGTCCGGCGTCTGCGCGGCGGCGACATCGGCCAGCGCACGCTCGGTCAGGGATTGAATCTCACTCATTGCACTCGCGCCTCAACTGCGTCAACCGAACGATGTTTCCGGATGCACCGGAACGCATTGCCACTCAAATCTCGTCTTGCCATGCACCCAAGCAACGATGCCTGTCGTCTAAAACGCAAAAGGGGAAGGACTCGCGCCCTTCCCCCCTGCATATCTGCGTTTCATCACCAAAAGCAGGCACACGAGTGTGCGGCTGCTCGAGACGATCTACCCCTTCAACAGTCCGCACATGGATGTGCGGGCTCTTGCGAAGGACTCGCACCAACCACGTGCGGGCTCTTGCGAGGGACTCGCACCTATGCCGCCAGCGCACCCTTGGCTTTCTCGGCCAGCGCAGCAAAGCCGGCGGCGTCGTGCACGGCGATATCGGCCAGCACCTTGCGGTCCAGGGTGATACCGGCCTTCAACAGGCCATTCATGAAGCGGCTGTAGCTCAGGCCATTGATGCGGGCAGCCGCATTGATGCGGGTGATCCACAACGAACGGAAGACGCGCTTCTTCTGCTTACGGCCGATATAGGCGTACTGCTGTGCCTTGATGACCGCCTGCTTGGCGACGCGGAAGACCTTGCGGCGGGCATTGTAGTAGCCCTTCGCCAGAGTCAGAATTTTCTTGTGGCGGCGGCGCGCCTGCACACCACGCTTTACTCGTGCCATGGTTCAGTCCTCAGAGGTAGGGAAGCATACGGTCAAGACGGCCTGCGTCCTCGGCACGGACGTGATTCGTCTGCCGCAGGTTGCGCTTCCGCTTGGTCGCTTTCTTCGTGAGGATATGGCTACGGTTTGCGTGGCCGCACTTGTACTTGCCGGAGGCGGTCTTGCGGAAACGCTTGGCCGCCGCCCGGTTGGTCTTGATCTTGGGCATTGCTATGTCCTTGATGGTGTTTTGTCACTGACCCGGGCGGCAGTCTTGCGACCACGCTTTCCATCCATGCCCTTGCCTGCTTGTAAGTCCTTGATCGAACACGATCCGGACAGGTCCTGTACCGCCTACGCGGCGCCCCGGCAAAACCGGGCCGCGCAGTCTACCCGTTACCGGGAATTCTTGCAAATCGGACGCCGCCGCAGCAGCGCCGGACCCCAGCGAGGCCCGGCGCAACGTGCGATCAGATCTTCTTCTTCGGCGCGATCATCATGACCATCTGCCGCCCTTCCAGGCGCGGACGCGACTCGATGACGATGTCTTCGCCCAGATCGGCCTCGATCCGGGACGCCATTTCGCGGCCCAGCTCCTGGTGGCTCATTTCACGGCCACGGAAGCGGATGTTGACCTTGACCTTGTCGCCCTCTTCCAGGAAGCGACGCATGTTGCGCAGCTTGATCTGGTAGTCGCCCTCGTCCGTGACCGGACGGAACTTGAGTTCCTTGATCTCGACCTGCTTGGTCTTCTTCTTGGCCTCGTTGGCCTTTTTCTGCTGCTCGAACTTGAACTTGCCGAAATCCATGATCTTGCAGACCGGCGGATCGGCCTGCGGCTGGATTTCGACCAGATCCAGGCCTTCTTCCTCGGCCTTGGCGAGCGCTTCGTCGCGCGACAACACGCCGACCATCTCACCGTCACTGCCGATCACGCGGACGCGCGGCACACGGATTTCTTGGTTCTTGCGGTTCTGTTTGTTGTCAGGGGTACTGATATTGCAATCTCCCAGGGGAATCGAACCGGCGCATCCGGATCATCCAGACCGGCCGGGGTTGGCTCACGCTGCCTGCTCTGCCTGCAGGCGTTCGATGAAGGCAGAGACCGTCATGGTCCCGAGGTCCTCCCCCGAACGCGTCCGCACGGCGACTGCGCCATTTTCCTTCTCGCGGTCACCGACGACGAGCAGGTACGGCACGCGTTGCAGCGTATGCTCGCGAATCTTATAACCGATCTTCTCATTACGCAAATCGGCGTTGACACGGAAGCCTTGATTTGCAAGGGTTTTCCGAACCGAGTCCACATAGTCTGCCTGTGCGTCGGTGATATTTGCGACAACGACCTGGACCGGGGCGAGCCAGGACGGGAAGGCACCGGCGTGGTGTTCTATCAAGATGCCGATGAAACGCTCCATCGAACCGACGATCGCCCGGTGCAGCATCACCGGATGCCTCTTCTGGCTGTGCTCGTCCACGTACTCTGCGCCGAGGCGGCCGGGCATCATGAAATCGACCTGCATGGTGCCCAGCTGCCAGGTGCGGCCGATGGCGTCCTTGAGGTGATACTCGATCTTGGGGCCGTAGAAGGCGCCCTCACCCGGCAGCTCCTGCCACTCCACCCCGCACACGCCCAGCGCGCTGCGCAGCGCCGCCTCGGCCTTGTCCCAGGTGACGTCGTCGCCCAGGCGCTTTTCCGGGCGTAGCGCAATCTTGATCTCGATATCGTCGAAACCGAACGCGGTGTAGACCGCCAACGCCTGCTGATGGAACGCGGTGACTTCGGATTCGATCTGCGATTCCAGGCAGAACACGTGCCCGTCGTCCTGGGTGAAGCCGCGCACGCGCAGGATGCCGTGCAGCGCGCCGGAGGGCTCGTTGCGGTGGCAGGCACCGAACTCACCGTAGCGGATCGGCAGGTCGCGGTAACTGTGCAGGCCCTGGTTGAACACCTGCACGTGGCCGGGGCAGTTCATCGGCTTGACCGCGTAGGTGCGCTTTTCCGACTCGGTGAAGAACATCGCGTCCTGGTAGTTGTCCCAGTGGCCGGATTTCTGCCACAGCGACACGTCCAGGATTTGCGGGCAACGCACCTCGCCGTAGCCGCTGTCGCGATAGACCTTGCGCATGTACTGCTCGACCACCTGCCACAGCGACCAGCCCTTGGGGTGCCAGAACACCAGACCGGGCGCCTCTTCCTGCAGATGGAACAGGTCCTGCTGCTTGCCGATGCGGCGATGGTCGCGCTTGTCGGCTTCTTCCATGCGCAGGATGTAGGCGTCCAGCTGCTTCTTATCGGCCCAGGCAGTGCCGTAGATGCGCTGCAGCTGCTCGTTCTTGGCATCGCCGCGCCAGTAGGCGCCGGAAATGCGGGTCAGCTTGAACGCTTTGAGAAAGCGCGTATTGGGCACGTGCGGGCCGCGGCACATGTCCACGTATTCCTGGTGGTAGTACAGGCCCATCGCGGTGATGTCGTCGGACATGTCCTCGATCAGCCGCAGCTTGTATTCCTCGCCGCGCTGGGCGAACAGCTCGATCACCTCGGCGCGCGGGGTGACCTTCTTGATCACCTCGTAGTCCTGCGCGATCAGTTCCTGCATGCGCTGCTCGATCGCGGCCATGTCTTCGGGCGTGAAGGGGCGCTCGCTGTAGATGTCGTAATAGAAGCCTTCGGCGATGACCGGGCCGATCACCATCTTGACCTCGGGATACAGCTGCTTGACCGCATGCCCGACCAAGTGCGCGCACGAGTGGCGGATGATCTCCACGCCTTCGGCGTCCTTGGCGGTGATGATGCGCAGGCTGGCGTCATGGTCGATGACGTCGCTGGCGTCGACCAGCTGGCCGTCCACCTGGCCGGCGATGGTGGCCTTGGCCAGGCCGGCACCGATCGACTGGGCGACCTGCATCACCGAGACGGGGGATTCGAATTCGCGGCGGCTGCCGTCGGGGAGCGTGATGTTGATCATGGGCAAGAATGAGGTCTGTGCTGGCTGCAGCGCGACGGCTGCAAGGGAGATCTGCCCTTTGCGGGACAGGCTCGGATAGGGATGCGGCGAGAGGTGATGCAGGAAGAACGCCGCGCGGGCGCCCTGCGAACTGGCGCGGCCGGAATCAGCGGTGGGCGGTGGTAGTGCTCATGTCGCACGCTGGGCCGGCGCGGGGCGCGGGCCACCTTCTCGCAAGGGGTCTTGGAGACGAATGGTAAACCAATCAGCCCGGCGTTGCGCATGCCAGCACGGGGCCGGCGGGCGGGTGGCATGATGCCGGCCACTCGCCCGCCGCTACCGATCAAAGCGATGTGGTCGAAGACCCCTACGATCGGGCAAAATCCAAAGCGGTCACGACGATCGCGCTGGCTTTGAGCGCCAGATCACCGGCAGCAAGACATCGTTACATCGACATCGAACGCGCGGTTGTTTTCTGCTAATGACGGAACTGAACACATCTTGGGTCAGTGAAGCAGCCGATTCATCTGCAGAGGTACGATGCTTACGAAGGAGACAAAACACGGCAGTTGCCGCTTGATCTGGTTTTCGTGCCGGTTGCCCCACCGAAGCCCAACCGGATCGAGCCTTGGGTGGTACAACCGAGAGATGTACCCAGGCCGGCTGCTTTGAGGCCATTTTCAGCGATCTGATCTCACTCCTGAGTGTGGCGCAAGAGAAGAAATCCCAGCCGAGCGCGTTTTTTGATGGCCACCCGCTGCAGCGGGCCGCGTGCTGGATACTATGGCTACAAACGCAAGAAGGGAAGCAAGACCCATATGGCGGTCGATACGTAGGGACATCTGCTTGCCGTCCAGGTCACACCAGCCAATGAGCAGGGCGCGCCCAGGGCCGATCGTTGACCCAACAGGTACTGCACCCGACCCGTGAAACGATCAAGATCGCCTTTGTAGATTGGGCTACATCGGCCAGGAAGCGGCGCAGGCGACCAAGGAAGAAGGCATTGAGTTGCACATCATCAAGCTGCAAGAAGCGAAACAAGGCTTTGTCTTGTTACCGCGCCGATCGGTCGTCGAGCGCAGCTTCGGATGGGCCAAACGTTTCAGACAAATGGCACGCGACTATGAACGACTGCCGGAAACCTTGGCCGGTCTTCATTATGAATCTTTACGATCCTGATGTTGGGAAATGCAGCAACGCTCTTTCAAAGATCATAACATGCTCTATCCGACTGTATTTAAACCTTGATACCATCGGGATTGTTTAAGACCTTGTAAACAGCACTGAGCATGCAGCAACTCAGCGGCTCGCCACCCACTTGAAATAAATACTTCTAGCAATTGCGCGATGCGCCAAAAATTTCAGCTCCGGATGCCAAATCCATTAACCCCCTGACTATCGATATAAGCTCTCCGAGGGTCGGAGGCATATGGGTCGTTGCGCTGACCGGCTTACTTGAAGCTACACCCAAAATCTTTGCAGTTGAGATATCAATTCCAGGCTTATTGATCTTTGCCCTTAGACTCACTGCCCTGTGGCTGCGACTGGATCTCTGACTTTCAGCCAGTGCAAGCAATACTTTTCATTACAAGAAAAACCATACTCGCAGAATGACGCCCACTCTAAGCCACCCTGAGAGATCTATGGTTTTTCAAAAAAATGGCCCTATGCCTTCGTAAAAAATACATGAATTTATTTCATAACGCTCTTCACCCACCCACCCTATTACACGGATGAACATGGTGCCGCATACATCTGCCGCTGCTTGAAAAAGGTGTTATGCATCTTCGACTTCCTTGTCCTTGGCCGACGCGCGCTTGCCCGAGCCCTTGCGGTTGGCATAAAAATCTTCCAGCCACTGCTCCGGGGTCAGCTGGTCCACGCTCACCCCTAGCTGGCCGGCCTTGCGTGCCAGGATCTGATGCATGATCTCGATGTTGTCGGTCGATGAGGAGATCACCGACAGCGCGTCGTCCATCCCGCGCAGGTTGAGCTGGCACACCGCCGAGGCGTGGCCTTGCTTGACCAGGAAGCAGCGCGAGCGCTCGTCCAGCGACACCACCACCTGATACTCGGCATCGGTGAGCTTGAGGCCTTCCATGTAGTCGTCGCGACTGGCGCTGGGGTTGGGCAGCAGGATCATCGTGGCGGTCTGCTCGATCAGCGCTGCCGCGATGTCGCTGGCCAGCGCATCTTCAGGGCTTTGCGTTGCGAAGATCCCCATACCGTTCTGCTTACGGATGGTCTTCTGCTTGTTCTTGGCGAATTCCTTCAAACCGCCCTTGCCGTCCAGGATCTTCCAGAATTCGTCCATCACATAGATCAGCGGACGTCCATCGATCAGCGCTTCCAGGCGATGCAGCAGGTAGTTGATCACCGGCACGCGCACTTCGGCGTTATCGATCACATCGGTATAGTCGAAGCCGATGATCGAAGCGCGCGTCAGGTCGATCGTGTCCACCGGGTTGTCGAACACCCAGCCCAGCGAATTGCCCGCCGTCCAGCGACGCAGGCGCGCATACAGGCCGTCGTCGCCCATGTTGGGCAGGCTCTTGCGGAAGTTGCTCATGCTGCGCAGGTGCATCGGCGTGTCCAGCATGCCTTCCACTGCACGGTAGATGTCTTCTTCCTCGCGGGCGCTGTACTCGACCTTGCCGCCGAGCACCTTGATCAGCTCGGCCAGAAACTGCGTGTTCGCCTCGTTGCTCTCGCACTGAAACGGGTTGAAGCCGGTCGGCGCGCCGTTCTCCAACGCCAGATAATTGCCACCGCAGGCACGCACGAAAATCTCCGCGCCGCGATCCTTGTCGAAGAAAAAGATCGTCGGGATCGGATCGAACTTCTGCACCTGGCTCAACAGAAAGTTGATCAGCGCCGTCTTACCGGTACCGGACTTGCCGATCACCATCGTGTTGGCAATCGCCTTCTCACCGAGGGAATTCTCGGCCGGGTGCGTGGCGTGGAAGTTGAAGTAATACGGCTGGCCATTGGTGGTCTGCAGCGTGGTGACGCAATCGCCCCACGGGTTATTGTGTTGCTTGCCCTGGGCAAAGTTGTGCAGCGGCGACAGGCCCAAGAAGTTGAGCGAACTCAGGTTGGCGATGCGCGTGCGAAAGCGCCAGTTACCCGGCAGCTGCGCATAGAACGACGAGGCGATCGCAAGGTCTTCCTTGGACGACACAAAGCCAGCGTTGGACAGCTCCGCACGCGTGGTCGCAATCTGACGGGCGAGTTTTTCCTGGCTGTCGGCGTAGACCGCAAGGGTAAAGTGATACTCGCCCAGCACGAAGTTGCCCGACGCCACATCATCCATCGCCAGGTCCAGGTCGCGGATCTGGCTGGAAGACTTGTCGCCCGACGAAATCATCATGCCCTTGGTGCGTTCGAGCACCTTCAGCGCGTCGTGGCGACCGACCGGACTGAAGGAATGGGTAATCACATATTCAAAGTCCAGATACTTCAGGCCATTCAGGATGCCCGGATACGTCCCATCGGCATATTCCTTGACGTTGAGGATCGCGCCAAAATGATTGATGCCATCGGGCGTGCGGATGACGAAGTCGCCGGTCTTGTTCGCAAACATATGCTTGCTGACAGGCAGATACGCCGAAACCGGCGCCTGCAGCACCGGGACCGGCTCGTCGATCCGATTCAATAGATAACCCAGAAACTCCAGCGTCTCGGAAAACACGACGCCATTCTTGGCCTCGTACATGCCCAGTCGATAAGGCGAGTAATCCTTCAGCACCGCCTCAACGTTGGTGGCCAGTTCGATCACCTTGGCGATCGCCTGCTCTTCTTCGACGCGGATCTTGTCGGGATCACCCGACTTCTCCATCATTCGACGACCCGTGACCACCGGACGGTAGATCATGCTGAAGTACAATTCGTTCTGCATGATCTTTTGCGACGATAGCGCAGCGTAATACTCGTCGGACAGTCCCTGGTTGAACGACTGCTTGAAACGGCCGGCATTACCAATCCTGCGGCGGCGACGGACATCGTGCACCCAGAACGCCACATTGGCGAAGTCCGGAGCACGCAGGGTCTGCACAAGGCGATTGAACGTGTTGTGGCGCTGCTCGAGCTCGAACTCGTCACGCCCGACGAAAGGCAAACCAGCCAGATGCCAGATCAATAAGTAATCACCACCGGTCGTCTTGAGAACGGACGGTGCGACATGGGTTGAAATGGAGACAAATTCGCTGATCGGACTATCGGGGCTGAACATGGTCTTACCAATTTAAGAAGGAAGCATCACACCATTAGGATCGTTTCAAACGCCAACCCCATGCAGCTTGCGCGCATGGGGCTGGTCAAGCGGTTCACGTGCTCACCGAGGTTTTCCTGGGGGAGTCTTCCGATATTCGTTTGGAGTGAAGACCCACATTCCCGAATAGCGCTGGACGTTTCGAGCACGCATCCGGAACAACCATCGCAACCCCAGCAACCTGAAGATCATGTCATCCCTCTTGGCCATCTGTTGCATGACAAAGATGATGACCGGAATTGTCAGCAGGTACCAAAGATTGAAGTACATTCCCAACAGCAGGCCGCCGCCGGCGCCGATGAAGAATGGGATGTAAGGCACTCCCAGAAACATCGCCGGACGGGTACACCCACGGAAGAGGACGTCTTTATGCATAGTTGGCAAACTGCAGCAGCGTGTTGGATACGCAACCGTCGGTGCCACCGTCTTTGCCGATCACCATATTGGCAATCTGAGCGGCCGCGCCGATCAGGACACCGCCAATCAGAATCGGAGATACTTCAGAGATACGCTTGTGAGCAAACGCAATCTGATAACCGGCGATGACCACGGCAATTGTCACAACAAGCGCCGAACCCATATTCAGCAGCCCGTTGACGTTGTTAAGGAAGCCGCACATTTTTTTGCCCGTCTCTCCGAGACCACCAGTTTCCTGTGCCATGCCCCCGCCGGCAACCAGGATCAACGAGGTGAACACCAGAGCCTTCAACGCCTGCTTACCAATCATCTTGGCGTCGGCTGCCGTCTTCTTGTCGATTTCGAACTTCATTTCAATCTCCTTGGGAGCAGGGGGGGTCTAGCAGCCAGTCCTTGGCAGGTCTTCCATCCTGGTTAAAAAACAAATGCGGTATCTATTTGCTGCGTTTGAGCTGGTTGGCGCCCGGGCAAAGGGCCGCCTGCCGCTTGATTCGTCGTTGCTGGGGCTTCCTGTGCTCCGGCAGGTACGGCAACCCCTCGCCCCTGCCCTGTCGCCTTGACGACGTACAATTGGTCGTCGGCTAAAGGGGCCGGGGAGACTGCGGGCGGCTGCGGCACTGGTGTAGGAGACGCAAGCATAGGACTTTGCTGTGAAGCCGCTGTGCGCCCCGGGTTAGAAAGGTCCTGAATCCGACGCGCGACGATGGCATCGGCCAGTTCCGCAGCGGCCTGCCGCACGGGATTTTCGACACGCACCTTGATTGGACGATTCGGAACCACCGCGATGGGCTCCGCTCCGGAAGAGGCAACCGACTGACGAATGGAGGCATAGATCTTCTGGACATAACCGTGCTTGAAGCCGGTCTCGAAATTGCCCGAGTAGTAGCAGCTAAACGACTTGCCCCAATTGGCACCCGACCGGGAATGGCACTCAGCCAGAATCCGGGACGCGGCGACCAGATTCGGGCACTTGGCAAATGCCATCTCGTAGCTGGTCAGCCCATACTTTTGCAGGTTGTAACGATTGACCTGACCGAGCCCGAGAGAGAAATTGTAGCCCTTCTGCTCCAGCATCTTGGCCGTGGCGACCGCCTCTTCCAGCCCACGCGGCTCACGCACCAGCCGACCGCCAACCACACCAATGGCATAGGGATTGCGCGAGGACTCCACGCGAACGACGTGTTGCATGACCTCACCAGGCACGGCAAGTCCAGTACAGCCCATCAATTCCATGCCAGGAAGCATAACGGTCTCCTCTAAGCCCGATCAACGTCAAATCGCAGGCGGCTAGTCAGCCGCCTCGCAGGGTTCTAGCTGGATCAAAATCGATCCCGGTAATAAAGCGGCGCCCAGCGTGCGCCTTGATATGCACCACGATGTCGATGGTCATGCGCAACAACCGTTTGATCACTTCAAACTCCAACCCAGAGCCCTCGTTGGATGCCTTCACCATCAAGGCGAGTTGGTCCCAGGTCTGTTCGACGCTACCGGCGTGACAACTTGTGATCGAGCCAGGATGTCCGGACGCGCAATTGCGGATGAAGTAGAACGATTCATCGCCGCGCAACTCGGCCAGGATGATCCGATCCGGCTTCATGCGCAAACACGCCTCCATGCAGCTCTTGGCGGTCACATTACTCGCACTCTGCCCGCCTTTCGAGTACAGCAAATGCACCGAATTGGGCTGACTGATGAACAATTCACGGGCGTCTTCGATTGTAACAAGGCGCTCCTCGTTCGGAATATGGTTCACCAGTGCCTTCATAAACGTGGTCTTGCCACTACCGGTGGCACCAGCCACCACCACATTCTTCTTGTAAAGCACCGATTTCTTGAAGAACTCGGAGTACTCCTTGTTACGGCGCAATTCGAGCAGTTCGCGGTCGTGATCGCTGACGTCCGCAGCCTGCTCAAGCACCTGATCGAAGAACCCATCGCTGGTGTACTGCTCCAGGGTCTTGGTGTGCTTGGAAGGTAGACGAATCGTGATCGACACCTTGCCAGCATCGCAGGCAGGCGGAATGACGAACTGCGCACGTTGGCCGGTTGGAAAGGTCAACGACACCACCGGATCCGCATCGGTGATGCGCTGACCGGTGTTGCTTTCGTTGACCACGGCCGTGCAGAACTGCCTGGCCCGATCAAAGGTCAGGGACGGCACCTCCATTCGCTGCCAGCCGTTGATGGTCTCCAGGTACAGCTCGCCAGGGCGATTGATGCAGATTTCAGTCACCTCTGGAGAATTCAAATAGTCCAGAATTCCCAGCACGGAGTACTGGTAATCCAGGAAATCATTCGAAATCCGCGCAGTCGGGGAATCATCAATCGTCATGGCAGCGGTCTCGCTCACTTAGGCAGCACCGCCGAGAAGTCGACATCCTTTGCAACGTAAACGTTCAGGACCGTTCCTTGATTGATCGTCAGCGTCCCAGGGCGACGGCCGGATTTTTCTACGGCTTGCTGAGCGAGCTGCTGAATGCTTTGTGCAGTGTTGCTCTCAAAAGGCTGCTGCGTGACGATACCGGAACCTAGGCCAATCGTGGTTGTTTGGGGGCCGTACTCGGCTGCCGCGTACTTGAACGCGTCGCTCAACAGACTGACGAACAGGGCCGAAGCGATCTTGTTGCCCCAATGCGCATCGTACTGGCCTGGATGACCAGCGCTGCCAAGCGTATCGATACCAGGGCCGACCAACGTCACATCAAGTCCGGTTGGCGTGGTCACGCGATCCCAGACCACCTGCATACGCCGCGATGAGGGCTCACCTGCACCGTATTGGCCCAACATCTTGGAGCCCTTCGGCAACAACAGATTGTGACCATTAATCGAATAGACCGGCTCGGTGACGATGCAGGACGTGTAGCCGCCAAAATCAGAAATGATCCGCGTCTCCAGAATGCAGCGGATATAGGTTCCGCGCACAAGCAGACCGTCAGGATTGCTGATCGGCTTGGCCAACGTCAGCTGTTCTTCCTGCGCCACAGGCTGTGCACCGGGCTGCCCCGGCATACCGGCGGCAGCCCCACCTGCTCCCGCCGACGACTGTTCGGCCAGAATGCGGCGCTCCAACAAGGTTGGACCACGCGGGCGCTCCTGGTCAGACCCACTAGACACACTATCGATGTCATCAATCGGCGGAGGCGGCAAGGGCGGAAGACTGGGCTGTTGCGCTAGGGCAACCGGCGCCGTGTCCAAAGGAGCAGTCATATTTTGCGGAAGCGCTGGCGCAACGACCGTCTCTGCGCGTGGCTTCGGCGTTTCCGAGTCGTCAGACCCCTGCTTGACCAGCCAGAAAATTGCCAGCAGCAACAAACCGGCGATCAGCGCGAGGAAAACCAGCGCCTTACGATTCAGCCGTTTGATGTCGCTGGATCGCAGTACGGGTTCGTTCGCATCCAGATCGGGCTCTGCAGCCGACTGCTGGCGTGCGAAGTAGGGGTTACTACGCTCGTCGTACTCGTGATTTACGCGCCCTTCCCCATGGTTGCCCTGGGAGCGCTCATCGGGGCTGTTTGGAATATTCGAGTTCACTTTTGCTTGTTCCTTCGCAGACCGATGACATTATCGCCATGACGAACCACCAGGAAAGGGTAGGTTCCATGCACGATCAAGGTATTACCCTCGACGGTCGTATTCACGAGAAAGTCCTCGCTATGCTCTTTTTCACGAGCAAACACCGCCGGAAAGTTACCCGTGGGAAAGCGTGTCAAATCCATATTGATGTAAGTGAACTTACCGTCGTCGTAAACACGACTTGGAACCAGCGAGGACTTCTTAACCCGAGTCGAGTAATCATAGTCGTAGTAGTAACGCCGATCCTTGAGAATCTTTGCGTTCAACAACGGACCATTCTTGGCGGCCGCGGCGTCTTCAACATTATTGAAACTGGTGTCTTTCGGATAACTGAAAACGACCTTGTACTGCACGCCGGCTTGCTTGGCCTGCTCCAGACGTTGCCAGTCGGTTGCAACAACCTTGAGCTCTAGAATATAGGAGTGCGTTGCGGTACGAATCATCATATTCGTATCGACATCAACATTCTTTGGCTTCAAATAAAAGACATTTTCCCGACGAGTAAGCTCCCAACCGCCGGTAAAACCGGTACTGTAATCGAGGATCTTTTCATTCGGACTGAGTTCGACCTGGGTAGTAATGCCCAGACCGGTACGCACCTGATAAATACGATCAGGCGCATACTCATACTCCTGCACCACCTGAGCGGCGGCCGAGAATGCACAGAACGCGAGTGGCAGCGCTGCAGCCAATGCCGCCCTGTAGGGGTTAAAGGGTTTCATCGACCGCTTGCTCCATTGACATTGTTCGGCATCCCTTGGGGTTGGATCGTGGGCTGAGCTTGAGGTTGACCCGCAGGCTGGGCCTGACCGGGATATCCGGGCTGCATCTGTTGCACCGGCGCACCACCTGGTGTTGCGGGCATACCCTGCTGCATCGGCATACCGGTTTGTGTCGCGGCGCCAGCCGCATTCGGATCTACCACGCCAGGGGCGACTTGCTGCTGGTTTGGAGTCTGAGGGACAGGCTGCGGCTGCGTGCTGATCGAAGATGGTGCAGCAGGCAATGCCGAATAATCGTTATCGACACGATAGTCGGTTACGCGGAAGCCCAAGGGGTTTTCCACCCTGAGGCTATCGCTCATCTGAAGGTTGTCCTGGTAGACGAATCCCATCGTCGCAATTTTATTATCCAGCAATGTCGTCGCGGTGGAGGCCTTGTCGTAGACATTCCGCTGGAAACGCACCGTCGCACCGGTGTACGGTTGACCCTTGCCACCGATAAGCGTGATGCTGAGAATATTGACGCGAATCGATTTCATCCGACCGTACGTGTTGAAAGGCCTCATCGGGTTGTTGCCGGAATGCAACGTACGGTACTCAGCCAGCACATTGGTGGCCGCCATCGCGGCGACAGTGTTCCAGTCACGGTCACCGATCGTAGATGCATCAAACGATTCACGCGCCAGGATGAAACGCGCGATATTGCTGCGCGCCAACGCCTCGCTGGTACTGATCGTGCGCCCGCCATAATTGGCTTCGAGCTTGGCGATGGTGCTGGTACCGGAGTAAGCATCGGCCATCACCAGATACGGAACCTTCTCCTTCAGCGGCAGCATGTAGTAGTAGCCACCGGCCGTCATCACGGTGATGAGCATGGAAACGGTCGCGACGATCCATGCGCGCTTTTCACTACGGCGTGCGATATCAGCGATGCTGACCTCGTAGTTCACCGCTTTTTGGACAGCTGCACCCACTTGAGCAGACCCATCCTTCTCACTGACCTTCTTACGCAACATGTCTAGATCCGTCACCGTAAGGCCTTGTCAGGCCTAGAACTATCGCCGCGACGAGCGCGGACATGGAAAGCTTGAACGAATTGACCGACCGGATACCCATGGGACATGGCGTCCGAAATCGACCTTTAAAGCTTGGTTCCAGACGACACCGGGACCGGCTGTACCAACAGCTTGTTGGCCGATACCGAAACCGAGACCCCCTGCGCTGCATACGCTGCGCTCAGTTCAGTCGCTGCCTGTTGCACACTGGTTGTGCTGATGCTGGATACGGGTGCAATCAGGGTGTAATCCGACGGCAGGTTGTAGGACAGCTGCATGTTGGAATCCGCAGCCCAACGCTCCAGCATGGTCTTCAGCGTGCCGTCCATCGGCGTTGCCTGATAGGTGTAAGAGGTGTAGAGCGGAATTTCAGTTGGTGATTCATCAAAATGGTTGACGGGCTTCCAACGTCCACCAAAATCGGGAGCAGGCTTGGTCGCGCAGGCGCCTACCAATGCAGCGACCATCAAGACCAGCGACAGCTTGGACACATACATCGGCTTCACTCTGACTTCTCCAACTCATGAAATTTCGGGCTTAAGACGGACAGCACGACGCCCCCGCCCACCGGCAGGTGGCAGAGAAAAAATGCGTTTACGGAACCAATCGAGCGCGCACGACCACCCGCCCCGGCCAAAACGGCCCTGCTGGGATCACACATAGGCGCCACAGATGAACATGAATACACTGAAGAACCGTCCATAGCTTCAATCCTGTACGGCCTGTCCGGCGCCGCTCCCCTAACAAAGCTTCACAACCACAAATTCTTGCTAACTTTGCCCTTAACAAGTAGACGAGTCAAGAATTACCGCACCGCGCCCAACCTACATTCGTGACGATCATCACACTTTTATGGAAAGCGTTTTCACCTCGGTCTTCGGAAGCAGACGGGCTGTGAAATGACGATCTTCGTAATACCGGATCTTGTCGCATTTCACCGGGTGCGGGATGCCCTCGTAAAGGAAGACTTCCTTTTCGTTGCCCATTGCCTTGAGTTCCTGCGGGAGCATCAAGGCACGCCGCTCCTCCGAGGTGCTGCGCGTGGTCTCCCTGCCACGGGTGATGTTCTTCTTCTTGATGGTCGTGTAACCAAGCATCTCCGAGTAGTCGTTCGCGTCTTGCTGTTCCCGCGGCGCGTACAGAATTTGCAAGGCGTGGTTGGTGATGATCGTTCTTGACAGATCCTTGCCATAGGTCGCGTCCAGCTGCGCCATGCTCTGGATGATCGGCAGCAGACGCAGGTTGTAGCCGGCCATGTACGCGACCGCAGTCGCGATGATGTCTACCTTGCCGATGGAGGTGAACTCGTCCATCAACAGCAGGCACTGATACTTCAACTCCGGGTTGGACTTGGGAAGTTCGCGGGTGTTGAGGTTGATTATCTGACTGAAGAGCAAGTTGATGATCAGGCGGCTTTCGGCAAGCTTGTTGGGCTGGATGCCGATGTAAATGGTCATCTTCTTCTTGCGGAGATCGGTCAGCAGGAAATCGTCTGCGCTGGTTGCCGCATCCAGGACAGGATTGATCCACGCGTTGAGCGGCTCCTTCAAGGTGCCCATGATCGAGGCGAAGGTCTCATCCGCCTGGGACAACATGTTGGCAAACGCGGAGCGTGCGTTGCCGCTGAGGAACCTGCGCTCGGAGAGCGACTTCAGGTACTTCTTGAGATCGGTGCCATCACCGGACGACAGGCGGTAGATGCCACCCAGTGTCGGGGCGCCCGCCCCACCGGGGAAGCCAAGCTGCAGCTCCTCATCCCGGTTCTCGAATAGATACAAGGCGAACGCCATGAAGGCGTTACGCGCCTGACTGACCCAGAATTTCTGGTCGTCGGACCCATCCGGGTACAGCATCGCCGCAATGCTCATCAGATCCGAGACACGAAATGCAGGATCGCTGGAGACGTAGGTCAGCGGATTCCAGCGATGCGTGCGGCGGTCTTCTGCAAAGGGATTGAACAGGAACACCTCGTGTCCCTGACTTGCGCGCCAACCGCTGGTCAGGTCGAAATTCTCCTGCTTGATGTCCAGCACGACGATCGATTCCTGATACTCGAGCAGATTGGGAATGACCACGCCGACACCCTTGCCCGAGCGCGTCGGCGCGGCGAGGATCACGAACTGCTGTCCACTCAACCTGACGAGTTTGCCGTTGAACTTGCCGACGACGATGCCGTTGCCGCTCGGCTTGAACAAGCCATGCTTGGAAAGATCGGATGCCCCGGCGAAGCGCGCATCACCATGCAGCGCTCGCGCCTTGGGCTTGACCATGAGCACAACCGCGATGGCCCAGATGATCCCCGGCACACCGAAGCCGATGATGCCGGACATCTTGATCTTGCTCGCGTAAGGCGCTACTTCCGGCAGGCTCAGCGCCTTGAAGTAACGGTAGTAGGTATCCCACGCGTACAGCCCGGTATCGAGCCGCAACAGCAGCAAAGTCAAATATCCAGACAGCAGATACCCAACAAGCAATGTCACCACGGTGGCGATTGCAATTATCTTTGGCTTGGACACGCGCCCTTACTCCTTGGGTTGCAACTCAACGGCAATTTAGCGGCGGACGCCATGTTTATGATCGATGGAGTCAGCCTTGCGCCCACCGCTTTCGCTCTCGACGAGCGAGTCGATCCAGACCTTGGCTTGATCCAATGAAAGATCCGGCGTTAGCCGCGTTCCGGCATCCGTCACCACCGCATAAGCCACCACTGCGTCGGGCGCATAGGTTTCGTCGCGGGTGATTGCCACGACACGGTAGCCTCCCCTGGTCAGCACGGTGTGCTGATACTCGTCCATCGCCAGCCTTCCTTTTCGTCAGCGCGGAAGGGATGCTAAAGCAAGACGCGTGATGGAGAAAGCGGTTTCGGTAACGCCGACGGAACCGCGAGTTCAGGCGATGGCGTCGAAAACCGCCAAGACTCGGATGGCGGGCGCACGACCCCATGCCGCCGCCCTGCGCGACGCCGAAGCGATTCGAACATCAAGCAAGAAGAGCTCGCCGGGGGGCGGCGATTGGGCAGGTAGAGCACTGCCATTAAAAATGGCCGCATCAGGAGGAAACCAGGGGCCTCTAGCTACAGCGCTTGGTAAGGACGGCCAGCGCCTGAAGATGGAGATCAACAAGGCGGCGTAGAGCTCGCGTGACCTGCACCAGGTGACCCCAATGCAACTTCCCGAAACATCCCGTGTAACTCAGATGAGTTCTTTGAAACCACTCAAGTCGCCATGTCATCCGCACTTGCAGTGGTGGGCGGTACAGGGTTCGAACCTGTGACCCCTACCATGTCAAGGTAGTGCTCTACCGCTGAGCTAACCGCCCGTTTCCTGCGTCAGCATTGCGCTGTGCAGGGCGCGCATTCTAGCGCAGGGTTTTGATCACCACAAGCCCTGCCTGCAGCGGGCCTGTCGCCCCACCCTAGCCCAGGCTCGCGGCTTTCAGTTTCTGGATCTGGTCGCGAATCTGTGCGGCCGCCTCGAACTCCAGATCCTTGGCGTGCTGGTACATCTTCTGCTCCAGGCTCTTGAGCTTGCTGGCGATCTCTGCGGGCCCCATCGCGCGGTAGTCGGGCATCTCTTCGGCCACCTGACGCGACTTCGAGCGCCCCTTGCCCGCCTTCTTCTCGGCGGCATCCTCGCGCGCACCTTCCATGATGTCGGAGATCGGACGCGCTACCGACTTGGGCGTGATGCCGTGTTCCAGGTTGTACTCGACCTGCTTCTCGCGACGACGATCGGTCTCGTCGATCGCGGCCTGCATCGAACGCGTCATCTTGTCGGCATACAGAATGGCCTTGCCGCGCAGGTTGCGTGCGGCGCGCCCGATGGTCTGGATCAGCGAACCGGTCGAACGCAGGAAGCCTTCCTTGTCTGCATCCAGGATCGCCACCAGCGACACTTCCGGCATGTCCAGGCCTTCGCGCAACAGGTTGATGCCAACCAGCACGTCGAACTTGCCCAGGCGCAGGTCGCGGATGATCTCCACGCGCTCCACCGTGTCGATATCCGAATGCAGATAGCGCACGCGGATGCCGTGCTCACCGAGGTACTCGGTGAGGTTCTCGGACATGCGCTTGGTCAGCGTCGTCACCAACACGCGGTCGCCGAGCTTGATGCGCTCGTGGATTTCGGACATCAGGTCGTCGACCTGCGTTCCGACCGGGCGGATTTCCACGACCGGATCAATCAAACCGGTCGGGCGCACCACCAGCTCGGTGATCTCGCCCGCGGACTCGCGTAGCTCGTAGGGACCTGGCGTCGCCGAGACATAGATGCTGCGTGGCGAACGCGCCTCCCACTCCTCGAAACGCAGTGGCCGGTTGTCCAGCGCCGACGGTAGACGGAAACCGAACTCCACCAAGGTTTCCTTACGCGAGCGATCGCCCTTGTACATCGCGCCGATCTGCGGAATGGTCACGTGCGACTCGTCGATGACCAGCAGCGCATCTGGCGGCAGGTAGTCGAACAGCGTCGGCGGCGGCTCGCCGGGGGCCTTGCCGGTGAGATGCCGCGAGTAGTTTTCGATGCCGTTGCAGAAGCCGACTTCGGCCATCATTTCCAGGTCGAACTGGGTGCGCTGCGCCAGGCGCTGCGCTTCGACCAGCTTGTTCTGCGAATACAACTGCTCCAACCGTTCCTTCAGCTCATCCTTGATCGTGTCCACCGCACTCAGCGTGCGCTCGCGCGTGGTTGCGTAGTGCGTCTTTGGGTAGACGGTGTAGCGCTGCAGCTTGCGCAGCGTTTCGCCGGTCAGCGGATCGAACAAGGTCAGCTGCTCGATGTCGCCATCGAACAACTCGATGCGCAAGGCCTCGGTATCGGACTCGGCAGGAAACACATCCAGCACTTCGCCACGCACGCGGAATGCGCCGCGCGTCAATTCGAATTCGTTGCGGGTGTACTGCAGATCGGTGAGATGGCGGATCAACTGGCGTTGATCGATGTGCTCGCCCACTGACAGGATCAACCGCAGCGACAAGTAGTCTTCCGGCGCGCCCAGGCCGTAGATCGCCGACACGGTGGCCACCACCAACGAATCGCGGCGCGACAGCAAGGTCTTGGTCGCCGACAGGCGCATCTGCTCGATATGCTCGTTGATCGAACTGTCCTTCTCGATGAAGGTGTCCGACGACGGCACATAGGCCTCGGGCTGGTAGTAGTCGTAGTAGCTGACGAAGTATTCCACCGCGTTGTGGGGGAAGAACGACTTGAACTCGCCGTACAACTGCGCCGCCAGCGTCTTGTTGGGCGCCATCACCAGGGTCGGCTTCTGCACCTGTTCGATCACGTTGGCAATGGTGTAGGTCTTGCCCGAACCGGTCACGCCCAACAAGGTCTGCTTGGCCAGGCCGGCCTCGAAGCTGGCCACCAACTTGTCGATGGCTGCCGGCTGGTCGCCGGCTGGGGAGTACGGGGATACGAGCTGGAAACGGTCGGTCATGGAGCGGGTCTCGGGGGAGGACTACACGAAGCCGGAGGTCACGATCGGGAAAAATCTGACGCCCCATCAAGTAGGGTCAGACGTTACCTGAGCTATGGCCGCCGTAGAAACTGCTTTCTCCATGTCAAGGAGAAGCGCGATGCCAGCAGTGACTCGTTCGTGCACGAAAGGGTACACGGCAGTCGAACTACTGATCGTGATGGCACTCATCGGGATCATGGCGACCATCTGCCTGCCCAGCTTCAGGACGTTGATCGAATGGCAGCGAGCGCAGACACGGGTTCACCTACTCACCGGGCATCTAGCGATGGCCAGGAGTCTTGCTATCACTCATCGCATACCTGTCAGTGTCTGCCCATCGATTGATGGGGCGAGTTGCCGATCCGACCGGGACTGGAGCCAGGGATGGATTCTCTTCAAAGACCCGATGCGTAGCGGGCAACCTGCAGACGCAGCCTCAATCCTGCGGATTGAGCAGTACCCAGCAAGCGACAACATCAGCGTTACCGGAACGCTTGGCAGATCACTCGTTCGATTTCTTCCCAGCGGCCGCAATAGCGGTAGCAACATCACCATCAGCCTATGCACCCGCGCGCAGCGCCTGGCCGACGTTGTCGTCAACACCTCGGGGCGTGCGCGATCTGTCCGCTATACGCGGCCCACCAGTTGCCCCGCGCGATGAACTTCCGTCAAAAACAGAAGAGGCCGCGACTAGTCGCGGCCTCTTCAACATCTTGATCTTGGCGCCCGAAGTTGGACTCGAACCAACGACCCCCTGATTAACAGTTAGCGCTACTGAGCTTACGAATCAGCGACTTGCCTCACTTATTTTTCCCAGCGGCTGACGCCGGAGGCCTAGTGCGCGCGTAGGCGTCCTGCCAATTTTCCCGACCCTTGCGGTCACCGGCCACGCCCTAAATGGCTCAAGAATGCGTTCTCCGGGCGGTCACCTCAGCTCGGATCCTGGCCTCATGGCGCACTGCCCACATGACGGTGCCACGTCGCCCCTGGTCGAAGCTGCTGCAGTCACGCTGGACAAAGGGTGCGAAGGGTTTGCCAGCCGGCACCGACCTTTGGCGCTCCAGCAGCACGTACCACTCGCCAGTGAGTCTCTGCACCAACCTGGCCACCTCTTCACCCTCGAAGAAAAGCGCTGTCGGTGACCCCATCGCGCCCTGCCAAGGCCTGTCCCAGCGGAAGCCAGGCGGCAGCTCAGGTTCATCGCCGGCATCGATCGCGCTCATGCAGCAGTGACCGACATATATAAGGTGTGCTGCTGACCACCGTGCTTGTTGCCCAACTGGCTTCCGCGCTTGAGCACGGCCACGGCCTGGTCTACCACCCACCAGCGCTTCCCGCCCGCCGCGTCGACGGGATCGAGGTTTGCCTGCGGAGCATCGTGGGTCAGCGACATTGCGGGGGAACCGGTCGTAGCGAGTGGTGTGGCAACCCACTCTAGCGCGCCCCAATCTCAATTTTTCAGATGACCACGGGAAGGAGGTAATCTAGGTAATCCGCCTCCAGAAATGGGCATATTTCCTTATTTATCAATTACTTATAAGAAAATATCAAAGGTAATTAAAGGGTAATTGAGAGGTAATGGGATTACCTTTTGGGGAGGTAATCCCATCCCCAAAAAATATCCTTCAATTTCAATCACATAACCTTTCCATGGGGTGCCGATTACCTTAAATCACCCCAAAAGGTAATCCATAATTTCCCATTGATATCAGTCGCTTAGGCCTTGTTTCAGGTCTCGGATTACCGATTACCTGGTTCCGATGGTCATGTGCCGAAATGCACCCGGCGGTCAAGCCAAGGAAAGCAGCCGTACTCACCCGCAAAGCGCCCTAGGCGCGCAGGGATCTGCAGGGAAGAGAGGCCCCCTTGAATCGTACGGATCGGTAACAGCAGCGCGCCCTAGGCCCACCCTGCGGGGGTGCAGCGAAAACCGTGCATGAAGACCGCAGGCGTGGCGGGGCGACGATTGCGCGCCAGCGCCGAGGCGGGTTACAGGAGATGACGCGGATGTCGCGGGCGACAGCGGTTGCAGCATCTGCAACTGAATGCGAGGATCCCTATAACAATGGAGAGGAAGGACGAGGTATGTTTAGGAGCCAAATCCGACACAGCGAAATCACCGCGTTGCTTGAGAAGGTACGCAAGCGTAGCTACGGCACTTACTTGACGAAGATGACGCTCAGAAAAGTGCGCGGGTTTCAAGGAGAGCCAATCACCTTCGACTTTCCTGTAACAGCCATCATTGGTCCCAACGGAGGTGGGAAGACAACTGTTTTAGGCGCTGCTGCCTGTGCTTATAAAGCAGTACAACCTAAGCGCTTCTTCGCTAAAAGCGGGAAATACGATGAGAGCATGCAAGACTGGACAATCGAACACGAACTTATCGACCGGGGAAAAGATAGTAGAGACACGATAAAGAGGACCGCCCGCTTTGCGCGCCAGCGGTGGAATCGTGACGCCCTTGATCGCAAGACTTTAGTGTTTGGCGTTTCTCGCACCGTGCCAGCAATCGAGCGCAAAGAGCTTAGTAGCTACGCGTCCAATAACTTTGTAGTTAAAGATCAGGATATTCACGAACTAAGTGCTGACGTCGCCTCAGCTGTGTCGAAAATTCTAGACAAAGATGTGAGTGCATTCCGCCGCATGGAGGTTGATAGCAGGGGGACTGTCACTCTGCTAACAGGCGCCACAAAGACAGGCACAACCTATTCAGAGTTTCACTTTGGCGCAGGTGAGTCTAGTATAATCCGGATGGTTAATGAAATTGAGTCAATTGTCGATGATGAGCAACCCCTCATAATAATTGAGGAGATCGAGAACGGCCTGCATCCTGTCGCAACTATCCGCATGGTCGAATATCTAATTGACGTCGCCCAGCGCAAAGGTGTCCAGTGCATCTTTTCAACACACTCAAATGATGCACTCAAGCCGCTACCCAACGAGGCGATTTGGACTGCAACAAATGACCGCTTATTCCAGGGAAAGCTGGACATCGCATCCTTGCGCGCAATCACTGGACAGGTTGAACAGAAGCTCGCGATTTTTGTAGAAGATGATTTTGCGAAAATGTGGCTTGAGGCAATGCTACGCCAGCAGGGCTACAGTCTTGATCACATCGGTATATTCCCAATGCAGGGTGATGGGACCGCCGTGAAAATGAATGAGTACCACAACAGAAATCCGGCCCTCACGGTAAAGTCAATATGCATTATTGACGGTGATTCAAAAGAAGTGAATGATGCTGAAAAGCGTATATTCAGACTGCCTGGAGCCGCGCCAGAGCTCGTTGTCTTTGAACAAGTTCTGGCTAAGTGGCCACTAATAGGCGGGAAGGTTAGCGTAGGTCTATTTCAGGAATTGGCAGCAGCAGATCGCATAAAAGTTATTTGTGACGACACCGGTCGCCAGTGCCGAGATCATCATCTATTGTTCGCCCAACTTGGCGAGCACCTGAATATGATTCCAGCATCATCCGTCGCAATGGCGTTTGTGAATCAATGGGCGCAAGCGTACCCCGAATTAGTGGAGAATCTTCTTAACCCTTTAGCATCGTCGCTGCCACGCGAAACGCCGCCTCCTGCATCAGGTTCTAGTAAGACAGAAGGGGACAGTAGTGCCCCCTCCTAACTGATGAGCGGAAACTAGGCCAGAGATTTAGGTGCCGCATCTCTTAGCCTTTGGTCGGCGATATTGAAGTAGGTCGAATCAAGCTCAATACCAAGCCATTGGAAGCCCTCCAGGTCGGCGGCACAAAGCGTTGTGCCACTACCTGCAAACGGGTCTACGATCCGCCCTCCGGACTCACATATCTGCACGAGCTTCCTCATCAGCTCTGTAGGCTTCCCGGTTAGATGATGCTTGTCGGCCTTGCGTACCGACTCACGGATGACACCTGGCAGCACCGGCGCACGCCGATCAAGCGACATGTTGCCCTTGCTGCCCCAGACGATGTATTCGGCCTGGTTGCGGAAGCGCCCCAGCTGCGGCCGCACGCCCTCGGTCTTGTCCCAGACAGTGATGCCGCGCCAGGTGAAGCCGGCGATCTGCAGCGCGTCGGTGGTCAGCGGCAGCTGCCGCCAATCGGTAAACAGCAGCACCGGTGCGCCGTCCTTGAGCACACGCGCGCATTCGGACAACCACAGGTGCATCCATTTCAGGTGCGAGCGTTGGTCGCGTTCGTCACCGACAAAGTCGGCATGCAGTTGCGCGCCACCGCCTTGGACGTACTTCTGCGATGGCGGCTTGGCCCGTGCCACAGCAGTGAGACCGCCGCTGGCATACGGCGGATCAGTGATCAGCGCGTCGAACGAATTCGCTTCGAGCGTGGGCAGGATGGTCAGGGCGTCGCCCTGCAGGAGCTGGTTTTTCATGGTGAGAGCCTTCTTGGATTCGCTCGCGGCGATCGGAGGTGAGGCTCTCGGCCTTCAGGTGATTGAGCGTGCCGCAACGCGGGCACTTGATCTGGATTTCATCGAAGGCGCCGGCCTTGCACAGCAGGCGGGCGCATTCGCCACAACGGAGGTTCTTGAGCATTGCGTGGTCTTGCGGTGGGAAAGGATTACGCGGTCGCGGGCGGCGCGTACGGGGTGAACGAGATCACCTCATCGCCTACCCAGTCGTTGATCTTCAGCATGCGCGCCTGCAGCGGTTCCAACTCGTTGGCGGCCCACACGGCAGCGGCCTCACGGATCGATCCGAAGCCGCCTGCGTTCTGCGGCACGATGCCCATGAGTTGCGGCGGGATCCGCAGCGCGGCCAGCATGTCGTCGCGGGTGATGCCCTTGATGCCGCTGAACTCATCCTTGGCCGCCACTTCGCTGACCGGGATCAGCTTCAGCCCGTCCTTGTTGCCGCCTGGCGAGTACAGGAACAGGTTGCGGAAGTTGCCCGGCCCCTTGGCGCCCTTCATGGCGTTGCGCAGCGCGTCGACGTCTTCCTGGCTCTGCTGCGGGTCGGTCAGGTACAGGATGAAACCGGCGTGCGAGCCGTTGTTGTAGTACTTGCGGCGGAACAGCGTGGCCGATTCGTTGAGCAGCGCGGACTGCATCGCCGGCATCCACTCGGGCAGGCCGTAGAGCTCCTGATCGACATCGGCTTCGCGCAGCTGGAACACGCTGCCCGGCTCGAACACGTGCTCGTCATGCCAGGTGCGTACTTGGAAGTACTCACCCTCGGTGATGCCGCGCCGCATGTACTTGGACAACGGCGCAGCCAGCGACAGCGCACCGCCCATGCGGTTGCGGCGGCGCTCAAGGTAGCCATTGCCCAGCGTGATCCAGTCCAGCGACAGCTGCTCGAAGGCCTCGCGCGTGAGTAGCCGATGCGGCTTGAAGGTGCGCGCCAGCATGTTGCGCTTGAAGATCAGCCCTGACTGCAGGAACGGATTGCTGCGCGTGGTCTTGGACAGGCCATCCAGCGCCACCGGCGGCTCGTACCAACGCCCGTTCTGCCAGCACTCCAGATAGTCCAGCACCCCGCGCCCATCGAGTACCGGCGTCGGGTCGCCAAAGGTGAACGCCTCGGTGCGTGCGGGCACAGCTGGCGCTGCAGGCGCGGGGGCGGGCAGCTGGTCGGTCAACATCAAGAGATCTCCATGAAGCCGGAGTTGCGCGCGGTGCGCCCTTCCAGCGGTTCGTTCTGCAGCGCGTGGAACAGTGCCCACGCCAGGTCCGCGTGGCCGGTCTCTTCCGAGCGGCCAGCGGTGAAGGTGGATTGCCGGCCGCTGGCCGTCATTGTCTTGCGGATGGCCATCAACGACTGCGCCACGTCGGTCCAGCCAGCATCGAACTCCAGCCGGCCGTTGTGGATGACGTCGAACGCCTTGAGCACCAAGCGGGTCTTGACCTCGGGCGAGTAGCTGAAGGTGACCAGATTCGGGAAGAACTGCTTCACCAGCTGCGCCACGCCGCTACCCATGCCGGTGGTGTCGATGCCGATGTAGGTCACCCAGTACCGGCGCGTGATGCGCTCGATCTCGGCCGCCTGCTTGGCAAAGTTCATGCCCCGGAACTGGATCCGCTCCAGCAGCCGGAACTTGCCGCCAGGCAGCTGCGGTGGCGCCAGCACGACCAAGCCGGCGGTGTCGCCGGTCTCGGCCGGGTCGTAACCGATCCACACCGCGCGATCGCCGTAGGGGCGCGCAGCAAACGGTTTGTAGTCCTGGCCCCACTCGACCCAGCTATCGACCATGCACGGCTGCAGCATCGCCAGCGGGAAGATGCTGGCGCCGTCGTCGACGAACTCACACATCAACAGGTTGGCGAAGGCGTCCGGGCTGTATTCCTCGCGCAGTTCGTCGATGTCGAACAGGTCGCAGCCACGGCGCTGGGCGTCGAGGATGTTGACGATCTGCCGCCAGGCGCGATCCTGGCAGCGGCGCCCACCGGCCAGCGCGTCATGCGAGACATCGATCTGGATCCGCTGGACGGCCGGTTTGCCCTTGTTGCGGCGCTCGCCGGTCCAGAACGTGTAGGCCTCGTGGGCCATGCTCGATGGCGTGCTGAAGTAGGTCTTCCGCCACTTCTTGTGCATCGCCATGCCGCTGGCGACCTTGTTCAATTCGTTGAACCCGTAGGTCCAGAAGAATTCGTCGAAGTAGAAATTGCCGTGGTAGCCCTGCGCGGTGCGCGCATTGGTGCCCAGGAAGAACAGCTCGGCGCCATTGGGAAACACGATGCTGTCGCCGCCGGAGAGCGTCTCGTCGATCGTCTCGCGCACAAACTGCTGCATGTAGCCGCGAAACAGATGCGCCTGCGCCTTGGAGGCGCTGAGGAAGATCTGATTGCGCCCGGTGGTGAGCGCATCGATCAGCGCCTCGCGAGCGAAGTAGTACGTGGCACCGATCTGGCGCGACTTGAGGATGATGCGGGTGCGCTCGTTGCTCGCCCGGTACCAATCGCGCTGGTAGTCGAAGCAGCCCTCGATGAACGCGGTGGTCAGCTGCTCGACCTGTTCCTCAGTGAAGTCGTTGCGCTTGGGCTTCTTCTTCGGGCCAGCGTTGCGATTGGCGACAGCCGGATTCAAGTCGGCCTCGTTGCCGCCGCCCTGGTAGCGCTGGATGCGCGCCTGGCGCTCCAGCTGCCGATGCAGCAGATCGATTTCCTTGAAGTCGCCGCCGGACTTCTCCGGCTTCATAATCAACACAACCAAGCGCGCTTCGAGCGCGCCACCGATGCGCTCAACGTTGTCTGCGCGATCCCACTCGTCACGCGCCTTCCAGCTGTGTACAGTCTTGTCGTTCTCGCCGATGGCCTGCGCAATTTCGGTCACGCGCCATCCCATCCAGTACAGGAACTTGGCCTGTCTGCGGGTGTCCATCGGGAGCTGGGTGGCAACGCTTTGCATGCCGACCAGGGTGCAGCCCACCTCTTAATCCCGACAGTTGAACGACGCGTAATCGCCTGGTTTACACGGTGATTGCGTTGCTGCGTTGTGCGTCGCGTTTGACCATGGGTCATCGCAAACGCATCCAGCGCAGAGGACACCCATGTCGGCCAAGGCCAAGAAGTTCCGTTCCAACTGGTTCCGCGTGGCCGTCGAAGGCGCCACCACTGATGGCCGCACGATTCAGCGCAACTGGATCGAGGACATGGCCGCGACCTACAACCGCGAGACCTACAACGCCCGCATCTGGATCGAGCACATGCGCAGCCTGCTGCCGGACTCACCGTTCCGTGCGTATGGCGATGTCACCGCCGTCAAGGCCGAAGAGGTGGAGATCGACGGCAGCAAGCGCCTGGCGCTGTTCGCCCAGATCGAGCCGACTGCCGACCTGATCACCATCAACAAGTCCAAGCAGAAGCTCTACACCAGCATCGAGGTGCAGGAGAAGTTCGCCAATACCGGCAAAGCGTATCTGGTCGGCCTGGCCGTGACCGATTCGCCGGCCAGCCTGGGCACCTCCATGCTCAGCTTCGCCGGCCAGAACCCCGAGGCCAATCCGCTGGCCGATCGCAAGCAGTCACCGGGCAACCTGTTCACCGTCGCCGAAGAGACCGCACTGGAATTCAGCGAGGTCAGCGAAGGCCCGGTCGCCAATCTGCTGAGCCGGATCCGCACTGCGCTCAAGAGCGAGGACGCCACCGGCATCACGCCCGAGCAGTTCGCCGATCTCGGCGAGGGCGTCGAAGAGATCGCCGAGCACGTGCGCGGTCAGGACGAACGCTTCAACCGCCTGCAGGCCGAGCACGCCGAGCAAAAGACCAAGCACGAACAGCTTGCAAACGACCTGGCGCAGCTGCGCGAGTCGCTCTCGCAGCAGGCCGACCCCGCACAGCCCACACGCCCGGTGGTCACCGGCGGCGGCGCGGCCGTGCTGACCGACTGCTGATCCCACACAACGCACACACACACACGCCGCCAGCGCCCCACCTTCGGAGCCACCATGCAAAACGCCACCCGCCTGCAGTTCAACCAGTTCGCCGAGCAGATCGCCAAGCTCAACGGCATCACCTCCGCCTTCCACTCGTTCGCCGTCGATCCGACCGTGCAGCAGAAGCTGGAAACGCGCATGCAGGAATCCAGTGAGTTCCTCTCCAAGATCAACATCATCCCGGTGGACGAATTGTCCGGCCAGAAGGTGGGCATCGGCGTCACTGGCAGCATCGCCAGCCGCACCGACACCGGCGCCGGCAATACCCGCACCCCGCGCAACGTGGCCGCACTCGACAAGAACGAGTACGTCGCCAAGAAGACCGACTTCGACACCGCGATTCCGTATGCGCTGCTCGATGCCTGGGCCAAGTTCCCGGACTTCCAGGCGCGCCTGCGCGATGCCATCGTCAAGCGCCAGGCGCTGGACCGTCTGCAGATCGGCTTCAACGGCACGCATGCCGCCGCCGACACCAACCGCGACGCATTCCCGCTGCTGGAGGACGTCAACATCGGTTGGCTGCAGCAGTACCGCACCAACGCCGCCCAGCGCGTGCTGGCGAGCGGCAAGACGGCCGGCAAGGTGGTCATCGGCACCGGCGATGGCGCGGACTACCGCAACCTCGATGCGCTGGTGTTCGATGTGGTGAGCAACCTGCTGGATCCGTGGCACCGCAAGGATCCGAGCCTGGTGGTGGTGCTCGGCCGCGATCTGATGCACGACAAGTATTTCCCGATGGTCAACAAGGACCAGCCGGCCAGCGAGAAGATCGCCACCGACCTGATCTTGAGCCAGCGCCGCGTCGGCGGCCTGCAGGTGGCCGAGGTGCCGTACCTGCCGGACGGCGCGCTGATGGTCACCTCGCTGGCAAACCTGTCGATCTACTACCAGACCGGCGGCCGTCGCCGTTACATCCAGGAAGTGCCCGCCCGCGATCGCATCGAGAACTACGAGTCCTCCAACGATGCCTACGTGGTCGAAGACTACGGCCTGGGCTGCGTGGTCGAGCACATCGAGATCGAGGCCTAAGCCATGGCCGACAGTCCCGCCAAGCGTCACCACAGCCGCGTGCTCGCCGAGTTGGAAGCGGCGCAGCGCGCTCCGCACCAGCTGATGGCCGGTGCAACGGCCTACGAGCAGCACATGGCGCAGCTGCAAAGCGATCGCCTGCGGCTGAAGCAGATCCAGTCCACGCAAGGCAAGGCTGCACTCAAGGTGCAGCTGCTGCCGACCTACGTGCCGTATCTGGCTGGCGTGCTGGCCGGTGGCCAGGGCGCGCAGGACGAGATCGTCCTGACGTGCATGGTCTGGCGCATTGATGCCGGCGACTATGCCGGCGCGCTGGAGCTGGGCGCCTACGTGCTCAAGCACGGCCTGCAGATGCCCGACCGCTTCTCCCGCACCGTGGGCTGCGTGCTGGCCGAGGAAGTTGCCGAGGCAGCGTTGTCGGCGCAGAAGACCGGCCAGGCCTTCAATGCGGCGGTCCTGGCCGACACCGCCACCCTGACCGCCGAGCAGGACATGCCTGATGAGGTGCGCGCCAAGCTGCACCTGGCGCTCGCCCGCGCCTCGCTGGCAGACATCACCGACGAGACGCCCGCCGACCAGGCGCAGCCGATCGCCGCCGCAGCTGTGGCCGACCTGCAGCGCGCCATCGCACTGCACGGCAGCTGCGGCGGCAAGAAGGATCTGGAGCGCGCCGAGCGTCTCTTGAAGAAGTTCAGCGCTGAGCCTGCAGGCGACAGCGCATAACCGAGCGTCCCCGCAACCCTCGCCGGCTCGGGGCCGATCCACAGCAATGCATCGCTGCGGTGACGCCCCGACCACCGGCGATCTCTTCCGAGCCATCCATGAGCGGATTCACTGCCACCGGCACCACCAGCGCCACGCCTGATGCGATCGCCAATGCGCCGTTCTGGCCAGCGATCGCACCGACCAGCGTGCGGGCGAGCATGCGCCTGGATGGCACCGTGACCGATGCGCGGCTACGTCACGCGATCGTAGCCGCCATGCTGGCGGTCAACGATGAGTTGCAGACCTGGGCCGACACGCAGCAGCGTGCCGGCTACGCAGCGCTGGCCGATGTGCCCAGCACCACCGTCGATGGCGTCCCGCGCCGCGTGCAGCTGTACCTGCGCGCCGTTGCGTGTGCCACCGCCGTCGAGGTGGCAGAGCGTTACCGCAGCTTCGACGCGACTGACAGCGCCAATCAACGCGCCGACGACCTGTCGCCGAGCATCACCGAGCTACGCCGTGACCAGCGCTGGGCCGTGCGCGACTTGCAGAACCTACCGCGCAGCACGGTGGAGCTCATCTGATGCGCGTGCACGCCATGCAGGGCGACACCGTCGACCTGCTGTGCTGGCGCCACCTGGGCAGCACGGCCGGCCTGGTCGAGCGCACCTATCTCCTCAATCCCGGCCTGGCCGAACTGGGCGCCGTGCTCCCGCACGGCACGCCGGTGGAGTTGCCCGAGGTAACCACCACCACGGCGGCGATGACGCCGCTTGTGCAGCTATGGGACTGATCCGATGACCGAACCCACCTCCGTATCGAGCGGCTTTTTGATCGCCACCGGTGTGGGCCTTGCCTCTGTGCTGCCTGGCATCGACGGCGACGCGCTGATCGGCGCCTTCGCGGGCGGCGCGTTGTTCGTGGTGTCCGCCGCCAAGCAGCCGCTGCTGGCGCGGCTGATCTACTTCCCGGTGAGCGTGATTGCCGGCTACCAGCTGGCGCCGGAAATCCTGCGCTGGTTGCCGATCAAGTCCAGCGGCGTAGCCGCCTTCGCCAGTGCGGCGTGCGCGATCACGGTGACGCTGGGCCTGATCGAAAAGAGCAAGTCGTTCGACTTTTCCTTCCTACGTCGTGGAGGTCCGCCCAGTGCATAGCCTGGTCACCGTCCTGACGTTGATGGCCTCACTCGCCATCTGCGTCCGCCTGCTTACCTACCACCGCCCGGTCGACGCACGCCATCGACGCGGCGCCGGCTGGTGCGCGTGGTTGCTGATCGCCAGCACTGGCGGCCAGGCGCTGCACATCTTGCTGGCCGGCGCCGGCTCGCAAGTCAGTCTCTGGCACCTGGGCACGTTGATCGTGCTGGCGGTGCTCACCTACCGCGCCCAGGGCAATGTGGCGCGCATCCTGAAGGTCGATTGATGTTCACCGATACCCAGCTCGCCTCGATCATGCAGTGCTCGCCGCAACGCGCCCAGCGTTGGCATGGACCGCTGCTCGCCGCAGCTAACCGCTTCGGCATCACCACCCAGCGCCGCGCCGCGCACTGGCTCGGCCAGGTCGGCCACGAAAGCCTAAGCCTGTCGCGCATGGAAGAAGGGCTGACCTACACCACCAGCGCTCGGCTGCTGGAAGTGTTTGGCGCGCGTATCACGCCGGCCCAGGCGCCCAAGTTCCTACGCAACCCGGAGGGCCTGGCCAACTTCGTCTACGCCGACCGCCTGGGCAACGGCAACGAAGCCAGCGGCGATGGCTATCGCCACCGGGGCCGTGGTCCGATGCAGCACACCTTCCGTGGCAACTACCGCCGCGTCGGCGTGCTGATCGGCTTGCCGGTGGAAGAGCAGCCGGATCTGTTGCTGCAGATCGAACCCAGCGCACTGGGTGCGGCGGCGTACTGGCAAGACAATGGCCTGAACGCGCTGGCCGATACGGGCGACGTGCTGGGCCTGGGCCGCAAAATCAACCTGGGCAACGTGCGCGCCAAGCGCTTGCCCGAAGGCTACAGCGATCGCGTCACGCGCACGAAGCGCGCCCTGCAGATCCTGGGTGTCAGCTGATGGTCACGCGCCTGATCATCCTTCTGGCGCTGATTGCAGTGCTCGTCGGTGGCTGCGTGTGGCAGGAGCAGCGCGTCAGCGCCGCGCAGAAAGACCGCGACGCCGCGCTGCAGGCCAAGCGTCGGGCCGAGGCGGAACGCGACAGCGCCAAAGGCTCCACCACCGTCGTCACGCAGTACGTCGACCGCGTGCAGATCGTGCGCGAAGCCGGCACCACCATCACCCGCGAGATCCCGATCTATGTCACCCAGAAAGCAGACGCTGCTTGCGCTATCCCTGCTGGCTTTGTGCGGCTGCATGACGCCGCCGCCTCGGGCAACCCTGCCGGGCCGCCCACCGGAGATCCTGATGCGCCGGCCGCAGGCATTACGCTCTCTGGTATTGCCGGCACCGTCGTCGACAACTACACCAGCTGCCACGCCACCGCCGCGCAACTGAGCGCGCTGCAGGACTGGATCGACCTGCACGCACCGGTGCCGGCGCCATGATCAAGCCCGCCAGCCTGCGCGCGCATCTGGTGGCGGCATTGCCCGACCTTGCGCGCGACGCCGACCGGCTGCTGGTGTTCATCGACGCCGGTAGCCTGGTCAGCACGTTCCAGCCGGGGCTATCGTTCGAGTACCAGTACACGCTCAACCTGATCCTGACCGACTACGCCGGCCACCCGGACAGCGTGATGCTGCCGCTGCTGGAATGGGTGCAGGTCAATCAGTCCGAGCTGCTCTCCAACCCGGCGCGCCGTGGCGACATCGCTTTCGAGGCCGACATCCTCGCCAACGATGCCGTGGATCTGTCGATCAAGTTGCCGCTGACCGAACGCGTGGTCGTGACCGCAAAGGATGGCGGCGGCTACGACATGGCCCACGCGCCCGAGCCGACGATCGATCCCACATGGATGAGCTGACCGCGCTGGAGAACTGGGCGGCGCCACTACTGGCACGCCTGCAGCCAGACGAGCGTCGCACGCTGGCCCGCAAGATCGGAACGGAGCTAAGGCGCTCGCAGAGCCAGCGCATCGGGAAGCAACAGGCGCCCGATGGCTCGCCTTACGCACCGCGCAAGCAGCTGCTGCGGCAGAAGGCCGGGCGGATCAAACGCGCGAAGATGTTTGCCAAGCTGCGGCAGGCCAAGTTCTTCAAGGTCAGTGCCAGTCCCAATGCTGTGAGCGTGGGATTCGTGGGGCGTGTGTCGCGCATTGCGCGCACGCATCAAGAGGGTCTGACCGAGCAAGTGCGGCCTGGTGGTCCAAGGGCACGCTATGAGAAACGCGTGTTGTTGGGACTGACTGCCGGCGACCACGAACAGATCCGCGACATGCTCATCGAGCACTTGAGTCAGTAAGCGCGCGTCCTACGTGGCAAGCTGGTTGGCTCACGGCCATTGCGAAGTGACGCTATACGCGTCTTCATATCTGCTCGCGAAATGGCCTCCTTCACTGCGGTAGATCTCTCGAAACTTCAAGCTCCAGACCTGATTGAGGCGCTGGACTTCGAGACGATTTTTTCCGATGCGCTTGAGCAATTCCGCAGGCTGATGCCTGAGTTCTCTGCGCTCACCGAATCCGACCCGGTCTACAAGATCCTGCAACTATTTGCGGCCCGCGAGCTACTGATTCGCCAACGCGCCAACGACAAGGCTCAGCAGACGATGCTGGCTTTCGCCATCGGCACCAACCTCGATCACCTCGGCGCGCTATTCGGCGTTGCGCGTCTGGTGCTCGATCCGGGCCAACCGGAGAACGGCGTTGCACCGACCTACGAGTCAGACGTGGACTTCCGCCGCCGGATCCAGCTGGCGCCGGAGGGCTTCAGTGTTGCTGGCCCCGAGGGCGCTTACATCTATCACGCGTTGAGCGCGTCAGCCGATGTCATGGACGCCAGCGCGACCAGCCCCGCGCCTGGGCAAGTACTGGTCACCGTGCAGTCGCGCACCGGTGATGGCACCGCGCCGCAGGAACTGCTCGACGAAGTAGCCGCCGTCCTCACTGATGCCGATGTGCGCCCCTTGACCGACGAGGTAGATGTCCAAAGCGCTCAGATCGTCCTGTACGCCATTCGTGGGCGCGTCTACACCTACGCTGGCCCCGACTCGACGGTGGTCATGCGCGAGGCGATGCGCAGCTTGCTGGCCTATCTTGCTGAGGCACACCGCATCGGCCGCGACGTCCCCGAGTCAGCCATCAAGGCAAAGTTGTTTGTCGATGGCGTGCAGCGTGTTGAGCTGGACTCGCCTGCCGCCGACATCCGGATCAGCCGCACGCAGGCCGCTTACTGCATCGCGATCGACATCGTGCACGCCGGCATCGATGAGTAATTCCCCGCTGCCGCCCAATGCCACGCCGATGGAACGCGCCCTGGCCGCCGTCACCGAGCGCCTGGAGGCGATCCCGCTGCCGTATCCAGACCTGTGGAATCCGGACACGTGCCCCGCAGGCCATCTGCCGTGGCTGGCGTGGACGCTATCTGTCGATGACTGGAAGGCTGACTGGAGCGATGCGGTCAAGCGCTCGCGCCTGCGCAGCGCCATGGCGATCCAACGCCGCAAGGGCACCGCCAACAGCGTGCGGATGGTGGTCGAGTCGTTTGGCGGCGCAGTGGCCATCCGCGAGTGGTGGCAGCAGGAGCCGCGCGGCCAGCCGCACACCTTCGAGCTGGCGCTGACGCTGACCGGTGCCGATGGACAGAGTGCCAGCGCCCGGTTCGTCGAGGAAGTCATCGCAGAGGTCGAACGCACCAAGCCAGTCCGATCCCATTTCACATTTACCCAAGGCTTCCAAGCAGAGGCACGTATTGGCGTGCTAGCTGTCGCACGAGTGGCCGTCTATTGCCGCCTGCTTGTGGATGCCGAATAACTGGAATTCCCATGCCTGGACTGAAGCTCCAAGTTACAAACGCCGGCCGCGCTGCGCTGGTCAACCCGCCCAACACCGGCACCAACGAGCTGCTGGTCAGCTACGCTGGCATCGCCAACGCACCCTTCGCCGTCTCGGCCTCACTCACCGAGCTGCCAAACGAGATCAAGCGCATTGACGGTGACGGAATCGGTGGTACGGTCACGGCCAATGACACCATTCATGTGTCGATCCGCGACGACTCGACTGCTGTTTACGAATGTTATGGCTTCGGGTTCTATCTATCCGACGGCACCCTTTTTGCTGTCTACAGCCAGCCAACCCTGTTGCTCGGAAAATCCGCCGCCGCGATGATGCTGCTTGCGGTGGATGCCATTTTCGCAGATATCGACGTACAGCAGATCACCTTCGGCGCAACCAACTTCATCGTTCCGGCGGCGACAACCGCTACCCCTGGCATCGTAGAACTGGCAGATGAGTCTGAGGGGAAGGCCGGTACCGACAAGTTAAGGGCGATCACCTCGTGGTTGCTGAAAAAGGTGCTTGATACGCGTCTGGGCGAGGGAGCCCCAACCGCGTACACCAAGAAGCTACTGGCCCTGGGGACGGCTGCACTATTTCGCACCGAGTTGGAACTCAAGGGCGCCGCCCTCAAGGATGTGGGTCATGGCAAAGGCCTGGACGCTGACATGCTTGACGGTAAACATGGTGAATACTACCTCGCATGGGAGAACCATACCGGCGTCCCCGAGACCTTTCCGCCGGCGGATCATAGCCACCCCGAGAACGTTGCTAAGGACGGCGACACGATGACAGGCGATCTTCGGGTGCCAGCGCTTTACGCAGAGAATCAGGTTTACGGAAAAAGCATGGAGATGCTCTCGTCATCAGTCGGCTTCCAATTTTTCTGGAATTCGTTCGCCACTGAAAATGGGTACGGATGCAATGAATATGTAAACAATTATGGAAACGGAACCGGTGGGCACATCTTTTATTCACGTGAATCTAAGGCGGTTGGACCCTCGCGGACGATGAGCATTAGCCGTACAGGCTCAGTGGCGGCGCCAGGAGGCTTCGATTTTGGATCGTCGAAAAAGCTGAAGAATACTGAAGGTCCTCTACCATATGGCCTCGCGGAGGTTGAGCGAATCAAAACAGCCATCGGCCGTTATAGGCCGGAATACAACCAAGATGGCCGAAAGCGCCTTTTTATGGTTGCGGAGCAGTTGGCTGAGTTGATCCCAGAGGCCGTGGACATGGAGGGTGCCCATTTCAACGGCGAGAACGTTCCGGCAATCAAGATTGAGCAGATGTTGCCCGTCCTGGTGAATGCCATTGCGCAGCTCTCCACTAAAGTCACCGACCTGCAGCGTACCGTCTCCGCACTGCATCACTAAAATACACAGGAAAAAGCCGATGAATCCGAACTCCCGCATTCGCGCGATCGCGCCCAACGTCGACGCCGAGCGCATCGCTGTGGAATCTCACTTCTTTTACGACCCAATTGCGGGAGTCGCAAACGTCGTCTTCCAAGGAATGGAGTTCCTCATCGTCAACGGCACCGTCGACAAAATGCTAGAGGGCCGCGAGCCACTCAGCACCACCACTGCCGCGATCGCCAGGCGGAATTTCGCTCTTGGCCTGCTGGACCCTATCACTGGACAGGATCTCTCTAACGTCAGTGCAGCGGGCGTCGTTATTTACCTCAAGGCCGTGTACGACACACTTCACAACGAGCGTGCAGCTGCTGATTCGGCCGCGCAGGCAAACTTTGCGGCATCGCAAGTTGATGCCTCTGTGTCCAGCTCGGAGTAGCCCATGTCCAGCGGCTACCGCAACTCGGCAGGGGAAGATCTGGACGAACTGTTCGATCCCTACGTGCAAGGCACACAGCCTGCAGCGACTGGGTTCCGCACCAGGGATGGCGTCGACCTTGCCGCCCGCTACGCACCGATGGCCTATGGCACGAAGGGTGCCGACGTGAACCTGCGAAATTCCTCTGGAACAGATCTATCCAATCTGTGGGCGCAAAAGGGGAGCGCCGCCTATCCGAATGAACAGTTCGTGGACGATCGGCGTCAAACCGCGCGAGCCTAATTCGTTTGTAAGACAAGGCACGACAGCGCGATCACAGTGCAGTGGTGTGCGCGCGCGACGACGATGAAGACATGCCCACCCCAGATCACGCTCGCAATATGTCTAATCTGATTCGCCTCGGCACCATCGCCGAGGTGAATCTCGCCACCGCGCGATGCCGCGTGCAGGTCGGCGAAATGCTGACCGACTATCTGCCTTGGTTGGTCACCCTGGCCGGCACCACCATCATCTGGTCGGCGCCGTCTATCGGCGAACAAGTCGTGGTGCTGTCGCCGGCTGGCGACCTGGCCGATGGCGTGGTGCTACGGGGCCTGTACTCCGACCAATTCGCAGCGCCTGCCGCGTACGACACGCTCCACGTGCTGCGCTTCCCCGATGGCGCGCTGATCCATTACGACAACGAGGCACATGCGCTGCAGGCCACGCTACCCAGCGGCGGTACGGCATCCATCACCGCCGATGGCGGCATCACGCTCAACGGCCCGCTGACCGTCAACGGCGAGACGATGCTCAATGGTGATGCCACCATCACCGGTACCGCGACGGCAACCACCGATGTACTCGGCGGCGGGATCAGCCTCAAGAACCATAAGACCACCGGCGTGACCGCCGGCAGCGCGCTCAGCGGCGGCCCGCAGTGATCGGCATCGATGCCAACACCGGCCGTGTGATCGAGGGCGAGCAGCACCTGGCCCAATCGATCGCCTGCATCCTCACCACGCCCATCGGCACGCGCGAGCAGCGCCGCGACTTCGGCTCGCTGCTGCCCGAGCTGATCGACCAGCCGTTCAACGGCGCCACCCGCACACTGCTCTACGGCGCCACCGCCACCGCGTTGATGCGCTGGGAGCCGCGCCTGCGCCTGACCCGGGTCGCCTTGGTCATCGGCGATACGCCTGGCAGCTTCGTGCTGACCATCGAAGGCGACCGCACCGACATTGCCCCCGCCAATGCGCGCTCGCGCATGACCATCCCGCTCCGCTTCCGTTATTCCTGATCGAGGAACCTATGTCCACTACCTACCACCACGGCGTTCGCGTCATCGAAGTCAGCGCGGGCACGCGCACCATCCGCACTGTCTCCACTGCTGTCGTCGGCCTGGTCGCCACGGCCGCCGATGCGGACGAGACCATCTTCCCGCTCAACAAGGCGGTGCTGATCACCGATGTGCTCGGTGCAGTTGCCAGCGCCGGCACCCAGGGCACTTTGCGCGCCACGCTGCAGGGCATCGCCGATCAGACCAACCCGGTGACCATCGTCGTGCGTGTGGCCGAGGACGCAGATGCGGCCAAGACCTCGGCCAATGTCATTGGTGAGGCAAAGTCCAGCGGCTACACCGGCCTGTATGCGCTGCTCGCCGCGCAAGCACAGCTGGGCGTGCGCCCGCGTATCCTGGGGGCGCCGGGTCTGGACACGCTACCAGTGGCCAAGGCATTGGCGACGATCGCCAAGAAGCTGCGTGCGATGGCCTACCTGCGCCCGGTCGCCGACAACGTCGCCGAGGCCGTCACCTATCGAGGCCTGTTCAGCGACCGCGAGTTGGTGCTGATCTGGCCGGACTTCCTGGCCTTCGACACCGCAACCAGCACCACGAAGGCGGCGTATGCCACTGCGCGTGCGCTCGGCCTGCGCGCCAAGATCGACACCGAACAGGGCTGGCACAAGAGCCTGTCCAACGTGCCCGTGGCGGGCGTCACCGGCATCTCGAAAGATGTGCATTGGGATCTGCAGGATCCGGCCACCGATGCAGGCATCCTCAACGAGGCCGACATCACCACGCTGGTGACCTTCAATGGGCAACGCTTCTGGGGGTCGCGCACGTGCGCGGAGGACACCATGTTCGCCTTCGAGACAGCCACGCGTACCGCGCAGATCCTGGCCGACACCATCGCTGAAGGCGTGGCGTTCTACGTCGACAAGCCGATGCATCCCTCGCTGGTGAAAGACCTGATCGAAACCATCAATGCCAAGTTCCGCGACCTGAAGGCGTCCGGCTATCTGATCGATGCCAAGGCCTGGTACGACGGCACAGTCAACAGCGCCACCACGTTGGCCGATGGCGCGCTGCGCATCGACTACGACTACACGCCGGTGCCGCCGCTGGAGAACCTGCAGCTGTACCAGAAGATCACCACCAGCTACCTGGCCGACTTCGCCGAGCGCGTCAACGCGTAACGCAGCCACCTTAGATTCCCGGAGAACCCCATGGCTTTGCCCAAGAAACTCAAAGCGCTCAACCTGTTCAACGACGGTGAGAGCTATCTCGGCCAGGTTGTAGAAGTGAAGCTGCCGACACTGAAACGCAAGATGGAGGAATATCGCGGCGGCGGCATGAGCGGCCCGGTCGATATCGATTTCGGCCAGGAGAAGATCGAGCTCGAATGGAAGTGCGGCGGCCTGATGCGCAGCGTGCTGAACCAGTACGGTGCAATCACCCACAATGCGGTGCAGCTGCGTTTTGCCGGCGCCTACCAGCGCGATGACAGCGGCGCAGTCGATGCGGTTGAGATTGTCGTGCGCGGCCGTCACAGCGAGATCGATCCGGGCACCGCCAAGGCCGGCGATGACACCGAATTTTCGGTCAAGACCTCGGCCAGCTACTACAAGCTGACCATGAACGGGGCCACCGTGATGGAGATCGATTTCGTGAACATGATCGAGATCGTCGACGGCGTCGATCTGCTCGCCGCCCAGCGCCGCGCCATCGGCGCCTGACCCTTTCGGCCCGGTGCCGCCGGGCCTCCGACCTGAGACCTTCCGATGACCCCGACCTTTTCCCCAGCCATTCCCCTCGACCAGCCCGTCACGCGTGGCGAGCAGACCATCACCGACCTCAAGGTGCGCAAGCCCGGCGCCGGCGAACTGCGCGGGCTCAAGCTGACCGACGTGCTGCAGCTGGATGTCACCGCGCTGGCAATACTGCTGCCGCGCATTTCCTCGCCCACGCTGACCACCGCCGACGTCAATGCGATGGATCCGGCCGACCTGCTGGCGGTAGGCCAGGAGGTGCAGGTTTTTTTCTTGCCGAAGGCACAGAGGGAAGCAGATTTCCCGACTGCGTAGAGGATGCGATGGCCGACATCGCGGCCATCTTCCACTGGCCGCCGTCTGAAATGGACGGCTGGTCGCTGCACGAACTCACGGCGTGGCGCGAGCGTGCCCGCCTGCGAAGCGGAGCCGAATGATGCACCACCCCACGAACGAGGCCGCCTAAATGGCGGCCTCCGACAATCTGCGCCTGCAGGTCATCCTGGCCGCCGTCGACCGCGCCACCGGCCCGTTCCGGCGCGTGTTGAGCGGTAGCCGCGGCGTTGCCACCGCACTGCGCAATCAGCGCGACGCACTGCGGCAGCTCAACAGCCAGCACCGCGACATCGGCGCGTATCGCGAACAGGTCGCGCTGGCACAGCGTGCCAAGGCCGCGCTCGATGCGCAGCGACAATCCGTGCGTACGCTTGCCCAGCAGATCAAGGCCACCAGCACGCCCACCGCCGCCATGAATGCCGAGTTCGAGCGTGCCGTGCGTACCGCACGCGAACTCAAGACCGCACATGGCGCGCAAGAGGCAGGCTTGCAGCGCCTGCGTGGTCGTTTGGAAACGGCCGGGATCAGCACGCGCGAGCTGGTCACACACGAACGCCGCCTACGAACTGAGATCGAGAGTACGAACACGGCAATGCGCGCCCAGCAGCAGCGCTTGGTGGCGATCGATACCGCGCAACGGCGCAGCGCCCGCATCCAGAGCGCCGGCCTGCAGGCGAGCGCCTACGGCGCCGGCATGGCATTCGCCGGCCAGCGCGCACTGGGTGCCACTGCGCTGCCGATCAGCGATGCGATGGAGTTCGAGTCGGCCATGGCGGACGTGCGCAAGGTCGTGGACTTCAAGACCCCGCAGCAGTTCTTGCAGATGGGCCGCGATGTCGAGAACCTCTCCATGCGCCTGCCCATGCTGCCGGCCGAGATTGCCAAGATCGTGGCGGCTGCCGGCCAGGCCGCCATCCCGCGCCAGGAGCTGGTCCGCTTTGCCGAGGACGCGGCCAAGATGGGCGTGGCCTTCGACAGCAGCGCCGAAGAAGCCGGCCAGACCATGGCCACCTGGCGCACCGCATTCCGCATGGGCCAGGAAGAAGTCGTCGTACTGGCCGACAAGATCAACTACCTAGGCAACACCGGCCCGGCCGGCGTCAACAAGATCAGCGCGGTGGTAAACCGCATTGGTGCCCTGGGCGAGGTCGCCGGCCTGCAGAGCGGGCCACTGGCAGCGCTGGGCGCCACCGTCGCCGGCATGGGCATCGAGTCGGAAGTCTCGGCCACCGGCATCAAGAACATGCTGCTCACCCTGGCCTCGGGCGATTCGGCCACCAAGAGCCAGCGCGGGGCCTTCGAAAAGCTGGGCATCAAGGCCAAGACCATGGCCCAGCTCATGCAGAAGGACGCAGGCGGGGCGATCATGTCGGTGCTGCAGAAGCTGCGCGCACTGCCCAAGGCCGAGCAGGCCGCAACGATGACGCAGCTGTTCGGGCGCGAGTCGATCGGTGCGATCGCACCACTGCTGACCAATCTGGAGCTGCTGCAGGGCAACTTCGCCAAGGTGGCCGACGCACAGCGCTATGGCGGCTCGATGTCGGCCGAGTACGCATCGCGGGTGGCCACCTCGGCTAACTCGCTGCAGCTGCTGAAAAACACCGCCGTGGTGGTGTCGCAATCGATCGGCCAGGCACTGCTGCCGCAGTTCAAGCAACTGACCGAGCGCACGGCTGCGGTGGTCGGCCAGGTCACGACGTGGATCCGCGCCAATCCGGTGCTGGTGGGTGCGATCGCCAAGACGGCGATCGCTGGCGCCGCGCTGGTCACGATCCTGGGCGGGCTGCTGGTGGCCGGCGGCGTCGCCGCGATGGCGTTCTCGCAGATCCACGGCGTTGTGGCGCTGCTGTCGGGCGGTGGCGGCTTTGGTGCGCTACTGCGTCAGGGGCTGGCGTTCGGCGGCCGCGTGCTGCCCATGCTCGCCAATGGCGCGCGCCTGCTGCTGCCGCTGCTCGGCGGCGTCAGCCTGCCGGTGCTGGCGATTGGTGCGGCCGTCGCTGCGGTGGCGCTGCTGGTATGGAAGTACTGGGGGCCGATCAAGGCCTTTGCCATCGGCGTGTGGCAGGGCATCGTCGATGTGGCCGCGCCGGTCCTCGCCGAGCTGAAGGCCGCGCTCGCGCCACTGGCGCCGGTGTGGGACACCGTGGCCGCTGCGATGGGCCAGGCCTGGGCGTGGGTCAAGCAGCTGCTGACGCCGTTCGAGGCCACCACCGCCCAGTTGCACGGTGCAACTCAGGCCGGTCGCGGCTTCGGACAGATCATTGGCGCGGTGCTGGTCACCCAGCTGCAGCTGGCCGTCAAGGCGATCGGCTGGCTGGTGCAGGCGTTTGTGTTCGTGCTGCCGGTGATCAAGCAGATCCTCGGCGGCGTGTGGCAAACCGTCCAGGGCACGTGGTCGCTGATCGTGGGCGTGTTCACCGGCAACGGCGATCGCATCCGCCAGGGGTTGCTGCAGCTGTGGGCCGGCATCAACCTGCAGCTGGCCAACTGGCCGGCTCGGATGCTGCAGGCCGGCGCGGACATGATCAGCGGCCTTGTCCAGGGCATTCGCTCCAAGCTCGGCGCCGCCAGCAACGCGATCGCCAGCGTCGGCACCGGTGTGGTCGATCGCTTCAAGGGCCTGCTGGGCATCCACAGTCCCTCGCGCGTGTTTGCCCAGCTGGGCGACTTCACCATGCAGGGCCTCACCGTGGGCCTGCAGCGCGGCCAGGGCGCGCCTGTGCAGGCCGTCATGGCGCTTGGCAACCGGATGCGTGCCGTGGGTGCCGGCCTGGCCCTGGCGACGGCCACAGCGCCCGTGGCGGCGATCGACAGCCGGGCACCGTTGTCGGCCCCTCAGCGCGCCGCCAGCGCACCTGCAGGCGGCAACAGCTACGTCATCCACGTCCATGCCGCACCGGGCATGGACGCCACCGCACTGGCGCGCGAAGTCGCCCGCCAGATCGAAGAGCGCGACCGGCGCACAGCGGCCACCCGCCGCTCCAGCCTGCGCGACGACTGAGGATCCACCCCGATGATGATGTCCTACGGCACGTTTGTGTTTGCCCTCGATAGCGCCGCGTATCTGCAGCTACAGCGGCAGATGAGTTGGCGCCACGCCACCAGCGATCGCGTCGGCGCGCGAGCGGCCAGCCAATTCCTGGGCCCGGGCGATGACACCATCGACCTGTCTGGCTTGATTGCGCCCGAGCTCACCGGTACGCGTGCGTCGCTGGACACGCTGCGCGAGCTCGCGGCCGATGGTGAGCCGCTGCCGCTGGTGGATGGCGCTGGCGTGGTCTATGGACCGTATCTACTGCTTTCCATCAACGAGACGGCGTCGCTGTTCTTCGAGGACGGCACGCCGCGCCGGATCGAGTTCCAGCTGAGCCTACGCCGCACAGATGACATCACGCCGGAGACGACCGCCGCATGAGTTACCCAGTCCCACAATGGCGCGTGGTGCTCGATGGCACCGACCTCACCGAACGCATTGCGCCGCGCCTGCTCGATCTCACCCTTACCGAATGCCGCAGCGGTGAAGCTGACCAGCTAGATCTGCGCATCCACGATCACGACGGCAAGATGGCGCTGCCCAAACGCGGCGTGCGCCTGGCCGTGGCGCTGGGCTGGAAAGACACCGGCCTGGTCGACAAAGGCACGTTCATCGTGGACGAGGTGGAGTACAGCGGTGCACCGGACATCATCACCGTGCGTGCGCGTAGTGCTGATCTCACCGCCGATATGCGCACGCGGCGCGAGCGTAGCTGGCACAACACCACGCTGGGTACAGTGCTCAACACGCTCGCCGGCGAGCATGGGCTGACGCCGCGCGTGGCCGAGGCGCTTGCGCGCACCAAGCTGCCCCATCTCGACCAGGCCAACGAGAGCGACATGAATCTGCTCACCCGCTTGGGGCAGCGCTTTGATGCGGTGGCAACGGTGAAGGGAGGTGCGTTGGTCTTTGCGCCGATCGGCGCCGGCACCACGGCGACCGGCAAGCCGCTGCCGACTGTCACCCTGACGCGCCGCGACGGTGATCAGCATCGCTACTCCGTGGCCGACCGCGATGCCTACACCGGCGTGCGCGCGTACTGGGTGGACAAAGGCAAGGCGCGGCGGCAGTCGGTGTTGGTGGGCAATGGCGACAATGCAAAGCGCCTGCGCGAGTCCTATGCCGATGAGGCAACGGCACGCCAGCATGCGCATGCAGAACTGGAGCGCGTTAAACGTGGAACGGCGAAGTTCGACTACACGCTTGCTTTAGGGAGGGCGGACGTATCGCCAGAGCAAAGCCTAAAGCTCATCGGCTTCAAATCAGAAATCGATTTGCAGCAATGGTTGATCGCTAGGGCAACGCATACTATGGGCAATAGCGGCTTCACTACTTCACTGGCCCTTGAGGCAAACATCCAACCCTAGCACCCTCTTTGGCACTGCGATGGACAAGAAATATCACCTCGGATATGCTCGGGATGGGGTGGATCCGAGGCCTGACTAGTGCAAAATTTTAAGCACCAGCCAGGGTCTATTAGGGAATTTCTCAAGGAGTATGAGAATGAAATTTACATTGGAATTGAGTGCATCCACACTTGCCATAGCAGCCAGCCTGTTCATGGCTTCATACGCAAATGCGGCTCAGCAAAATAGCGACGGAATTGCCGCAACTAGTCTGTCCGCTATAGATCGAAGTGCCATTGAAGATTCAGTGACAAAGCAACTGCGGTCGGAAGCGAGCAAAGCCTCTAAGCTGCCGGGCCAACGCAAATTTGATGTTTCAGCTCACTTATCCGCGACTGAGAGCAAACTCACAATTGAGCTTGGCAAGAATGCTGTTCCTGAAACAGCTGGGGCTGCATCTGAAGACCAGTGCAGTGAGTTCGCAACTACTGCCCGCCAGTTGCTCCGTGGGGAAGTAAGCGTCTCCGAGTACGAGTGCACGTATGGTGGGAAGGATATCTACTTCTATCACCCTGAACCTGCAGTTGTAAAAAAAAAAGTGATCTAGTTGGCCCCACTGAAGATCCCTTACCCATGCTTTTATTGTCTGCCGGACATGGCTTGTACATTAAACACATCGGAACAAAATCCGAGTGGAGCTATCAACGCGACCCCGCCAATGGAATGCTCGAAGACACGACCACTCCAGCGTATGCCACAGCGGTAAACAATGCTCTTACTGCCAATGGAGCTCAGATAAATACTGCATTAACTCGATCTGAGTCAACAGCGATACATACGCCTTCGGGAAAGCCTTGGTGGGAGGTTTCCGCAAAGTATTACCTGATGGGCTTGCTGCCAGAGCAGCAAAAAATCTGGGCATCAATCCCAAACGACAAGACGAGTATAGAGCGAGAGAAAAACGAGGATATTCGTGCACGTCCACTGTACGGAAATTACTTGAAGGCAAGTTATGGCTTACATATACATACGAACGGGTCCAGTACAGCCACTGTTAGAGGCACCACCGGCTTCTACCAACTCAAACATCCCTTTACTGAAAAAAGCAAGGATCTAACCTCTAAAGTCCTTTGCTCCATGAAGGAGATTATAAATTCTGACGAAACTTATGCACAATGGGACGTCGACACTGCTCCGCGAGGAGAAGACAAGGGAGAGAATCGATTAGCCGAGTTCCCGTCTACCATCATTGAAGTCGGATTCCACACCAATGCAGCAGATGCCATAGCCTTGCAGAACACGAAATTTAGGACATTGGCTAGTAAGGGAATGGCGAAAGGTCTCAAGCTGTATAAAGAGGGGAAGGAGTGCATCCCCTTCAAGATTGATTCAATTCCAACTGTCTCGGGGCCAATTGGTACGCCCTTTGACTACAAAATTAACTACTCAGGCAACCCGGCATTCCCGGTTAAAATGTATTTCGAAGTTGTTAGTTGCCACAGCGGCTGGAGTTGCTCCGGAGGCACCCGCACTGCGACTGTAGTCAGTTCTCCACTTACTTTCCAAATCAGCTGCACTGGTAAAAGCACTGCCGGAACGTTCGTATATAAGCGCTGGCTTGAGGACGCCGATGGAGTGAAAACAGCTCCAGTCAACCAAACCTATAGTTGTGTACCGCCTAAGTCAAAGACGGCATCTCCCGAAATGGCGAATGGGTCTATCGGGATAACAGCCTCCTAAGTCAGCCTGGCTCTGCGCCGTCACGGTGACGAGGACTTTTCCTACATACCAAATTTAGGAATTGCGTCATCCTTGACCTGGATGTCTGGTCATCTCGCGCTGTCAGGACGACGGCAACTCGATCGCATGGAGCTACGCGCCGACACCCAAAAAAAGAAGCCGCCAGTCACAAGCTGGCGGCTTTTTTTTGCTACACAGCAAGCTCTACAGTTCAGTCAGGTATAGCCGATAACGGCCAATTCCCCACGAGTAGCTGTCCAATCGCGATGCTGATCACTTGCTCTTTTTTTTGCGCCCACCAACAACAATCTGCATATTGCTTTGGTCGATCGATGCAGTTGTAGAAATCACCGAGCCAATTTCGCTGTTGTTGAACGACAACGTTGGGCTAGCACTTGTTTGTTGAGCTGAGGCCTCCGTCACCAAGCCCAACGCAGCAAGTGCTGCGTTGCGAGCAGCCTGTGGCGCGCCCTTGAACGCAGACAGCAAACGAACATCGGTGAGATCCAATTGCGCCCGTTGTCCTGACAGCACATACAAAACATCCACGCCGCGATCCAGTGCAGCGAGCAGATACGCTCCGCCCGGCAGGTTGATGTCCTTCTCGAAGTTCAACTGCGCATAGCGCGAGACACCCAATTGGGTGGCCATCTCGTCCTGCGTCAGGCCCAACCGCTTGCGCTCATCCTTCAGGCGTTTCCCTACCGTCATACAGGCATTCCCTTACTTGACAATGTTGAGTTAAGTCCACAGAATTCCCAAAAGTAAACGGAACCGCCACATGCCCCGTAAGAGCCAAACGCAGCAGTTCACTCCCCGCAGCCCAGAACAGGCGCGACAGTGGCTTGAGGCGAATGGCATCACGGTCTCTGCGTTTGCGCGACAGAACGGGGTGAAGCGGTCGGTCGTACATGACCTGCTTCGCGGCCGATCTCAAGGCAAATACGGGGAGTCCCATAAAGCGGCAATCGCATTGGGGCTCAAGGCACTGCCCAATAGTGCCACAAAAATCCCAACCGCCTAAAGCTCAAGGGGGTCAGCATGTTCGGCCGAAAAAAAATTGTCTTTCGTTGTGAGGCATGCACGGGGAGGCTCATCAAACGCACCAGCTTCCTCGCGCATAAATTTTTGAGACATGACTCATATGTCTGCGAAAACCCGATGTGTGGGGCGACTTATACCGGCCATTCTGAGTTGACCGGTATTGCCAGCCCCAGCGGCGTGCCCACGTCGCACAGCGAGCTTCCACCAACACCGGCGCTTCAGCGCGCCCAGGCTTTGCAGGCGTACCGCGAGTCGCTTGGCGACCGCCAGATGGATCTGATTCCCGTAGGCGGCGAGCCGCTCTTCCCTCACCTCTGAGGCACCCGTAATGCGAAAGACCATTGATTGGGCGGCATTGCCGCCCACGGCGAAGCTCTGCCTGGAAGTTGCCCTCATTCACGGCGGCCTGGTGAAGACCGAGCACGGCTACATCGGCCGCACGGCAGCGCCAGAGACAGAGACAGATCAACGCTTCGGTGCTGTTGTGGTACTCGCACTCATGCGCGAAGGATTTGTCGCGGCCGACAGCGTGGATGAGCGACTCGTGACGCTGACCGATGCCGCCGTCGTCCTGTTCCATCTGCAACCCGCAACTGGGGAGGTCAGATCGTGACACACGCCAGCAGCTGGTTCACCGCACAGGAGCCACGATTCGTGGATGCGGCCAGCAATGTGCCGCAGCGCGTCGCGCCGCACGCCAAGCACGAAGAGGCACGCCTGCTCGCTGCCGCCGTTGACGCGCACCGTCGTGCCGGCGGTGCGTATGTCGTGATCGACAACGCCCCAACTCCGCTCGCGCCTTGGCGCCGGGCCGGCATCTAAGGAAGCTCGATGCAAGAGGATCTGCGGCAACAGGTGCTGTCCCGGCTCGAACGGGATTACGGACTCAAGCACCGGAGCGGTACCGAGTACATGCGCGGCGGCAAGTGCCCTTCGTGCGGCAAGAAAGAGCTCTACACCAACCACATCAAACCGTGGGTCGTGAAGTGCGGCCGACAATCCAAGTGCGGGAGAGAGCTACACGTTAAGGACGTGTACGACGACCTGTTCGACGACTGGTCCAAGCGTTTCCAGCCGACTGCTGCGGCTCCCAATGCTGCGGCCGATGCATACCTGCAGTTCTCGCGTGGGTTCGACCTGGCGCCGCTGAAAGGTCTTTACACCCAGGACAGTCACTACGATCGCAAGATCAGCGCCGGTACTGCGACCGTGCGCTTTCCACTGGTCAAGGGCGGCTGGTGGGAGCGCCTGATCGACCGCCCCCATCGGTTCGGAAAGCAAAAGGCGCGCTTCGCGCCGGGCCAGAGCTATGCGGGTGTGTGGTGGGCGGCACCGGCCGCGCTGACCGCGATGCAGACCACGCGCGAAGTGTGGATCGTTGAGGGCATCTTCGATGCCATCGCATGCATGCAGCACGGCATGTGCGCGGTGTCAGCCATGTCCTCCAACGCGTTCCCAGAAGAATCACTGCGCGAGCTTGCCAAGGCCCGCATGGCCGATCTTCCGACGCTCGTGTGGGCACTGGATAACGAGCCGGGTGCCCGCGCGTACACGCACAAGCACATCAAGCGTGCAGCGGCGCTCGGCTTCAATTCGCGGGCCGCGCAGATTGTCCAGCGCGACGGCAAGAAAACCGACTGGAACGACCTGCATCTGCGCGCTATCGCGTCGGACGATCCCAAGCAGTGGGATAACGACGTCAAGGAAGCCCGCTACCAGGGCGACCTGCTCGTGGCCCGCTCGGCGGTAGACAAAGGCCTGCTGATGTTCGAGCACGACGGCCGCAATGACTTCTGGCTGGAGTATCGCTCCCGTCTGTACTGGTTCGATTTCGACACACAGCGTTTCGACAAGCTGCGCAAGGAGAAACTGGGCGATATCGATGCCGACGACGGCGACGGCGACGGCGACGGCGACGAGGTTGCGGCCGAGGATCTGAAGAAGATCAAGCGCGCCGCCTGCTCCGTCCAGAAAATCGCCAACTGCTACCCCGAGGCGCTGTATTTCCAACGCCAAGAGGTCACCGACGAAAGCTGGTACTACTTCCGGGTCGATTTTCCGCACGATGGCCCCAGCGTAAAGGGCACCTTTACCGGTGGTCATGTCTCCAGCGCGTCCGAGTTCAAGAAGCGCCTGATCTCCCTGGCGGCCGGCGCCATGTTCACCGGTACCGGCCACCAGTTGGACCGTCTGATCGAGGAGCAGACCGAGGCAATCAAGACGGTCGATGCCATCGACTTCGTGGGCTACAGCAAGGAACACCGCGCTTACCTGCTCGGTGATATGGCCGTGCGCGACGGCGAGCTCGTGACGGCCAACGAGGAGGACTACTTCGAGTTCGACAAGCTGCGTTTGAAGACCACGCAGAAATCCATCCGATTGGAGATCCAGCGCGACGCCGAGGCGTTCCGCGTGGATTGGCTGCCATGGCTGTGGCAGTGCTTCGGCACGCACGGCATGGTGGCCATGACGTTCTGGTTTGGCTCGTTGTTCGCTGAGCAGATCCGAGCCGGGCACAAGAGCTTTCCGTTCCTTGAAGCCACAGGTGAGGCCGGCGCCGGCAAGACCACGCTGCTGACATTCCTGTGGAAGCTGCTGGGCCGATCGGACTACGAGGGCTTCGACCCGGCAAAGTCGTCCAAGGCCGGCCGTGCCCGCGCCATGGGCCAGGTGTCCGGCATGCCCGTCGTCCTGCTGGAGGCCGACCGCAGCGAGCCAGACAAAGCGCACTCCAAGACGTTCGAGTGGGATGAACTGAAGGACTTCTTCGGTGGCGGCACCCTGGCAACCCGCGGCGTGCGCAACGGCGGCAACGAGACCTACGAGCCGCCGTTTCGCGGCACGATCGTGATCACCCAGAACGCCGCAGTGGACGCCAGCGAGGCGATCCTCACGCGCATCGTGAAGCTGCACTTCAAGAGGCCGCAGGTTACGACCGACAGCCGCATCGCGGCCGACAACCTCAATGCGCTGCAGGTCGAAGAGGTCAGCCATTTCCTCGTGCGTGCCATCCGGCAGGAGCGGGCCATCCTCGACCTGTTCGCCGAGCGGGTGAAGGTATTCGAGGCCAAGCTACGCGCGCAGCAGGATCTGCGCCTTGAACGCGTCATCAAAAACCATGCGCAGATGCTGGCGCTGTTCGACTGTCTGCGACTGGTTGTCGCTCTGCCTGACGACATGGTCGAGCAGACACGGCTCGCGTTGTTGGACATGGCGCTGGAACGACAGAAGGCGATCAGCGCGGACCACGCGATGGTCAACGAATTTTGGGAGGTCTACGAGTACCTCGAGGCCACCGGCCACGGCAAAGCCGTCGTCAACCACAGCCGCGACGCGCAGCGCATTGCGATCAACCTCAACCACTTCGCGGCACGGGCCTCGCAGTTCAGCCAAGCCGTGCCCGATCTCAAGGTGCTGCGTGCGCTGCTCAGCGACTCGCGCCGGCACAAGTTCATCGGCGCGAACGTGGCCGTCAACAGCGCTGTCCTCAAGGACGACCTGACCGGTGTCGGTACCACCGTTAAGTGCTGGGTGTTCGCCAAATGACTGGATCCGCACTGATCGTTGCCAACCTGCAGATCCGGAGGGATACCGCTGGGCGCTACTGCTTGAATGACCTGCATGATGCTGCAGGTGGTGAGGATCGCCATCGACCTGCGCGCTGGATCAGAAATCAACAGACCCAAGAGCTGATCAACGAGGTGGATGCCCGATCCACGACGGCAAACAACAAACTGACCATATCTGGTCAGTTTGAAGCCGTGAAGAGTACGGAAGGTCGCGGCGGCGGTACTTTTGTGGCGAAGCCACTTGTGTACGCCTACGCCATGTGGATGCGGCAAAGCATGGAGAAAACTGAAGCTCAACGGTGCTTGGAAACTGCAGGTGCGACGCCAGTTGACAGCCCTAGAACATCCGACATGCGGGCGCTGACTTCTTTGCCCGCAATTACTGCAGTTTTCTCCCCATCATTGGGTTTAAGCCCGGTGAGCATCTTGCCCAAGACGTCCGCAACATCGACGTCGGGAGAACTGCCGAACGCAGCATGCACTGCAATTCCAGAGGCCAAAATAATCTGCGCGGTGGTCTCATGGCTGCCGTCTGGAATTCCAATAAATGAAACCCCTTGCACGTCCTTCGTTCCCTTCGACAACGAAACCGTGATGAAGCGGCTGGGAGCGAGTTGCAACGTGGCGACGTCATTGACAGCCCCCGACTGGATATCCGGATTCGCACGATCAGCGAGCGAGAGCCTGGATGCCTGTACATTAAAGTTCTGCACGTATTCGTCCAAGGTCAGCCCGAGCGTTGGACTCGTGGACGTGTCCACGTCGTTCGGCTTTTCGTTTGACGGGTTGGGAGCGACGGAGGCTGTATCGGATACCGCAGGTTTGGGCGCGATTGAAGCAGTCTCCGTCACAGCAGTGTTAGGTACTGGTCCGAGCACCGCCCCAACGACGGCTGTCGCCATAAATCCAGCGACCAAGCCCAAACCGTGCCTTTGTATCCGGCCCCAGCCGCGCGCTCTGCCGAAGCGAGCCGCCGCAAACCACGCCAGCGCGAATGCGCCAAGAACAAACAAGCCTTCCATGCGTTCCCTCCGTGGTTTCCGTGAAGTGCTGGATTGTGACGGCCCCGCCATTGCCCCGGCAATACATAAATTCCCAAAAAATCCCAAAATTTCCATTGACAGTGCTGGCATCTCGAGTGAGCATGGAGTTGTCGCCGCACATTCGGCGACCGGGATTGGCGTCCCGAATCAAAAGGCGCACCAGCGCCCATCGACCGATGCATGGCGCTTTTTTGTTGCCCGCATCGTCGCGGGTGCATGCCAGCCAGCTTTATGGCGGGCGGTGCGCGGGGGCCGCAAGGCCCACCGGTTCCCTTTTGGCCGGCACGCCAACCGCGTACCGTCCGCCACCCTGATTGGCGTCTGGGTGGCGGATTCCAAAACACAAAAGGAATCCTGCATGTCCTACGACGCTCAAGAAGCGCCGGCAAACGCCGCGCGTCAGATCGCCCATTTCTTCGGATTGATCGCCGACACCCTCGACTGGAACCACACCGCCTGGCTCGCCCTGCAAGCGAAGCTGCAGGCGGCCGGCAAGGCGCCCGAGGCACTGACCCTGGCCGACGTTGAGGCCGCCATTTCCAGCATCAATGCCGACCTGGCCGAGGTGCGCCAGTGAGCCGCCGCGACCTGCACAAGGCGCTGCGCGTGGCGCCCGGCGTCTACCTGCTCCTGCAGATCCGGCCGACCGACGTGCTGGCCGAACTGTATGCGGACGGTCTGCATGACCGCCCACCGGTCATGTTCGCCTGCAGCGCGATCGAGAAGCCGACCGAGGTGTTCCCCGTCGATGACGGCACTGGCCTGGTCATCGGCTCACTGCACGTGGTGATGCCGGAAGCCGAGGCCGCCGCGCTGCAGAAATGGGTGATCGAACGCATGCCTGCATTGGAGGTGGCCTGATGGACGCCGCTCACCCGAACGCACAGTTGCCGGCGGACGCTGATTTCTCGATCAACGAAGAAGAGCAATACCGCCTCTGGCGCGCGTACCACGCGGCCGCGTTGCTGGCCGCACTAACCAACGATATCGCGATCGAGGCAGGCATCAATCACGACGGACCGGCGGCAGTGGCCGAATACATCCGCCACGAACTGCTCGAAGTTCTCAATGGCGCGCAGCGCCTGCGTGAGCCTGACCCCAGCATTCCGCCATCCGGCGCCGACCTGATCTAACCCCGCAACAGCGGGCCGGCGGGCGGTGCTGTCACACCGCCCCAAGGCCCTCCACCAACGCAACTCAGGAGAGTCGATATGCAACAGCAAACTGGAACACGTCCAGCCACAGCAGCACATCCACTGGCTTTGGACACCGGACCCGGCGCGGAGGCTACCACGCCGGCCGTCGCCGGCTACGAACGCACCATGGGCGACTGCTCGGCGACCATCACCATGCACGTCACGCATGGTGCGGTCGTGGTCACTGCCACCCTGAACATGGGGCCGCTTCGTGAGGCTCGCCAGTCCTGGGAGCGGCGGAGCGGCACCGGCACCGGCTGGAAACTCATCGAAGGGCCTCGCCTGTGGACGACGGCGGAAGACCGCATCAGCACGGAGTTGGCCGAGTTCATGGACGGCCTGGACTTCCCCTTTGACCTGGCCAACATGCTGCCGCGCAGACCGACTGCGGCTGCAGCTGCAGCAGTCGCACAGGCCGCACAGGAGGTGGCCAATGGTTGAGTTGCTCACTCTGGCGATGGTCCTGGCGCCGACCGCCGGCGGCGCGCTTGTCTACAAGCTGTGGACGTCGCGCCGCCCGCGCCTCACCCAGACCGGCCTGGCCGTTGGACAGGTGCCACAGCGCCTGCGGCGCCGTACTCGCATGGCTGTGCGGCGGGAGGCTGCACATGGCTGAGTCCGTCATCCTTCTCGGCCCGCAAGGCAGCGCCAAATCTCTCAACGCCGAGGCTCTCTGTCAGAAACTCGGCCTGCAGGAGGTCATCGAACTGGACGAAATATTGTTCCCGTCCCGCGCTGATCGCTTGGAGTCCTCCGGGCAACTGATGCTGACCTGCAACGAGCAGCAGGCCCGCACCTGGTCGGTGCGCTGGGGCTTGCGCCTCATGCGTGTCGAGGAAGCACGCGCCCAGCTCGGCGCCGCATGGAGGACGCAGCCATGAACCTGCGGCGCACGATCGAGGTTGCTCGCGCCGCCGCGCGTATGGGAAGGCCTGGCCCCTTGTCCACCGGGGAGGCGCTGACCGCCGCTCTGGTGCTGAATCGTGCCGATTGGCTGGCCGAGATGGACTACACCATCGCCGAGGCGCTGGACCGGATCGACACCGACACATTGCAGCACTTGCGCGAAGCGGAGCGGACCATCTTGAGCGATAAGGAGGCCAACCATGGCTAAGTCCATTGACCAGGGGTTTTTCAGACAAACTCAGCACCTCGTAAACGTCAGCGGCGGCAAGGACAGTACCGCCACCTACCTGAAGGCGATCGAGTCAGGCCGACGGTTCCGCGCGGTGTTTGCCGACACCGGCAACGAGCATCCGCTGACCTACGACTTCGTGCATTCGTTGGCGCATCGCACAGGCGGACCCACCATCGAGGTGGTTCGCGCAGACTTTTCCGCCGAACTGGAGCATCGGCGCGCCTACGTGCTGCAGTCTTGGCCCAAGCACGGTATGCCAGATGACATCGTTCAGCGTGCTGCAGCTTTGCTGAAGCCTTCTGGCTTCCCCTTCCTTGACCTCTGCATGGTCAAGCAGCGCTTTCCAGCAAGCCAGTCGCAGTTTTGCACTGAGGAACTGAAAGTATTGCCGATCACTCTGCAAATCGTAGGCCCAATGCTTCGGAGTGGGCCGGTGCTTCAGTGGCTAGGAATTCGCGCGGAGGAAAGTGATCGCCGTGCGCGTCAGCCTCGATTCAATCACCACGAATCGGGATCCATGGTTTGGCGGCCCATCTTCGACTGGAAGGTTGCGGACGTGTGGGCCATGCGACATCCCCCCGCCCTGAGTAGCGGCTTGGTTTAGAGTCCGGGGGTAATGATATCGGTGTTGGCCAGATGTTGGGCATAAGCAGCTGGTGTCATGCCGCCGATTGCTTTCTTGGGGCGGTCCTCGTTGTATTCGCGTCGCCAGCGTTCGATCTCGGTGCGCGCGTGCAGCAGTGTCGGGAA
>NZ_JACHOF010000007.1:0-218935 GCF_014199765.1 Xanthomonas sp. 3058 | reverse complement strand
ACGATGGCTGCTGACAGCAGCCGGCACCACCGTGCCCGGCTGACGGAGTGGCCAAAGCCCCTCCAACAACACAGTTGCTACAAGGACGTACTTGCAGCATGTCCCGCGACGCTGGGCGGGCAAGGGCCCTGCAGCCAAGCGACAGATCACCGCTCCGCAATTACGGCATGTACGTGGTGCATGCCGCACCGAGCAACAGCGGTGCCCGCCTTGATGGCAAAGAATGCTTTTTGTTGATCGCGCCAAGTGCCAGCGCTGAGAGACGCTGCCTTGGCTTTTACGAATCCCCAATTCCCAATCCCGAATCACCGCCCCTCAATCAGCCGGTATCCAACCCATGCTTGCGCAGCTTGCGATACAGCGTATTGCGGCTGATGCCCAAGGCATCGGCGGTGCGGCTGACATTCCAGCGATGGCGTTCGAGTTGCTGCTGCAGCACTAGGCGTTCGGCTTGATCCAGTGCAACGCGACCGGGCATGTCGTCGGCGGCTACCGCGCGGCCATCGACCAGACACGGCGCGCTGCCGGCATCGACGATTTCCTGCGGCAGATTCGGTAAGCGGATCACGCCATCGCTGCACAGCACGGCCGCCGTGCGTAGCACGTTACGCAATTGCCGCAGATTGCCGGGCCAGGCGTAGCTCAACAATTTGTGCATGGCTTCTTCGCTGATGCGCACGCTGTGCTCGCTGTTTTCTTCGCGCAGCAAGGTGCGAATCAACTCCGCCTTGTCGCTGCGCTCGCGTAGCGGCGGCAGGTGCAACACCACGCCATTGAGCCGGTAATACAGATCCTCGCGGAACTCGCCGGCGGCCACCCGCTGCGCCAGGTCGCGGTGGCTTGCGCTGATGACGTGCAGCTCCAGCGGCACTGCGCGCTCGCTGCCTAGCGGGGTGACGCATTGTTCTTCCAGCACGCGCAGCAGGCGGCTTTGCAATGGCAGCGGCATGTCGCCGATTTCATCCAGAAACAGCGTGCCGCCGCTGGCTTGCAACAATTTGCCGTGGCGGCCTTCGCGCGCGGCATCGGTGAACGCGCCGCGTGCATAACCGAATAATTCGCTTTCGATCAGCGCCTCGGGAATCGCCGCGCAATTGATCGCCACGAATGCGCCATGCGCCCACGGCGAGCCAAGATGCACTGCCTTGGCGAATTCTTCCTTGCCGGTGCCGGTGTCGCCACTCAGCAGGATCGAGACGCGATGCGCGGCCAGTTTCAGCGCATTGGCCAGGTTGTGGCGCATGCGCGGATCCGAGCCCACATGGTCACCGGGCTGCAGCTCGGTATCCGGCGCCAGCTGCGCCGGTCCGCCCACCGCCGGCAGCGCAGGACGTGCACGCGGCGGGCGCACCAGTGCGTAGAAACGCCGCCCGTGACAGGCGCAGCGGATCGACCACAAGGTGCCGGCGTCGCTGCCGGCGCGGTGCTCGAGGGTGTCGAAATCCAGCTGCATCACCTGCGAGATGTTGCGGCCCACCAGCTGACTGCGGTCGATCTTGCCCAGTTGCTCCAGCACCGCCTCGTTGACCGCCAGCACACGGCCGTCGGTATCGATCGCGATCAGTGCCTCGTGCAGCAGGCCGGCAAACTCGGGCCGGCTATGGAAGCGCAGGATGAAGGCGTGGCCGAACTGGTTGAGGAAATGCGAGCGCGAGATCTGCGCTGCCGACATGCTCACCAGCGCCACGGTATGCCGCTGAATCTGCTTGCCGTCCTGCGCATTGGGCGTTGAAGCATCCAGCACTGCCAGCAGGCCGCCATGCGGGTCCAGGATCGGCGCCCCGCTGCACGACAGCGGCAGATGGCGGGTCAGATAATGTTCGCCGCGGTGCACGCTCACCGCGGTGCATTCGGCAGCGCAGGTGCCCAGACCGTTAGTGCCCTGGTGGCACTCGGCCCAGCTGGCGCCGCAGAACAGGCCGGCCTGGCGGAAATCGCGCAGCAGGGTCGGGTCGTGCACGCTGTGCAGCACGGTCGCTTCGGCGTCGGCAAAGATCACCGCATAGCCGCTGCCGGCGATCTGCTCGTAGAGGTTTTCCATTTCCACCTTGGCGATGCGCAACACCTCGCCCAGGCGTTGCTGGCGCTCGCGCACATGCAGCGCGTCGTGCACCAGCGGCTCGGGCGCAGCCTCGGGCAGGAGTGCGTGTTCTTCCAGGCAGCGTCGCCACGAGCGCGACAGTGGCGCGGCCAACGGGGCAATGTCGCGCAGCCGGCGGATCTGCCGGAGCGCATCCGGTTCGATCTCCGGCAGGGCAGTGGACGTAGCGGCGACAACGCTTGGCTCGGACATGGGCCAGCGTTCCTCAATGAGCGCGAAGCGTCAGTAGAGGCACAGATCGGCCTGATGCTCAAACTGCATTGCAGCAAATTGCGAATGCCGATGCGTGCGCCACGTCCAGCGATGGCAGGGGCGATGGAGTAGGCGGCTCTCCTAATCCGCGAGAACCCTTCTCCCCCGGGGGAGAGAAGGTACGGCCAGCGCGCTACCGGCGCGTGCCCTGGAGCGCCCGTGCCGCAAGCGCGGGCCGGGGCGCGGAGCGGGGATTGGGGGAGGGATACGGGGCCAAGCCCTTGCATAATGCCAACTGCACGTGGCTTCGCTCGTACCCTCATCCGGCGCTAGGCGCCACCTTCTCCCGATGGGAGAAGGGTAAAGCGGCACTCAACGCTGATCAGCGGCGGTGCGGATCAAAGCGCATACCCAAACTGCTGCTTGAACTGGTCGTTGAACTCGGCAAAGTCGAAGCGCTGGTTCTGCGTACCTGGATGCTCCACCTTCAACGCGCCCATCAGATTGCCCATCCGCCCGATCGTCAGCCAGTCGTAACCGCCCTGGATGCCGTAGATCAGGCCGGCGCGGAACGCATCGCCGCAGCCGGTCGGGTCGACCACGCGGCGCTCGTGCGCCGGCGGGATGTCATAGGTCTTTTCCGGTGTATGCACCAACGCGCCCTTCGGGCCTTGCGTGGTGATATAGGCCTGAACGCGCGAGACGATGTCCTGCTCGTTCCAGCCGGTGCGTTCCTGCAGCAGGTTGGACTCGTAGTCGTTGACCACCACGTAGTCGGCCTGCTCGATGAACTCGCGCAGCTCCGGGCCGTTGAACAGCGGCATCGCCTGGCCGGGATCGAAGATGAAGGGAATGCCGGAGGCAGCGAACTCTTCCGCGTTCTGGATCATGCCCTCGCGCCCGTCCGGGCCGACCAGGCCCAGGGTCACGCCGGGCACGTCCTTCACGTGGTTTTCGTAGCTGCGCATCATCGCGCCCGGATGGAACGCGGTGATCTGGTTGTTGTCGTGGTCGGTGGTGATGAAGGCCTGCGGGGTGAACAGGTCGTCGATGATCTTCACCCGCGACAGGTCGATGCCCAGCGCCTCGAAATGTTCGCGGTAGGGGCCGAAGTCCTGCCCCACGGTGCCCATCGGGATCGGCGCGCCACCGAGCAGATGCAGGTTGTAGGCGATATTGCCGGCGCAGCCGCCGAACTCGCGGCGCATGCGCGGCACCAGGAACGACACATTCAGGATGTGCACCTTGTCCGGCAGGATGTGGTTCTTGAACTGGTCCGGAAACACCATGATGGTGTCGTAGGCGAGGGAACCACAGATCAGTGCGGACATCGAGTCAGGCCTTTGCGTTGGGAAATACCCGCCGATTGCCGGGCTGGCAGCGGGACGACGCGAGCGCCGCGGCGCAAAGGGTAACGGCTGCGACCGATCAGGGCCACAACCGCATGCCATGCCCGGTGTGACCCCCGCATGAAAATCGCGCCGAAACGGCTGTTTTTTCCTTGCCCGCACCGGGGGGGATTGCTAGGCTAGTGGACTTCGTTTTCTGCCCGCTTATCGACCAGTTGTTTCTGCATTGGCGACAGGGCAAGCGACTCTTTCAGGAACGGCTCCCTCGATGTTCAAGAAACTCCGCGGCATGTTCTCCAACGACCTGTCCATCGACCTTGGCACGGCCAATACGCTGATCTACGTGCGCGGGCAGGGCATCGTCCTGAACGAACCATCGGTGGTGGCGGTGCGTCAAGACCGCGCGATCGGCGGCACGCGCTCGGTGGCGGCGGTCGGTGCCGAGGCCAAACAGATGCTCGGCCGTACCCCCGGCCACATCACCACGATCCGCCCGATGAAGGACGGCGTCATCGCCGACTTCACCTACACCGAGGCGATGCTGAAGCACTTCATCAAGAAGGTGCACAAATCGCGCTTCCTGCGCCCGAGCCCGCGCGTGCTGGTGTGCGTGCCGGCCGGCTCCACCCAGGTCGAGCGCCGCGCGATCAAGGAATCTGCGGAAGAGGCCGGTGCACGCGACGTGTATCTGATCGAAGAGCCGATGGCCGCTGCGATCGGCGCCGGCATGCCGGTGACCGAAGCGCGTGGCTCGATGGTCATCGATATCGGCGGCGGCACCACCGAGGTGGCGGTCATCTCGCTCAACGGCATCGTCTACTCGCAGTCGGTACGTGTGGGCGGCGACCGTTTCGATGAGTCGATCACCAACTACGTGCGCCGTAACCACGGCATGTTGATCGGCGAAGCCACTGCCGAGCGCATCAAGCTGCAGATCGGTTGCGCCTATCCGCAGGAGGAGGTGCAGGAGATGGAAATTTCCGGCCGCAACCTCGCCGAGGGCGTGCCGAAGATGATCAAGATCAACTCCAACGAAGTGCTCGAAGCGCTGCACGAGCCGCTGTCGGGCATCATCTCGGCGGTCAAGCTGGCGCTGGAGCAGACCCCGCCGGAACTGTGCGCCGACGTCGCCGAGCGCGGCATCGTGCTCACCGGTGGCGGCGCGCTGCTGCGCGACCTGGACCGCCTGATCTCCGAGGAAACCGGCCTGCACGTGCAGGTGGCCGACGACCCGCTCACCTGCGTCGCACGCGGCGGCGGTCGCGCGCTGGAGCTGGTGGACATGCACGGCAACGAGTTCTTCGCGCCGGAGTGAAGCTTTCGGGATTCGGGAGTCGGCATTTGGGATTCGCAACGCGTGTCCCGGCCTTCGGCCTTGACCGATTGCGGTACAGCCCTGTGTGTCTAACGCTTAGTCGTATCGGGGGCAGCCGACCGCTCCTCGAATCCCCAATCCCGACTCTCAAATCCCGGCCTTAAAGTGCCCTCCTACGCCGGTCCTCCCGTCGCTCCCCGTCCGGGCGAAGTCACTTCCACGCTGCGCCTGCTGGTCTATCTGGTGCTGGCGATCGTGTTGATCGCGCTCGATAGCCGTGGCGGTTGGCTAAGCCAGATGCGCATGCAGGCCAATCTGCTGATCCAGCCGATCTGGGCGGTGGCGGGATTGCCGGGGCGGATCGGCTCGCAAGTGCGCGACAACGCTGCCACCCACGCGCAGCTGGTGGAAGAGACCCGCGACCTGCGCAATCAGCTGCTGGTGGCCAACGCCCGCCTGACCCGCCTGCAGACCGCCGCGCTGGACAATGCGCAGCTGCGCGAACTGCTCAACGTGGCCGAGCGCCGTGGTCTGGACGTGCAGCTGGCGCCGATTCTGGATATCGACCTGGACCCGACCCGCCAGCGCCTGTTGCTGGATGCCGGCAGCCGCGATGGCGTGCTGATGGGCCAGGCGGTGATCGACGCCGGCGGCCTGATGGGCCAGGTGATCGAAGTGACGCCGCTGCATTCCACCGTGCTGTTGCTCACCGACCCGGACCATGCGGTGCCGGTCAGCGTGGCGCGCAACGGCGTGCGCCTGATCGTCTACGGCCGCGGCGACCGCCTCGAACTGCGCGACATCCCGCTCAGTGCCGGGGTGCAGGTGGGCGATGAGATCGTCACCTCCGGCCTGGGCGGCCGTTTCCCGGCCGGCTTCCCGGTCGGCAAGGTCTCCGAACTGCATCCCGATGACACCCACGCCTTCCTGGTGGGCGAGCTGACCCCGGCCGCCAAGCTGGATCGCGGCCGCGACGTGCTGCTGCTGCGCGCCGGCAAGCCGCTGCGGGTGGAGCCGGGGGCCGGGAGTGGGGAGTCGGGAATCGGGAATGGCAACGGCAACCGCAACGGCGTCGCGGCACCTGCCGCGCCGGTGACCGCAACACCACGCACGCCGGCGAGCGGAGTGTCCGACGCGGCGATGGATACCGCACGCCCGACGGCGGATGCAGCATCCGGCACCGGCACCGGCACCGGCACCACGCCGCGCGCCCAGTCCGCGCCGACGCCTGCCGCGCCAGGCGTGCAGCCGGCCCGCGCGCCGGCATCCAGCCGCCCGGCCACCACGCCCGCGCGCGCGCCGGTGTCGAACGCAGCCAACATCCCGATGCCTGATTCCCGTCCGGCTCCGCCGCAGGGCGCTGCTTCCAACGATTCCCCAATCCCCAATCCCCAATCCCGTCCGGCTCCGCAGGAGACGGACCAATGACCCGCATGCGCAACACCTGGATCCTGCCGGCGAGCATCTTCATCGCGCTGGTGCTGGGCCTGCTGCCGCTGCCGCTGGTGGTGCAGCCGCTGCGTCCTTACTGGCTGGCGTTGGTGCTGGCGTATTGGGTGATCGAAGAGCCGGACCGGGTCGGGCTGGGCATCGCCTTCGTGACCGGTGTGCTGGCCGACCTGCTGTATGGCGGGCTGCTCGGCGAGCAGGCGCTGCGGCTGGTGATCATGACCTTCATCCTGCAGCGTTTCCGCGCCCGGCTGCGCTTCTTCCCGGTCTCGCAGCAGGCGCTGGCGATCGGCGGGTTGCTGCTCAACGACCGTATCGTGTCGTCGGCCGTGCATCTGGCCATCGGCGAGCCGACCCTGCCCTGGAGCTACTGGTGGGCGCCGTTGCTGGGCATGGCGCTGTGGCCGCCGCTGTTCGTGTTGCTGGATGCGGTGCGGTTGGGCAAGCGGAGCAAGAAGTAAGCCATGCACGGTCGCCGTCAGCCCAAGAATCCGCATGCGGAGGCCGAGCAGTTCCGCCGGCGTGCAGTGCTCGGTTTTGTGATGGTGGTGCTGTGCCTGGTCGGCCTGGGCGCCTGGTATTTCAAGCTGCAGGTGCTCGACCACGAGGTCTACGCCACGCGCTCGGAAGCCAATCGCATCAAGCCCAAGCCGGTGGTGCCCGGGCGCGGCATGATCTACGACCGCACCGGCCGGCTGCTGGCCGAGAACGTGCCGGCGTTCCGTCTGGACGTGACCCCCGACAAGGTCGCCGACATGGACGCCATGCTGGCGGCGCTGGGCAAGGTGATCCCGATCGCGCCGGAGGATCTTGAGCGCTTCAACCGCGAGCGTCGCGCGCGCCGCAGCTTCCTGCCGGTCACGCTCAAGCTGCGCATGAGCGACGAGGAAATGGCGCGCTTTGCGGTAGAGCGCTGGCGCTTCCCCGGGGTGGAACTGGAGCCGTATCTGACCCGGCGCTATCCGTACGGCCCGCTGTTCGCGCACATCATCGGTTACGTCGGCCGCATCGACGAAAAGGACCTGGCGGTGCTGGGCGAGGGCAATGCCGCGCTCACCCACATGGGCAAGTCCGGCCTGGAGCGCTATTACGAGCAGGATCTGCGTGGCCAGGTCGGCTACGAGCAGGTCGAGACCAACGTGCAGGGCCGGGCGATCCGCACCGTGGGCCGGGTTGCGCCGCAATCGGGTGCAGATCTGCGCCTGGCGGTGGATGCCGACCTGCAGCGCGCCATGGTGGCCGCCTTCGGCGAGCACGAAGGCGCGGCGATCGCGATGGACCCGCGCACCGGCGAGATCCTGGGCATGGTCAGCCTGCCCAGCTACGACCCCAACCTGTTCGTCAACGGCATCTCGCATACCGATTTCAAGGCGCTCAACGACAACCCGTCGCGGCCGCAGTTCAACCGGCTGGTGCTGGGTGGGGTGGCGCCGGGTTCCACGCTCAAGCCGCTGATCGCCCTGGCCGGCCTGGACAGCGGCCTGCGTCGGCCGGAAGACCGGGTGCTGTCCACCGGCATGTTCTACCTGCCCGGGGTCAGCCGCGGCTGGGGCGACTCGCACCGCGGCGGCCATGGCTGGACCGACCTGCGCAAGTCGATCGCCCAGTCGGTCAACACCTATTACTACCGCCTGGCGGTGGACATGGGCGTCGAGCGCTTCGACCACTACATGGGCGGATACGGCTTCGGCGCTCCCACCGGGGTGGACCTGCTCGGCGAAATCGGCGGCATCCTGCCGTCGCCGGCCTACAAGTACAAAACCCGCAAGGAACGCTGGTATCCGGGCGACACCGTCAACATCGCCATCGGCCAGGGCGACTGGAAGGTGACCCCGTTGCAGCTGGTACGCGGCGTCTCGGCGATCGCCAGCGGCCTGCTGCTGCGTCCGCACCTGGTGCTGGAACAACGGACCGGCTTCGACCACCCCTGGCAGCCGATGATCCAGCCGCCCGGCAAGCCGATCAGCCCGAGCGCGGCGCATCTGCAGGTGGTGCGCGAAGGCATGATGGACACCATGCGCCCCGGCGGTACCGGTTATGCCATCACGCCCGGCGCGCCGTATCAGATGGCCGGCAAGACCGGCACCGCGCAGGTGGTCAGCCGTCGCGGTGTGGCGGCGGTGGACCCGCGCAGCCTGCCACTGCATCTGCGTCACCGTGGCCTGTTCGTCGGCTTTGCGCCGGCCGACAACCCGGTTATTGCGGTGGCGGTGGCGGTGGAAGGCGGCGGCTTCGGCACCAGCTCGGCGGCGCCGATCGCACGCAAGATCTTCGATGCCTGGTTGCTCGGCAAGATGCCGGCCGGCCTGGAGCCGCTGGACAGCGAGCTCGGCATGACCGCAGTGGGCGTCAACCAGTTCGAAGCCGGCGCCACCGATGCGCGTCAGGCCGGCGATGCGGCCGCCGCCACGCTGGATGAGTTGCCGGTGGTGATCGGCCAGACGGCAGTGGCACTGGACCCCAACACGCCGGCGCAACCGGTGGTGCCGGATGTACCCGATGTGGTCCAGGAGATCGACCATTGAGTGACATCCTGCGCTGGCTGGTAGACATGGCCGCGCGCGTCACGCGCAGCCTGGACTGGGTGTTGTGCCTGGCGCTGGCGGCGTTGATGGTGATCGGGCTGTCGGTGCTCAAGAGCGCTGGCGGCACCGCCAACGGCGACCACCTGGTAATGGCGCAGGGCATCCGTTTCCTCGTCGGTTTTGTGGCGATGTGGGGCATCTCGCGCATGTCGGTGCTGCGCCTGCGCGCCTGGACGCCATGGGTGTACGGCCTGTCGATGCTGCCGCTGCTTGCGGTGTTCGCGCTGGGCACTGGCAAGTACGGCCGGCAATGGCTGGATCTGAAAGTGTTCTACCTGCAGCCGGCCGAGCTGCTCAAGATCAGCCTGCCGATGATGGCCGCCTGGTATCTGCACCGCATGCCGCTGCCGCCGCGCATCTCCACCGTGCTGGTCACCGGGGTGATCATCGGCGTGCCGACCGCCTTGATCATGCTGCAGCCGGACTTCGGTACCGGCGTGCTGATCGCCGCCAGTGGCGTGTTCGTGCTGTTGCTGGCCGGACTGCCGTGGTGGTGGGTGGCGGTGGGTGTGGGGGGCGTGGCGGCGGCCGCGCCGGTGGCCTGGTTCTGGCTGCTGCGGCCGTACCAGAAAGACCGCATCATGATGTTCCTCAACCCGGAAAACGACGCGCTCGGCGCCGGCTGGAACATCATCCAGTCCAAGATCGCCATTGGCTCGGGCGGGTTGGATGGCAAGGGCTGGGGACTGGGCTCGCAGTCGCATCTGAACTTCATTCCAGAGCAGACCACCGACTTTGCGTTTTCGGTGCTCAGCGAAGAATTCGGCTGGATCGGCGTGGCGACCGTGCTCACCCTGTATCTGATCGTGATCGGTCGCTGTTTATGGATCGCCTCGCAAGCGCGCGACACCTATTCGCGCCTGGTTGCCGGCGCCACCGGCCTGGCGTTCTTCGTCTACGTGCTGGTCAACGGCGGGATGATTTCCGGCCTGCTGCCGGTAGTCGGCGTGCCGATGCCGCTGATGAGCTACGGCGGCACCTCGGCGGTGTCGCTGCTGGCCGGGCTGGGCCTGGTGATGGCGGTCAAGGCGCATCGTCCGGTGCATGGTTACTGACCAAGCCTTGGCTATGCCGGCAGTTGCAAAGCGTTGCGTTGACTGACGACAAACTCTCGATACCAGGCACCACTCAACGCCGAGGTACCTGATCCGATCCCGATCCCGATCCCGCATCGGGCGCATGGTCCATGAGCTGAATTACCGTTTCGGTATGTGTGCTATTTGATACGGGCAATCAGGTGCCCCGCCTTATTCATGGCGATGCATGACGAGCCGGCCGCATGGCGTGATCCTGTAATCTCACAAGCGATTGCCTGATCAAAACAAGCCAAGGATCCGAGGATGGAAGGCATTGCGCTATGAGCAGAGAGATCAAGATCGGCGTCGCCATTGGACTATTGCTGTGTGCCTTGATCGCAGGGCTTTTCCTTTCCGGCAAATTGATATTGGTGTTGCTGAAGGTGGGCGGGCCGCTCAACGTCGGCACCTACTGGTCTTACATCAACGCGCTGGACCTCCCGCAGTTCGCTCCCTATGCCAGCAAGATCAAGCTGGCTGGCGCCATTGGCTTCGGCGTGCCGGTCCTGGCCTCGTTCGCACTGCTGATCCTGTTGTTCAAGCCCAAAGCCGCCGCCTTGCATGGCGACGCGCGCTTTGCCTCTGGCAGTGATCTCGCCAAGAAGGACATGCTCAAACCGTCGCCGACCGGCATCGTGGTCGGCAAGCACGGTAGCAAGTTGGTGCGCCTACCTGGGCAACAGTTTGTGATCCTGGCCGCACCCACGCGCTCGGGCAAGGGCGTGGGCATCGTCATTCCCAATCTGCTCGACTACCAAGGCTCGGTTGTGGTCCTGGACATCAAGCAAGAAAATTTCGACCTCACGTCTGGCTGGCGCAAGAGCCAGGGTCAAGAGGTGTTCTTGTTCAACCCCTTCGCGGAAGACGGGCGCACCCACCGCTGGAATCCACTCAGCTACATCTCACCGGATCCCGCATTTCGCGTCTCGGATCTGATGAGTGTCGCGGCCATGCTCTACCCAGATGGCTCGGACGCCCAGAAGTTCTGGGTGAGCCAGGCGCGCAATGCCTTCATGGCGTTTACGCTCTATCTGTTCGATAGCCTCGATGACCAGATCAAGCGCAAGCACCCGAAAGACACCTGGATGTTCCCAACGCTTGGGATGCTCTATCGCGTGTCGTCTGGGGACGGAAGCGACTTGAAGGACTACCTCAAAAAGCTCTCGCAGCGCGAGTTCCTGGGCCGCGACGCCAAGACGGCGTTCGACAACTTGCTCTCGCAAGCCGAGGAGACCTTCGCGTCGATCATGGGCACGTTCAAGGAGCCGCTCAACCAGTTCATCAATCCGATTCTCGATGCGGCAACCAGCGGCAATGACTTTTTGCTGACTGATGTGCGCAAGAAGAAGATGAGCATCTACATCGGCATCCAACCGAACAAGCTGGCCGAAAGTCGCTTGCTGATCAATCTGCTCTTTAGTCAGCTCATCAACCTCAACACCAAAGAGCTACCGCAGAACAACCCGGCGCTCAAACACCAGTGCTTGCTGCTGATGGATGAGTTCACGTCCATCGGCCGGGTTGACATCATCGCCAGTGCAGTGAGCTACATGGCCGGCTACAACATCCGCTTGCTGCCGATCATCCAGAGCATGGCGCAGCTGGATGCGACCTATGGCAAGGATGTCTCGCGCACCATCATCACCAACCATGCCTTGCAAATCGTCTACGCCCCGCGTGAGCAGCAAGACGCCAACGACTACTCGGACATGCTCGGCTACACCACGGTGCGCAAGAAGAACAAGTCGCACACCAGTGGCAAGCAAAGCAGTGTGTCTTACTCAGAAACCGAGCAACGCCGCGCGTTGATGCTGCCGCAGGAGTTGAAGGCAATGGGCTTTGACAAGGAAGTCTTCCTCTATGAAGGCATCCCAAGCCCGGTGCTCTGCGAGAAGATCAAGTATTACGAAGATGCCTACTTCACCAAACGGCTGCTACCAAAAGCCGAGGTGAAGAAGCTGTCTGCCGCCGTCTCGGGCTCATAAAAAATAGCTCTCGACCACAAATTTAAGCCATGCCGGGAAACGAAGATGCCGTTTGTAAATGAATTTATTCCGGAGCCGGATGTTGTGAAATGCGACTTGGAAGCAATCGATAGAGACTTTGTAGTCGGTGGCACCAATGCAAGAGACTGGACAATAGATCGTGATCGCGACCTTTATTTGCGCAATGTCGCAAACGGTGGCGGCACCGAAATCGAGGTCAGAAACCAGACAAAGTTCTCCTTCTGTTGGCATGGCGAACTCCTAACACTGGGACTGGATCTGGTCGACGGTGGAGGCGCGCGAGGTCAGCCCGGTTGGTCCCATTGGAAACTGATGTGGATCAATGGCGGGAAAGGACTGCCTGAGCATCTCAAGGCTGACAAGGAGCAATTCATAGCTGACCTCAAAGAGGCCTTGCTCGCATACAAGGATTTTGGCGTCCACTCCAGAAACACGGACTACCACATCGTTTTTGAAGTCGATGATAATTTATCTTCTAAAATATAATTCAGCCATAAGGTAGGGGTGTCACCATGGCATTCGTAAGCGAGTTTATTTCCCCAGATGATGTTGCTAGATACGATATTTTATCGATTGACCGTAAATTTCTGATTGGCGGAACCAATGCCAGAGGTTGGGTCATTGATCGTGAGCGTGAAATCTATTTGCGAAATGTGGCGCATGGTGGAGGGAGTGAGCCTGAAATCCGCAATCAAACACAGTGGACATTTTATTGGCGCGGTGAATTGCTGACATTGCGACTTGATATGCTTGAAAGTGGAGGAGAAAGAAAAGGGGCCGGCTGGTCTCGTTGGATGTTAATTTGGATCAATGGCGGGAAAGGCCTCCCGGCTCATCTCAAGTCAGATGCGCCACAATTTGTTGAAGACTTAGGCGTGGCGCTGACGGCACATAAAGGATTTGGGGGGGTTCACTCAAAGTATACCGACTACAACGCCAAGATTGAGATATCGGAAGGCTGTGTGATATGAAAAATGCATTGAGTGCGGAAGAGGCCATTACTTTACTGAGGGAGCGACCGGATGCGTATCGTTCAGGCGAAGATCTGCGCACACTTGCAGCACAGGTAGATGCAAATGCACCAGGCCGTGTGACTGTTCTTTATAGCGGTCCGGCAGCGAAGGGGATCTGGTCAACAGATGTCATCGCCGCGATGGTTGAAATGGGCGAAGACGTTAGAGTCATCAATAGAAGTGAGGCAGCGAAATTTTTGGAGTCAAAAGATTTCTATAGCGCGCTGGCCGACGCTTACGATATCGATGTTGATCAACTGATTGATGGGACCCACAGAGGACCCGCCACAGAGTGGCTTTACCACCATACGCAAGGTCCTTGGGCAGATGCTTCGGGACGGTTTGCCGATGCAACCGTAGGTGAAGTTCATGCCATCGTGGGCGACGCTCAGCCAAGCCGTGTCTTTGGCGAAATTGAAGTGCCTCGCATTCTTGCAAATCCAAACGTCACCTCGATTGAGGGCCTTCCACGTGAAGCGCTGGTTGGTGTCAAAGATCGGCTCGGTCAGCAAGCAGCCTTTGAGCTGATCGTGGCCCGTGCGCGTGAACACGAAGGCATGCTGCGCATCCCGGCCAGTGATGATGCGCTCCGCGAGAACAAAGTTCTGAGGCTCGACAACAGAGAGTATTTTCGTGGAACGGCCATTGAGGGAACGTCAAAGGCATTAGACCAGAGCACGCTTCCGCTCAGTCAGCGCATGAATCCGCCAACCGAGCATGCCCAGGCGGGCCAGCAGCGCTGGGATGAGTGGCAGGGACGCAACATGCAAACCACGCCGGAACCTGAAATCCCAGGCTTGCGTCGCGCCGGGATGACAGCAGGGCTCGCGGGTTTGGGCGTTGCCGCGACCGCCTACGACGCGTCGCAAACCGGAGAGCGTGTTGGCACACTCTTGGCACAAGACAACCTTACCGCTGCGCGCTCAGAAGCGCTGCACTTTGGTGCCCGAGGCGTGGGCGGCTGGGCGGGAGGTGCCGCCGCCGCTGCCGTTGTTGGCACAACCGGCGCCGGGCCTGTCGCGCTGGTGGTGGCCGATGGTTATTTGTTCAGTGCTGCTGCCGACAAGGCGGTGACGCTCTGGGACAACCGCCAGATCTACACACAGACCGACAAGGATGGCGTCAGCTGGGAGTTCAATGGCAATCAGTGGCTGCGACAAGAAAAGGCCGATCTGCCGGACGATGGCGTCGATGCGCCGCAGAAGCAGGCCATGTTCGCACTGCCCGAAAAAGCGCGCGAGCTGAACTATCACGCCAGTGGCGAAGCAACCGAGCAGGCGCTGGGCAAGGTGCAACCCAGTAATCCTTATGTGCAGCCATCCAGTGAGGCAGATGCCTCGCATCTTTATGCACGGGATTGGAGACACGATCCGGCGAGTGGCCAGTGGTCACGGATGGTCGCCGACGACGTCGATCGGAACGATCGGCCCATCTGGACGGTTGATCCGGCAAGCCCCGAGCGCAGTGCCGCGTTGGATTAACAAGCAGCCCAGGTGGTGGATGCCAACATTGCCCGTGGCCCAGCTGCAATTGCGGCAACCTATCAAGCTGCCTATCAGCGCAATGGCTGGGAGGACTTCGGCCCCGTGCCGCCTGCCGTGCAAACAGCCTTGAACCCGGACTCTCTGCAAGCCTCGGACGGCAAGCAGTATCAGCGCGATATCCAGGGCCAGTGGTGGCATGACGGCGTTGCTGCCGAAGGCAATGTCCCGCTGGAACTCAACGCAACGCGCGAACGCTTGCAACCGGCATTGGAGCAGCACGCGCAGGCGTTGGCACAGATGCCGGCAAGGCAAACGCCAACGCCACAGCAGCAAGACCAGGCCAATACCGAGGCCACTTATGCCGCCTATGGCGTTGCGCCCAATGCCCAGACCGCAGGCGCGATCCAGCTCGCGGTGCAACGGACACGTGAGGCAAACGGGATCGATGCAGTGACCAGCTCTTTGGCATTGGAGCGTGATGCGACCGGTCAATACTCGGTGGACAGTCCCATCCAGCATCTGAGGCGGGACGCCGATGGTGCAGTGCGTGTAGCGGCAACCACCAGCACCGATGAGATCCATCAGGCACTGGGTGAGGTGCAGTCGCTCCGACAGGAGCAATCCCCTTCGGCCGGTGCAACAGAGCGGCGTATTGACGCGCAGTCGCCCCAAGAGCGCGATGCCTACGATCAAGCGTTGCGGGAGGCCAATCGGCAGGGCGTTTCCACGCAAGAAGCGCAACAGGTCGCAAACTTCGCCGCAACGACGGTTACCGCCCCGCATGTGGATGAAACCCAAGCGCCTCAGGCAGCCATTGATGCGCAGCGGGATCGAGACGTTGCACGCACACCCGACACGCCTGCTGTTGCCGAGGCGGCAACGCCGGCCCCGGTCGTGATGCCTGCATCCGTCCACGCGCCGCTACAAGAAGACATGCGCCCGGTCGCCAAGCCCGCTGAGCCGAAGCCCGAACCTGTCCCGCAACGCGAACCCCAAGAGACCCAAGCACCTGTGGTTGCTGCACCCTCGACAGCTGATGCAGTCCAGCCGAAGGCAGAGACCGTGGGCCCAGCCTTGGCAAGCGTATCTGCGCCGAGTGCCGGGCCGGCATCATCCGCTTCGACTGCTCCCGATCAGGCGCCTACTCAGGCCGCTGCCCCAGTATCGCCGGCATCCCATGAAGTGGAAGGGCTGCGCCTGGGCGACCGAGGGCAAGAGGTCGAGTTCTTGCAGTATCGCTTGCAGCAGGTGGATGCCCGTGGCCCAAACGGCCAGGCCGTGCCGCAAGACGGGCACTATGGTCTAGAGACCGAACACGCGGTGAGGCAGTTCCAGCAAGACCAAGGTGTGCCGGCAACGGGCATTGCCGGCCAAGACCTGGATGCGGCGTTGTCCCAGGCACAACACGCGCGCCGAGAAGCCTTGAAACCCACAGAGCCGGCATCGACAAACACAGCAGTGGAGCAGGGCAGTGAGCAGCAAGCCCGAGTAGTCACGCCACAGAGCGATGCGCCATCGCCTGTCCCATTGCAGGCAGAGCAGCAAGAGGCGGTGCGAGCGCCGTCGCCGGCAACCGCAACGCAGAGCGAAATGCCGGCACAGATCGTCTTGCCTGAGCGCACGTCCTCCTATACGTCATTGCCTGGCTTTGGTGGGACTGGCGGGCGTTCAAACGCAGGCGTGAACGATGAGGATCGGGTCGAGCAAATCAGGCCATCCCCAAACGTCGCCCAGCAGGCGTTTCCCTCGGACCATCGGGATTACGCCCTGTTTTCTGCAATCCAGGCGCAGCTCCCCAAGGGCACATCCGATGAGAAAACGGCCGAAGTGCTGCATGCCGTCAAAGAGTCAGGGATCGAGCGCGTGGATGGGTTGCGGAAAGTGACCATCCAAGATGATGTCGCTTTTGTCTTCGGCAAAACGCCAGGGTTCCATTCGGAAGTCGCGCTCGACACGCCATCGCCTGGCATCTATGAAACCTTGCAGAAGACGGAGACGTTGGATCAGCAACGTGCGCAGGAGATGGTGCAGTTCCAGCGCGAGCGCGAAGAAATCGACAAGAACCCAACGGGCCCAGTGATGACGCTTGCGACCCACCCTCAGCAACAGGTCATGTCGGGCGGCCCTGGCGGAGATGGGGCCGGTGGTGACGGCGGTTGATGTTTGCCGAACTAAACAAGGAACGATGCCTGTCAATGCAGCGCGCAAGATATGCGTCAAAGTAGGAAGGTAGGCCTGCGTTGCAGGCGGTGCTGAGTTTGATATGCCTGCATGCGATGCCTTGAACCGAAGGAAAGGGGTGGGGGCTGCAGTGCATGGCCGGGGTGCCTGCGTTGCCGACGCGGATGGCGGCATGCTGCTCCCCTGAGATAGCTAGCCGGTTGTCCCCGGCAGCACGCTATTTACCCCCAATCTGAACATCGTTCAGCATATCGGCCATGCTTGGCTCGCTCAGGCCCGCCGGTGTCATTCGTTGCACCCAAAGTCCCGCCGTTAAAGCGGTAGATCTTGACTTTGACTAAAGTTGTTTCGTTTCATGGCCTTATTGTCAGAAGTTCATCTGATCTCTGTTACTCTCGGCCGATGATTCGACGCACCCTGACCTGCCTGCTCACCCTCGGCCTTGTCGCCTGCGCGACCCAGCCCAGCCCTCCGACCCCGCCGCCGGCCACCAGCGCGCCCCCAGCCAAGCCGCCGAGTGCAGCGGTTGCGCCGGTTGCGCCCGTCAGCGCCGCGGCTGAAGCGCCCGCGCTGCCGCCGGTGGATCTGACCCCGGTGCCGTTCGACATCGCACGCGCCAACTTCGTCCGCGACACTGCCGCCAAGTACGGCATCGACGCGGCACAGATCGACGCGGTACTGGCGCAGGCGCAATTCAAGGACGCGATCGTCACCGCGATGTCGCGTCCGGCCGAGCGGGTCAAGCCGTGGAACGAATATCGCCCGATGTTCATCACCCAGGCGCGGATCGATGGCGGCCGCAAGTTCCTGGCCGAACACCGCGCCGAGCTGAGCAAGGTCGAAGCCGCCACCGGCGTGCCGGCGCAGGTGATCGTGGCCATCATCGGGGTGGAAACCAGCTACGGCAGCAATGCCGGCAAGTACCGCGTGCTGGACGCGCTGTACACGCTGGCGTTCCGTTATCCGCGCAGCGGCGACCCGGCCAAGCTGGAGCGCGAAGTGCGCCGCGAGCTGTTCTTCCGCGATGAGCTCGGCCAGCTGTTCGCGCTCGGCAAGGAAGAGCAACTCGATGTCACCACACTGATTGGTAGCTATGCCGGTGCGATGGGCATGGGCCAGTTCATGCCGTCCAGCTACCGCCAGTTCGCCGTCGATGGCGATGCCGACGGCAAGCGCAATCTGTTCACCGACCACAACGACGTCTTCGCCTCGATCGCCAATTACTTCGTCAAGAAGGGCGGTTGGGTGCGCGGTGGTCAGGTCGCGGTACCGGCCACGCTGGCGGCCGGGCACGAGGAATTCAATCCCACCGATTGGTCGCCGGTCTACACGCTGGCCGATCTGTCGGCGCGTGGCTACCACCCGAATGCGCCGGTAGTGGCCGGCAGCATGGCGACCCCGATCACCCTGGACGACGCCACCGGCAAGCAGTACTGGCTGGGCTTCCAGAATTTCTACGCGATCACCCGATACAACATTTCCAAGATGTACGCGATGGCCGTGTTCCAGCTGTCCGACGCCATCGCCGGCAAGGAGTTACCCCCGGCATGAATCACACGACAGGCCTCAAGTGGCTGATCCTGATGGCGCTGATGCTCGGCCTGGCGGCCTGTAGCAGTGCACCGAAGAAAAGCGCCGGCAATGCTGGTGCCGGTGCTGGCGCCAGCAAGGGCGTCAAGGTCGAAGGCAAGGGGCCGGCGTATGTCGCCACCGGGTGTCCTTCGACCTCGCCCTACGCGGCAGCCAAGGAAGATCCGTCCACGCGCGGCGACTACACCGCCGGCGGCCTGTACAAGCCCGGCGTCAAGGACACCACGCCCGACCACGTGCCCAACGTGGCCTGCATCCCCGAACCGCTGGTCACCAACGAGCCGTATTCGGCGGTGGGCAATCGCTCGCCCTACGAGGTGCTGGGCAAGCGCTACGTGGTGAGGGATGGCCCGGGTGGCTATGTCGAACGTGGCACCGCCTCGTACTACGGCAATAAATTCCACGGCCGCCTGACTTCCAACAAGGAGGTCTACGACATGTACGCCTTCACTGCCGCCCACAAGACCTTGCCGCTGCCCAGCTTTGCGCTGGTGACCAATACCGACACCGGCGACTCGGTGGTGGTGCGCGTCAACGACCGTGGCCCGTTCCACGATGGTCGGGTGATCGATCTGAGCTACGCCGCTGCGGTCAAGCTGGGCATCACCGGCAAGGGCACCGGCAATGTCGAAGTGCGCGGCCTGACCGAAGCGGACAACGGCGATCTGCTGGCCAAGCGCCGTGCCGGTCCGGCGCGGGGCAACACGGCCGTTGCAGCTGCGCGCCCGGTTGCAGGCGGTAGCCAGATCGATGGCCTGGTCCAGCGGTTACCCACGCGCACCGTGCCGGCCGGCGCAGCTGCGGCCGCCCCGGTTGCAGCGGGGGCAGCAGCCGGCGCCGCGACCGCAGCGGTCCCGGCAGGCGAGCGGTGGCGCTATCGCGTGGCCGATTCGCGCCAGCCCGGCAATGCCGACAATTTCGATGCCTGGATGAAGGCGCAGGGCGTACGCGTGGCCACCGGCAAGCCGACCGCCGCTGCGCCACGGCCGGCGGCGTCTGTCCCGGCGGCACCAGCCACGGTCGCGGTTGCCGCGATCAAGCCGGCAGACAGCGCGCCCACCCGTCCGCTCAAGAGCGAGCCGGCTCCCGCCAAGACCCCGAGCGTGGCGGAAGCCGCACTGGGCGACATCCTGCTGCAGGTCGCCAGTTTTGCCAGCCGCGAGAACGCCAATCGGGCGCTGTCGCAACTGGCCTCGGCCGGTATTGCCGGTGCCAGTGTCAGCGATATCGTCAGCGGCGGCCGTACCTTGTGGCGGTTGCGGGTCAATGCACGCGATCACGCCAATGCGTCGGAAATCTCCCAGCGCATCGCCGGTCTTGGCTTCGGCCGCCCGCAGATCGTCGCCAACTAAGGGCGATCCACAGGCCGTCCCAGGCGCCGGTTGGCCTTGCCGCTGACCGGAATCGGCGGGCTGGCCCAGACGCCTTGGCTTCGGCGCGCTGTGCGCGGACCGACCAGAACAATCTGTTTTGGTGGAACGCCTGGGCGCCGCAACTGCCGTCATCGCTGAACTGCGCAGGCGCGCCTGTTCTTTATGCGTCGCCCTGATCGCCGTGGCACCTTACAATTTCGCATTACCCAGCCTTCGGGCCCGTCAGGAGTCGTTCTTCAATGAAATTCCGCTTCGCCGCCGCTGCCGTGGCCACGTTCGCCTTTGGGCTGGTTTGCGCTCAGACGCCCGCGCCGCAGCCGACGCCTGCCGTGGCCGCTGCGCCCGCCGCCTTGCCGGTTCCGCCGGCACCCGCACCGGCAGTGTCCAAGTCCTGGATCCTGATGGACTACGCCACCGGGCAGGTCCTGGCCGGCGAGAACATTCATCAGCAACTGGCCCCGGCCAGCATCACCAAGGTGATGACCTCCTATGTGGTGGCCGCCGAGATCAAGAACGGCAAGGTCAAGCGCGACGACCAGGTCATGATGAGCGAGCGCGCCTGGCGCGAGGGCGGCGCCGGCACCGACGGCAGCTACAGCGGTTTCCCGGTCAACCAGACCGCGCGTCTGGAAGACATGGAAAAGGGCATGGCGATCCAGTCCGGCAACGATGCCGCGATCGCGCTGGCCGAGCATGTGGCCGGTAGCGAGGAAGCCTTCGCCTCACTGATGAACAGCTACGCCGCCAAGATCGGCATGAAGGATTCGTCCTTCGTCAACGCGCACGGGTTGAGCGCCGAAGGCCATCACTCCAGCGCCTACGATCTGGCCATACTGGGCCGTGCGATGGTGCGCGATTACCCGGAAACCTATGCCTACAACAAGATCAAGGAGTTCCAGGTCGGCACCATCAAGCAAAGCAACCGTAACCGGCTGCTATGGCGCGACCCGGCCGTGGACGGCATCAAGACCGGCCACACCTCCGAGGCCGGCTACTGCCTGCTGAGTTCGGCCAAGCGTGGCGACCAGCGCCTGATTGCGGTGGTGATGGGCGATAGCTCTGAAGCGCAGCGTGCGACCGACAGCCTGGCCCTGCTCAACTGGGGCTTCCGCTTCTTCGAGACCCACAGCCTGTACGCGCCCGGCAAGGTCGTGACCAAGCAGAAGGTCTGGAAGGGCGAGCAGGACGAAGTGCAGCTGGGCGTGGCCCAACCGCTGCTGGTCAGCCTGCAGCGCGGCCGCTACAACGACCTCAAGCCCAGCATGGAAGTGGCCAAGAACCTGCAGGCCCCGATCAAGCAGGGCCAGCAGATGGGCACCGTCAAGGTCAGCCTCGACGGCAAGATCATCGCCCAGGCCCCATTGGTGGCGATCAACGCCGTCGAAGAGGGAGGGTTCTTCAAGCGCCTCTGGGATGCGTTCTGGATGTGGTGGGAATCCGAATAAAAAAATGCCGGCGAAAGCCGGCTTTTTTTTGGAATCGAGAATGGGGAGTCGGGAATCGGTAGATGCAGGAGCACAGCGTTTGCTGTTGCGATTCCCGATTCCCCAATCCCGATTCCCCGCCCTCAAAGCATCCGACTGATCGTGAAACTCCCATACACCGGGGTTTCGCGCTGGGTCTCGAACTCGCGGGTGCGGTGGTAGCGGGCGATGGCGAACTTCCAGCGGCCGTACATCACCGCCAGGCCGTAACCGACCTCGCCGACGAAGGGGCGCTTGTCCACGCTGTGACTGTTGCGGAAGGTGTTGCCGTCCAGCGTGATGTCACGGAGCACCCAGCGTGCATCGCTGGTCACGAACAGATGGCCCGACCAACCGCTGGCGCGCCCAAGTCGGCTGGGTGCGGTGTTTTCGCCGGCCGGCCGGGTCGGGGTGCTGCCGAAGTCGTCCGGCAGCTTCCAGCCGAAGCGCGCTTCGCCGCCGGCATTCAGATGCGTGGTCATGTTGCCGACCGCGCCGCCCCAATGCGAAATGAAATCCCAGCCGAAGCCGTCGGCATTGGCCGCCGAATCGGCCGGCCAGCGATGCATGCGCTCGTGCACCAGGTTGATCAGCGGTTCGTTGTGCAACTGATTGTCCCAGCCCTGGAATTTCTCGTCGCCCAGCACATCGTGCACCGCGTTCTGGGTCTGCCTGGCCAGCGACCACGGCCCGACCACGCCGATCTGCAATTGCGTGGTGCGCAGGTGCGCCTCGTTGCGGGCGTTGTAGCCGAAGCTCGCCAGCAGGATGCCCGCATACGGACGGTCGTCCGGGATCACATCGCGGCGGGTGTAGTCGCTCGGGGTGAAGATTGCCTGGCCGAACGCGAATACCATGTTCTGCTGGTCGAATTCGCCAGGATGCAGACGTTCCAGGTAGCTGTTGACCCAGCGCGCAGTGCGCGGCAGACACGGGTCGTTGGTGTAGTCGACCACATTGGGCGATACCAGGGTGAGCACGGCGCCGTTGGAATAGCCCTGATCCTGATCCTCACCGCCGAACAGGTCGTTGTCGACACGGAAGTTCACCGCCGGTGGAGTACTGCCCAACCTGCTGGAATCGCACTGGTCAGCCGCCAGGGCAGGCATCGACAGCCCGGATAGAGAAAACAGCAGGGCAACAGACAACGCGCGCGGTCGAAGCATGGAGAGCCTGAAAGGTAGAAGGACAATATTCAGAAAGGTGCCTGCGGCCGCTGCTGCGTCGCGTGAAAATGGATGCAACCCGCCATGTCTGGCGGCGCATTCGTCTTCGACAACCGCCTGCCCCATGCACATGCGTTTGGTCTCGACGGTAACGCCAGGAGGTTGGCGAATGTTTAGGGTGTGCGCATAGCTGTTGGCAGGCGGATGTCTCGGTTGCCTGGCAAGGCTTGGGTTTGCTCTTCGCCGGCCCGATAATGGGCGGATGGAAATCAGTACCGACAACCCCGATCACGGCTTTCAATTCCCAGGGACGTTCGAGCTCAGCGCGATGGGCGCTGCCGAGCGCGGGCTGGAAACCGAACTGCCGCGTCTGCTCGCGGCCACGGGCGTGGAGCTGCTGGAGGAAAGCATCAGCTGGAAGCACTCCTCCAGCGGCAAATACGTCTCGGTGAAAATCGGCTTTCGCGCCGAGAGCCGCGAGCAATTCGATGCCGCGCACCAGGCGCTGCGCGATCACCCGGAAGTGAAGTGGACGCTGTAGCGGCCGCTCCCGTGTTGGCATCGGTCCCCGTGCAGCCGGCGCAGGTGCGCGACCTCGGCCGGCAGCCGTATGCGCCGGTGTGGCGTGCGATGCAGCGTTTCACCGATGTGCGTGATGAAGCCACGGCCGACGAAGTGTGGTTGGTCGAGCATGCGCCGGTATTTACGTTGGGCCAGGCCGGCAAGCCCGAGCATGTGCTGGCGCCGGGCGAGATCCCGGTGCTGCAGGTCGATCGCGGCGGCCAGGTCACCTATCACGGTCCCGGCCAGCTGGTGGTCTATCCACTCCTGGATCTGCGCCGGCTCAAGATCGGCGTGCGCGACTACGTGTGCAAGATCGAGCAGGCCTTGATCGACACCCTGGACGAATGGAACATCGTCGCCGAGCGCCGCGATGGCGCGCCGGGCGTGTACGTGGGCGGGGCCAAGATCGCCGCGCTCGGGATCCGGGTACGGCGCGGCTGTACCTTCCATGGGCTGTCGTTCAACGTGGCGATGGATCTGGAACCGTTCCACCGCATCAATCCCTGTGGCTATCAGGGCCTGCAAGTGACCTCGGTGCTAGACTTGGGCGGCCCCTCCGGGATGGACGCCGTCAAGGCGGTGCTGCTCGATCAGCTGGCGCGCCAATTCGGTCTCGTGTTGCAGCCTGTTTCCGCGTTGCCCGACCTTTCGCTTCCGGCCTGAGCGCCCGTTTATTGCCATGACCCAGCCTATCGCCCGTTCCATCCCCTTGCAGGTCGTCTCCGGCGACACCGCCGCGCCTGCGTCGTTGCAGACCGGCGTCAAGCAGATCGGTGGCGACAAGATCAATCGTTCGCCGGTGCAGTTCGTCGATGCGCCGGTGCTGCGCAAGCCGTCTTGGATCCGCGTGCGGATCCCATCCGGCAATGCGGTGCAGAACCTCAAGGCCAAGCTGCGTGAAAACCGCCTGGTCACGGTGTGCGAAGAGGCCAGCTGCCCGAACATCCACGAGTGCTTCAGTCACGGCACCGCAACGTTCATGATTCTGGGCGAGGTGTGCACGCGGCGCTGCTCGTTCTGCGATGTGGCGCATGGCCGGCCCAAGCCGCCGGACGCCAGCGAGCCGGCCAGCCTGGCCACCACCGTGGCCGACATGGGCCTGAAGTACGTGGTGGTCACCAGCGTGGACCGTGACGACCTGCGCGATGGCGGTGCCCAGCATTTCGTCGATTGCATCACGGCCATTCGAGTCAGCTCGCCGAACACCCGCATCGAGATCCTGACCCCGGACTTCCGTGGCAAGGGCCGCATGGACCGCGCGCTGGAGATCCTTGCGCTCAGCCCGCCGGACGTGTTCAACCACAACATCGAAACCGTGCCGGACCTGTACCCGAACGTGCGCCCCGGTGCCGATTACCAGTGGTCGCTGACCCTGCTGCAGCGCTTCAAGGCGCAGCATCCGTCCATCGCCACCAAGTCCGGCATCATGCTCGGCCTGGGCGAGACGATGGAGCAGGTGCAGGCCACCTTGCGCGACCTGCGTGCGCACGATGTGGACATGATTACCATCGGCCAGTACCTGCAGCCGACGCCGCACCACCACCCGGTGATGCGTTACTGGACGCCGGAGGAATACAAGGCGCTGGAGGAGTACGGCAATGCGCTGGGTTTCAGCCATGTCGCCTCCGGTCCGATGGTGCGCTCGTCGTATCACGCAGATCGCCAGGCCGCTGGCGCCGGCGTCGCGGCTTAGTCGAACCCGGTGGCGCCGTCTGCGCCCATCGTCGGGCGGGCGCGGCGCGTAGTGGGAGCGGCACGTAGCACGCGATCATGGCGGGTGGTCGGTCCCGGCCTGACCGCCGTTGGTGACCTGGATGAGTTGCCTCCAGGCAGGCCGGTGTCGAGCACTCCATACGGCCCTGCCCACGCGGCAGGGCCGTGTCGTATCCGACATCGGCACCGCCGCCTGAGGGTACGGTCGCGTTCACAATCTGATACAGGCCCGGCGCTAGGCTGATTCAGCAAGTAGATGACAACGCCAGCAACTTTCGGCACTGTCATGCTGTCTGATCCGTTCACCGCCTTTCTTTCGTCGGCCCTGTGCCGAGAGCCATTCGATGACCTACAACGTTTCTGCGTCCATGAAGGCCGGCCTGCTGGCGCTGGTGTTGACTACTCCGATGGCATTGCTTGCACGCGCCGACACGGCGCTGCCGGCGGCAGCCACGCCCGACCAGGCGACCGCGACCAAGCTGGTCTACGGCCTGCTCTCCGATAGCCGTTACGCCTATCGTCCGCGCACCTTGGACGAGGCCATGTCCAAGGACGTGTTCAAGCGCTATCTGGAAACATTGGACGGCAGCAAACAGTTCTTTACCCAGACCGACATCACCGGCTTTGCGCCGCTGGAAGCCGGCGTGGGCGACGCGCTGCGCGGCGGCAATCTGGAGCCGGCGTTCCAGGTGTTCGCGGTCTACCGGAAGCGGGTCGATCAACGCGTCAAGTATGCGCGCGACCTGCTCAAGCAGGATTTCGATTTCACCGGCAACGAGAAGTTCGAGTACGACCGCAAGGATGTGCCGTGGGCGACCGACGACAAGCAGTTGGACGTGCTGTGGCGCCAGTCGGTGATGAACGATTGGCTGCGCCTGAAGCTGGCCGGCAAGAAGCCTGAGGAAATTCGCAAGACGCTGGACAAGCGCTATGCGGCGCTGGCCGACTCGGTCAAAGAATTGAAAGCAGAGGACGTGTTCCAGTTCTTCCTCAACGCCTACACCAACGCGGTCGATCCGCACACCGATTACTTCACCCCGCGCACGGCCGAAAACTTCAACCAGCAGATGTCGTTGTCGCTGGAAGGCATCGGCGCGCAGCTGCAGAAGCAGGAGGACATGGTGGTGATCCGCGAGGTGATCCCGGGTGGTCCGGCAGCGGTGGATGGCACGCTCAAGCCGGGCGATCGCATCGTCGGTGTGGGCCAGGCAAAGAACGGCGCGATCGAAGATGTGATCGGTTGGCGCATCGACGACGTGGTCGCCAAGATCCGCGGCAGCAAGGACACCCAGGTCCGCCTGGAGTACATCCCGGCCGAAGCCGGCATCGACGGCAAGCACCGCACCGTGACCCTGACCCGGCAGAAAGTGCGTCTGGCCGAGCAGGCGGCCAAGGGCGAGACCATCACCTTGCCCGCGCATGGCAGTGAGCCGGAACGTCGTATCGGCATCATCAAGTTGCCGGGCTTCTATCAGGATTTCGAAGGCCGTCGCCGCAACGCGACCGACTATGCCTCGGCAACGCGCGACGTCGCCAAGCTGCTGGCCGGCTTCAAGACCGACAAGGTCGACGGTGTGGTGCTGGACCTGCGCAACAATGGCGGCGGCTCGCTGGACGAGGCGATCGAGCTCACCGGCCTGTTCATCGAACAGGGGCCGGTGGTGCAGGTGCGCGAGTCCGGCGGCCGGGTCACCGTCAATGGCGACAGCAATCCCAAGGTGGCCTGGGATGGTCCGCTGGGCGTGTTGATCAACCGCGGATCGGCGTCGGCGTCGGAGATCTTTGCCGGCGCCATCCAGGACTATGGTCGTGGGTTGGTGATCGGTGAAACCAGCTTCGGCAAGGGCACGGTGCAGAACATCGTCGACCTGGACCGCTGGCCGGCCGCAGAAGGCCAGCGCTACGGGCAGGTCAAGCTGACGATCGCGCAGTTCTTCCGCGTCAGTGGTTCCAGCACCCAGCACAAGGGCGTGGTGCCGGATATCGCGTTCCCGGCCAGCGTGGATGCCACCGAGTTCGGTGAAAGCACCTACGACAATGCGTTGCCGTGGACGCGCATCGCCGCCTCGCCGCATACCCAGTACGGTAACTTCGCGCCGCTGCTGCCCAAGCTGCAGGGCCTGCACACTGCGCGCATCGCCACCGACAAGGAATTCCAGTGGTGGGAAGAGGACGTCAAGCAGTTCCGCGATGAGAAGGCCAAGAAATACATCTCGTTAAACGAGGCCGAGCGCGTTGCGGAGCGTCAGAAGCAGGACCAGCAGCGCAAGGATCGTCAACAGATGCGCAAGCAGTTGGGCCTGCCGCTGGATCCGCTGTCGGAAGACAGCGACGACGGCCTGACCGGTAACGAGCGCGACATCGTCAAGGACACCGCACGCGAGAAGGCCGCAGAAAAGCGCCCGGATCCGTTGCTGCACGAGTCGGCTGCGATCCTCGCCGATGCGCTGGGGCTGCTCTCGCAGGACCAGCCGCTGTCGGCGCAGGTATTGCCGCAGTCGACCGCCCCGGGACGCTGGGCCGACTGATCGTTTGCCGACAGCCTGAAATACGAAAGACAGGCTGAAGGACCAAAAACGCCATCGCTTCGCGGTGGCGTTTTTTGTTGGTCGCCGCCTTATATCGGGCACCACGGCAAGCGCGCGTTGGGACTGATGGATTGATTGGCAGGGAGCGTTGCCGGCTTGCCGTGCAACGCGTCGTCAGCCCGACGCAGACCTACGTCATTGCCTGCCACATTCCTTGCAGGCCAAGCACCAGCAATGTGGCGAAGAACACGCGCCGAAACGTATCGGCGGAAATGCGGCGACGCGCCCAGGCACCCAGCGACATACCGAGGGCAGTGGGCAGCAGCGCCAAAAACGACGGAGCGATCGCCGCGCCGGGTAGCGCGCCACGCCACGCCAGGGCACTGGCCAGCGCCAGCGTTGCAACGCCGAAACACCAGCCCAGCGAACGGATCAACAGCTCGCGCGGTAGTTGCAGTGCGGTGAGGTAGGGCAGTGATGGCAGCACGAACACACCGGTGGCGCCACTCAACAGGCCGGTGACCAGTCCGGCCACTGGCCCTGCCCAGGGTTCGTGGCGCGCCTGCACACTCCAGTGTCGGCGCGCCAACCCAAGCACGGCATACAGCGCCAGCAGCGCGCCCAACCCGGCGCGGACCAGGCTGGGGTCGGCGCCTGTCATCACCCCTGCGCTCAGCCAGGTGCCGAGTGTCACCGCTGCCAGCAATGGCCACAGACGTCGCAACAGGGCTGCGGTGTCTGGCCCCCAGGCTTGCTGCACATTCGTCACAAGCGAGGGCAGTGCCAGTAATGCTGCCGCTTCGGCAGGCGTCAGCCACAGACCCAGCAGCGCCATAGCCACGGTTGGCAAGCCCATCCCGGCCACGCCCTTGACCCAGCCAGCCAGCAAGAAAATGCATGCGATCAGATACCAGTGGGTGTGCAAGGTTTCCATGCAGCCAAGGATCCGGGCTTGCTCCGCAGCAGACAATTCGTGATTGTGTGATGCAGGCTTCGGTCGAGCCGAAGGCTGACACATGGGGACCGGGGCGTGGAAAGATCCGATGCAGCAATCGCCTGCCCGGCCTGTTTCGCTGGCGGCGAGCGCACTCTGATTGACGTACGCGTGCTTGTGGAGCGGTCATGCATCTGGAATTTGTCGATTTACGGTTGTTCGTCGCGGTGGTCGAGGCAGGCAGCATCACGGCCGGCGCGGAACGTGCGGCGTTGTCGTTGGCGGCTGCCAGTGCGCGTATTCGTGCGCTGGAGTTGCAAGTGGGCGCCGCGCTGCTGGAACGCGGGCGCCGCGGCGTCAGCCTGACTCCGGCCGGTGGTGTGCTGCTACGACACGCACGCCACCTACAGCGGCAGACCGAGGCGCTGCAGCTGGAGTTGAGCGCCTACGGGGGCGGTGGACAGGTGACGCTGCGTCTGGCGGCCAATACGGCGGCGCTGTCGGCATGGCTGCCCGAACGGCTGGCGGATTTTCTCATCGCACATCCGCAGCTGGATCTAGCGTTGACCGAGCAGGGCAGCGACGAAGCTGCCGATGCGGTGCGCGAGGAACGCGCCGACCTCGCCGTGGTCGCAGGCCATGCCGATGTCAGTGGGCTGCAGGTGTTGCCATTCCGCGAGGATCACTTGGTGCTGGTGGTGGCCGCCGGTCATCCACTGGCCGGTGCCTCGACGCTGCGGGTGAGCGAGCTTGCGGGAATGGACATGCTGGGGCTGGCTGGCGACAGCGCCTTGCAACGGCATCTGCGCGTGCAAATGAACCGAGCCGGCGTGCAGTTGCGCATGCGTGCAAAGGTGCAAGGAATCGATGCGTTGTGTCGCATGCTCGCGCGAGGCATGGGCATGGCGATTCTTCCGCACGCCGCAGTGCAACGCGCATGCGTGCGCGATCAGCTGGTCACGGTGCCCTTGGAGGAAGCCTGGGCACCTCGGCAACTTTCAATCGTGCTGCGGCACGAGCCGGCGTCGTCGACCCTGCTGAAAGCGCTGGTCGATTGGCTGCAACGCGACTGACCACCAGGGTATCGTCACACCGATCGGCACCGTGAGCGTGTCACGTCGCCGGCACGCTCAACGTGGCCAGGCAAACTCGGCCAGCACCGGGTAGTGGTCGGACGGCAACACGCCGCCGGGGCGATTATCCAGCGTGGAAAAGCCGGTCGGTGTCAGGCCACGGAAGAGAATCCAGTCGATGCGTCGGGTCGGATGGGTGGTGAAATCCTGAAAGGTTTTTTCCGGGCCTTGCGGCTCGGAGACGCGGGCGCGTGCATCGCCAAGCGCGGCGGTGAGGATGCGGTAGGTGCCTTGATCGGGGTTGCTGTTGAAGTCGCCGGTCACTACCACCGGGATGCCGGCGGGCAGCGTGGCGATGCGCGACAGGATCACGCGCGCGCTGTGCTCGCGCGCGGCCTCGTCCTGATCGCGGTGGGCGAAGTGGGTGTTGAGCAAATAGAAACGACGCTTGTCGCTGCGGCGCTCGAACAGTGCCCAGGTGACCATGCGCGGCAGGTCGGTGTTCCAACTGCTGCTGCCCGGCACCTCGGGCGTTTCCGATAGCCAGAAATCGCCCGATTCCACCACCGACAACGCACGGCTGTCATAGAACACACCCATGTGCTCGTCGCTGCCGTCGGCGCGGCGGCCCTTGCCGAACCAGCGGTAATCAGGCAATTGCGCAGCCAGGTACTGCGCTTGCTCCTTGACCAGTTCCTGCGTGCCGAAGACGTCCGGGTGGACTTGCTCGATCAACGCGACCATCGCCGTACGGCGTACCGCCCAGCGCTTGTCGCCATCGGTATCCACCGGCACGCGGACGTTGAACGACATGACCCGCAATGGATCCGGCGTCGGCGCTGCCAGTGCCAGCGCCGGTGCTGCGATGCACAGCACCGCGATTGCTGCGAGCAAGGAACGTGACACAACGCGACTCAACAGGCGTGGCATACAGGCGCTTCCAACGGGACCGGACGCCAAGTCTAGTCGGCGCGCATGACCGAAATGTCACCGCGACAGCGGTCGCTTGACGTCGCCGCGCATCGGCGTAGCATTTGCGCCAAGCCAATGGATAGACCGCTGGCTGACCACTCAACCGTGAGGGATTCTCATGGCACCGCAGTATGACTATCTCGTGTTCATCGGGCGTTTCGAGCCCTTTCATAACGGCCACGCCGCCGTCGCCCGCCACGCGCTGGGCAAGGCGAACAAGCTCATTGTGTTGATCGGCTCGGCCGACACGCCACGTACCATTCGCAATCCCTGGACCGTCGCCGAGCGCGCGGTGATGATCGAGTCTGCGTTGCCGGGCGAGGGCGAGCGGCTGATCCTGCGGCCGTTGCGCGACCATCTGTATAACGAAAGCCTGTGGATCGCCGAAGTGCAGCGCCAGGTGGCCGAGGCCGTGCAGGCCGATGGCGGCACGCTCGATGCACGCATCGGTTTGATCGGCATGGACAAGGATGCCAGCAGTTATTACCTGCGTGAGTTCCCGCAGTGGCCGCTGGAAGATGTGCAGCACACCGCCACGCTATCGGCCACCGAGTTGCGCCGGTATCTGTTCGAGGCCGGCGAGATCGGTTTCCACGGCGGGCTGCTGATGTTGCGCGGCAATGTGCCGGCGCCGGTCTACGACATGCTGGAAGCATTCCGGCGCAATTCGCCCAGTTACGCGCAGCTGGTGGCCGAATACCGTTTCATCGAGCAGTACCGCGCGGCCTGGAAAGATGCACCCTATGCACCGACCTTCGTGACTACCGATGCGGTGGTGGTGCATTCCGGTCACGTGCTGCTGGTGCGTCGTCGCGCCGAGCCGGGCAAGGGCTTGTGGGCATTGCCAGGTGGGTTTGTCGGCCAGGACGAAGGCTTGCTGGATGGCTGCCTGCGCGAGCTGCGCGAAGAAACCCGGCTCAAGGTGCCGGTGCCGGTCCTCAAGGGCTCGCTGCGGGGGCGTCAGGTGTTCGATCACCCCGAACGCAGCCTGCGCGGGCGCACCATCACCCATGCGTTCCACTTCGAGTTTCCGGCTGGCGAACTGCCTGCGGTGCGCGGTGGTGACGATGCCGACAAGGCACGCTGGATTCCCATTGCCGAAGTCATGGCGATGGGGCCGCGCTTGTACGAAGATCATCTGCACATTCTCGAATTTTTCCTGGGCCGTGGCTGAGCGCGACACTGCTTGCGTGCCGCCACACGGCCGCTCGCAAGCCTGATCGGCTTGAACTGCGACCTCCCGCCGGCGGATAGACCGCTGGTTCATTCGACGCGAAGGAGCTTCCGTCATGCATTACCTCGATAACCTGCTGCTCAATACCGACAGCTACAAGGCCAGCCACTGGCTGCAATATCCGCCCGGCACCGATGCGGCGTTTTTCTATGTGGAGTCGCGCGGTGGCATCTACGACCAGACCGTGTTCTTCGGCCTGCAATCAATTCTGAAAGAAGCGATCAACCGGCCGGTGACGCACGCCGACATCGACGATGCCAAGGCGTTGCTGGCCGCGCACGGCGAGCCGTTCAACGAAGCCGGCTGGCGCGATATCGTCGATCGTCTCGGCGGGCAGTTGCCGATCCGCATCCGCGCCGTGCCCGAAGGCGCCGTGGTGCCGACGCATAACGTGTTGATGACGATCGAATCCACCGATGCCAAGGCGTTCTGGGTGCCCTCGTATCTGGAAACGCTGCTGTTGCGCGTGTGGTACCCGGTGACCGTGGCCACGGTGAGCTGGCAGGTGAAGCAGGTCGTGCGCGAGTACCTGGAGCGTACCAGCGACGATCCGCAAGGGCAGTTGCCGTTCAAGCTGCACGATTTCGGTGCGCGTGGTGTGTCCAGCCTCGGTTCGGCTGCGCTGGGCGGTGCGGCGCATCTGGTGAATTTCCTCGGCACCGATACCTTGTCGGCGTTGTTGCTGGCGCGCGCGCACTACCACACACCAGTAGCGGGGTACTCGATTCCCGCCGCCGAGCACAGCACCATCACCAGTTGGGGGCGCGAGCGCGAGGTGGATGCGTATCGCAACATGCTGGCGCAGTTTGGGCGGCCCGGTTCGGTTGTGGCGGTGGTATCGGACAGCTACGACATCTATCGCGCGATCCGCGAGCATTGGGGCACGACCCTGCGCGATGACGTCATCGCCTCGGGCGCGACGGTGGTGATCCGTCCGGATTCGGGCGATCCGGTGGATGTGGTCGAGCAATGCCTGCTGCTGCTGGATGAAGCGTTTGGTCACCAGGTCAACGGCAAGGGCTACAAGGTGCTCAACCACGTGCGGGCGATCCAGGGCGATGGCATCAACCCGCAGTCGTTGCGCGCGATTCTCGAACGCATCACCGCCGCCGGTTATGCCACCGACAACGTCGCTTTCGGCATGGGCGGTGCGCTATTGCAGAAGGTGGACCGCGATACACAAAAGTTTGCGCTCAAGTGCTCGGCAGTGCGCGTGGACGGGCAGTGGATCGATGTCTACAAGGATCCGATCACCGACAAGGGCAAGCAGAGCAAGCGTGGTCGCCTGACCTTGCTGCGCGATCGGCGCGACGGCAGTTATCGCAGCGCCTTGCTGGACGAGGTTGCAGCGCAGGTCGACAGCGAAGATGCATTGGTGACGGTATGGGAAAACGGCGTGATGCAGCAGGAGTGGACGTTGGAGCAGGTGCGCGCGCGCGCCGATGCCGCGCGTCGTTGATGGGCGGTGCGCAGGCATGACCACGCACGCCGCCATCGATGCTGTTTCGGCCTTGCCGGTATCGCCGCTGTTGGCGCAGTTGCGCACCATGGCCCCCAATCTGCAGCGGCGCGTGCCGCTGCAGAACCAGGCCAGCCGGTGGCACGCACTGCGCATCGGCGAACGTGACTATCGGGTCGCGCTGCCGGTCACCCTTACCCCGTATGCGTCGGTGCGGCCATGTTCGGCGCGTTGCGGGTTCTGTTCGGAAAATTTGCGTCAAACGCATGGTGGCGTGGCTGCAGCGACGTTGCGGCCGGGGCCGGACTACTTCGCGCAGTTGAGCGCTGCACTGCAGCTGCTGCGCGAGGTACCGTTGTCGTATTCGTTGTCCGGCCTGGAAATGACCGATGACCCCGAGTGGTTGCAGGTATTGCTGCGCACCTTGTCGACAACGCCCGATGGGCCGCGCGTCGAGCAGCGCGTGCTGTACAGCAACGGCGCAGGATTTGCGCGCGCACAGGGCGAGCAGTTGATCGATGCGTTGGTGGACTTCGGTCTGTCGTGGATCGAGCTGTCGCGTCACCATCCGCTGCAAACGGGCAACGATGCGATCATGCGCTTCCGGCCCGATGAGCCGATCGCCGATGCGACAACCTTCAGGCACGTGGCGCAGCGCATTGCTGCGCGGCTGCCGGTGCGGCTGGTCTGCATCGTGCAGCGTGGTGGCGTGGACAGTGCCGATACGGTGGCGCAGTACATCGCTTGGGCACGCCGCTGTGGCGCGACCCAGGTGATCTTTCGCGAGCTGTCGCGCCTGGACGATGCGTACCGCAGCAATGGCACCTGGCGCTATATCGCCCGGCACCGTGTCGGTGTGGAGGACCTGCTGGCCGACTGCATGCAGCAGCCGTGGTGGGGGCGCTGGCAGGCGCTGGGAGTGACGGAAGGCTATTACTTCTGGAATCTGCGCATGCGCAGCGAAGACGGCCTGGACGTGGTCTTCGAAAGCGCCGACTACGCAGCCATGCACGCGCGGCACGCAACCGGCGATCTGTACAAGCTGGTGTTCTTCGCCAACGGGCGGCTGTGCGCGGGCTGGGATCCAGATACGGATGTGCTCTGGGAGCCGGCCGATGGATGAGCTCGATCAGCACAGTTGGTGGACACCAACGCCGGACGATGCCGCCTGGGCCTTGCCCGACGACCTGCGTGCGGCCGATCCACTGAACGGACGCGACTGTGGCTGGGTCAACCAGATGCGTCCATTCGTGCGCCATTTCAGCCGACCGGGCGAGCAGGTGTTCGATCCGTTCTGCGGTTTCGCAAGCACCTTGCTGGCTGCTGCATTGGAAGGCCGTCGTGCGCATGGCATGGAGATCGATCCTGCACGTGCACAGATCGCACGCACGCGCCTGCAGCGGCAGGCGGTGGCGGCGCCGGTCGTGATCGGCGGCCTGGTGGATACCGCTCCAGCCGGGGCGGTCGATCTATGCCTGACCAATGTGCCGTATTTCGGATGTCGGTGGCGTGGCGAGGCGCCGCCGGGGCAGCTGTATGCCAGTGCCGATTACGCAGGCTATCTGGCGGGCATGCGTGCGGTGTTGCATGCGCTGCGAAAACGCATGCGGCCAGACGCCTTCGGTGTGGCGATGGTCGAAAATGTGGTGGTGGGCGGGCGCGTGATTCCGCAGGCCTGGGATCTGGGCCGGATACTTGCCAGCCTGTTCACGCTGCGCGAGGAACGCGTGCTGTGCTACCAGCGTCCAGCGGCCGCCCTGGCGCATGCAGACACCCAGAGCAACCGCAGCCACGAATACGCGCTGATCTTTCAGCATTGCCGTGCACAGCTGGACCTGCAGCAGGCGGCGCAGCTGTTGCAGGCCTTACGCGCACAACGCCTGCCGGTGCAGGTGCACGGCAGCTACGCGCGCTGGCTGGAGTCGCCGGCGCTGGTGCCCGAGGGCCCGGCTGATCTGGACCTGATGCTGCCGGCCGAGCAGCCGCTGTGGGATCGCCTCAGCCACTGGCTGCAGGCACAAGGCTTCGCATTGAGCCTGTGGGGCGCGCCGTGCCAGGCACCGGTGACGCTGGCGTCGGTGCGTGCGCACCATTACCTGCGTGCCGAGCGCATCGGCGCCGATGGCCGCCGCCTGCAGGTGGACCTGCAACTGCCAGCGGATGAACCGCCGTTGCCGTGATCCGGCAACGCGACGCCGTGCGCACATGGGTTGCGGCTATGCTTTACCTCGGTTTTGGATGCCGGAGTCATCTATGTCTTGTTCTACCCTGATCGCGCGCGGCGCATTGCTTGGTGCCTTGGCAACCCTGGCCGGTTGCGGTGGCAGCAAGGGCGATACGATGCTGATGCGCGAGTCGTTCAATTCCGACGACACTTATTCCCGCAGCGTGGCGTCCACCTCGCCGCAAGCCTGCGAGGCGGCCCGGCGGGTGTTGTTGAGCCAGGGCTATGCGGTCACGCGTGCCGATGCCAGTGCCGTGGAGGGCAGCAAGAACTTCCAGCTCAAGGAAGCCGACCAGAGCGAACAGCTCAATCTGCGCATCTCCTGCGCCACCCAGGACGGTGGCAAGGCGCAGGTGTTTGTGAGCGCGCTTCAAGACCGTTATGCGTTGAAGAAGAGCTCGACCTCGGCCAGCGTCGGTGTCGGCGTGCTCGGCTCGTTGTCGCTGCCGGTCGGCAGCAGCGGCGATTCGCTGGTACGCGTGTCCAGCACCACGGTGCAGGACGCCGCTTTCTACAAGCGCTTCTTCGAGCGTCTGAATTCGTATCTGCCCAAGGTGACCGAAGCGGTTCCGGCCGCGGCCAATGCCGCCCCTGCGCCGGCCGCGCGTGCGCCGACTGCCACGCCGCCTCCAGCGCCAGCGCCAGCGGTACCGAACGCCGCCGCGCCGACCACGCCGCCTGCAGCGCCAGCGTCGACGCCATCGGTTGCACAACCGCCGGTCGCACCGTTGCCGGTCGAGGCGCAGGATCCGCCGCCAGCACCGGCCAATGTGCCGCAGACCGAGCCCGCCACACAGCCGTGACGGCGTGATTCACGCTGCGGTCCAAAGCCTGAATGGAGGGGCGCGCGCTTCACGTTCCGTTCTCGACGCAGCGACCAGAGTGCATCCACGACGCGCCGAGCGGGCGAGAACGATGGAGAAATGACGATGAAGATGCGCAATTCACTGCTGGGTATGTCCTTGATCGGCCTGATGGCCACGAGCACCTTCGCGCAGGCGCAAAGCCACTCGCATCAGCAGCGCTATTCGGAAGCAGACGAAGGGCGCAAGTTCTCCGACGGCACGCGCGTACGCTGCCGCAATGTCGAAGTGCAGAAGAATTCGACCGACCCCAATCGCATCGGCGGCACGCTTGCCGGCGCTGCAATCGGTGGTCTGCTGGGCAACCAGGTTGGCGGCGGTAATGGCAAGAAGCTCGCCACCGTGGCCGGCGCCGTGGCCGGCGGTGCGGCGGGTCGTACGATCCAGGGCAATCGCCAGCAAGCCAACGGCAACCGTCAGGTCGAGCGCGTCTGCGAACGTCGTTGAGCATGCCGGACTGAATCCTGCGAGCCCCGGTCATGCCGGGGCTTTCTTTTGCGCGACAATGCAGCACTGCGCTGCCGACACATACACCGCTGATCGATGACTTCTTTCAACGCGTACCGCCTGCAGTTGTCGGCAACATCGCCGGGTCATCGGCAGGCAGAACGACCGCGCGCGTCGTGCCGGCGCATGGTCACGTTGCTGTGCGTGGCGGCAATGATTGCGGCGCAGTGGCCGCAGACCGCACGCGCCGCGCCGAGTGCGACCGTCAACGCCGCAAGCGACGAGTGCGTGGAAATCCTGTTGCGGCGGCTGGGATGGAAAATTGGATACGCACAGGTGGGTGCGCCCGTGATCCAGCGTGGCGCGCCGTGCACGCGTGGCTCGCTTGCGCAGGCGCGCGCGGCTGGCGATCTGCAGGCGACATTGCCGGCGGGATGGGACGATCACCAACGCGGCGCATCGCTCAAGGCGTTGCTGGACGATTCTGCTACACAATGCGCCTATGCCTTCGAACTAGGTGCCGCCACGCGACGCGCGGTGACGCAGTTGGAAAACAATCCGCATTACCGGTTTTCGGCGGTGCAATTGGGATGGATCGGATTTGGCTGGCGCGGTGCGGCGGCGCAAGGCTGGAGTGGCTTTCGCAGTTTCGGGCGCGGGTATCAGCCGCGCGGCAGCAACGCGCAGGCGCTGGATGCGTTTTATCGTGGTCGGGTGCGTTCCGAATGCGGGGTCGGGCGGCAGGTGGCGCAGCTGGCCACGCAGCGCGAACTGTACGGCGATGCGGGATTCGATCGGGTATTTACCTCCGGCGAATTGTCGATCGGCACGTTCTGGACCTTGCACGACACCGACAGCATTTTGCTGGGGGCGCATGCAGGCGAGTTTTTTGCCGACGGCAAGGCGGTCAAGACATCGCGGATGGGGCGGCAGGCATTTGTCGGTGCGCCGGGTTTCATCGCGCATGTGTTCGACAAGTCGTCTCTGGACGATATCCATAACCAGGCCGAAAACTTCGTGGTGGTCGATGTCAGCGACGCGGCCGCGCAGGCGCTCGCCCAGCACGGCGGCTTTTCGCATTACGACGCGCTCAATCGCCAGATCTGGGAGTTGGCCAAGCAGCTGCGCGGCGGCGACAAGCGCCGTTTCGAGCGGTTGCTGTACGAACGCGACCCAGCCCTGCGCGCCACGCTCGATCCGCAACAACAGGCAACGTTGCAGGAACTGCAGACGTTGCTAGACGATCCGTTCTATCAAGGCTTTCTGGTTTACGTGCATCCCAAAGGCAGCAAGCCGATCGGGTATCACGTGGCGCGCCTGCTCGACCGCAATCCGCGCACGCCGTATGCCATCGAACTGACCCTGCACAATCTGCGCAGCACCTTGTACTGGCGATGGATCGATTGGCAGCTGCAGCAATGCAGCGCCGGTACCGCAACGGAACAATCCATTGAGAATTCCGCCACGCCGGCTTACGCCGGGCATGGCACCCTGCACTGATCAGAGCATTGAGGAGCGATTATGGAACTGGGTATGGTGGGTTTGGGCCGCATGGGCGCCAATATGGCCGAGCGCCTGGTACACGGCGGACACCGCGTGCACGGCTACGATCCGGGCGAGGCTGCACGCAGCAGTGCGCAGGCCAAAGGCATTGTCACTGCCGATGCGTTGGCGTCGCTGGTGTCCGCATTGCCGAGCCCGCGGGTGGTGTGGTTGATGGTGCCTGCCGGCAAGATCGTCGATGACACGGTGGCACAGTTGTTACCGCTGTTGCAGGCAGGCGACATCGTCATCGATGGCGGCAATTCGTATTACAAGGATTCGCAGCGTCGCGCCACGTTGCTGCAGGCCAGCGGCATCGCCTTTGTCGATTGCGGAACCAGTGGCGGCGTGTGGGGCCTGAAAGAAGGCTACAGCCTGATGGTCGGCGGCGACGAAACCGCAGTGACCACGTTGCATCCGATCCTGGCCACATTGGCGCCTGCGCCCGACAAGGGCTGGGGACGGGTGGGCCCGAGCGGTGCCGGCCACTTCACCAAAATGGTCCACAACGGCATCGAGTACGGAATGATGCAGGCCTATGCCGAAGGCTTTTCGTTGATGCAGCACAAGACCGATTTCGCGCTGGACCTGCACCAGGTGGCCGAGATCTGGCGCGATGGCAGCGTGGTGCGTTCGTGGTTGCTGGACCTCACCGCCGATGCGCTGACGCACAACCCGACCATGGCCGGCATCGCCCCGTTCGTGGCCGATTCGGGCGAGGGCCGCTGGACCGTGGCCGAGGCGATCGATCTGGAAGTCTCGGCACCGATCATCACGCTGTCGCTGATGGAGCGGCTACGTTCGCGCGACAAGGATTCGTTCACCGACAAGCTGCTGGCTGCGATGCGCAACCAGTTCGGCGGCCATGCGGTGATGACGACCGGTGCCGCATCGCCGACGATCGGTCGCAAGGACGCGTAAGCGACCCGCTGCGATCGCACTGCGCGTCTTGGGGCATCGGGCGCGCAGTGGGGTGCGAGGTGTCCTTCAACGCGGTGACTGCAGTGCTGATACACGTTCTCAGGAAGGCGCCGATTGCGCCTCTTGCGGAGGTTGCGAGCGCCCCTGCGAGCCGCAACGCATGTGTAGCACCGGCCGCGTGACGCGTCGATGGCTTGGCGCAAGTGCAGATGCGCGTCTGGCAGGTTACCGCGTGCGTGCAGCATCCAGCCGATGCAGCTGGCCCGACGCCGTACTGCGCTGCGCCAGTTCCAGCAGTTCCATCAACTGCACGGCATCGGTCGCGCTGACCGGCGCCGGTCCGGTGCCGGCCAAGGCATCGCGGAAGGCGGCATAGCACTGTCGATAGTCGCCCGGCAGCGTGTCGGGTTGATGGGCATGAACGCGTCCCTCGTCGTCCACGCGCGTGAGCGTGCCCGGGAGCGGATCCACGCCCCAGCCGGCCGTGCCAGGGCGACGGCCGGCGCGCAGCTGGTCTTCCTGGGTGTCCAGCCCGTGTTTGAGATAACTGCCGCGCGTGCCATGCACGGCAAAGCGCAAGCTACCGTCGGCCACCAGCGAACCGGCATGCAGGATCACCCGCAGCCGTGGGTAGTGCAGGGTGACGTGGAAATAATCGTCGCTGCGCGCCTGGTTGCGCTGACGTTGCAGATCCGCACCGATGGCCTGCGGCATGCCGAACAGGTGCAGCGCCTGATCGAGCAGATGCGGGCCAAGGTCGTACCAGAGTCCGGCGCCGGGGAGATCGCTCTCGCGCCAGCGGTCGCGCACGTGCGGACGGAAGCGATCGAAGTGCGAGTGGAATTCCATCACCTCGCCCAACTGGCCTTCGTCGATCAGCCGGCGCACGGTGAGAAAATCCGCATCCCAACGACGGTTCTGAAACACGCTGACGATACGCCCGGCGTTTGCTGCAGCCTCCACCACCGCGCGTGCCTGTGCGGCGTCCAGTGCGAAGGGTTTGTCCACCAGTACGTGCTTGCCGGCGGAAAGGGCCTGCAACGCGAGCGGTGCATGGGTCTGGTTGGGTGTGGCCAGGACCACCGCGTCGAGCGCGGGATCGGCCAGGGCAATGTCGAGATCGGCAACGACACGCACATCCGGGAAGTCGGCCTGGGCCTGCTGCGGTTTGGACGACACCACGCTGTGCAAGTGCAGGCCAGGCGTACTGGCGATCAGCGGTGCATGAAAGGTGCGGCCGACGTAGCCGTAGCCGACGACAGCCAGATTGAACGGTTTAGGCATTGAAAACGGTTCATCGCAACGACCGGGGAAGCCTGCATGGTATTGCACACAACTGTGTGCGCAGGGTTCACAACCTCTGCATGCGCTGGTCACGCCTGGTCGACGAGTACTGACGCAAGCTGGCGATACATTCAACGGGAGTAGATCGAATGAAGAACATCAAACATGCACGCACGCTGTTGGCGCTGTCGTTGTCGCTCGGTCTGACCTTGGGTGCCGCGCAGGCATTCGCCGCGCCGCAGGAGATGGCTGCGCACAAGGATCATGCCGCTGGCATGAACGAATCCAAGAAGCCGGTGACCGATACCTGGATCACCACCAAGGTCAAGGCCGACCTGCTGGCCACCGATAATGTGTCGGGCACCGACGTCAAGGTCGAGACAAAGAACGGCATCGTGACCCTGACCGGCGCAGTTGCCACCCAGGCCGAGCACGACAAGGCCGTGGCGACCGCCAAGGGCATCGAAGGCGTCAAGAGCGTCAAGTCCACCGGGCTGAAGGTCACCGCTGCGAAAAAGTAAGCGCAGCTGCTGCACTGCCGGGCTGACCGAGGCGAGGCGGTCTACCCGCGCACCGGGCGCACTCTACGGAGTGCGCCTTTTTTTTGGCCCGCGCGGGCCGTGCCAATGGGGCGCATCGATGCGATCCATGCAACAGCAAGACGCGCTCACCGTTTCGGCGCGGCAACACTTATGATATGCCCATTCAGCTATGTCGCCTCTCCGGTAGATTTGTCTGAATCATTAATCTTAATGTGCGCCCGATCGGGGACAATACCGGGTCGGCCTTGGGCCTCGTAGCGAGCGGATTTGGATTACCGATGCAGACAACGGTCCACGCAGACAGATGGGATCGCTGGCGCCTGCCTTTACTGGTGGTTGCCGTGTTCCTGATCGTGGTGGTGCCGTCCTTGCTGCTGCAGCAGATGGCGCGTAGCGCCAATCAGGCCGCGCGCTGGGTCTCGCACAGCCAGGACGTGCAGGAAACCGCCCAGCGCCTGGAATCTGCGATGCGCGATACCGAATCGGCGGCGCTGATGCGTTCGCACGGGGTAGAGCGCCCGGCGTTGCTGGAACGCATGCGTCGCGGCCGGCGCGAGTCGCTGGCCGCAGTGGAGCGGTTGATCGTCCTGACCAAGGACAACCCGCCGCAGCAGGTGCGCCTGGGGCGTATCCAGAGCACGATCGAGCGTCGCTTGCAGCTTGCCGAGCGCATCGCATCGACGACCGCACCGGATGAGATCCGGGCGCTGATCGAAGACATGACCGCGAACAACCCGATTCGCTCGCTGATCGACGATTTGCAAACGGCCGAGGGTTACTTGCTGGATCTGCGCAACCGGCGGGCCGAGACCGACCGCGGGCATTACGTGGTGTTGAGTTGGGCGGCGCTGGTGGTGCAGCTGCTGTTGCTGGGCACGGTGACCTGGTTGCTGCAGCGGCAGATCCGGCGACGCCTGGCGGCCGAACAGGAATACCTGCGCGCCAACGGCCGTGCGTCCTCGGTGCTGCAGACGGTGCGCGAGCCGATCGTGTTGCTGGATGCGCAGCAGCGCATTCTGCTGCACAACCCGGCCTTTGCCGAGCTGTATGGACTGGAAGAGCAGGGCAATGAAGCGATGCCCCTGGAAGAGGTGGGTGAGGGCGTGTGGCGCGATCCGCAGATCCATCAGCGGCTGGCCGACGTGTTGCTGCGCGACCGCGAATTGTGGGATTTCGAGCACGAGCAGCGCGCCGCCGATGGCGTATTGCGCACCATGTTGATCAACGCCCGCCGCATGCCGTTGCCGGACACCAGCGACGAAGACGTGGTGCTGATGACCGTCAGCGACATCAGCCTGCAGAAAGCCTCGCAACTGCGCATCCAGGAGCTCAACCGGCAGATGGAAGGCAAGATGGAGCAGGTGTCGGAAGTCAACCGCGAGCTGGAAGCCTTCAGCTATTCGGTCTCGCACGACCTGCGCGCGCCATTGCGTCACGTGGCCGGGTTCTCCGACAAGCTGGCGCGTCATCTGGGCGATGCGGCCGACGAGAAGTCGCGCCACTACATGGAAGTGATCAGCAGTTCGGCGCGGCGCATGGCCTCGCTGATCGACGACCTGCTGGTGTATTCGCGCCTGGGCCGCAGTGCGCTGCGTCTGCAGGCGGTGGACATGCAGTCGCTGGTCGCCGAAACACGCGCGATTCTGGATTCCAGTGTGCAGAGCGAAAATACCGGCCACCGTGTGGACTGGAATATCGCGCCGCTGCCGGTGCTGGTGGCAGACGAAAACATGATGCGCCAGCTATGGATGAACCTGCTGGGCAATGCAGTCAAGTACAGCGCCAAGCGCGAAGTGGCCAGGATCGAGGTCGCCTATACACCCATGGCCGACGGCGGCCATCAGTTCAGCGTGCGCGACAACGGCGCAGGCTTCGACATGGAATACAGCGCCAAGTTGTTCGGTGTGTTCCAGCGCCTGCACAAGGCCAGCGAATACCCCGGCACCGGTATCGGTCTGGCCAGCGTGCGACGCGTGCTGACGCGTCACGGCGGCCGGGTCTGGGCCGAAAGCGTGGTCGATGAAGGTGCTACTTTTTATTTTGTGCTTCCCCCTGCGCATGAAGCGCCCAACCAAGAGCTCACCGTATGACCGCCATCCGTACCATTCTTCTGGCAGAAGACAGCCCGGCCGATGCGGAGATGGCGGTCGACGCCCTGCGCGAAGCCCGTCTGGCCAATCCCATCGTGCACGTCGAAGACGGCGTGGAAACCATGGACTATCTGCTGCGTCGTGGCATGTTTGCCGACCGCGAGGAAGGCTTGCCGGCCGTGTTGCTGCTGGATATCAAGATGCCGCGCCTGGACGGGCTGGAAGTGCTCAAGCAGGTGCGCAGCGATGAGGCGCTCAAGCGCTTGCCGGTGGTGATCCTGTCGTCCTCACGCGAAGAGAGCGACCTGGCTCGTAGCTGGGACCTGGGCGTGAACGCCTATGTGGTCAAGCCGGTGGACGTGGATCAGTTCTTCAACGCAGTCAAGACGCTCGGTACGTTCTGGGCGGTCATCAATCAGGCACCGGAGCTGGACTGAATCATGCCGCATGAGGGTGGCAAGCTGGAGCAGCTGAAGATCCTTCTGGTGGAAGATTCACCGGAAGACGCCGAGCTGTTGTCCGATCAGTTGCTGGAGGCCGGCATCGATGCGTCCTTCGAGCGCGTGGACAGCGAGCCGTCGCTGCGCGCGGCGCTGGATCAGTTTCAGCCGGACATCGTGCTGTCGGATCTGAGCATGCCCGGGTTCTCTGGCCACCAGGCGCTGCGTCTGGTGCGGCAGGGCGGCGCCACGCCCTTCATCTTCGTCTCCGGCACCATGGGCGAGGAGACGGCGGTCAAGGCGCTGCAGGACGGCGCCAACGATTACATCATCAAGCACAACCCGACCCGCCTGCCGAGCGCGGTGATCCGCGCGATCCGCGAAGCGCGTGCGGACCTGGAACGCCAGCGTGTGGAGAGCGAGTTGATGCGCGCGCAGCGGCTGGAAAGCCTGGCGATGCTGGCGGCCGGTTTGAGCCATGACCTGCGCAACATCCTGCAGCCGTTGCTGATCGTGCCCGACCTGCTGGCCGGACGCACCGACGACCCGCAGCTGCGTCAGCTGGCCAACGTGGTGGCCGAGTGCGGCCGACGTGGGCACGAGATGGCCGAGTCGATGCTGTCGTTCGTGCGCGGCTCCAACAAACCGCGCGAGCAGGTGTCCATCGCCAATCTGTTCCAGGGCGTGCAGATGCTGCTCAAGAGCAGCCTGCCCGATGGCGTGCGGTTGCAGATGGACACGATCACTGCGGATCTGACCATCGAAGCCAACCACACCGAATTGCAGCAGTGCCTGCTCAACCTTGGCTTGAATGCGATCCAGGCGATGCCGGCGGGCGGAACGCTGGTCCTGTCGGCCGATCGCTACGACGAGGCGCGCGTGCGCATGAGCGTGGCCGACACCGGCGTGGGGATGAGCGATGAAACGCGCGCGCGCCTGTTCAGTCCCTTTTTCACCACCAAGGCCGATGGCACCGGCCTGGGGCTGATCTCGTGCAAGCGCATCGTGGAAAGCTATGGCGGCAGCATCCTGGTCGATAGCCGGCTGGGGGAGGGCACGCGCTTTGACATGATCGTGCCGATGCGCGGGGCCGTGGTTGCCGTCGCCGACGCCGAGCCGCCGCTGGCGCTGGGCCATGGGCAGCGCATCCTGCTGGTGGATGGCGAGGCCACGCGCCTGTCGTTGCTGGGCAATGCGTTGTCCAGTCAGGGCTATCAGCCACAGCTGGCGACCGACGGCGCCGCTGCCCTGCAACTGGTGCAGCAGCACGCCATGCCGGATCTGGTGATCATCGACAGCGACATCATCCTGCTCTCGGCGGTCAGCGTGTTGTTGAGCATGCAGGAGCTTGGCTATCAAGGCCCGGCAATCGTGCTCGAAGATGTTGGCGCGCCGCTGCAACGCGTGCATTTTCCGGCGGACATCCCGGTGCACGTGCTGCGCAAGCCGCTGGAGATGCGCCGTGTGTTCCGTGCCGTATCGCATGCGCTCGAAGTGGCCTGACCGTCTGGTTCCGGTGTGTTGCCAGCGCACTGCTGCAAGCGCAGCGCGCTGGCGACGGTTGACGTTGGTGCCGGCCGCATGCGCGAATAACGCATGACCACCGTGCTTCTCAGCCTGGGCAGCAACGTCCAGCCGACCCATTACCTGCGCTTGGCCGTCGATGCCTTACGCGCGCGCTTTGGCCCGCTGCGTGTCTCCCCGGCGTATCGCACGCCGGCGGTGGGCTTCGACGGGCCGGACTTCGTCAATAACGCGGTGGTGCTGGAGAGCGATCTGGGCCTGCACGCGCTCGATCATTGGCTGCATGCGTTGGAAGACGCGCACGGCCGCGACCGCAGCGGCCCGCGTTTCAGCGACCGCACCCTGGACGTGGATGTGGTGTTCTTCGGCGATTGCATCGTCGAAGGGCCGGGCCACCTGCGTATTCCGCGACCCGAGCTCAAGCACGCATTCGTGTTGAAGCCGCTGGCCGATATCGCGCCCGACTTCGTCGACCCGCTGAGCGGCCAGACGCTGGCCACGCTATGGCAGGCGCACCCGCACTACGGCGACGCGTTTGCCACGGTGGAGCTGGATGCGGACCCTGCAGCGGCGGTGGTGGCGCGTTAGCGCGGCGGTGCGGTGCGGCCAGTGCCTGGCCGCTAGGACCGCTAGGACATTCACGAGCAGCCCTTGGATGGATGAGGACGGCGACGGCGCGGCCAAGGCCATGCTGGCCGATGCCGTCGTCGCGTTGGATGCCGCGCAGCGGTGCCGGCCGTCCGCAGTTGGTGGCGTTTGGCGTGGTCGCGTGCCGCTCAACTGAGCTGGCGGCCACCGTCCACATGCAAGGTGTGGCCGGTGACGAAGCTGGCCTCGTCCAGCAGCCAACGCACCGCTTCGGCAATTTCTTCCGGCGTGCCGATACGTGCCAGCGGCGTGCGTGCGAGCAACGCCTGTTTTGCGTCCGATGCTTTGCCTTGTTCCGGCCACAGAATCGCGCCGGGCGCGACCGCGTTGACCCGGACCTGCGGTGCCAGTTCCAGTGCGAGCGAGCGGGTCAGCATTTCCAGCGCGCTCTTGGAGGCGCCGTACAGCGGGTGATCGCGCATCGGTTGCTGTGCATGCAGATCGGTGAGGTTGACGATGGCGCCGTGGTGCAGGCGCAACTGCGCGGCAGCGGCCTGGGCGATGAAGAACGGCGCGCGTGCGTTGACTGCGAACAGCTCGTCCCACTGCGCTGCAGTCGCTTCGCCCAGCGCGGTGGGATAGAACGCCGAGGCATTGTTGACCACCCCATCCAGGCGGCCGAACGACGCGATGCAGGCATCGACCAATTGCGCTGGTGCTTCGGGCAAGCGCAGATCGGCGTGCAAGGCCAGCGCGCTGCCCGCACGCTGCGCACACAGCGCGGCCACGCGCGCGTCGAGCGCTTCGCCGGAGCGATGCGCATGCAGGGCAAGCCGATAACCGGCCGCGTGCAGCGTGGTGGCGATCTGCGCGCCGATACGGCGGCCTGCGCCGGTGATCAACACCACCTTGGAACTGTCTGTCATGGCGTACTCGCTCGGCGTTGCAAAGGGCTCGGCTATCCTGTGCATTGTCCTCGCAACCGGTGCCCGCATGCACGCCGACCTCCCCACTCCCGATCCGGATGCACTGGCGCACAGCGATCGCCTGGCTGCGCATGTGCGCGCCGAAATCGCCGCTGCCGGTGGTGCGATTCCGTTCTCCCGTTTCATGGAGCTGGCGCTGTATGCGCCGGGCCTGGGCTATTACAGCGCCGGGTCCAGCAAGTTCGGCGAGGCTGGTGATTTCGTCACCGCACCGGAGCTGGGCCCCTTGTTCGCGGCCACCGTGTCCGGCGCGCTGGCGCCGGTGCTGCAGCAGCTCGGCCCGCAGGCGCGCGTGCTGGAAGTGGGCGGCGGCAGCGGCGCATTTGCCGAAGTCACGCTCAAGCGCCTGCTCGAACTGGATGCGCTACCCGAGCGCTACGCGATCCTGGAACCCAGTGCGGATCTGCGCGAACGGCAGCGCGAGCGGCTGGGACGCACGTTGATCCCACCGGTGTTCGATCTGGTCGAATGGCTGGATGGTCCGTTCCCCGACGATTGGGACGGGGTGCTGTTCGCCAACGAAGTGATCGACGCCTTGCCCACGCCGCGCTTCGCGCTGCGCGATGGCGAGGTGTATGAGGAAACCGTGGTGCTGGATGCGCAGCAGCACTTTGCGCGTGGCGAGCAGCCGGCCGATGCATTGCTGGGTGCGGCGGTACGGCATCTGGAGCGGTATCTGGAGCAGCCGTTCGCCGATGGGTATCGCTCCGAGCTGCTGCCGCAGCTACCGTACTGGATCCAGGCGGTGGCCGGTGGCCTGAAGCGCGGTGCGATGCTGTTCGTCGATTACGGCTACCCGCGTGGCGAGTTCTATCGTGCGCAGCGCGAGGACGGCACCTTGCGGGCGTTCTACCGCCATCGCATGCACGAAGATCTATATCGCTGGCCCGGCCTGCAGGATCTGACCGCGTCGGTGGACTTCACCGCGCTGGCCGAGGCCGGCACCGGGGCCGGTTTCGAGTTGGCGGGTTACTGCACGCAGGCGAGTTTCCTGCTCGGTAATGGCCTGGACACGCTGTTGGCGCGGGCCGATACGCGCACCGATGAAGTGGGGCGCATGCGGCTGCGTGAGCAGATCAAGCGGCTGACACTGCCCAGCGAAATGGGCGAGCGCTTCCAGGTGATGGGCTTTGCCCGCGATGTGGATTTTTCGCCGGCATTTCTGCTGGGCGATCTCACATGGCGGCTGTGACCCCGCCGCTGCGCCCGTTCCATCGGCCGCGACTGTGGGTGGGGTTGTGGATCGCAGCGATCGTCGTGGTGATTGCGGTCTGCCTGGGGCCGCCGCCGGAGTTCCCGGAGCTGCCGTCCAATAGTGACAAGGGCGAGCACTTCCTCACCTTCGCGTTGCTGTGCTGGGGCGCGGTGCAATTGTTCGCCACGCGCCGCGCGCTGCTGCTTGCGGCGTTCGGATTGGTGCTGTTGGGCATCGGCATCGAGATTGCGCAAGGCGCGTTCACCACCAATCGCAGCGCCGACCCGTTCGATGCGCTGGCCGATACGCTGGGCATCCTGGCCGGGTTGTGTCTGGCCAGGACGCGGCTGCGCTTTGTGATGCTGCGGATGGATCAGCGCCTGTTCGCGCGGCGATGAGTGCACCGTGCTCGCGTGCCTGGCGTGGGTGCCCGGACGCGTTGAGCCAGATCAATACCGGTAAGCGGCCTGCGGTGTGGCCGCAGCAGTGACGTGGCGACGATCGGCGGACCGTCGCCACCAGACTCACCGCATTATTGGTGAGCTGTCGCCATGCCACAGCGAGTGCCTGTGGCGCAGTCGGCGGGCACGCGGACGTTGCCGCGTGCGAGCGATTCGGTCAACCGATCTGATCGCGCCGCGTCACAGCTTCATGTTCAGACCGATGTAGAGCTGACGCCCGGCCGCTGGCGAAAACATCGGTTGCGCCTGTGACCAGAAGAAGCTGTCGTACCAGACATAGGCGTACTCGCGGCCGGTGGCGTTGCGAACCTGCAGGTCCACGCTCCAGGCCGGGTTGATGGTGTATCTGGCAGTGAGGTCCAGCGTTGCAAAACCGCCGTATTTGCCGGCTACGTTGCGCTCTTCCAGATAGTAATCGCCCTGGGCGCGTCCCTGCAGGCCCAGTTGCAGGGCATCGGTTGCGCGGTAGTCCACGCCGATGTTGCTGATGTAGCGCGGCGTTGCGGCAACTTCGTTGCCTTGCAGCGACACACTGGCATCGCGGTCGTCGCGGGCGATCTTGGCTTCCTGGTAGGCATGCGACGCCCACAGCGTCCACTTGTCGCCCAGCTGCGCGCTGATCTGCGCGTCCACGCCGCGACGGCGGGTCTTGCCCAGGGTGACGGTGGTGCCGGTGGCCGGCATGTTGGAGACCTCGTTTGCCGCATCCTGCTGCCACACCGCGATGCGTGCCTGGCTGCCCGCAAACGGGCTGAATTTCATGCCTAGCTCCATGCCGGTGTTGGTGGACGGGCGCACGTCGGCCTGGCCGGCGGTGAGATAGGCCGGGGCGGTGGAGCCGGTCAGCACCTGGAAGGTGCGGCCCCAGTTGGCATAGAGGTTGGTCGTTGGATTAAACGCGTAGACCAGGCTGAGCTTGGGTTGCTCGATGGTGCCGTAGCGCTGCAGTGGTGCGCGCACGCCGCCCGGCAACTGAGTGTCGCCGTCGAAGCGATCCACGCGGTAGGCCGGGACGATCTTCAGCGCCTCGATCGGCTGGTAGATCGCCTGCACGTAGGCGCCCCAGTTGTCGAAGGTATGGCGGTCGTCGTTCTGGATGCGTGCCGGCGTGGCGTTGAAGTTGGTGGGCTCGGCGTAGCTGAAGCGCTCGCGTCGGTAGGCGTTGTCCTGATGCTCGTAGTTGACGCCGCCTTCCAGGGTGAGCGTGTCGCTGCTGCGCCAGGTCAACGTGTTGAGCATGCCGACCTGCGACTCGTCCCACATCCGGCGCTGGCGCGGCGCATTGCCGGTGGGCAGGTCGCTGAAGGTCACCCGGCGGTCGTCCTCGTAGCTGTTGTAGTACAGCTTGGTGCCCAGGAACAGGCCTTCGGCCAGCTTCAGGTCCATGTGTACGCCGAGCTGGCGCATGTCGCGGTCGTCGCCATCGTTGCGATTGCGCAGGTCCGAGGCGCGGCGGTCTGCCCGCATCTCCGCTGCGGTCATAAAGCCGGGTTCATCGGCCTGGTTGTGGTACACGCGTGCGGTCAGGCCGATGCGCATGCCGTCATCGAGATTGCCGTAGAACCACTTGCCGCCCAACGAATACTTGCTGGAGGTATCGTGGTCGCGATAGCCGTCCGACGCCTGGACGCCGACGAAGTAGTTCTGCGCAAAGCCATCGCGTTCGCGCCCCACGGCGAGCTGTGCATCGCGGGTATTGAAGCTGCCGTAGGTCAGGCGGGCGTCGGTGTAGTTGCCGCCCTGGCGGGTGCCGAAGTTGATGTTTCCGCCGATGTTGTGCAGCCCGTAACGCGGGTCGTTGGTGCCGCGCACCACTTCGATGTAGCTGATTTCCAGCGGAAACAGCATGTCGATGAAACGCTGGTTGCCGCTATTGACGTTGCTGGGAATGCCGTCGATCAGGGTCTTGATCGCATTGAGATAGCCCTCGCCGTTGAAGGCGCGGAAGCTGACCTTGCCGGACTCGGCGCCCTGGCGGGTCTCGGTGAGCTGGATGCCCGGCATCTGTCCGAGCAGTTCCCAGCTGTAGGAGACGTTCTTGTCTGCGATCTGGTCGGCGCCGAGCACATCCACCGAGGTCAATACCTGGTGTGCGGTGAGCTGGCCTTCGCCATGCTGGTGAACATCGACCTTGCCGAGCGTCAGCGCCGAATCCGACGATTGTGCGCGCGCTTCGGGGGCAAGCAGAACGGCGACGACAGCCGCCGCAAGAATGTGGGTTTTCATGGATCGGACAGCACCAATGCGAAGTGACGAGGCTGACCGGCGTGTATGTGTCAGCGTGTGCAATATTATAACATAAATGGATGGTGATGGTTCAGGCGTCCCCGCCTCTTGCCCGAGCATTGCCTGGACGCAATGGCGCTGCAGCACACCGCATCGCACCAAGGAGCAGCCGGTGGCTGGATCTGGTTCGCGCTTGCTGGCAGACGTCGCGTGGGTGGCGCGATCAGGCGCGCTCGGGGCACCCCGGGCGGGGGAGATGCCGCCGCCGCAGAACATGCTGATTCGTTCCTGCCGCCGCCGCGCCGCCGGCCATTGCGTGCGGTGTGTCTGTCGCCGCGCTCAACCGGGCATGCGCACCGGGCGTTCGCGCAACCACTTGGTCGCCACCCACTTTTCGCCGGCCAGGACCGGCGCGCCGGCATGCAGGCTACGCGTCATCGGATGCGGGCGGTCGTAGCTGAAGAACACCGCATTGCCTCTGACTGCGGCCACGTCCAGATGCGCGTCGGGAAAGCGCGTGGCGCCACCGCGTTCGGGCGTGTTGAGGTACATCACCAGCGATGCGACGCGCTGGCCGCCGGCCTGCAACAACACCGGCGTGCCTGCAGCAGCAGGGTCGAAGTAATCGTAGTGCGGTTGATATTCGGCACCGGTGGCATAGCGCAGCACTTGCAGCCCTTCGCCGTGATCGACCGGCCAGTCGAGCAGGCGTGCGATGCGTGCTTCGATACGCGCACACAGTGCGTCCTGGCCGAGTTGCAGGCACATGCTGTCGCTGGTGCGTGCGGCATGCACGATCTGCGCGCCATTGCGATGATCCACCGTGCGCGAACGCGCCAGCCGTGGTTGCGCCAGCGCGATGAGTGCATCGCATTCGGCATCGGACAGGAAGCCACCGAGCACGACCACGCGTGGCAGCAACAGGCTGACCAGCACATGCACCTGGCGATCGCCAAGGTCCAGCAGCGAAGCGTCGTTGTCCTGCAGAAGTGCGGGCACGCGCACCGGCAGTGGCAGCGCGTGCGTGCGCGCATGTTGCTGGATGTGCTCGCGCAGCAACGCTTCGACCGCGTCGATGGCGTCCTGCTCGTTCCAGCCTTGCTCCAGCAGCGGCTGCAATGCCTGCTCGGGCGCTTGGCCGGCCAGCGCCTGGGCGATGATCCAGTCGCCCAGGGGGGCGGGGATGGGGTGGGAAGTCATGCCGCTACAGTCGTGTCGGTGTGTGGCAGTAATGTGTCAATTATGTCGCCGTAAGACAAATGCAACAGACGACCTCTATAAAAGCGGCGGGGATCTTGAACGTGCTCGCCACTGCAGTGAGCGGAACGCAACCATTCTTGACGACTCCTCTTCATACCGGACCTTTCTTGACCTGGAGATCAGCCGCATGTCCGTTCGCAACAGCAGTAAGACACTTCTTATGACTTTCGGTACCGCGCTGGCGTTGTCGGCCTGCGGTGGTGGCGCCGACCGTGTCGCCTCGCCGGGCGAGGGCGCCTTCCCGCCGGCACCCGCGCCGACGCCAACGCCCGCGCCGACGCCGGCACCCACACCGGCCCCTTCACCGACCGGCCCGGCTGCGGATTGCCCGACTGGTTTCTCCAACGTCGGCACCATTGCCAACAACAGCTTGCGTGCCTGCCAGTTGCCGGAAACCATCAACGGCAATCTGGTGGTCCCGGCGCGCGCCGGCACCGCATATTCGATCAGCGGCCGCGTCAACGTCGGTACCGATCGCGGCGGCAACGCCACCGCGCCGGCAGCCGGCAGCACGCAGGGCGTGCTGACCATCGAACCGGGCACGACCTTGTACGGCTCGTCGGGCAGCGACTACATCGTGGTCAATCGTGGCTCGCAACTCTTTGCCGAAGGCAGCGCGACCGCACCGATCGTGTTCACCGCGCGTCAGGCGCTGGAGGGGCAGGTCAGCGCCAACACCATCGGTCTTTGGGGCGGCATCGTGGTATTGGGCCGTGCGGCCATCAACAACTGCCCGGGCACCACGGTTTCCGGTACGCCGGAATGCCAGGCGCAGGTCGAAGGCACCAACGCGTTCTACGGCGGCAACAGCGCCACCGACAACAGCGGTTCCATGCGCTATCTGCGCGTGATGTACTCGGGCTTTGAAATTTCGCCCAACAACGAGCTGCAGGGCATCACCCTTGCCGGCGTGGGCAGCGGCACCAAGCTGGACTACGTGCAGATCCACAACAGCTCCGACGACGGTATCGAATGGTTCGGCGGTACGGTCAACGGTAGCCACGTGGTCATCACCGGCGCCGACGACGATTCGCTCGACACCGATGCCGGTTGGAGCGGCGCATTGCAGTTCGGCATCGTGGTGCAGCGCGCCGGTGGCGGCGACCGCATGAACGAGTGGAGCAGCCTGCGTCGCCAGCCGTACTCGCGTCCGAAGGTGGCCAACTTCACCTACGTGGGCAATGCACGCGCCGGTGCGGCGATCATGCTCAACCAGGGCACCCAGGCCGCGTTCTACAACTCGGTATTCACCCGCCCGGCCGGTGGCACCGGTGATGGCCTGGTGTGCTTCAACCTGGCCGATACCGACACGCTCGGGACGTTCAACTCGGTGTTCTTCGCCTGCCCGACCGCCTTCGGCAGCGATGCACGTGCGGCCACCCAGTTTGCGGCCGGCACCAACAACGTCGCCAACGGGGTGTCCACGCTGCAGAGCACCTTCATCAACGGCGCCAACGAAACCGCCGTACCGGCCTTCCAGGGCTTGAACGGGGTGAGCAGCTTCTTCCAGCAGGTGAATTACATCGGTGGCGTGCGTGATGCCAACGATACCTGGTGGCAGGGTTGGACCTGCGGCCTGACCGCCGATCGTCCCTGCTGAGGCATAGCATCACGCGGCGGCCTGATGGTCGCCGCGTGATGCGTCCAGCTTCATCTTTCTGTTGCCAGGGCTCCCACGATGCGAACCTCTGCCGTCGCCCGTCTCTCGCGGACGGGCCTGTCTCTTTCCATTTCCACCTTGTTGTTCTCCGGTGTTGCGTTGGCGCAATCGACCACCACCGATGCCGGCGCTACCGGCAACACCAGCACGCCCAAGCAGCTTGACCAGGTCGTGGTGCGTGGCGACTACATTCCCGAACCGATGCTGCAGACTTCCGAGGTGGCGTCATTCGTCACCCGCGAAGACATGGAGCGCACCGGCGACAGCAGCGCTGCGGTGGCGTTGACGCGCGTGACCGGCTTGAGCCTGTCGCGCGGCAAGTATGTGTATGTGCGCGGCCTGGGCGAACGCTATTCGTCGGCGTTGTTCAACGGCTCGCCGTTGCCCAGTCCCGAGCCGATGCAACGCGTGGTGCCGCTGGATCTGTTTCCCAGCGATGTGCTGGCCAGCGTGACCGTGCAAAAAACCTATTCGGCCGATTATCCGGGCGAATTCGGCGGCGGCGTGATCGATCTGCAATCGATGACGGTGCCCGACAAGGCGTTTCTGTCACTGACCGTCGGGGGCGGCGCCAACAGCGTCAGCACCGGCGAAAAGGGCCTGACCTATTACGGTTCCGGCGATGACGAGTGGGGCTTTGACGACGGTGCACGCAAGCAGCCCGCCGCGTTGCGCGATGCGATCCAGAGTGGCCGCCGTGTCGATCTGGGCAGTTTCTCGCGCGAGGACATCCGCAACATCGGGCGTAGCTTGAACAACGCCAATCTGTACGTGCTGCAGGAAAAGGACAGCATCGATCCTGACGTCAATGTGGGCGGCAGCGCCGGTTACAGCATGGACGTGGGCGAGGCCAAGCTGGGCATCATTGCCGTTGCCGGTTACGACAACGAATGGCGTACGCGTACCGGCAAGCAGCAGGACGGCATCTTTGTCGGTGATACGGTCGAATACAATTCCGACTACGACTTCGCTACCACCCGCAACAACGTGCGCACCAATGGCATGTTGGGCCTGGGCTGGGAGTACGGGCGGCACAAGATCGGCTGGACCACCTTGTATGTGCACGATGCCCTGAAGGTTGCGCGCAGTCGTGCAGGGCGCGACGAGCTGGCCGGGTTCGATGTGCGCGACGACAACACCGAGTGGTACGAGCGTCAGCTGATCAACAACCAGTTGCGGGGCACCCACGCCTTCGGCGAATACGACGACCTCAAGATCGAATGGCGCGCGGCAGTGGCCAATGCCAGCCGCGATGTGCCGTACGAAACCGGTATCCGTTACGAGCGGCTGGATGGCTACTGGGCGCACGATGCCTCGCGCGTGCAGAACTACACGCGCTTCAGCAAGGTCGACGACAAGGTGGCCAGCGGCGGCGTGGACGTGACCTGGCGCTTGCCGATCGAGCACGACTTCACCGTCAAGGGCGGTCTGGCTTATCTGGATAACGACCGTAGCGCGTGGAGCCGCGAATTCCGCTTCCTGGCACTGGATGGCCCGTTGCCGTTCTACAACCAGTTCCAGCGCGTGGATTACCTGATCTCCGACTACAACATCAGTAACGATCTGCTGCGCCTGCGCGAGACCACCGGCAGCTTCGGTGCGGCTGCATACGACGCAACCTTGAAGGTCAAGGCTGCGTATCTGCAGGCCGAAGGCGAGATCGTGCCGACCCTGCGTGCCACCGTTGGCGTGCGTTACGAAGATGCCACCCAGGCGGTGCATCCGTACGACATCTTCAGCGGAACGCGTCAGGACAGCGTGGCGCCGCTGGAAAACAGCTATGCGCTGCCGTCGGCGACGGTGACCTGGAATTTCGCCGAGAACCAGCAGCTGCGCTTTGGTGCGTCCAAGACCATCGCGCGTCCGCAGTTCCGCGAAATGGCCCCGCAGCAGTACATGGACCCGGATATCGACCGCCAGTTCTTCGGCAACCCGTTCCTGGTCGATAGCGAGCTGGTCAATCTGGATGCGCGTTACGAATGGTTCTTCGAGCCTGGCGAATACGTCACTGTCGGTGCGTTCTACAAGGATATCGACAAGCCGATCGAAGCCATCGTCAACGATGCACCGGGCGGCGGCATCGTGCAGAGCTTCATCAATGCACCCAAGGCCAATCTGTACGGCATCGAGCTGGAAGCCAAGAAGTATGTGGATCTGCCGATCGCGGCGAACTGGTGGGGCGACAACCGCGTGTTCGTGTCCGGCAACTACACGCGCACCAAGTCCAAGGTGAGCGCCAGCGCCAGCGATACCGTGCAGCCGTTCGGCTTCAGCGCGCCGGTGCAGGCAAACCTGTTCATCCGCGACGGGTCTGCCTTGCAGGGCCAGTCCGATGACATCGCCAACCTGCAGATCGGCGTGGAAAGCGAGAGCACCCACAGCCAGGCGACGTTGATTGCCAACTATGTCGGCGAGCGGGTCTCGGCACGTGGCCGTCCGGGTCAGCCGGACTACATCGACAAGCCGGGGACGTCGCTGGATCTGGTGATCAAGAAGGGCCTGGTGTGGTCGGGCGATACGCTGTCGGTGAACTTCGCCGCCCGCAATCTGCTCAAGACCAAGTACCAGGAATATCAGAGCCAGGGTGGCAACCGGGTGGATCTGTATCAGTACCAGCCCGGCATCACCTATGACATCAGTGTGACAGCACGCTTCTGATCCAGCAGGCGCGGAGATGAGCGCAAACGCCCGCCGTGCCTCGCATGGCGGGCGTTTGCGTTTCAAGTGACCCAGCCGTGTGTCAGGTTGTGTCATCAGTTTCTTCTGGCTGACACATTGCTGCCGCATTCTGTCATCCGACCGCAATCCTGATGACGGATGTCCGCCTTGCAGCGCCTTTCGCCCACCTTCAACACCATTCTGTCGGCGCGTGGCGTGCGCGCTGCGGTGGTGTGGGTGATGGTCGCCTTGCTGGCAGTGCAGTGCCTGCGCCTGCTGTGGTTGCTGATCACGCCGATCGGGCCCGTGGGCACCGCACAGCTTGCCGCAGATGCCGATGCCGACCTGTCTGCATTGCGCCGCGATGTGTTCTTTCGCCGCGTTGGCGATGGCAACAGTGAGGGCATCGTCCTGCATGGCGTGCGCGCCGGCGGTACCCAGGCGGCAGCATTTCTCAGCCATGGTGATGGCCGGCAGGGCGCGTACCGCGTCGGTGACGGCGTCTTGCCTGGTGTGGTGGTGCAGGCGATCGCCGCCGACCACGTGCTGCTGCGGACCGGTGCCGGCGTGCAGCGTCTGGCATTGGCCGAGGTCGTCGCCACGGGGACTGCAGCAACGCCATCACCCAGCGCGACCATCACGTCAACCACGGCTGCGCCTGCAGCGGTATCCAATGTCGGCGCCGCCGCTGCTCCTGCCGGAGCGACTGCCGTGGACCCGCAGCAACTGCTGACCAGCGCCGGCCTGCGTGCCAGCGAGGACGGCAGTGGCTTCACCGTCATGCCGCGTGGCGATGGCGCATTGCTGCGCCAGGCCGGCCTGGCGCCGGGCGATGTGCTGACCCAGATCAACGGCCGCACGCTCGATGCCGAGCATCTGCGCGAGCTGCAGGACGAACTGCGCGGCGGCCAGGCGGCCACGCTCACCTATCGCCGCGATGGCCAGACCCACACCATGACCTTGAAGCGCCCGCAATGATCGCTGTTCGCCCGCTCTGGCTGCTTTCGGCCACCTTGTTGCTGGTGCTGCCCGCCGTGCCGATGACGGCGCTGCAGGCTGCCGACGCGCCCGCCGTGCGCATGCAGGACGTTGACCTGCGCGCCTTCATCCAGGATGTCTCGCGCGCCACCGGCATCACCTTCATCGTGGACACGCGCGTGCAGGGCACGGTCAATGTGGCACGCGCGCAGGCGATGAGCGAAGCGGACCTGCTCGGCATGCTGCTGGCGGTGCTGCGTGCCAATGGCCTGATCGCAGTGTCCAGCGGGCCGTCGACGTATCGCATCATTCCCGACGACACTGCCGCGCAGCAGCCGGGCAGTGCGGCCAGCGGCAACCTCGGCTTTGCCACCCAGGTGTTCACGCTGCAACGCGTGGATGCGCGCAGTGCTGCCGAAATCCTCAAGCCGCTGGTAGGACGCGGCGGCGTCATCATGGCGATGCCGCAAGGCAACAGCCTGTTGATTGCCGACTACGCCGACAACCTGCGCCGCATCCGTGGCCTGGTGGCGCAGATCGATACCGACCGTGCGGCGATCGACACGCTGACCCTGCGCAACAGTTCTGCGCAGGAGCTGGCACGTACCCTGACCTCGTTGTTCGGTCAGGCCGGCGAGCGCAGCGCAGTGTTGTCGATCCTGCCGGTGGAAAGCAGCAATTCGTTGATCGTGCGCGGCGATCCGGCACTGGTGCAGCGCGTGGTGCGCACTGCGGTGGATCTGGACGGGCGCGCCGAACGGCGTGGCGATGTCAGCGTGGTGCGTCTGCAACACGCCAGCGCCGAGCAATTGCTCCCGGTGCTGCAGCAACTGGTCGGGCAGACGCCAGGCAACGACGCGCAGCCTGGGCAGGAGACACGATCGAACGCGGTGGATGTGGCGGCCGCTGCCGGCGTTGCGCAGACGCAGGTGATCGCACCGGCGGCCGGCAAGCGCCCGGTGATCGTGCGGTATCCCGGCTCCAATGCCTTGATCATCAATGCCGATCCTGAAACCCAGCGCGCCTTGATGGATGTGATCCGCCAGCTGGACGTGCATCGCGAGCAGGTGCTGGTGGAAGCGATCGTGGTGGAGATCTCCGACACCGCCGCCAAGCGCCTGGGCGTGCAGCTGCTGCTGGCTGGCCGCAATGGCACGGTGCCGTTGATCGCCACGCAGTACAGCGGCGCAGCGCCGGGCATCGTGCCGCTGGCTGCGGCCGCTGCCGGCACGCGCAGCAATAACGGCGAAGACGATTCGGTGCTGGAACAGGCGCGCAATGTCGCCGCGCAATCGCTGCTGGGGTTGAGTGGCGGCCTGATCGGCCTGGCCGGGCAAAGCAACGATGCGGTGTTCGGCATGATCATCGATGCGGTCAAGAGCGATACCGGCTCCAACCTGTTGTCGACCCCGTCGATCATGACCCTGGACAACGAGCAGGCACGCATCCTGGTGGGCCAGGAGGTGCCGATCACCACCGGCGAAGTGCTGGGCGCGGCCAACGACAACCCGTTCCGCACCATCCAGCGGCAGGACGTGGGCGTGGAACTGGAAGTGCGCCCGCAGATCAATACCGCCGGCGGCATCACCCTGGCGATCAAGCAGGAAGTCTCGGCCATCGCCGGGCCGGTCAGCACGCAGTCCTCGGAACTGGTGTTCAACAAGCGCCAGATCGAAACACGCGTGGTGGTGGAAAACGGTGCCATCGTCGCGCTGGGCGGCCTGCTCGATCAGAACGATCGCCAGACCGTGGAGAAAGTGCCGTTGCTCGGCGACGTGCCGGGTCTGGGCGCGCTGTTCCGGCACAAGTCGCGCAACCGCGACAAGACCAACCTGATGGTGTTCATCCGCCCGACCATCATCCGCGATGCGGCCGATGCGCAGCGCATGACCGCACCGCGCTACACCTATCTGCGCGATCGCCAGCTGGCCGATGGCGACCCGGAAGCCGCGCTCGATGCGCTGGTACGCGACTATCTGCGTGCGCAGCCGCCGCAGCTGCCGGCCGGACCCGCGTCGGTTGCGCCAGCACCGACACCGGCAACAGCACCTGCGCCCGGCGCGCGTCCATCGCAGCGCTGATGCCATGAGCAGCGTGCGCACCAGCATTTCCTATGCATTCGCCAAGCGTCACGGCGTGGTGCTGCTCGGCAGCGATAGCGCCGCGCAGATCGGCCTGCGCGAAGGCGGCGATGTGCAGGCCTTGATCGAGCTGCGGCGTGCGCTGGGCATGCCGCTGCAGGTGCGCACCCTGGCCCCGTCGGTGTTCGACCGGCATGTGTCGGAGATCTATGCCGATGCCGGCCTGGAGCAGGGCGTGCAGGTCGAAGCGCTGGATCTGCACGGCAGCCTGGATTCGTTGATCGACGATATCCCCACCGCCGACCTGCTCGACAGCCAGGACGATGCGCCGATCATCCGCCTGATCAACGGCATCATCGCCGAGGCCGCGCGCCTGGGCGCTTCGGACGTGCATCTGGAATCCTACGAATCGCACCTGCGCGTACGGTTGCGCGTGGATGGCGTGATGCGCGAGGCGGCCACCTTGCCCGGACGCATCGCGCCGCTGCTGGTGTCGCGCGTCAAGGTGATGGCGCGCCTGGACATCGCCGAAAAACGCATTCCGCAAGATGGCCGTGTGTCATTGGTGATGGGCGCCAAGGCACTGGATGTGCGCGTGTCCACGCTGCCGACCCGCAGCAGCGAGCGGGTGGTGCTGCGTATTCTCGACAAGGAGCAGGGCACGCTGTCATTGACGCAGTTGGGCATGCCGGCTGCGGTGATGCACACGGTGCAGCGCGCCTTGCAGGTGCCCAACGGCATCGTGCTGGTGACCGGCCCGACCGGCTCGGGCAAGACCACCACGCTGTATGCGGCGCTGAGCCTGCTCAACGATGGCTCGCGCAATATCCTCACGGTGGAAGACCCGGTGGAATACGCCATCGACGGCGTCGGCCAGACCCAGGTCAATGCGCGTGTCGGCATGACGTTTGCGGCCGGCTTGCGCGCCATCCTGCGGCAGGACCCGGACGTGGTGATGATCGGCGAGATCCGCGACACCGAGACCGCGCAGATCGCCGTGCAGGCCAGCCTCACCGGTCATCTGGTGCTGTCCACCGTGCACACCAACGATGCGGTGGGTGCGGTCACGCGCTTGCGCGACATGGGCATCGAGCCGTTTCTGCTTGCATCGAGTCTGCGCTTGATCCTGGCGCAGCGCCTGGTGCGGCGCCTGTGCCCGCACTGCCGCACGCCGCGCCCGCTGGATGCGTCGGCGCGACAGATGCTCGCTGTCGATGATGATGCAGTTGGCGTTGCGACGCTCTACAGCGCGGTGGGGTGCAGCGCCTGCCATCACAGCGGCTATGCCGGGCGGGTGGGCATCTACGAAGCCATCGCGGTGGACGATGCGATGCGTCGGCTGATCGGCGACAACGCCGACGAAGAGGCACTGGCCGCAACGGCGTTCGCACGCGCAGAGCGGCTGGGCGATGCCGCGTGCGCCGCCGTGCTGCAAGGTCTGACCACGCTGGAAGAAGCGCTGCGCGTGACCCGTCAGCAGGATCAGGCCGATGCCGCGGTTTGACTACACCGTGCTCGACCTGCATGGGCAGAGCCGCCAGGGCGTGATCAGCGCCGACAGCGTGCAGGGTGCGCGTGCGCAGCTGGAGCGGCGGCAGTGGCTGCCGGTGCGCGTCGAAGCGGCTGCGGCGGTCGCCACGACGACGGCGCGGCCGGCGCGCTTCAGCGGTAAGGATCTGGTGCTGTTCACCCGCCAGCTCGCCACGTTGGTGGAGACCGCACCGCTGGAAGAGGCATTGCGCACCATCGGGACGCAGTCCGAACGCCGTGGCGTGCGTCGGGTCACCAGCCAGACGCATGGGTTGGTGGTCGAAGGCTTTCGTCTGTCCGATGCGATGGCACGCCAGGGCAACGCGTTCCCCCCGCTGTATCGGGCGATGGTGGCCGCAGGCGAAAGTGCCGGCGCCCTGCCGCAGGTGCTGGAACGCCTGGCCGACCTGCTCGAACGGCAAGCCCAGGTGCGCAGCAAGCTGCAATCCGCCCTGGTCTATCCGGCCGCATTGGCCTTGACGGCCGGTGCGGTGGTCATCGTGCTGATGACCTTCGTGGTGCCCAAGGTGGTGGACCAGTTCGATTCGATGGGGCGCGCACTGCCCTGGCTGACGCGTGCGGTGATCGGGGTGTCGAATTTCCTGCTGCATGCGGGCATCCCGCTGCTGCTTGCGTTGGTCGTTGCGGTGATTGCAGCGCTGCGCCTGCTCAAGCGTCCCGCATTGCGATTGGCGGCCGATCGCCTGCTCTTGCGCGCGCCCTTGCTCGGCCGGCTGATCCGCGACCTGCATGCCGCACGCATGGCACGCACCTTGGCGATCATGGTCAACAGCGGCTTGCCGCTGATGGAAGGCCTGATGATCGCCGCACGCACCGTGGACAACCGCGCGCTGCGCCTGGCCACCGACAGCATGGTCACCGCCATCCGCGAAGGCGGCAGCCTGGCGGCGGCGATGAAGCGTGCCGGTGTGTTCCCGCCAACGCTGCTGTACATGGCCTCCAGCGGCGAAAACAGTGGGCGCCTGGCGCCGATGCTGGAACGCGCCGCCGATTATCTGGAGCGCGAGTTCGAGTCGTTCACCACTGCGGCGATGAGCCTGCTGGAGCCGGTCATCATCGTGCTGCTGGGCGGCGTGGTGGCGGTGATCGTGCTGTCGATCCTGCTGCCCATCCTGCAATTCAACACTCTTGCGCTTGGTTGAGCGCAGCCGCCCATCTTCGGAGATCGTCATGCAGTCCATCCATTCCCGTGCACGTATCGGCTCGCTCGCCCAGCGCGGACATGCACGCGGTTTCACCCTGGTCGAGTTGATGGTGGTCATCGTCATCATCGGCCTGCTCGCCACCGTGGTGATGATCAACGTGATGCCCAGCCAGGACCGCGCGATGGTGGAGAAAGCGCGCGCCGACGTCGCCGTGCTGGAGCAGGCGCTGGAGACCTATCGCCTGGATAACCTGAGCTATCCCACCACCGAACAAGGCCTGCAGGCCCTGCTCACTGCACCGGGCGGATTGACCCGGCCGGAGCGCTATCGCCAGGGTGGTTATATCCGCCGGCTGCCGGAAGATCCGTGGGGGCATGCGTATCAATACCGTCGTCCCGGCCGCAATGGCGGCTTCGACGTGTACTCGTTGGGTGCCGACGGGGCAGAAGGCGGCGATGCCGACAATGCCGATATCGGCAACTGGCGCTGAGTCACTGCCGTGCGTTTGCAACCGTCCATTGCAAGGCGACCACGCGTGCGCATGCCGCGCATGCGTGGCTTCACCCTGCTCGAACTGCTCGCGGTGCTGGTGATCACCGCGCTGGCCAGTACGCTGGTGGTGCTGACCTTGCCCGACACGCGGCGCGATCTGCAAGATCAGGCCGATGCGTTGGCCAGTGCGCTGGTCAATGCGCGCGACGAGGCGATCCTGGGCCTGCGCATGGTCGAGGTGACCATCGATGCCGGCGGTTACGCGTTTCGTCGTCAGGCGCAACAGCGCTGGGTGCCACTGGATGACAAACCGTTCGCTGGCGTGCGCTGGCCGGCCGGCGTGCAGGCGAGATTGCCGGCGGGCGGCAACCAACTCAGCGTGCGCTTCGATCCCACCGGCGCGGCGACGCCGCAACGCATTGCGCTGGCCGATGGCCGGCAGCAGGTGCAGGTGATGGTGGATGCTGCCGGCGTGGTGCGGGTCGATGCGCCACGCCAGTAATCCAAGACATAGCGCAGGATTCTCGCTGCTCGAACTGCTGGTCGCGCTGGCGATCTTCGGCATGGCGGTGGTGGGCTTGTTGAATCTCTCCGGCGAAAGCACGCGCACTGCGGTGGTGCTGGAAGAACGCGCGCTCGCGGCAGTGGTTGTGGAGAATCAGGCGATCGAGGCGATGCTTGCGCCCACGGCCGCAGCATTGGCGCCGGCAGCCGGGCAGGAAACGCTGGGCGAACGCAGCTGGGACTGGCAGCGCCGGGCGCTACCGGCAGGCACTGCCGGCATGGTGCGCATCGAGGTGCAGGTGCGCGCGGCGGGCCAGGTGCAGGAAATCGACGGCCTGAGCGTGTTGCGGAGCACCGAATGAACTGCCGACGTCGCACTGCCGGCTTCACCCTGATCGAACTGCTGGTCGCATTGGCGGTATTCGCGCTGGTGGCTGCAGCGTCAGTGGTGGTGATGCGGCAGAGCATCGACCAGCGCGACGCCGTGCGCGCGCGCCTGCAGCAGATCCGCGAGTTTCAACTGGCCCATGGCCTGTTGCGGAGCGATCTGCAACAGGCTGCCGTGCGGCGGACCCGCCATCGCGATGGTGGCGCTGCACGCACGGCATTTGTGGCCAGCCCGCCGGGCGTGTCCGGACCCTTGTTCGGCTTCGTGCGACGCGGCTGGAGCAACCCGGATCAGGCGCCGCGCGCGTCCTTGCAATATGTCGAGTACCGCGTCATCGATGGCCGGCTGGAGCGCAGTGCGCGTCCTGCGCTCGACGGCACGGCGGCCGGCACACCACAGGTATTGCTGCGCGGCGTTCGTTCTGCGGCGGTGGCGTTTCACTATCGCGCGCAATGGAGCGACGGCTGGAGTGGCGGTCTGGAAGCGCTGCCGGATGCGATAGCGCTGGAGTTGGAGTTGGAGCAATGGGGGCGCGTGCGCCAGTTGTTCCTGCTGCCGGAGGGGCGCGGATGAAGGTGCTACGTTCCAGTCGCCGGCAGCGCGGCGTCGCGTTGCTGACGGTGTTGTTGCTGGTTGCGGTGATGACGCTGCTGATGGTCGCGGTGCTGGACGACCTGCGCTTCGGCCTGCGCCGCAGCGGCAATGGCGAAGCGATGACCCAGGCGCAGTGGTATGCGCTGGGCACCGAAACCATCGCGCGCCAGCGCTTGCAGGCGTTGGCCAGGCGCGATCCGTTGCGTACCACGTTGGACGGCGGTTGGAGCGATCAGCCGATCAGCTTCCCGCTGGACGATGGCCTGGTGAGCGTGCGTCTGCGCGACCGCGGCGGCTGCTTCAACCTCAACAGCGTGGTGTTCGGCGCCACCGAGCAATGGCAGCGCAGCGACGCTGGCGCACGCCAGTACCGCGCATTGCTGGAGGTGCTTGGCATCGCACCGCAACAGTCACAGGCGTTGACCGATGCGCTGGTGGACTGGATCGACAGCGACAGCCAGCCCGGTGCGCAAGGCGCCGAGGACGATCGCTACGTCCAGTCAGCGGTGCCGTCACGCACCGGGGCCGCCTTGCTGGCAGGCGTCAGCGAGCTCCGCGCCATCGTCGGCTACACGCCACAGGTGATCGCGCAACTGCGGCCGTATGTGTGCGCATTGCCGGAAGGGCGGTTATCGCCGATCAACATCAATACCCTGCGACTGGAAGACGCGCCGGTGCTGGTGGCATTGAGCGACGGGGCGCTGGAATTGCCGGCGGCACGACGTGTCATCGCGGCGCGGCCGGCCGGCGGCTGGCGCGACGCCAAGACGTTCTTGAGCCAGCCTGCATTGATGCAGGCCGGTCTTTCCGATGCGGTGTTCGAACAATTGCAACTGCGCACCTCCTACTTTTCTCTTCTCAGCCAGGTCGACCATGCCGGCGCGCAGGTCGTGCTGGATGCCTTGCTGCAGCAGGAACCGGCCGGCCGCGTGCGGCTGGTGGCACGCCAATGGAGTTCCGACGAATGAGTACCACCCTGGTGTTGCTGCCGGCCGACGCGGCCACCGAGGCCATCGCTGTGCGCGTTGATGCGCAGGGGCGGGTACTGGCGCAGGGCACCGGCGGCGCGTTGCACGACCCCGCCGCGCGCACCGTGTTGGTGGTGCCGGGTACGCACGTGCATCTGCGTTGGATGCGCTTGCCGGGCCGCAGCGTCGCCCAGTCGGTGGCTGCCGCACGCCTGCAATTGGCCGAGCATCTGGCCACCGATGCGCAAACGGTGCATGTGGTGATTGCCGACAGCGCCGACGCCGACGGCATGCGCCTGGTCGCCGCAGTGGAGGCGGAGGTGATGCAACAGTGGCTGGAGCGCGCGGCACGCCTGGGCGTGGTGCCCGACGCGGTGGTGCCGGAGTGTCTGTTGCTGCCTGGCGCAGACGCCGACCACGCGGCCACGCTCGTGCAGTGGGATGGGCGCTGGCTAATGCATGGTGCGCAGATGGCCTGCAGTCTGGAGCCGCCGCTGGCCGAGCTGCTGCTCGCCACGCAGCCAGTTACGCCGTCGCTGCCACCGAACCCCGATCCGCAGCATGCCATCGCACTGTTCGCACGGCATGCCGCGGTGGTGCCGATCAATCTGCGGCAACACCGGTTTGCCGCGCCAACCCAGGCGCGCGCCGGCCTCACCACGCGCAAGCTGGCGATCCTGCTTGTGGTGCTGGCGATTTCCCCGTTGCTGCTGTTGCTGGCGCAGACCGTGCGGTACGAGACCGGGGCGCAGCTGCTGCAACGGCGCAGTGCAGCCATGCCTGGCGTGCAACCACCTGCCGATCCGCATGCGGCCGCAACGCCGCAGCATGGCGCTGCCACAGCGAGCACGTTCGCCACGCAACTGGCAACGCTGTTTGCGGCCGTGGAGGCCGTACCGGGTGCAGAACTGGACACGCTGGCGTATCGGCACGCCGGCCCGCTACGTGTCACCTTGGTGCATGACGACGCGGCCCAGTTGCAGCAGCTGTCTGCACAGTTGAGCCGCGCCGGTTGGCAGTTGCAAGCCGGCGCCAGCCAGGCGCAGGACGATAGAGTGCGTACCCCGCTGCAACTGGAGCCACCGCGATGAGCAACCTGCAGCAGCGCACGCACGCTTGGTGGCAGGCGCGCGCACCGCGCGAGCGGATCATGCTCACGGTCATGCTGCTGGCGGTGGCCGCATGCGTAGCCTGGTATGCCGTGGTGGTGCCGTTGCGGCATTGGCACAGCAGTGCGCAGGCGCGCTATGACCTCGCCGCGCAGGCAGCGCTGCGCGCGCGCGCCACACAGCGCAGCGCGTCCGGCCCTGTTCCACTTGCGCGTGTCCTGCAGAGCGCGCAAGACGCCGGCATCGCCATCACCAGGCAAGGCCGTAGTGCGACCGGCGCGCTCGAACTGCAGATCGATGCGGTCGCCAGCGCCGTCTTGTTCGCCTGGCTCGAGCAACTGCGCCAGCGCGACAACCTGGCCCCAAGCGAGCTCACCATCACCCGCCGCGATGGCCAGTTGCAGGTGCGTTGCGTGTTCCCGGAGGTGGCAGCATGAACGTCGTCCGTTGGATGTTGCTGGTCCTGGCGTTGCTGATCGGTGGCGTGATCGCTACCTTGCCGCTGCGCTGGGTGCTGCCCACCAGGGATTTGCCGTTCTCTGCGCTGGACGTGCAGGGCTCGGTCTGGAACGGCACCCTGCGTGCGGTGACCTGGAACACGATGGAGCTTGGCGATGTCGGCGTGCGCCTGCATCCGTTGCCGCTGCTGCGCGGCGAGCGCAAGCTGCAGCTGAGCTCGGCCAGCGCACATCTGGTAGCGCTGCAGGGCGCACGTCACGGCGTGGAGCAGGCCAATGGGCGGCTGTTGCTGCGCAAGCCGGGTGGGGTGACCTTGATGGATGTGTCGATCGACCTGCGCGATGTGCGTGCGCTGTTCGACAGCACGCGCTGCATGCAGGCCGGCGGCGACGTTGCGGTGCAGCTCCTGCCCAACGAACGCGGCGAAGCGGTGGGGCTGTTGCCGCTACGGCTGCGGGGTAGTCCGCAGTGCGTGGACGCGGCAGTGGTGCTGGCGCTGATGCCCGATGGCGGCGTGCCCGAGGGCATGCAGCTCAGCGCCGAGTTGCGCCTGCAGCGCGATGGTCGCTGGCAGTTGCAGTCGCGCGTGGACCCGGGCCAGGACGCCGCGCTGGCCATGGGCCTGCAACTGCTCGGCTTTGCCGCCACGCCCGAACGCATGCTGGTGCGCACCGATCAAGGGCAGCTGTACTGAGGCGAGCTTGCGCTGCACGCCAATGTGCGCAGCCTTACCCGCCTGCGGTGAGTACGCGCATGCGCCTGTCTGGAGTTTGTCGGTGGTCCGTACCGGCGATGGAGCGACGCGATCGCTGACAACGTTGTCTCCAGCTGATTCGCTTGAGTCATCCGTTCCCCGGCGCGCCATGCTGGCGAGGCACGCTTGCCCGCTTCGACCGTGCTGATGCGTGTGATTGACGCACTGTGACCTGGTTCGCAGCAGCTACAGGGAGCCGGCCGCCGGCCGCAGCGCCACGATTGGTCTGGTCTCGATAAATTGGTAACTGACTGGTCCCATGACAACGATGCCCCGCGTCGATCCGCCTTCCCCCACGCAGATTGACGAAATCCCTGCTGGAAAAGGCTTCGTCATCGGGTATCCCGTTCCGGCAGACGCTTTCATCAGTGACTGTTGACACAATCTTTTAAAGACCATAAGAATCGAAACCACTGAATTGGTATTTGCCAATCAGGACCGTTGATCAGCAACGGTTTGCGGTGTCCGGTCCTGGGAAGGGGGCGTGACATCGGCACCCACGGGGGGCCGTACGGGGTGTTTGCAAACAACAGATCGCAGGCGGTTCCGGATATCCGGGGCGGCTGGCCTGTGCGCGTCGGGTGGTGTTTGCCGCCGTGTCGGTCTGTTGATCGCTGGTCAATCGGAATGCCAGTCGCGTTGTCGTCCAGCCATTCCAACCAGGAACTCCTATGCCGTCCGTGTCCCGTGCCGCCGTGCGCTGTTGCTCGCCTTCCTCCCTGTCCATTGCCATCGCACTGTCGCTGCTTGCCTGTGGCGGCGCAGCGCAGGCGCAGGAGTCGCCGCCTGCCGATCCTGCGCCGATTTCCCAGCTCGACACGGTCAAGGTCACCAGCTCGTACCAGAAGAGTCTGATCACTGCGATGGACAACAAGCGCGACGACGTGCGCATGACCGATGGCATCTCGGCGCAGGACATCGGCAAATTCCCCGCCGAAAATATCGCCGAAGCGATCCAGCGCATTCCCGGCGTGCAGATCTCCACCATCAACGGGCGTGGCTCCACCATCAGCGTGCGCGGTCTGGGGCCGCAGTACTCGGCCACCACCATCAACGGACAGGTGATCAAGAGCGCCGATTTCACCGATGGGTTTCGCTACGACATCATCCAGCCGGAAGTGGCCGCCGGGATCGAGGTGATCAAGTCGCCCTCGGCGGACATGGATGCCGGCGGCCTGTCCGGCACGGTCAACATCAACACCACCAAGCCACTGGACTATCAACAGACCAAGCTGCTGTTCTCGGCCAAGACCCAGTACGCCGAATTCGCCGGCGGCTCGCCCACGCCCAAGGGCGTGCTGACCTATATCGACCAGTTCAAGGTCGGCGACGGCAATGTGGGCGTGTTCCTGAGTGCCGGCTATCAGAAGCTCAAGGACCGCGCCGATTATCTGTGGATCGACCGGTGGTATACACAGGAAACCGACGCCGGCACGTTGTATATCCCGCGCCGTCCGCGCTATCGCTCGATCGAGCGCGAAACCACGCGCAAGATGTTCAACGGCGGCTTGCAGTGGAAGCCCAACGACCAGCTGGAAATGAACCTCACGGCGCTGTATTCGCAGGACAGGACCGCCAACGACATGAATCAGCTGGTGTACTCGTTCGAGCGCAACCCGCTGACGGTGCTGCAGACCAACGGACTGACCGCCACCCAGGTGTCGGCATCGGACTACTGGCTGGAAAACAATCGCCAGATCGAACAACACGACCTGTCCACGCAGTTGCTCACCTACGACTTCAAGTGGAAGGGCGATGCCTGGACCCTCAGCGGCGCGGCCAACTACACCCAGGGCAAGACCGACGAGAACGAACGCGCGGCGATCCTGGGCCGCAAGCCGACCTCGACACTGCTGGATACCTCCAATTCCGACGCGATCTCGCTGACCACCGATGCCGACGCCACCGATGCCAGCGCCTGGGACAAGGCCAATCTGGTGCGCAGCGAATATCCCAACGGTTCCATCCAGTCGCTCAGCAACAAGGAATGGTCGCTGCAACTGGATGCCGAGCGGTATCTGGACATGGGCGCGTTGAATGCGGTGCGCTTCGGTGCCAAATACCGCCGCGAAACCTTCGAGCGCGACGTGCGCCGGCGCGATTTTCTGTATCTGCTCAGGACCGGTGCCGTCTCCGGTTTCGACATGTTCCCGGAACTGTCGGCCGCCAACAGCACGGTCAATAATTTTCTCGACGGGCAGCTCGCCTCGCAGGACAGCTGGGTCACCCCGGACATCGACGCCTATGCGCGCTCGCTGGCCGCTGCGGGCATCACCGTGCCGGTGCTGTTCGCGCCGCAAAGCAGCTACAGCATCGAAAACGATATCTCGTCCGCGTATGCGATGGCGCGCATCGATACCGATATCGGCAGCATGCGCCTGCGCGGCAATGTCGGCATGCGCTACGAAAACACCAAGCGCACCACCGATACCTACCTGACCCAGGCGCAGGCCGCCAGCGACGATGCCAACCTGGTGATCGGCACCGCGCGTGCGCCGTACGAATATTCCAACTGGTTGCCCAGCTTGAATCTGGTGCTGGACATGCGCGAGGACCTGCTGCTGCGGTTTGCCGCCGCCAAGGTGCTGGTGCGGCCGATTCTGGACAGCAATACCGCCATCGCCTCGACGATCTCCACCGGCACCAACACCGGCGGCACCACCACGTTTTTCGTCACCCAGGGCCAGACCGACCTGAAGGCGCTGACCGCCGAGCAGGCCGACCTGAGCCTGGAGTGGTACTACGGCAACGGCGGCGCGCTGACCGTGGCCGGGTTCTGGAAGAACATCAAGAACGGCACCTTCAACAGCATCGTATGCCCGACAACGTTCAACGGCACTGCGCTGTCCAGCAATGCGGCCGGCGATTGCGTGGACAGTGGCGGCGATATCTACGAGATCACCGCCACCGCCAACGATCCGAGCAAGGTCAAGATCCGCGGTTACGAGCTTGGCTGGACGCAATCGCTGGATGCCTGGTTGCCGATCGACGGCTTCGGCGTGACCTCCAACTTCACCCGGGTGATTCCGCAGCGCGGCACCGCGTTCCAGATCCGCAACCTGTCCGAACAGACCTGGAACGCCACCGCATACTGGGAGAGCGAACATTATTCGGCGCGCGTCTCGCTCAACCATCGCAGTGAGTACGAACAGGACAGCAGCGACAGCTTCTTCGCCCGCGAAGGCCATACCATGAAGGCGCGCACGCAGCTGGATGCGGTGCTTGGCTATCAGGTCAACGACAAGCTGAGTTTCCAGCTAGGTGGCCTGAACCTCACCAACCGCACCGAGGAGGCGTACAAGGACATCCCCAGCCGCTGGCAAATGACCGGCGTCACCGGCCGCAGCTACTACCTGTCGATGCAGTGGGACATGCTTTGATGGTGGCTGAGCGATCGCTGCGCCAGCGTGTAGCGCTGCGTGCGGCAGCAGGCAGCGCATGCGTCGCTGCGGTGGCTGTGCCGGCACCTGACCTACCGGACGCCGCTGCGCGACGCCTGCTGCCTGGCGCGCATGCGCTGCGGTCGATTCGGTGCTGCCATGCGCAGGCGTGATTTCCTCGCCGGAAGCGTCTGTGCCTCGTCGCTGCTCGGCGTTCCGGCGTTGGTACCCGGCATGGCGAGCGCTGCCTCGGGGCGCACGGGCAGCAGCGGGACACCGCGTCCCGCGCCAGTCGCAGCGGCCACAGCGGACAACGGCCAATGGCTGGATCTGGACGAAGGCTGGCGCTTCCATGCCGGCGACCTGCCGTTCCCGCCGTTGGTCGGGCAGGACGAGACCTACGACAATGCCAAGGCGGGCCGGGCCTGGGGCGCGGCGGCACCGGACTTCGACGATACCGGCTGGCGACAGCTGCAACTGCCGCATGATTTTGTGGTGGAACAGGCGGTAAGCGCCGACGCCAATATCGCGCAAGGCTATCGCCCGCGCGGGATTGCCTGGTATCGGCGCACGCTGCGGCTGGACGCGTCCGTGCGCGGCCAGGCGCTGGAGCTGCGTCTGGACGGCATCGCCAGCCACGCCACCGTGTGGGTCAACGGCATGCTGATGGCGCGCAGTTGGAGCGGCTACAACGGGCTGGTCATCGACCTCACGCCGGTCGCGCGTTACGGCAATGCCTTGAACAGCATCGCCATCCGTGTCGATGCCGAGGCGATGGATGGCTGGTGGTACGAAGGCGGCGGCATCTATCGGCACACCTGGCTGGTGTTGCGTGCACCCCTGCATATCGCCGGCGATGGCCTGGCAGCGGTGCCGCGCGAGGGTCCGGGCGACGTCTGGCAGATGCCGGTGCAGCTGGAGCTGGTCAACAGCGGCCAGCAGCCTGCCGAGGCATGGGTGGATGTGGCGCTGCACGACGCACACGGTGTTGTGGTGGCGCACGGCGAGACGCAACTGCGCGTCGCCGCGTTCGGTAACGCGCAGGCCGCGATCAACCTGTCGGTGCCGCAGCCGCAGCGCTGGAGCGTGGACACGCCGGTGCTGTATCGCGTGCAGGCCAACGTGCGCGGCGCAGACGGCCGCAACGATCGTGCCGAGTGCGACATCGGTTTTCGCAGCCTGCGCTTCGATGCCGACCACGGCTTCTTACTCAATGGTCGCGCGCTCAAGATCAAGGGCGTGTGCCTGCATCAGGACCATGCCGGCGTCGGCGTGGCACTGCCCGATGCGTTGCATGCATTTCGTCTGCAGCGCCTGAAATCGATGGGCTGCAATGCCATCCGCCTGCATCATGCGGTGGCGCCGGAACTGCTGCAGGCCTGCGACCGGCTCGGCATGCTGGTGATGGCCGAGAACCGCCTGTTCAATCCGGCGCCCGAGTATGTGGCGCTATTGCGCAACATGGTGCGGCGCCAGCGCAACCATCCCAGCGTGTTCCTGTGGTCGCTGCTCAACGAAGAGCCGCTGCAGGGCACCGCAGTCGGTTACGCGATCATGGCGCGCGCCGCCAGCGCCGTGCGTGCGCTCGACGACACCCGCCCGATCACCGCCGGCATGAACGATGGCATGTTCGCCACGCGCGGCGCGGCCGATGTGGTGGATGTACTCGGTTTCAACTATCGCCAGTTCAACTACGACCGCGTGCATGCCGCGCGGCCGCGCACGCCGATGCTGTCCAGCGAGGACACCAGCGCCTTCCAGACGCGTGGCGCCTGGTTCACCGACCTGGACGCGCACGTGGTGGCCGAGGACGACAGCCTGGCGGCCGACTGGGGCAATACCCATCGGCGCGCCTGGCAGCTGATCGCCGAACGCCCGTTCGTCGCCGGCAGTTTCGTGTGGACCGGCTTCGATTATCGCGGCGAGCCCACGCCGTTCGAATGGCCGTCGGTGGGATCGTTCTTCGGCATCATGGACCAATGCGGATTTGCCAAGGGGGCGTATTGGTTGCGCCGTGCGTTGTGGATCGACGACGCGCCGGTGCTGCACCTGTTGCCGCACTGGAACTGGCGCGGACGCGAAGGCCAGCCGATCAAGGTGATGGCGTTCTGCAATGCCGCGCAGGTGGAGCTGTGGCTCAACGGCCGCTCGCTGGGAAAACAGGCGGTGGATCGCGCGCAGATGAACCGGTGGCAGGTGGACTATGCGCCAGGCGTGCTCGAAGCGGTGGCCTGGCGCGACGGGCGCGAGGTGGCGCGAACGCGGGTGGAAACCACCGGCGCAGCGGTCGCGCTGCGGCTCACGCCCGACCGCACGCAGCTACGTGGCGATGGTCGCGACGCGCAACCGCTGACGCTGGAAGCGCTGGATGCGCAGGGCCGCCACGTACCCGATTGCAATGCGTTGCTGACGCTGCAGATCAGCGGCGGCCGCTTGCTGGGCGTCGGCAATGGCGACCCGAATGCGCATGCCGCCGATCAGAGTACGCAGGTGGCCTTGTTCAACGGGCTGGCGCAGGCGATCGTGCAGGCCGGGCGCGGCGCTGGCGTGCTACGGCTGCAGGCGCGTAGCGCAGGCCTGCGCGATGCGGTGGTCGAGATCGCACGCGTGGCAGCCCCGCTACCAGCCACAGTGCCGATCGTGGCGCCGGTGATGGTGGTCGAAAGCTGGCGCCACACCGCTGCCTTCGCGCAGCCGCCGGCACCGGATCTATCGCGCCGCCCCAACGACAACAACAGCTGGAGCAATACGCTGCCCGGCACGTTGGAAACCGCCCCCGAACGCGCTGGCTACGTGTTGTACCGCACCCAGTTCACGCCCTGGCAAGGCGTGCAGGCCCACGGCGGCACGCTCGATCTGGGCCGGCTCAGCGGGCCGGCGCAGGTGTTTCTGGATGGCCGCGCGGTCGCGCAGGCGGCGGCCGGCACGCCGATCACATTGGCGCTTGCACCCGCGACCGGCGCGCGCACGCTGGCGGTGATCCTGCAGGTCGCTGCCGATCAACCGTTTGGATTCCACGACGTCGTCACCGTGCATTATCGGAACTCGCCATGATCGCCTCACTGTTTTCCCTGTCGTCGCCCGCGCGCCTGTTCGCCGGCGCCGTGCTGAGCGCGCTGCTCGCCAATCCCGTCACCGTGCTGGCCACGCCGCCTGCGCAGGCGGTGCTGCAGCGCCTGATCGGCGCGCGCGCCGCCCAGTTCGAGATGACCGTGGCACCGCGCGGCGATGGCGCAGACTGGTACCGCATCGATGCCGGTGGCGACACGGTGCGCATTGCCGGCTCCTCGCAGGTGGCATTGGCGCGTGGCGCCTACGCGTATCTGGGTCAGGCCGGCGCGGCCTCGATGAGTTGGGAAGGCGACCGCGTGGCGCTGCCGGCGCAATGGCCTGCCTACAACAGCGGCCAGGTGCGTACGCCGTTTGCCCATCGCGCCTATCTCAATACCTGCACCTACGGGTACACCACGCCGTTCTGGGATTGGCCGCGCTGGCAGCGCGAGATCGACTGGATGGCACTGCACGGCATCGACATGCCGCTGGCCATGGAAGGGCAGGAAGCCATCTGGCAGGCGCTGTGGCGCGAGTTCGATGTGGGCGATGAGGCGCTGGCGGAGTATTTCTCCGGCCCGGCCTTCACCCCTTGGCAGCGCATGGGCAATATCGAAGGCTATCGTGCGCCACTGCCGCAGCAATGGATCGACAGCAAGCGCGTGCTGCAGACGCAGATCCTCACGCGCATGCGCGAGCTGGGCATGCAACCGGTGCTGCCGGCGTTTGCCGGCTACGTGCCCAAGGCGTTCGCGCAGGCGCATCCGAAGGCGCGCATCTACCGCATGCGTGCCTGGGAAGGCTTTCACGAAACCTATTGGCTGGATCCGCGCGATCCATTGTTCGCCAAGGTCGCGCGGCGGTTCCTGGAGCTGTACACGCAGACCTATGGCGCAGGCGAGTTCTATCTGGCCGATGCCTTCAACGAAATGTTGCCGCCAGTGGCCGACGATGGCAGCGATGTGGCCGCCGCCAAGTACGGCGACGGCATCGCCAACTCCGACGCCGCACGCGCCAAAGCGGTACCGCCAGCGCAACGCGATGCACGCCTGGCCGAGTACGGGCAGGCGTTGTATCGCTCCATCGCGCAGGTCAACCCGCAGGCCACCTGGGTGATGCAGGGCTGGCTGTTCGGTGCCGACCGCGACTTCTGGCAACCGCAGGCGATCGCCGCATTTCTCGGCAAGGTGCCCGATGCGCGGTTGATGGTGCTGGACATCGGCAACGACCGCTATCCCGGCACCTGGAAGGCCTCCCAGGCCTTCGACAACAAGCAGTGGATCTACGGCTACGTGCACAACTACGGTGCCAGCAATCCGCTGTACGGCGACTTCGCGTTCTATCGGCAGGATCTGCAGGCCTTGCTGGCCGACCCGGACAAACGCAATCTGCGCGGCTTTGGGGTGTTCCCGGAAGGCTTGCACAGCAACTCGGTGGTCTATGAGTATCTCTACGCGCTGGCTTGGGAAGGGCCGCAGCAGTCCTGGTCGCAATGGCTCGCGCAGTACACGCGTGCGCGCTACGGCCGCAGCGATGCAGCAGTGCTGCAGGCCTGGTCGGATCTGGAAGCGGGGATCTACCAGACCCGTTACTGGTCGCCGCGCTGGTGGAACAAGCGTGCCGGTGCCTACCTGCTGTTCAAGCGGCCGACGGCCGACATCGTCGGCTTCGACGACCGCCCCGGCGATCCGCAACGCCTGCGCCGGGCCATCGATGCCTTGCTGCAGCAGGCCGACCGCTATGCCGATGCGCCGTTGTACCGCTACGACCTGATCGAAGACGCGCGGCATTACCTCAGCCTGCACGCCGACCGCCAATTGCAGGCGGTTGTGCAGGCATACGACGCCGGCGACTTCGCCCGCGGCGATGCGCTGCTGGCGCGCACCACGCGACTGGTGCAGGGACTGGATGCATTGGTCGGCGGTCAACACGAAACCCTGGCCGACTGGACCGGGCAGGCCGCAGCGGCCGCTGGCAACGATGCCGGATTGCGTCGTGCCTATGTCGGCAATGCGCGTGCGCAGGTCAGCGTCTGGGGCGGCGACGGCAATCTGGCCGATTACGCGTCCAAGGCGTGGCAGGGCATGTACGCGGAGTTCTATCTGCAGCGCTGGACGCGCTTTCTGGGCGCGTATCGTGCTGCACGCAAGGCCGGCACGCCGTTCGATGCAGCGGCGGTCAACGCGCAGCTGGTCGCGTGGGAACGCGACTGGGCCGAGCAGGGCACGGCGCCGCAGCGCCAACCACCGCGCGACCCGCTGAAGCTGCTGGGTCGCTTGCTGGCGCAGGTGGATGCGCAACAGGGCGTCCGCGGCGACGTGCAAGGCGAGAGTCAGGGCACCACGCATGGCGCGGCCGAAGGCGCCGTTCGATGATCGGCTGCGTGCCGCATAGCGTGGCCATGCAGGACGGCGATAGCGGCGATGCAATGCCGCAGTTCACCGGCGTCATGTGCGCACCTGGCACACCGCGGTGGATCGGCGAGGCAGTCCGATGAGCGCACCGGCCGCTGTTGCCGCAACCAGCGCCGCGCCGCCGAAGCGCGAACGTTTTCTATCGCTGGACGTGTTTCGCGGCCTGACCATTTTCCTGATGATTCTGGTCAACACCCCCGGGCCGGGCGCGCAGGCGTATGCGCAGCTGACACATACACCCTGGTTCGGCTTCACGCTCGCCGACCTGGTGTTTCCCTCGTTCCTGTTCGCCGTCGGTAGCGCGATGAGTTTCGCACTGGCCACCGACACGCCGCATCGGCAGTTCCTCGGCCGCGTGAGCAAGCGCGCCGCGCTGATCGTTCTGTGCGGCGTGCTGATGTACTGGTTCCCGTTCTTCCATCTGCAGCCCGGTGGCGGATGGGCGTTCACTGCGATCGATCAGATCCGCCTGCCTGGCGTACTGCAACGGATCGGCCTGTGCTATCTGCTGGCGGCATTGCTGGTGCGCTATCTGCCGCCGCGCGGCATCGCGCCGGCGTGCGTGGCGCTGCTGCTGGGCTACTGGGCATTGTTGTATGCCTTCGGCCAGCCCGGCGCGGAGTTGAGCAAGACCGGCAATGCCGGCACCCGGCTGGATCTGTGGCTGTTCGGGCGCGCGCATCTGTATCGCAAGGATGGCGGCTTCGACCCGGAGGGCCTGCTCGGCACGTTGTCGGCCACGGTCAACGTACTGGCCGGCTATCTGGCCGGGCGTTTCCTGCAGCGGCGCGGCAAGACCGGTGCCGCCACGCGCGCGTTGCTGCTGGCCGGCGTGGGCCTGGTACTGCTGGCGCTGCTCTGGCACCCCGCCTGGCCGCTGTCGAAGAAGCTCTGGAGCGGCGCGTTCGTCGCCTGTACGGTGGGACTGGATCTGCTGGCGCTGGGCGCACTGGTCTACCTGCTGGAGCTGCGTGGCTGGGTCGGCGGCAGCGGCTTTTTCACCGTGCTGGGGCGCAACCCGTTGGCGATCTACCTGTTCTCCGAGTTGTTCGTGGTCGTGCTGCGGCTGCTGCCGGCCGGCAGCTCCGGCCTGGACCTGTACGCCTGGGCCGGTATCCGCGTGTTCCAGACCATCGCGCCGGGGCCGTTGGGTTCTTTCTTGTGCGCGCTGGGCTACACCCTGCTGTGCTGGGGCGTGGGCTGGTGGATGGATCGGCGGCGCTGGTATCTACGGCTGTAACGGCATCGCCACCCGGGCGGTGGCGCAAGGCGCGGGGCGCGGTCAGTTCCGGCGCGGCGCTGTGATGGCCGGCCCGGTTGGTTTCCTTCGATGCGCCGTGGGGCGATCCCCTGGCAGATGTCTCGCTTCCGGGCCCGGCTGCGGCTAATGCGCTCCCGGCAAATTGGTACTATATTGGACCTAACGAATCCAAGTCGGTCCAGAGGACAGGCAATGGTCAAACCGAAAACCGATGCCAGGACGGACAGCGACCCCAGGGTGGATGCGCTGGCGCTGGACGCCTCCGCGCCCACGCCACTGTACTTGCAGTTGGCGAGCAAGCTGGACGAGCAGATCCGCAGCGCCCAATGGAAGGCGGGTGAAGCGCTGCCGGCCGAGCGCCAGCTGTGCGAACGGCTGCAGATCTCGCGGGTGACGCTGCGTCAGGCCGTGGATGTACTGGTGGAACAGGGTCTGGTCTCGCGTCGGCAGGGCGCCGGCACCTTCGTCACCACGCAGATCCAGCATCAGCTCAGCGGCCTGACCAGTTTCAGCGAAACGCTGCGCATCAAGGGCTACGAGCCGGGCACGCGTTGGCTGGAGCGGCGCTTGCGCCCGGCCCACGGCGAAGAAATCCTGCGCCTGGGGTTGTCGCCGGATGCGGCGGTGGCCTCGCTCACCCGCCTGCGCAGCGCCGACGACCGCGTCATGGCCTACGAGCATGCGGTGTTGCCGCAACGCATCGTCGCCGACCCGCAGCAGATCGGCGATTCGCTCTATAGCTATCTGGATGCACAGGGCACGCCGGTGGTGCGCGCGCTGCAGTATTTCCGTGCGATCAATCTGCCCGCGCGCCTGGCCGAACACCTGCGCATGAAAACCGGCGAGGCGATCCTGCATGTGGTGCGCGTGGGCTATGCGCGCGATGGCAGCGCGATCGAATTGACCGACACCTATTGCCACAACGATTTCTACGATTTCGTTGCCGAACTGCGTCGCTGATCCAGCGCGGCGTCCCCCAACGACAACTCAAGAGCCAGCCGATCCATGACTACCGCCAGGCCCGCAAATCCCGTTGTCTCGATCGCCATCGTCGGCGTGCTGTTTTTCATCATCGGCTTTTTCACCTGGATCAACGGGCCGCTGATCACCTTCGTGCGGTTGGCGTTCGACCTCAACGAGGTCAACGCGTTTCTGGTGCTGATGGTGTTCTACCTGTCGTACTTCTTCCTGGCGTTGCCGTCGTCGTGGATTCTCAAGCGCACCGGCATGAAGAAAGGCCTGGCGCTGAGTCTGGTGGTGATGGCGGTGGGCGCGGCCGGCTTCGGTCAGTTCGCCACCCAGCGTTGGTATCCGGGCGCATTGGGCGGCTTGTTCGTGATCGGTAGCGGCCTGGCGCTGCTGCAGACCGCGATCAACCCGTACATCAGCATCCTCGGGCCGATCGAAAGCGCAGCGCGGCGCATCGCGTTGATGGGCATCTGCAACAAGATCGCCGGCATCCTGGCGCCGATCCTGATCGGCTCGCTGGTGCTGCACGGCATCGGCGATCTGTCCGAGCAGGTGGCCAGTGCCGATGCGGCGACCAAGGAGACGTTGCTCACTGCCTTCGCCGCCAAGATTCACGCCCCCTATCTGGTGATGTCCGGCGTGCTGCTGCTGCTGGCCATCGGCGTGCTGTTTTCGCCGTTGCCGGAGCTCAAGGCCTCCGAAGCTAATGCCACGCCGGGCGCGACCGGTGGCGTGCAGAAATCCAGCATCTTCCAGTTCCCGCACCTGTGGCTGGGCGTGCTGTGCCTGTTCGTCTATGTGGGCGTGGAAGTGATGGCCGGCGATGCCATCGGTACCTATGGCCACAGCCTCAATCTGCCGTTGGACAGCACCAAGCTTTTCACCTCTTACACGCTGGGGGCGATGTTGCTGGGCTACATCGCCGGTCTGGTGCTGATTCCTGGTGTGATCTCGCAGGCGCGCTATCTGAGCGTGTCGGCGGTGCTGGGCGTGTTGTTCTCGCTGGGTGCCTTGTTCGCCCAGCGCTACGTGTCGGTGGACTTTTTCGCCTCTCTCGGCTTCGCCAACGCAATGATGTGGCCGGGCTACGTGTCGGTGGGCTTCGTCGCCGCGCTCGGCTTTGCCAACGCCATGATGTGGCCGGCGATCTTTCCGCTGGCCATTCGCGGACTTGGTCGCTTCACCGAGATCGGTTCGGCATTGTTGGTGATGGGCATTGCCGGCGGCGCGATCATTCCGCAGCTGTTCGCCATTCTCAAACAGCACTACGACTTCCAGGTCGTGTTCGCTGCGCTGATGGTGCCGTGCTATCTGTACATCCTGTTCTATTCGTTGCGCGGTCATCGCGTGGGCCTGCCGGCCCAGGCAAAGTGAGCGCGGCAGCATGATAGCTTCCGACGAACAAGGTACATCCATGCGTAGGCCCACCATCAAAGACGTCGCCGAGCGCGCCAAGGTCTCGTTGAAGACCGTGTCGCGGGTGATCAACAACGAACCATCGGTGATGCAGGCAACCCGCGCACGTGTGTTGCGTGCCATCGCCGATCTCGACTACGAACCCGATCCGTCCGCGCGCAATCTGCGCAGCGGCACGCCGTTCGTGATCGGGCTGGTGTACGACAATCCCAACCCGTATCACATCATCGGCATCCAGAACGGCGTGCTGGCCGCCTGCCGCGAAACCGGCTTCGGCCTGCAGATCCATCCCTGCGACTCCACCTCGCCGTTGCTGGCCGAAGAACTGGCCGAATGGGTGCAGCGTTCGCGGCTGGCCGGCGTTGTGCTGACTGCGCCGATGTCCGAGCGCCCCGAGCTGATGGCCGGTCTGGCCGCACGCGGCATCAAGAGCGTGCGCATCATCGCCGCCACCGACGATCCGGGCGATGGCCCCTGCGTCTACATCGACGACCGCGCTGCCGCCTACGAGATCACCGAGCATCTGATCCAGCTCGGTCATCAGCGCATCGGCTTCCTGTGGGGTGGCCCGCAACATCGCTCCAGCGGCGAGCGCTACGCCGGCTACGAGGCGGCGTTGAAGGATTACGGCATCACCCTGGACAAGCATCTGGTGATTCCCGGCGACTACACCTTCGACGACGGCTTCCGTGGCGCGCGCCGGCTGTTGTCGTTGCGCGAACCGCCTACCGCCATCTTCGGCAGCAACGATGAAATCGCCGCCGGGGTGCTGGCCGCAGCCAAATCCACCGGCATGAACGTGCCGTACCAATTGTCGATCGCCGGCTTCGAAGACAGCCCGTTTTCGCGCCAGTCCTGGCCGGCACTGACCACCGCCAAGCAGGCCACCGACGACATCGCACGGCATGCTGCACGCCTGTTGATCAGCCAGTTGCGCAGCGACGCCTACGACGATCAGCCCGCGCAACTGCAGAACCGCGGCTTTGTGCCGCAGTTGGTGGTGCGCGGTTCCACTGCACCGGCGCAGACGCCGGCCACCAACTCCCTTCCCCCCGAATCCACCTGAGCCCGATGAGCCTTCCCACCGAAACCGAGACCTTGATGTTCCGCGAGGCGGCGCAGACCGCCGACGTGGTCGCCGCCCAATTCGCCCGTAACGCCGATACCGTCGCCGCACTCGCGCAGTCGCTGCGCGCTGCGCCGCCGCCGTTCGTGGTGACCTGTGCGCGCGGCAGCTCCGATCATGCAGCGACGTATGCCAAGTATCTGTTCGAAACGCAGCTGGGTATCGTCACCGCATCCGCATCGCCCTCGGTGGGCTCGGTCTATGCAGCGCCGCTGCAGTTGCGCGGCGCGCTGTACATCGTGATTTCGCAATCGGGCAAGAGCCCTGACCTGTTACGTAACGCCGAAGCCGCCAAGGCCGCTGGCGCGCGCGTGGTCGCGCTGGTCAACGTCGAAGATTCGCCGCTGGCGCAGCTGGCCGAGGTGGTGATTCCGCTCGGCGCAGGCCCGGAAAAAAGCGTCGCCGCCACCAAGAGCTATCTCGCCTCGCTGGCTGCCGTGCTGCATCTGGGCGCGGTGTGGAAGAACGACCCGGCGTTGCTCGCGGCGGTCGATGCATTGCCGCAGCAGCTGCGCACCGCCTGGCAGGCCGACTGGTCCGCACTCACTGCCGGATTGGTGCCGGCGCACAACCTGTTCGTGCTCGGTCGCGGCCTGGGCCTGGGCGCGGCGCAGGAAGCGGCCTTGAAGTTCAAGGAAACCTGCGGCCTGCATGCCGAAGCCTATAGCTCGGCCGAGGTCAAACACGGCCCGATGGCGTTGGTGGGACCGGGCTTCCCGGTGCTGGTATTCGCCCAGCCCGACGAAACCGGCGCCGGCACGCGTGCGCTCGCCGCCGAATTCCGTGCGCGTGGCGCGCAGGTGTGGCTGGCCGCGCCCGATGGCGATCTGCCGCTTGCCGCCGACGCACACCCGGCCGCCGCACCGCTGTTGACCGTGCAGAGCTTCTATCGCGCGATCAACGCGCTGGCACTGCAACGTGGCAACAATCCCGATTTACCGCCGCATTTGAACAAGGTTACGGAAACCGTTTGAACATGGATGCTTCCCCGCTTCAAGCGCTGTGCAATGCACGCGTGCTGACCGACGATGGCCTGCAGGATGGATGGGTCGTCCTGCTGGCCGGCGCGCAGATCCAGGCGGTCGTGCCGGCTGACGATGCGCGCGTTGCGCAGGCGCCTACGCGTGTGGATCTGGGCGGGGCGACGTTGTTGCCGGGCTTCATCGACATCCAGGTCAATGGCGGTGGCGGCGTGTTGTTCAACAACGCACGCGACCCGCAGGCGCTGGCCACCATTGCTGCTGCGCATCGTCGCTTCGGCACCACCGGCATGCTGCCGACGCTGATCAGCGACACCGCCGAGGTCATGGCCGAGGCCATCGACGCCACGCGGCAGGCGATCGCGCAAGGCGTGCCCGGGATACTCGGCATCCATCTGGAAGGCCCGTACCTGAGTCCGGCCCGCAAGGGGACGCACGACGCGCAGAGGTTCCGCCTGCCGAACGCGCACGAGATTGCGGTCGATACCTCGCTGGACAACGGCGTCACCTTGATCACGCTCGCGCCCGAGCGCGTGCCGCTGGACGATATCCGCGCCTTCGTCGCCGGCGGCGCGATTGTCTTTGCCGGCCACACCGCCGCAACCTACGCGCAGGCGCGCGACGGCATCGCCGCAGGCGTCAGCGGCTTCACCCATCTCTACAACGCGATGTCGCAACTGGCAGGGCGCGAGCCCAATGCGGTGGGCGCCGCGCTGGAAGATGCCAACGTGTGGTGCGGCATCATCGTCGATGGCGTGCATGTGCATCCGGCCAGCCTGCGCCTGACGCTGGCCGCCAAACCGCGTGGCACGGTGCTGCTGGTCACCGACGCCATGCCGATGGTCGGCGCCGACAGTCCCAGTTTCGATCTGTACGGCGAAACCATCACTGCCATCGACGGCGTGGTGCGTAATGCCGACGGCGCGTTGGCCGGCTCGGCGCTGGACATGGCCACGGCCGTGCGTAACAGCGTGCAGTGGCTGGGCGTGGATCTGGCCGAAGCCGCACGCATGGCATCGACATATCCGGCGCAGTGCATTGGCTTGGGTGAGCGCCTTGGCCGGATCGCGCCGGGGTATCAGGCCGATCTGGTGCTGGTGGATGCCGATGTACAGGTGCTTGCCACCTGGGTGGCCGGGCAGCGCGCCTAAGCGTATCGCTCAGACCGAACGCGCTCCCGCCAAGCGGCAGCGATGACCGTGCGACGCGATGGGTACAACCGTCGCGCTGCGATTGTTGCAGCCGCCTGCAGTGCCGTTGCACATGGAGCAGGTTGCATGTCGCGACGTTCCCTACAGCCTTACGTGGTATGCAACGGCTGATTCAGTTACGCCTGACTTCAGGTTGCGACGAGTGGCTGATGAAGAACGCGCCGATGGGGGGGGGGCTGGTGCTGAGCCTGCTGTGCAGCGTGCACGCGATGGCAGCAGTTCCACATTGGCGCGTAGTTGCCGGTGACCGACTACCAAGTGACTGCGGTGGAAGGTGATCTGCAACCTGCTGAAGGTGCGCAGTGACGTCTGACCGCAGGTTCCGCGCCTATTTCAGCAGAAGGGACTGGTTTCGTGCAGTTGGATGCCCGTTGCGATTGCCCACAGCTGCACGCAGGATCGCAGCGGCCATCGTAGCGATAGCGCACTGCAACCGGATGCGGTGCTTGACCCGCAAGCCGATGCGATCGAGTTGGCAGCGCAGTGGTTGCGGACGCAGGCGTGCGCGGGCGTGAAGTAGGCGCGTTGTTTCGCGTGATGGCGTACGGGTGTGCAAGCCGATGCGCGCCATGTCGATGCGAACGAAGGTTCTGCGCTCGACAGTGCATCGCACGTTGTGTGGTGGAGGTAGCCGACTGCATCGCAGAGATGGCGCATTCCGCAGTCACGGACTGAACATGGGTGCCTCGCAAAAGCGTCGGTGTGGATAAGGCATGGGCCGACGATGCACATTTGCGCCCATAAAACACGGTGCATCGCATCATCCGGCTGCACAGCCTTGTGCCATCAGGCCGCGACACGCAGTGGTCTGCATGCGCCACAGAAAAAATCCAGTGGCCGACACCCGGGGATCCTTGCGTCTGCATGGCGTGCATCGTGCAGCATCCGCACTGGCTCGATTCGGCGATGTGTTGACAGCGCAGCGTGCGGGAGGCACCTTCGCCGATAACGTTGTCAGCGTGCAGGAGCTTACGTCCGAGTTCACGAAGCATAGTTGCCGCCCGATCGTTGATCGGGTTGGCTGGTCCCGCATGCCGTTACGGTCGTGCGGGACCTCGCTCGCATCCGGTACAGGGGACGGATCGCGGGCATGGCACGCGCATCGCGCGTCGTTGTGCAACCGCAGGGTTGCTACCAGACATCACCAAGAGGTCCACGTCATGCCGTCTCCCCGTGTGTTCGAGTTGTCCCGTCACCTGTCGTGTCATCCGCATGCGCCGCGTCGCTCGCCGCTGAGTGCTGCGGTACGCGGTCTGCTGATCGGTGGTGTGGCCCTTGTGGGTGCGACAACGCTACCGGCGTTTGCGCAGGAGCAGGCTGCACCCACGCAAGCGCAAACGCCTGCGCAAACCGATCCATCCGTTTCCACGCTGGATGAAGTCAAGGTGGTGGGCTATCAGGCCAGTCTCGGCAAGGCGCTCAATGTCAAGCGCAACGCCGATGCCATCGTCGATGCAATCAGTGCCGAAGACATCGGCAAGTTCCCGGATACCAATGTTGCCGAATCGCTGTCGCGGCTGTCCGGCATCACGGTGGATCGGCAATTCGGCGAGGGCGAGAAGGTCAGTATTCTCGGCACCGACCCGGCGCTCAATCGCGTGCTGCTCAACGGCCAGACCATCGCCTCCACCAGTTGGGGCGGCGATCCCAACGATCCGGACAGCCGCTCGTTCAACTACAGCACGCTGGCGCCGGAAGTGGTCGGCTTGATGGAGGTCTACAAGACCCCGGAGGCGCGGATCGATGAAGGCTCGATCGGCGGCACCGTGATCGTGCACACGCGCAAGCCGCTGGAGCTGGACCGCAACACGCTGACCGGCACGGTGAGCTACGGATACAACGATCGTTCCGCAGACGGCAAGCCGAACGCATCGGCGCTGTACAGCTGGAAGAATCAGGACGAGACGTTTGGCGTGCTCACCTCGGTGATGCATTCGCAGCGCGTGCTGCGTCGGGATGGCGTGGAAATTTTCGGCTATGACGACGTGCAAGATGCCGGCTTCCCGCCGGCAGTGGTCGGCAACAACACCGGTGTGTTTCCCACCTCGATCAATACGGCGCTGTTTCAACAAACGCGCAAGCGCGATGGTGTCAGCGCAGCGCTGCAATGGAAACCGGATGCCGACTTCGAGCTCAATCTGACCGGCCTGTACGTCAAGGAAAGCTTCGACAACTACAATCAGAGCCGCTACGGCTATTGGGGCTCCAATCCCGGCGACGCACAGGCATTGGGCTTCGAGAACGGGGTAGCCACCTCGGGCACGTTCGGCGATCAATCCACCACGTTCCTGGACGGCTACCTACGCAACAGCGACGTCACCACCGGCAGCATCCATCTGCGTGCCGACTGGCATGGCGATGGCTGGAATGCGTCGAGCCAGGTGGGCTACACCAGCTCGCAAGGCGGTGCAGAGCGCATCTATGGTATCCAGTTCCGCAATCTTGCCGGCTACAGCTACAACATCGACGGCCGCCGCACCGGCATGGACTACAGCACCGACCCGACCAATGCTGCCGCGATGCAGCTCAACAACGCATCGGCCAGCCATAGCCCGCAGTACGACAAGGAGCGCTATCTGCAGCTGGACTTCGATCATGCAGTGGAGTGGGGGCCGTTCACGCAGATCCTGACCGGCATCAAGCTCACCAACCACGCTACCGGGCAATCGGCCTACAGCCGTACCTGGGCGCCGAACGACGGCAGTACGCTGGCGGCGTTCTCGCCGGGCACCACGCCATCGGATTATCTCAGTGGTTTATCGACCAGTGCCGATATGCAGCGCTGGTCGACCATCAACAGCGGCGCGATCAGCCGGTACATCAGCGGCCTGGAAGGCGACGGCGGGCTGCCGATCAGCTACGCCGGCAACTACAGCATCGAAGAACAGAACCGAGCCTGGTTCCTGCAAGGCAATTTCTCCGGCGAGCGCTATCGCGGCAACATCGGCGTGCGCTATGTGCATTCGCGTGATTCCACCGACGGCTACAGCTATGCACCGGGTGGCGGCTATACGCCGGTCAATTTCCTCAGCAGTTACGGCAAGTGGCTGCCGTCCTTCAATATCGCCTACGACCTGCGCGACGATCTGATGCTGCGTTTTGCTGCGTCCAAGGTCATCGCGCGGCCGCGCTACACCAACATGACCCCGTACGTGGCAACCGACGACACCACCTTGACCGCCTCTTCCGGCAACCCGGGTTTGATGCCGTACGAGTCGACCAACCTGGGTGCATCGCTGGAATGGTATTTCTCCGACAGCAGTCTGCTCAGCGGCGAGTTCTTCTCGCGCGATATCTCCAACTACATCCTGACCACCGTGCAGGACCGGGTGTTCTTCAACAACGCCACCGGCGGCTCCAGCACCTATCAGACCTCGGTGCCGACCAATGCCGGCGATGCCAAGGTGCGCGGTGTGGCGGTGAATCTGCAGCACAACTTCGGTAACGGATTCGGCGTGGTGGCCAACTACACGTATTCCGATTCCAAGACCGACGGCGACTACAGCCTGCCGTACAACTCGCGCAACGCCTACAACATCAGCCCGTATTACGAGCAGGGCAAATGGAGCGCGCGGGTGAATCTGGGTTGGCGTTCGGAATACTTTACCCAGATCGGCCGGCTCAACGGCCAGCAGATGACCGATGCCTTTACCCAGGTCGATGCGTCGTTCGGCTACCAGGCCACCGAACGCCTGCGCGTGGCGCTGGAAGCCACCAATCTGCTGGACGAAACCTATTACAGCTACATCGGCAATAAAGATCAGCCGTACTACATCTACAAGAACGGCCGTTCCTTCATGCTGAGTCTGAACTTCAAGTTGTGATGCATCGCCGGGCGGCTGCGTTCGTGCAGCCGCTCCGGCCGTCATGGCGGGCAGGTTGCATCGGTTGCGATGACGACCGCCTTTGGCCCGGTTTGACCGTTGCTGCACGCCTTGGCGCAGCACGCGCCCACCACGGTTGCACCTGGGCAACGATGCGCACTATTGCTTATGCGCCGGCCTTTCGCGCAGCCGCAATCGCGGCAATCCGTGCCTTGGCCAATGCTTCGCCGATTTGCGGCCCTTGCAGGCCGTCGGCTGCCAGGTCGCGTGCATTGATCGCCATCGCGGCGGCATGCAGACGCTTGATTTCTTCGGCCTGCGGGTAGGGTGCATCCTCGCTGCCCAAGCGGCCACGCTTGTCGGCTTCGCAGACCAGGGCGAGTTGTGCGATGCGCTCGGGCCGGCGAAACGCATCGCAGCGCACCAGCACGTCGTGCACGGTGCGGTCGCGCAGTTCGGCCAGGCGATGCACGTTCAAGTGTTCGCGGCAGGTGGTGATGGCGAGCTGGCGATAATCCTGCGGCACCTTGAGGCGTTCGCACAATGCCTGCACTGGTGCGACACCGCGTTGCTCGTGCATCACATGGCGTGGCCATTGTTCCTGCGGTGTAAGCGCCTTGCCCAGGTCGTGGGTCAATGCGGCAAAGCCGACCAGTGCGTCGCCGGGCGCCAGCCGCGCGGCCATGTCGCTGACCATTTCCTGGTGAATGCCGGTGTCCACTTCCGGATGAAACGCGCGACGTTGCGGCACGCCATACAGCGCGTCGATTTCCGGCAGGATGACGCGCAGCGCATCGGTGTCGTGCAGCGTACGCAGGAATGCCGAAGGTTGTGCACTCTGCAATACGCGGCGCAACTCCTGCCAGACGCGTTCGGGCACCAGGCTGTCCAGCTCGCCGCTGGCGGCCATTTCGCGCATCAGTGTGGCCGTCTCCGGCGCAATGCTGAAGCCGAGTGGTGCCAGCCGTGCCATGAAGCGCGCCGCACGCAGGACGCGCACCGGGTCTTCGACAAACGCCGGGCCGACATGCCGCAGCACGCGTGCCTGCAGATCGCGTGCGCCGCCGTAAGGATCGAACAACTCGCCCGTGTCTTCGTCGCGCGCAATCGCGTTGATGGTGAAGTCGCGGCGCAGCAGGTCTTCTTCCAGTGTTACCGAGGGATCGGCATCCACCACAAAGCCACGATAACCGCGCCCCGATTTTCGCTCGGTACGCGCCAACGCATACTCTTCGCCGCTACGCGGATGCAGGAATACCGGGAAATCTTTGCCCACCGGTTTGAAGCCAAGGCTTTCCATCTGCGCCTGATCGGCGCCGACCACCACCCAGTCGCGGTCGCCGGCGGGCTGACCAAGCAGGGCATCGCGGACTGCTCCGCCAACGAGATAGATCTTCATGGCGACATGATGCCCGATGCGCTGCGCGGGTCGTAGCGCGACTGATCTACGGCCTGGCTGCCGGACCCTTGGCCGTCCGCCATCGCGGGACACGCCGTGAATCCGTCCCTAGATGCTCTAATGCAGCAATAAGGTGCCGCGACAGTGGGCGGCCAAGGGCCAGTCGAGATGGTCGGTATGCATGGTGCAGGCAATGCATCACCCCCGTTGTTCGGGTAACGGCGCGCCCAATCAGCTTGCCAAGACAGGCAGAGCAACAGGCGGGCGTTCAACAAAGCAACCTGCAAGTGTCCTGATGCGGTGTCCTTGCCGGTTGCGGGACCGTGTGGCGGCACGGACGGATGTACGGCGTGTCTCGCAAGCGGTGAGGGCACCGCGCCCTCGACGGCCCGAGCCTTCGACTGCAGCTAAACGACGCAACGACGCGATATCTTGCTTGGCCTTGAAGCCTTGAAGCCTTGAAGCCTTGAAGCCTTGAAGCCTTGAAGCCTTGAAGCCTTGAAGCCCTAGAGCCCTAGAGCCCTAGAGCCCTAGAGCCTTAGAGAGTGCCGAGAGACGAGTCTCGGAGGTAGCATGCGCCCCAGGCCGAGACAGACACGTGCAACCGCGCAAGCACGACTAGCTCATCCACCCGGCGTGCTCGTCGGTTGACTCGGAGCTCAGTCCTGCGCCGCGTTATTGGTCGCCTGGCCTGGCGTGCACAGCGGTTTCAGGCGCTTGTCGACCAGCTTGCCCATCAGGCGATCACTCAGCGGCAGCATGTCGCCGTTGAGGCGCCAGTCGTAGATCACACTGAACGCCATCACGCGCGCGACGTACTCGCGGGTTTCCTTGTAGCTGATGGTCTCGATCCAGAAGTCCGGCTCGAAATTCGGTCGCTGCGATTGCCAGCGGCCGGTCGGGCCAGGGCCGGCGTTGTAGGCGGCGATGGTGAGATAGGGCAGGCCATAGGTGTTGAGCAGCTGGCGCAGGTACGCGGTGCCGATGGCGATGTTGGTGTCCGGCTCGTACAGACTGGCGGCGCCGGCATAGCCGGGGAGCGCGATACCCTTGGCCACCGCTGCGCCGGTGCCCGGCAAGACCTGCATCAGGCCCATGGCGTTGGCAGGCGAGCGTGCGCGTGGATTGAAGATGCTTTCCGCGCGGATCTCCGCGGCAACCCAGGCCGGGTCGATGGCGTTCTTGGCGGCTTCGCGGCGAATGCTTTCATCGTGATGCAACGGGAAACGCAGCGCATACAGCCGTTGCTCGTCGGGCTGCTTGCCGAGCGCAAACACCGCGCGGTCGAACCAGCCGTTATCGCCAGCCACTTCCACCGCGAGGCGGCGCTGGGTGTCGTCGAAGCGGCTGGCGGCATCGTTCCATTCGGCCACGGCCCAACCTGGGCGATCGATCTGGAACAACGCAATCGCACGGGTCAGTGCCGGGTCGCGCGCCACTGCGGCCTTGGCCTGCGGGCTGTCCTTGGGCTCCCACGGGCACAGCCGATACGGTTGCTGCAGGCGGTCGGCGGCCAGGAAGCCGTGGAAGGTGGGCGACTGCGCGGCGGCGCGGTACAGCGGTTGCGCGGCCGCTGCCGAGCCGGTCTTCTCGGTGAGGCGCGCTTCGAAATACTGCCAGCGCGAATCGCTGCGCTGGCTTGCCGGCATCTTGCGGATCGCGGCCAGCGCGGCCGGCCAATCGCCACGCGACATCGCCTCACGCGCTCGCCATTCGTGCAGGCGCTCGTCGTACGCTGCATCGGGCACTGCATTGAGCCTGCGCGCCGAATCCGGCAGGTACGACGCCACCGTCCACAACGCGATCTGATACAGCACCTGGCCGCGCTGCGCCTCGCTGAAACCCAGCGCGCTGGCAAACTGCGGCAGCTGTTGCTCGGCGGCATCCGGGTCGCTCTTGGCCAGTTTGGCCAGGCCATCGACCGCGATGCCACGGCTGCGCTCGGTCTTGGGCCAACCCAGTGCACGCGGGTGGACCTTGTCGAGAAAGGCGGCGTAATCGGTGGCCAGTGCCAGATCGGCCGCCGGCAAGCCGCGCGCCGCCGCACGCATCACTGCCGGCAGCTGCGCATCGGCAGCGGCTTCCACCCGCTCCCAGCGCAGTGCCGGGGTGAGGTCGCCGCGTGACTCCAGCCCCGCCACCACCGGGTCGCAGGCATCGGGCAGAGCCTTGCCGTTACGCCACAACGTCAACGCATCGCGGCTCCACTGTGCGTCCAGCTTGCCGGTGGCCTGGCGCGCGGTCAGCTGCGCGCAGCGCAAACCCACGTTGTCGGTGGTCTTCCAGTTGGCCAGCAACGTGGTCCAGTCCTGGCGGCGCGCGACCGCCGGCAACCAGGTACTGCGGAAGCTCTCGGCTACCGGTTGGCCGGCGTAGCGCTGCAAGAATCCCTGCGCCTGCGCGTTGGAGACGCTGTCGATGTTGCGCTTGAGCGTGGCGTACTCCAACCAGCCGTATAGCGGATGGCGGCTCAATGCAGCGAGCTGGGCGGGATCGGACTGGCCGCGCTCTGCGGCCGCGATCGCATCGCGCATGGCAGTCAATTGCGGATCCAGGCTTTGCGCATGCAGCGCAGTGCTGCCAAGGCACAACAGGCCGACGAAAACAGTGGCAAGACGCGGGAAATAAGTCATCGCGCGACTATACCGAAGCACGCCTGAGCACTTGAGTGAACACGCACCGCGCCTGCCAGCACGCGCCTCTCGCTGTCGCTCTGCGAGCTTGGTCTGGGCGATGCGCTCGCGCATCGAGATGGGCATCGGCGCTTACGCCCCGCACTGCGACGCGCATCGCAGTGCTGCACAGCCAGATTGCGGTGCGTTAAGGTTTCGTTTACAACTTGGGCCGGACCGCAGGGCACGGGGGCGTGCGGACACTTAAAGATCCTTCTGGAGAGAGAAAGGATGAAGCGTCTGATTGGCCCTTCTCGGTCATGCCTGGCCGTGCAGTTGTCGTTGTGTCTGATCCCCACGCTGGCCTGGGCGCAACAGCCCGAAGCCGCCCCCGGTACGCGCACGCTCGATAGCGTGCAAGTCACCGGTACCCGCATCAGGACTGCCGAGCTGCAAGGCCAGGTGCCGATCCAGACGCTCAATCGCGCCGACATCGAGCGTACCGGCCTGACCTCGATCGGCGAGGTGCTGCAGGAGCTCACCGCCTCCGGCTCGGCGCTCAACGCCAAGTTCAATTCGTCCGGCAATTTCGGCTTTCCGCCCGATGGCGGCGGCGTGGGCGCCGGCTCGGCGCAGGTCGATCTGCGCCACCTCGGCTCCAAGCGCGTGCTGGTGCTGGTCGATGGCATCCGCTGGGTCAACGAGTCGTCCGCCTCGGGTGTGGGCTCTTCGACCGACCTCAACACCATTCCGCTGGCGATCGTCGAGCGCATCGAAGTGCTCGAAGACGGCGCCTCGTCGCTGTACGGCTCGGACGCGATTGCCGGCGTGGTCAACATCATCACCCGGCGCAGCTTCGACGGCGCGCAGGTCACGCTCAACTATGGCCAGTACGGCAAGGGCGACGGTGCCAACCAGGGGGTGGACCTGGCCTGGGGTACCAGTGGCGAGGATTTCAGCCTGTTTCTGGGCGCCAGCTACGTCAAGCAGGATCCGATCTATGCGCGCGACCGTGCGCAGGCGCGCTTTCCGATCCCGGGCACCGGCCTGACCTTCGGCAGCTCGGCCACGCCGGATGGGCGCTTTCAGTTCGTCGATCCCACGACCGGCGCACGCCAGAACCTCACGCCCAATGCCGGCGTGGGCACGCCGCAATACGACGGCAGCGCCGGATGCACGCGCAGCGACGACTACCACTGCTTCGGCACCGCAGACCGCTACAACTTTGCCGAGCAGAACCTGCTGCTGACACCATCCGAGCGCAAGGGCGTGTTTGCGCAATTCCGCTATTACTTCAACGACGACGTGCAGTGGTACGTCAAGGCATTGGGCAATCGCCGCGAGTCGACCAACCAGGCCGCGCCGGAGCCGATCTTTCTCGGCCCCGATGCCGGCACCGGCAATCCGCTCGCCGACAACATCGTGATTTCCGGCTTGAATCCGTTCAATCCGTTCGGCTTCGATCTGAACTCGGCGACCAACCTGATCCAGATCGGCCGGCGTCCGGTGGAAGGCGGGCCGCGTCGCTACGAGCAGCAGGTGGATACGCAGTATTTCGGTACCGGCTTGGTGGGCACCTTCGAAGCGGCCGCGCGCACCTGGTACTGGGACGTCAACGGCATGTACAGCAAGAACAAGGCCGAGCAGACCAACTACGGCAGCTACAACCTGTTCAACATCAATCTGGCGTTGGGCGACCCGGCCGCGTGCGCGGCGGTGGCCGGCTGCGTGCCGCTGGATATCTTCAGCGGTGCGGGCAGCATCACGCCGGACATGTTGCGCTGGATCCAGCCGGTGGTGCGCGATCGCAGCCAGAACGAATTGAGCCTGTTCACCGCCAACCTCAGCAGCGAATTGTTCCAGCTGCCAGGCGGCGCGGTGTCGTTTGCCAGCGGCTACGAATACCGCAAGTACGAAGGCGCGTATCAACCCGATCCGCTCACCGTGGCCGGCCGCTACAACGGCGTGCCGTCGTTGCCGACCTCCGGCAGCTACGACGTCAACGAGGCGTATCTCGAACTCAATATCCCGATCTTCGCCAACTCGTCGTTGGGCGACAAACTCGATCTGAATATCGCCGGCCGCTACTCGGATTACTCCACCTTCGGCGGCGAGTTCACCCCCAAGTACGGCCTGCGCTGGCAGGTCACCGATGAGTTGGTGTTGCGCACCAGCTACGCCGAAGGCTTCCGTGCGCCGACCATCGGCGAGTTGTTCGGTTCGGCCGCGCGCGCCGATCTGCAGTTGTCCGATCCCTGCTCGATCGGCCTGGGCGGCACCGCGCCGCGCGGCAGTGCGGCCAACTGCGCCGCACTGGGCGTGCCGGGTGGCTACCAGCAGGCCAACCAGCAGATCTCGGTCACCACCGGCGGCAATGAGCAATTGGATCCGGAGCGTTCGCGCAGCTTCAGCGCCGGCTTTGTGTTCAGTCCTGGCTTTGCCAGCAACGCCAGCTGGTCCGACCGGCTGGACATGGAAGTGACGTTCTATCGCCATCATGTCGATGGCGCGATCCAGGCCATCAATGCGCAGACGCAGCTGGATCTGTGCGTGGACACGCTGGATGCGCTGTATTGCGACGGCATCGGGCGTGCATCCACCGGCGGCATCAACGCCTTCAACAACCGCCTGACCAATCTTGGCTCGATCAAGACCGATGGTTGGGACGTGGACCTGTTCTGGACGCTGCCGGAAAGCGCGCTCGGCCGCTTCAAGTTGTCGTGGCAGAACACCTTCGTTGGCCGTTACGAAGCACTGGGCGCGGCCGGGCAGCGGCAGCCGCAGGGGCCGGGCATCGAAGTGGTCGACAGTGCGATTCCCGAGTGGACCAGCAATGCCGTGCTGGATTGGTCGCTGGGCAACTGGACCGCATCGTGGACGGCGCGCCACATCTCCAAGCTCACCGAGCAGTGCGGCGATGCGGTGGAATTTGCGGTGTGCTCCAACCCGAGCGAAGGCACCAACCGGCTGGATGCGATCACCTATCACGATGCGCAGGTGGGGTACCGCTTCGCCTGGCTCAAGGGCCTGCAACTCAACGCCGGCTTGAACAACGTCTTCGACAAGGATCCGCCGATCTGCCTGTCGTGCTCACTCAACGGCTACGACGCCTCCACATACGACATCCCCGGCGGGCGCTTCTGGTATGTGCGTGCGGATCTGAAGTTCTAGGGCGGCCGGGTGCTGCGTGGCTCTTCAGCGAGAACCATGCAGGCTGATTGGGTAACCGCAGCGCTGCGGAGGTGTCGTCGTCGCAGCGCGCCTGGTGATGGCATGTGATGCGCAGGTGCCGATTGCCCGCGCATCACCGGCGCGTTGCCGTGCAGTGGGTGTCGGAGCCGGCGACAACGCCTGCTTCAGCATGGCTCCACCGGCCGATAGTCTGGCAAGGCGATGCTTCTGGAATCGCGCGCAATCAGCGCCATTGCTTCGAGCTTGTCCAGCAGCGCGGCCATCGCAGGCTGCTTCACTGCGGAGTCGCGCACCAGGTCCCGCTGCAGCATGGGGCCTTTCCACGAGAGCAGGAGCAACGGCCCAATCAACGCAAGCGTCAGCCCGTGCTCGCGTAGCCGTGCGTCGACACTGCGATTGAAAACGCGCGCGGCATGGTTGGCCAGATAGCCGGGCGCGATGGCGGCTTCCGGGTGAATGTCCGAGTTCATGCGCGAAGCATATCCCACGCGTGTGGGCGATGGCGCCGCGCGACGGGCGCTGTCGCGCGGCGGGGGAGTGTGGCTGGCAGGTCATGGCGAGGCGCATCTCTCGACGCTGACGCAGCGACTTGCAATGGGCTGTGGCGGATGCGCGACGCATCAGTGCGTCGCGCATCCGTTGGCCTCACTCGTGGCCGATCGTTATCGGCGCACCGGCGCATCGCCGGCGATGTAGTAATCGGCCGTGCTGCGCGGCAACGGAGTCCGTCCCCGCATCCGGTCGGCGATCTTCTCGGCAATCATGATGGTGGTGGCATTGAGGTTGCCGGTGATGATGCGCGGCATGATCGAGGCGTCGATGACACGCAGGCCTTCCATGCCATGCACGCGGCCTTGTCCATCCACCACGGCCATGTCATCGGTGCCCATCGCACACGAGCACGACGGGTGATACGCGGTTTCCGCACGCGAACGCACGAATGCGTCCAGCTCGGCGTCGGTCTTGCAATCGGCGCTGGGGCTGATCTCGCGCCCGCGGTAAGCATCGAGCGCGGGCTGCGCGATGATCTCGCGCGTGATGCGGATCGCATCGCGAAACTCCTGCCAGTCCTGATCGGTGGACTGGTAGTTGAAGAGGATGGACGGATGCTGGCGCGGGTCGCGTGATTTGGCATGTACGCGCCCGCGGCTGGGCGTGCGCATCGAGCCCACATGCGCCTGAAACCCATGTTCCTTCACCGCATTGCTGCCGTTGTAATTGATCGCCACCGGCAGGAAGTGGTACTGGATGTTGGGCCAGTCGAACTCGTCGCGCGTGCGGATAAAACCGCCGGCTTCGAACTGATTGCTGGCGCCGGTGCCGGTGCCGGCAAACAGCCACTCGGCACCAATCGCGGGTTGGTTCCACCATTGCAGTGCCGGGTACAACGACACCGGCTTGGTGCAGGCGTACTGGATGTAGACCTCAAGATGATCCTGCAGGTTCTGGCCGACGCCGGGCAGGTCGTGGACCAGTTGCACGTCGAGTGCGCGCAGCAGATCCGGCGCACCGACACCGGAGCGCTGCAACAGCTGCGGTGAGGCAATCGCGCCAGCGCACACCAGCACTTCGCGGCGTGCCATCGCATCGATCCCATCGCTGCTGTTGCCGACCAGGTAATGCACGCCAATCGCGCGCTTGCCGGCAAACAGGATGCGGTCGCTGGTGGCGTGGGTGACGATATGCAGGCCATCGCGCGGCTTGGCCATGTCCAGATAGCCGCGCGCGGTGCTTGCGCGCCGGCCCTGCGGCGTCACCGTGCGGTCCATCGGCCCGAAGCCTTCCTGCTGATAGCCATTGAGATCGTCGGTGCGCGGATAGCCGGCCTGCACGCCGGCCTCGACCATGGCGTGGAACAGCACGTTGTTGTCGTTCTTCGGCGTGGCCACGCTCACCGGGCCTTCGCCGCCGTGATAGTCATTGGCGCCGATGTCGCGCGTCTCGGCCTTGCGGAAGTACGGCAGCACATCGCGGTAGCTCCAGTCCTCCAGGCCCGGGCGCTTGGCCCAGTGATCGAAATCCAGCGCATTGCCGCGGATGTAGCACATGCCGTTGATCAGCGACGAACCACCCAGGCCCTTGCCGCGCCCGCATTCCATGCGCCGGTTGTCCATATGCGGCTCCGGCTCGGTCTCGTAGGCCCAGTTGTAGCGGAGGCCCTGCAACGGAAACGCCAGCGCGGCCGGCATCTGGGTGCGGAAATCCAGCCGGTAATCCGGCCCGCCGGCTTCCAGCAGCAACACGGTGACGCCCGGATCTTCGGTCAGGCGCGCGGCCAGTACGTTGCCTGCGGAACCTGCGCCGATGATGATGTAGTCGTATTCGCGTTGCATGCTGTGCTCCTGTTGCGGTGTCGGTGTGAAGCGACGTCTAAAACGATTGCGCAGTGGGCTGGCGATGCGTGTGATCGAAACGACCGCACCGACCGCACTGCGACTTCTGCATGCCGCCGATGTTGCTGGCGGCTACTTGCTAACTTTCGTCAGTCACTCAAAACACCGACGCATAGCGTTCCAGTTCGACCTGGACAGACTTGGTACGCGTATAGGCCTGCAATGTCGCCAGCCCGTTCTCGCGACCCACGCCGGATTGCTTGTAGCCACCCACCGGCATCGGTGCCGGCGATTCGCCCCAGGTGTTGATCCAGCAGATACCTGCTTCCAGGTGATGGATCAGCCGATGCGCGCGCGCCAGATCCGGCGTCACCACCCCTGCGGCCAGGCCGTAAGTGGTGGCATTGGCGCGTGCGATCGCTTCGTCTTCGTCGTCGTAGGTGAGCAGGCTCAGCACCGGTCCGAAGATCTCTTCGCGCACGATGGTCATCACGTCGGTGCAGTCGCTGAAGATGGTCGGTGCCACATAGCAGCCCTGTGCCAGCGCGCCATCGCGTAGCCGCTCGCCGCCGCAGAGCAGGCGTGCACCTTCGGCCTTGCCCTGTTCGATGTAGTCCAGCACGCGCTGCATGTGCGCGGCGCTGACCATCGGGCCGAAGGTGGTGCGTTCGTCGAGCGGGTCGCCGATATGGATGCGTTGCACGCGTGCCAGCAGCCGCGCTTCGAAGGCAGTGCGCAATGCGCGCGGCACGAACACGCGGGTGCCATTGGTGCAGACCTGCCCGGAGCTGTAGAAATTGGCCATCATCGCGATGTCGGCCGCCAGATCCAGATCGGCATCGGCGCAGACGATCAGCGGCGACTTGCCGCCCAGTTCCATGGTCACGTCTTTCAACGACGAACTGGACGCGCTGGCCATCACCTTGCGCCCGGTCGCGGTGCCGCCGGTGAAACTGATCTTTTCGATCTGCGGGTGTTCGGTCAGCGCAGTGCCCACGCTGGCGCCATCGCCGGGCAGCACGTTGAACACGCCATCAGGCAGGCCGGCTTCGGTGAAGATCTCCGCCAGCTTGAGTGCAGTGAGCGGGGTGACTTCGCTGGGCTTGAAGATCATCGCGTTGCCGGCGGCCAATGCCGGTGCGGCCTTCCACAACGCAATCTGGATGGGGTAATTCCATGCGCCGATCGCGCCGACCACGCCCAGCGGTTCGTGCCGTGTATAGAAGAAGCTGCCCTCGCGCAATGGCACCTGCACGCCCTGCAGCGCCTGCGCCACCCCGGCGTAGTACTCCAGCACATCCGCACCGGTGACGATATCCACGCTGCGGGTTTCGCTCAGCGGCTTGCCGGTGTTGAGCGTTTCCAGTTCGGCCAGCGCGTCGTTGCGCTCGCGCAGCAACGCCACCGCGCGCAGCAGGATGCGCGAGCGTTCCACCGTGGTCAGTGCCGCCCACTGCTGTTGGCCGGCCTTGGCGCTATCGACGGCGGCATCCAGATCGTCGGCGCCGGCGTTGTGCACATTGGCCAGCACTTCGCCGGTAGCAGGGTTGACCACTTCGAAGGTGTGGCCGCCGCGGGCGGGAACATAACGGCCGCCGATATACAGCAACTGGTCGGGGAAACGTGGCATGACAAACCTCCTGTGGAGCGCACGCCGCAGCGACGGCACCTCAGCGAGTGAGATGCAAAAACTGCAGGTGGCGCTCGTATTGATCGATGATGTCGTTGATGATCTGTTCGCGGCTGTATCCCACCAGGTCGTAGTCCTGGCTGCCTTCGTACAGATACACTTCGGCGCGGTAATAACGTTCGTTGCGCAGGCGCTGCGCGGCGAATGACGGCGTGAGGTAGCCGCGCATCACCACCTGGTAGCGGAAGCCCTGCTGCTCGCCGTGATCGACGCTGATTTCCATGTCGTCGTCGTCCAGCCGGCTGCCGGCCTGCCAGCCTTCTTCCTGCAGCTGCGCGGTGACCGCTTCGATCGCCGGCCGCACCTGGTCGTGCATGAAACGGTAGACCTCGTCGCGTGCCGGGAAATGCATCGCCTGGCCCAGACGCTGACGCCAACCACGGTGATGCCGCGATTGCCCGATCAACGGACTGGGGCTGTAGAGCTGCGCACGCTTGCGCTGCGACTCTTCGCTGAGGGCGCGCGACAACCCCCATGCCATCAGCAGCAATACCGCAGAAAACGGCAGCGATGCCAGCACCACCGCCGATTTCAGTGCATCCATGTTGCCGGCCAGCAACAAACCGGCGGTCACCACCGCAGTGAGTACGCCCCAGAACACCCGCAACCAGCGCGGGCCATCGTCATGCGGCTCGCCGCCGTGCGAGGACAGCGTGGACAGCACCACCGTGCCCGAGTCGGCCGAGGTCACGAAGAACACAAAGCTGATCGCCACCGTCACCGTGATCACCGTGCGGCTCCACGGGTAGCTCTGCAATAGCGAATACAGCACCGTCTGCGGCGCATCGATGGCCTGTTGCGCCAGCGCGCCTTGGCCGTGATGCAGCAACTGGTCCAGCGCGCTGTTGCCGAAGATCGACAGCCACGCCAGGGTGAAGCCGAGCGGGATCAGCAACACGCCGAGCACGAACTCGCGGATGGTGCGGCCACGCGAAATGCGTGCGATGAACAGGCCCACGAACGGCGCCCAACCGATCCACCACGCCCAGTAGAACACCGTCCAGTTGCCGAGCCAGTCGCTGCGGCCACCGTAGGCGTACACATCGAAACTCTTGTTGACCACGCTGCCCAGGTAGTCGCCCAGGTTCTGCATCAATGCGTTGAGCAGATACTGCGTGGGGCCGGCGAACAGCATGAACAGCAGCAGCGCGATCGCCAGCAGCATGTTGATGTCCGACATCCAGCGCACGCCTTTTTCCACGCCGGAGACCGCCACCACGATCGCTGCGCCCATCATCGCCACGATCAACGCGACCTGCACCCAGTGCGTATGCGGCACATCGAACAAGGTGCTCAACCCGGCGTTGAGATGCAGCACGCCAAAGCCCATGTCCGCACCGATGCCGAACACCGTCGCCACGATGCCCAGCGCATCCACGGTGTAGCCGATCGGGCCGTTGATGCGCTTGCCGATCAGCGGATACAACGCCGAGCGCAAGGCCAGCGGCAGGTTGTGACGAAAGGCGAAGTACGCCAGCGCCATTGCGGCCAATGCGAATACGCCCCAGCCATGCAGTCCCCAATGCAGGAACAACAGTTGCATCGCCTGCCGTGCGGAGGCCTCGCCGCTGCCGGTGCCGCCTTGCGGCGGTTGCAGATAATGGGTGAGCGGTTCGGAGACGCAGAAGAAGAACAGCGTGATGCTGATGCCCGCAGCGAACAACATGCCGGCCCAGGACAGATAGCTGAATTCCGGTTCGTCGTGATCGGCGCCGAGCTTGATGTTGCCGTAGCTGGACAAGGCCACGCCCAGCACGAACACCAGATACACCGTCATCGCCAGCAGGTAGTACCAGCCGACGTTGTGCGAGGCCCAGGTCTGCGCATCCAGCAGCACACGCCCTGCATCCAGCGGAAACAGCGCAACCAGCAAGGCGAATGTGCACACCACCGTCGCCGCCAGCAAAAACACCGGCCGCAAGGTGCGCACCGGCAACGGCTGCGGTTCGACTGCACTCATACCGACGCACTCATATGATGCGTATCACGTGACGTGCTCCCAACGAAAAACCGCCTGTGTTATCGCACAGGCGGCGTCTAGGGGGTGTCGTCGGTCGAGTTCGCCAGTGCGAACCCGTCGGCACTTTACGTGCGCTAGCGCAGCAACTGCAGCGGAACGCGGATATCCATGCCGACTGCCAGATGATCGGAAAATGCCGCAGGAATCGCTTCGGTATGTTCGATCACCAGACTGTCGCTGACCAGGATATGGTCGATCGCCCGCTCGGGACGCCAACTCGGAAAGGTGTGTACGACGCAACTTGGCGGTTGCAGGCGCGTGTGGCGGTACAAGGCCTGCATTTCCGGCCGGTCAGCTACGCAGTTGAAGTCGCCCATCAACATCGCGTTGGGATGATCGGACAACAACTCGGCGATGAAGGCCAACTGCGCCATGCGCGAATTGGCACCCAGCGACAGATGCGCCACCGCCACCGCCAAGCCATCGCGCCCGTCGCCGAACTTGGCCAACAGGATGCCGCGCCCGCCGATACGACCGGGCAGGGCGTGATCCTGCACTTCCAGCGGTTCGAGTTTGCTGAGCAGGCCATTGGCGCTGGAGGCCACTCCGCCCATGCGGCGGTTGGGTTGGTGGCTCCAGTAATGGAAGCCGGCGCGCTCGGCCAGATAGTGGGTCTGGTTGGTGAAGCCTGAGCGCAGGCTGCCGGGGTCGGCCTCCTGCAACCCCACGATGTCGCGTTCGCCCACCAGCTTGGCGATGCTGTCCAGGCTGGTGCGCTTTGCGCCCAGCGGCAACGCGTGCGACCAGCTGCGCGTGACGTAATCGCTGTAACGGCGAGTGCTGGAGCCGGCCTGGATATTGGCGGTCAGCACCCGCAGGGTGCGCGAATCCGACGCGTTCACGGGGCTGCGATCGCTGCGATCACTTGGCCAGCGTGGCGCGTTCGCGCGCGATCAGGTGATCGGCAATGCGCAGCATGTCCGGGAAGTTCTGGCCCTTGACCAGGTACTTGCCGTTGACGATCAGCGACGGAGTGCCGGTGAGCTTGCTGCGCTGGGCGAACTGCTTGGCGCGGTTGGTCTTGGCCGACACGCCGAAGCTGCTCATGGTGTCGATGAAGGTCTTCTGGTCTACGCCGTACTTGGCGTAGAACGCAGCGATGTCCTGCACCGAATCCTTGCCGCGCTCGCCCTTGAGGGTCTGGTCGACGTGGATGGCCTTGTACAGCGCTTCGTGGGTCTTTTCCTGCACGCCCAGCGTTTCGGCAGCATAGAACGCGCGGCCGTAGTCGTCCCACGGGCCACCGAACATCGCCGGCACGTAGACGAAATGCACGTCCGACGGCAAGCCGGCCTTCCACGGGCCGATCAGCGGCTGGAACGCGTTGCAGGCGGGGCACACGTAGCCGAACACCTCGGCCACTTCGATCTTGCCGGCGGCCTGCTGGTACGGCTGGCCACCTTCGATATCCAGATAATCGGTGCCGGCGACCGGCTCCGGGCCATTCGGTGCGCGCGGGGCGGCGCTGGGCGCGGCGGCCGGCGGCGGCGTGGTGGCGCTTTCGCCAACTGCAGGCGGTGCAGCCGGATCGGCGGCCGGCGTGGACGCGGCAGGCGCGGATGCGGCACCGGCAGCCGGCGTAGCGGCGGCCGGCGCGGTGTCGGACGAGCCGTCCTGGGCCTTGCAGGCGACCAGGATCGGCAGCAGCGCCATCAGCGTCAGGGCGAAGCGGGTCTTCATCGGGTTGGATCTCCAGCGTGGGGCGAGGAAAGGGCCGGGCGGCCGCGGGGCGCATGATGCCACGGGCCGCCGTCGGTGGCGGTTACGCAGTTCAGGGCTTGGCAGGTGCGGCGTGCTCGCGCGCGATCAGATAGTCGGCCACGCGCAGCATGTCCGGGTAATTGCGCGCGCCGATCAGATAGCGCCCGTTGATGATGATGGCCGGGGTGCCGGGGATCTTGCTGCGTTTGGCGAAGGCGCGCGAGGCATCGAGCTTGGCCTCCACCGCCGGACTCTTGAGCGTATCGATGAAGCGCTGCGGCGCAATGCCGTAGTTGGCGTAGAACGCTGCCAGCTCTTCCGGGGCCACGTTCTGGGTCGGTACGGTCTGCTTTTCGTGGATCGCCTCGAACATCGCGCGATGGCTGCGCTTGGCCACGCCCAGCATGTCGGCGGCGAAGTAGGCGCGTGCGAACGCATCCCAGAATCCGCCGAATGCCGCCGGCACCGGGGTGAAGCGCACATAGGCCGGCTGCTTGGCCGCCCAGGCTTCCAGCACCGGCTCGAAATGCGCGCAGTGCGGGCAGGTGTAGCCGAACATCTCGGTCACTTCCACCTTGCCGGCCAGCGGCGCGTAGGGCTGGCCGCCCTCGATGAGGGTGTAGTCCTCGCCCTCGACCGGCACCGCCTTCTTGTCGGCGGCACAGGCCGCCAGCGGTACCACGATCAACAACAGCAAGGACAAGCGGGAAAACAGATTCATGCAGGCTCCGTAGGGGATGCGAGAGGGAGAGCGGGAAACGACGACGCCGGTCGCGGGACCGGCGTCGTGACGCGGTGGGGCCGTGGCGGCGGTCAACTCATGAGCGCGCCGGCGTTGTGGCCGGTGCCTGTGCGGCGGCGGCATCGTCGGCGCGGTTGTGCAGACCCTGCAGATAACTGGCCAGCGCCTGGATCTCCTGCTCGGTCAGCGGGTGCGCCACCTGCGCCATGATATTGAACAGCGCCGGATTGCGCTCCTGGGTGGTACCGGCCTGGTATTCCTTCAGGCGTCGCGCCACGTACTCGGCATGCTGGCCGCCCAGGCGCGGATACGCCGGACCGGGATTGCCGCTGCCGGATGGCCCATGGCAGGCCATGCAGGCCGGCACGCCGCGCGCGACATCGCCGCTGCGGTAGAGCTTCTCGCCGACCTCGTAGAACTTCATGCCCTGGTACGGCCCCTCGTTGACCACGGCATCGTCGGCCACCCCGGCGGCAGACTTCTGCGTGGCGAAGTAGGCACCCAGGTCGCGCATGTCCTGCGCAGTGAGGTCCTTGACGAACGGCACCATCACCGCCGACATGCCGCTATTGCGCTCGCCGCTGGCGATCAGGGCGACCTGATGCGCCACGTAGCGCTCGGTCTGGCCGGCGATGCGCGGGTACATGGCCAGCGCCGGATTGCCGTCCGGGCCATGGCAGGCCGCGCAGGCGGCCGCCTTGGTCTGGCCGGCCTTGGCATCGCCCCAGGTGGTCTTGGACAGGTCCACCTCCAGCGGCGCAACGCGCACGGCAGGCGGATCGGGGATCGGCGTGACTGCCGATTGCGCAAACGCCACGGCGGCAATGACCGGCACGGCGAGGGCGGTGAGAACTAGCACACGAGCATGGCGCATCAGCTAAAGCTCCGTATGGACCCGGCCCGCGCGCGTTGGGTGCTGGCAGTGGCAGGCGTACTTCGATTATCGACACGCCTTTGCGCCAGGGTCAACGAACAGTGCAGCAAAACTGCCAACGCCCGAACGTGCGATCCTAGGGGGATGTCGCTCCTTATCGAACAAGCCCGCTACCATCTGTCCGCCCACAACGCCCGGCAACTGCCGGACGACGGCGGCTACGAGGTCGCCTTCGCCGGCCGCTCAAACGCCGGAAAATCCAGCGCGCTCAATGCGCTGACCCGCCAGAACGCGCTGGCCCGGGTGTCCAAGACCCCTGGCCGCACCCAGCAGCTGGTGTTCTTCCAGATCCAGCCCGAGCGCTATCTGGTGGACCTGCCCGGCTACGGCTACGCCAAGGTGCCGCAGGACCTGCAGGCGCACTGGCAGGCCTTCATCGACCGCTATTTCCGCACCCGCGAGGCGCTGCGCGGCCTGGTGGTGGTGATGGACATCCGCCATCCGCTCAAGGATTACGACCTGCAGATGCTCGGTTATGCCGCCGAACGCGGCCTGCCCGCGCACGGATTGCTGACCAAGGCCGACAAGCTCGGCCGTGGCCAGCAGATGCAGACCCTGCAGAAGGTCAAGAAGGAAGTGACCTCGCGCTTCGGCGACAGCGTGACGGTGCAGACCTACTCCGGCGAATCGCGCCAGGGCGTGGACGAACTGCGCGGCATCGTCGGCGGCTGGCTGGGCCTTGAGACGGCGCCGCCCGCGCAGGCGTGATCGACGCTGGTCTGCATCGGGCGCGCGCGGTCAGCGATGCTCGGCGGAGGCTGGCGGAGTTCGGTGCAGTTCCTGGTGCGATGCGACGAACGGTCCACTTGCCGGGCGCCGTCAAGGGATCGGCCGCTGCGGACTCGCCTCACGGCCCATCACGCTCTAGGCCTGCCGCGCTTTAGACCTGCACGCCGAACAAGCTGCCGACCAGGCCGGTGGCAAGCATCGCCGCCGCACCCCAGAACACCACCCGCAGCGCGCCGCGCCACATGCGTGCGCCACCGGCGCGCGCCGCCAGTGCGCCGGTGAAGGTCAGTCCGGCCAGCGTCGCCGCGCCCGTTGCCCAGATTTGCCCGCCGGCCGGTGCAAGCAGAGCGGCAAACACCGGCAGGACCGCGCCGGCAATGAATGCTGCCGCCGACGTTGCTGCGGCCTGCAGCGGACGGGCGCGCGCCGTTTCGGTGATGCCCAGCTCGTCGCGTGCATGGGCTTGCAGGGCGTCGTGAGCGGTGAGCTGTTCTGCGACACGGCGTGCCAGCGTGGGGTCGAGGCCGCGCTGGCAATAGATGGCAGCCAGCTCGTCCAGTTCGCTTTCGGGAAAGTCCTTCAGTTCGCGGCGCTCGGTCGCCAGGTCGGCGTGTTCGGTGTCGACCTGCGACTGCACCGAGACATACTCGCCCGCTGCCATCGACATCGCACCGGCCACGGTTCCAGCAATGCCGGTCGCCAGGACCGCCGAGGCAGAAGCGCCTGCGCTGGCCACCCCGACCACCAGTCCGGCGATCGAGACGATGCCGTCGTTGGCACCGAGCACGGCTGCACGCAGCCAACCGCTGCGGTCGGTGCGATGAGTTTCGGTGGGTTGCGCAGGCATGTCGGGGTCCGTTGGCTACCAGGAGCGTATGCCAAGCCATTGCCATCGGAGTGACTGTCTCGCAATCGCATCGGGCCGCTTAGTGCCCATGGATGGAAATCTCAGACCTGGCCGGTGACCGCGATTCTTCCATGACCTACGGTTATAGTGCGGGCCTTGCGGTGGCTGGGGAGGATCCCCACATCGTTCCCCTAAATTTTCCTGCGAGCCTGCCCTTGTCGAGTCCCAGCCACGTTGCCGAAACGCCGATCACCGAACGTGCGGAACTGGTCCAGGTGCTGGCCTCCGGCGAGAAGCCCAGCGCCGACTGGCGGATCGGGACCGAGCACGAAAAGTTCGGCTTCCAGCTCGATGACCTGCGCGCGCCCACCTTCGAAGGCGCGCGCGGCATCCAGGCCTTGCTGAGCGGCCTGACCCGCTTCGGCTGGGAGCCGGTGCAGGAAAACGGCCACACCATCGCGCTGCTGCGCGACGGCGCCTCGGTGACGCTGGAGCCGGCCGGCCAGCTGGAACTGTCCGGCGCGGCGGTGGAAACCCTGCATCACACCTGCGTGGAAACCGGCACCCATCTGGACGAAGTGGCCCAGGTGGCCGGCGAGCTGCAACTGGGGTTTCTCGGCATGGGCTTCCAGCCGAAGTGGCGGCGCGACCAGATGCCGTGGATGCCCAAGGGCCGCTACCAGATCATGAAAAACTACATGCCCAAGGTCGGCTCGCTCGGTCTGGACATGATGACGCGCACCTGCACGGTGCAGGTCAATCTGGATTACGCCACCGAAGCGGACATGGTGCAGAAGTTTCGCGTGTCGCTGGCGCTGCAGCCGATCGCCACTGCGTTGTTCGCCGATTCGCCGTTCACCGAAGGCAAGCCCAACGGCTACCTGAGCTACCGCTCGCACATCTGGACCGACACCGACGCCGACCGCACCGGCATGCTGGATTTCGTGTTCGAAGACGGCTTCGGCTACGAGCGCTATGTCGATTATCTGCTCGATGTGCCGATGTATTTCTCCTACCGCGATGGCGTCTATGTCGATGCCAGCGGGCAGAGCTTCCGCGATTTCATGCAAGGCAAGTTGCCGGCATTGCCGGGCGCGTTGCCGACGCTGCGCGACTGGTCGGACCACATGACTACCGCGTTCCCGGAAGTACGCTTGAAGAAGTATCTGGAAATGCGCGGCGCCGATGCAGGCCCGTGGGATCGCCTGTGTGCATTGTCGGCGTTCTGGGTGGGCTTGTTGTATGACCAGACCGCGCTGGATGCGGCCTGGGACCTGGTCAAGGATTTCAGTCCCACCGAGCGCCACGCCTTGCGCGACGGCGTGCCCAAGCATGCGCTGGGCCTGCCGTTCCGCAACGGCACCGTGCGCGACCTGGCAGTGGAGGCGGTCAACATCGCCCGCGAAGGCCTGCGTCGGCGCGCGCGGTTGAATGCCGACGGTCAGGATGAAACCGGCTTTGTCGATGTGATCGCCGAGATCGCCGAAAGCGGCGTGACTGCCGCCGAGCGCAAGCTGGCGCTGTATCACGGCGCATGGAACGGTGATATCGATCGCGTATTCCGCGAGTTTGCATACTGAGCGCGTGCTGACGGCAAGGCGGCGCGGCCGTGTTGCTGTGGCGCGCCGAGCGCAGGTTCGCGCGCGCTGATCGGGTGCGCCGCGGCGCTACCGGTGGCCTGCCGCCTACCGTGTTCTTGCCCGGACTGCCGCACCGCTAGCGATGGTGCCAGACGCGCTCTGCTTCTGACCATGCCGTCGCAGTGACGCGTGCCGCTCCCGGAATGGCAGGCCCGACGCCGCTGCGGGGCTCAGCGGCGCTCCGGCATGCACGGCAGGCGCACCGTGACCCGCAGCCCGCCACCGGCACGATTGTCCAGGCGCAGATCGCCACCGTGTGCCAGCACGATGCTGTGCGCCACCGACAGGCCCAGCCCGATGCCGCCGGTGTCGCGGTTGCGCGAGGATTCGCCACGCACGAACGGCAGCAGTAATTGCTCGCGCTGGCTGGGGTCGATGCCGGGGCCGTCGTCGTCGATCCACAACACGCCGTCTTCGCCATCACGTTGCAGTTGCAGGCGTGCGCGTCTGCCGTATTTCAACGCGTTTTCCAGCAGGTTCATCACGGCCCGACGCAACGCCAGCGGGTCGCCGTCCAGGGTGATCGCCCGGCCTGGTAGCAACTCCGCATCCGCGCCGATGTCGGCGGCATTGTCGACCACGCTTTCCACCAGCAGGCGCAGGTCCAGCGGTGCGCGTTCGCCGCGGTGCCGGTCGTTCTGGATGAAATTCAATGCTGCGGAAATCATCGCCTTCATTTCGTCGATGTCCGCCAGCGCCTTCTCGCGTAGAGGCGGCTGCAGGCCATCCAGGCGGAACGACAAGCGCGCCAACGGCGTGCGCAGGTCGTGCGCGATGGCCGCCACCATGTGAGTGCGCTCGTTGATCAGCCGGTTCAGGCGTGCCTGCATGGCGTTGAACGAATCGGCTGCGCGCACGATTTCCGGCGGGCCGCTACGTTGCAGTGCGGCCGCATCCGGGTTGCGGCCCAGGCGATCGGCAGCTTCGGCAAAGCGCTTGATCGGCGCCGACAACGCGCGCGAGAACCACCATGCCAACGGCACGTTGGCCAGCAAGCCGGCCAGGAACAACAGCGTGACGTGGGTCTTGAACTCGGCCGACAGGCGCCGCGGTGGAGATTCCACGGTGCGCCAGCTGCCATCGGGTTGCTGCAATGCGGCGGTGAAGCCATCCAGCAACGGCACGCCCGGGGTCAGGCGCTCGCTTTCCCACCCCGCCTGCAGATCGTCCGGGCGTAGCCCATTGCCGAACGGCGGCTCGCCAGGCTGGCGGTTGGTTGGCCAGTCGTCGGGCAATGGCGGTATCTGCGGCTCGCGGTTGCGTCCGTTGCCAGCACTATGGTCGTTGCCAGCACTGGCAACCGACGCGTGCGGTTGGCTGGGCGCGGGTTGCGGCTGGAGCATTTCGAGCCGATTGGCTTCGCGATCGTCGGCGCTGCGGTAGAAGCGTACGCGTTGCTCGGGCACGTCCAGCCAGTGGGCCAGCAGCATTTCGGCAAAATGGTCGCGCACCTGGCCTGCCGGCGGCGTCGGGGCCTGGGCGGACTCGTTGACCTTCAGGGTCTGGGTGCCGGCCGGCATGCGCGTGGACAGCAGCGCCACCACCTCCGGCGGATGCACCGGCAGCTCGTAGACCGGCGTGCGCATCACCAGCAGGGAGATGCCCACCGCCTGCGCGGTGAGCAGGGCCACCGCCAGCAAGACGAAGGTACGGGCAAAGATCGACAGCCCGCGACGTGCCGGTTTGCTCACAGACGCGAGACGCCCGGCAGCAGCATGTATCCCTCGTTGCGGACAGTGCGGATCAACTCGGTATGCACGCGCTCGTTGATCTTGCGGCGCAGGCGGCTGATCTGGCTGTCGATGGCGCGGTCGTAGACGTCGGTATCGCGGCCACGGGCGTAGTCCAGCAGCTGATCGCGGCTCAGCACCCGCTGCGGATGCTCGACGAAGGTGCGCAACAAGGCAAACTCGCCATCGGACAGATTGATGAAGATGCCGGTGGGGTCGCGCAGATCGCGGCGCACCACATCCAGGCGCCAGCCGGCGAACTCATAGACATTGCCCCGGTGATCGGCTTGCTCGCTGGCAGCCTGGCTGCGGCGCAGCAAGGCGCGCACCCGCGCCAGCAATTCGCGCGGATTGCAGGGTTTGGCCAGGTAATCGTCGGCCCCCACTTCCAGCCCGATGATGCGGTCGGTGTCGTTGCCCAGCGCACTGAGCATGATCACCGCCGGTGAGCCGCGCTCGCTGGCCAGGGTGCGGGCGGCGCTCAAGCCGTCTTCGCCAGGCATCATGACGTCGAGGACGATCAGGTCGGGGCGGCGCTGCGCTATCATATTGCGCATCTCTGCCACGTTTTCGGCAACGTCCACCAGATAACCATGGGCGCTGAGGAACTCGCCGATCAGCTTGCGCAGGTCCGGGTCGTCGTCGACCACAAGAACGCAGGGTTGTTGCATGTCCATGGAGGTCATTGTCGGTGGCGCGGAGGTTGGCCCGCGTAGGGTAGTGGCTACCGGATACATGGTGCTCCTCGTTGCAGGGCAGGAGCACGCATCATAATGATCGAATTTGTCAACTATTGGCACACGTGTGACGCAACATGACAGAACGGAACATCGCGCAGGAACCCACGACATCGACACTCCGCCGCTGCAATGGCGCGTGTGCGCATGACGAAGCGTTTCCGATGATGCGGGTGATCAGCCGCGACAATGGCGTGGGCCTGACCCGAGACATGGAGCTGATGGCGCAGACACTGCGTGCCGGCGGTGTGCCGGTGCAGGAAGTTGGTTTCACCAGCCAGCGTCTGCAGGACACCGCGCGCGAAGCCCGTCTGTGGGCCAGCCGCGCGCTGTTCGGGCGGGTGCCGTTGCAGATCTTTTCAGAACGCGTGTATGCGCGTTGCCTGCCGCTGGGCCAGATCAACCTGCTGGTGCCCAATCCGGAGTGGTTGCTGCCCAAGTGGTTGCCGCGTCTGCCGCAATTCGATGCGGTGCTGTGCAAGACCCATCACGCCGAGCGTATCTTTCGCAGTCTGGGCTGCAGCACGCGCTATATCGGCTTCACCAGCCCCGACCGGCACGATGGGCAAGTGACGCGTCAGCGCGCCTTTTTCCATCTGGCCGGGCGCAGTACCGCCAAGGGGACTCGCGTACTGCTGGAGACCTGGCAGCGGCATCCGGAATGGCCGCTGCTGACGGTGGTGCAGAATCCGCGCACTGCCGGCAGGCCGGTGGTGGCGCCCAACATCGACCACCGCGTGCGCTATTGCGATGATGCCGAATTGCGTCGGCTGCAGAACGCGCATCTGTTTCATATCTGCCCGTCCGAGGCCGAGGGCTTCGGTCATTACCTGATGGAAGCGTTGAGCGTGGGCGCGGTGACGCTGGCCACCGATGGCGAGCCCATGAACGAACTGGTCAGGCCAGAACACGGCGTGCTGATTCCGGTGGCCGAGGTGCGCCAGCGGCGGTTGGCCTCGTATTACTACGTGGACGCCATCGGCATCGCGCAGGCGGTGGAAACCGCAATGGCATTGCCGCAGGCACAGCTGGAGCAGCTGTCGGCCAATGCGCGTGCGTTCTATCAGGCCAACGACGCCGCATTTGCGCCGCGCTTTCGCCAAGCGGTGTTGTCCAGCCTGCCTGGCCACGCGGTGGAGCAAGCCGTCAGTGTGGCGCCGGCTGTCCTCAAGAACTGATGCTCTACTGTTGGTTCCGCAGGATCTGCGGCAGCGGTAGAACAGTGGCTGACCCAACATGGCGAGCGGCCGTCAGGTGGGTGCGGACGGCCCGCTCGGAACCGGCGTGTACGGAGCGTACATGCCGCTTGCAGGCACTGGCTGCGCAGTAGCGCCATGAGCCGCGCTGAGTGCATGCCGGCCCGCGCCAGTTAGCGGCGTGGAGCGGCAAATGCCGCGCATATCCGCGTACAACGCTTTCCCCGGTCACACGCAGTACGGCCCGCTTTGCACCTACGCGCATGGCGTGCGCGGTGCGCGATCCACGGGGGGAATGATGTGTGTGCAGTCCGATCTCCACTGCATATGTGCGACACGCGCATCTGCGCGGTGCGCTGCTGCTGCGCCGTCGGCACCTCTGCGTAGCCCAGGTGCGCAGCCCAGGCGAACCAGGTACAAGGCCACGCTGTCTGGCGGAGTCGACAAGGGGCGCGCGATCCCAGGAAAGCATATGGCCCGGCAGGCCGTCTCGGCGTCGCGGACGACCGCTACACCGGTATCGCCTGGCGGAGCAGCGGCCTGTAGTTTTCTTCGCCAGACGTCATATACTACCCCCCAGTATCCGGCCGGGGCCGTCATGCCACATTCGCCGCAAGAGAAGAAACGGGCGCTGGCACGCGTGCGGCGGTTGCGCGGGCAGTGCGATGCGCTTGAGCGCGCGTTGCAGGCGGGCGCAGACTGCGGCCCCGTTCTGCAGCAGATCGCCGCGATCCGGGGGGCCGTCAATGGGCTGATGTCGCAGGTGTTGGAGGCACACATCCGCGAAGATTTCGGGCATGCCGCCGCATCCGATGCACAACGTGCAGCGCGCGTGCAGGAATTGCTCGGCCTGGTCCGGTCTTACCTCAAATGAACTCCCACTGGGCCGGCGCATGCCGCGCCCGTCCTTGAACATCCTCGTCAGGAGCGCTATCCCAATGAAATCCCGTGCAGCAGTTGCATTCGGACCCGGCAAGCCGCTGGAAATCGTCGAGATCGACGTCGCACCGCCGAAGGCCGGCGAAGTGCTGGTCCGCATCACCCATACCGGCGTGTGCCATACCGATGCCTTCACGCTGTCCGGCGATGACCCGGAAGGCATCTTCCCGTCGGTGCTGGGACACGAGGGTGGTGGCATCGTCGAGCAGATCGGCGAGGGCGTCACCAGCGTCAAGGTCGGCGACCACGTCATCCCGCTGTACACGGCCGAATGCCGCAAGTGCAAATTCTGTCTGTCCGGCAAGACCAATCTTTGCCAGGCGGTGCGTGCCACGCAGGGCAAGGGATTGATGCCCGACGGCACCACGCGTTTCTCCTACAACGGCGAACCGATCTACCACTACATGGGCTGCAGTACTTTCAGCGAGTACACCGTGGTGCCGGAAATTTCGCTGGCGGTGGTCAATCCCGAAGCACCGCTGGAAAAGGTCTGCCTGCTCGGCTGCGGCGTCACCACCGGCATCGGTGCGGTGCACAACACCGCCAAGGTCAAGCCGGGCGAGAGCGTGGCGGTGTTCGGCCTGGGCGGCATTGGTCTTGCGGTGATCCAGGGCGCGGTGCAGGCCAAGGCCGGGCGCATCCTGGCCATCGATACCAACCCGGGCAAGTTCGACCTGGCGCGCAGCATGGGCGCCACCGATTGCATCAACCCCAAGGACTACGACAAGCCGATCCAGGAAGTGATCGTGGAGTTGACCGATGGCGGCGTGGATTTCAGCTTCGAGTGCATCGGCAACGTCAATGTGATGCGCTCGGCGCTGGAGTGCTGCCACAAGGGCTGGGGCGAGAGCGTCATCATCGGCGTGGCTGGCGCCGGCCAGGAAATCAGTACCCGTCCGTTCCAGCTGGTCACCGGCCGCGTGTGGCGCGGCAGCGCCTTCGGTGGCGTCAAGGGGCGCACGCAATTGCCGGGCATGGTGGAGCAGTCGATGAAGGGCGAGATCGATCTCGATCCGTTCATCACCCACACAATGCCGTTGGAAGAGATCAACGAAGCCTTCCACCTGATGCATGAAGGCAAGTCGATCCGCACCGTGATTCATTTCTGACCACACGGCCAGGAGCGGCGCGCGGCCGCTTCCGCGCACGTGGGACCGAGACTCCGGGAGGGGCATGATGGCTAACGTGTCGATTCATCCTTCGGTAGATGGGGGCATTGCGCGAGGTGGTGCAGAAAACTTTCAAGGGGGAACCCTCGAATGTCACTGCGCCAGCGACAAGGTGGTAGTGGAAGTGGCTGCGCAGACCGCACACAACCACGCATGCGGTTGTAGCAAATGCTGGAAACCCGCGGGCGCGACGTTTTCCGTGATTGCAGTAGCGCCGCGCGACAAGGTCAAGGTGCTTGCGCACGAAGAAAAGCTGAAGATCGTCGATGAAAGCGCGATGATCCAGCGACACGCCTGCACAGCATGCGGCGTGCATCTGATCGGCCGGATCGAGAACAAGGAGCATGCGTTCTATGGGCTGGATTTCGTGCACACCGAGCTGTCCAAGCAGCAGGGATGGTCGGCGCCAGGCTTTGCCGCATTCGTCTCGTCCATCATCGAAACCGGCACCCCGCCGGAGCAGATGGATGGCGTGCGTGCGCGTCTGACCGAGCTGGGGTTGGCGCCCTACGACTGCCTGTCGCCGGCGTTGATGGATGCGCTGTCGACGCAGGTAGCGCGCAAGAAGGGCGTGTTGCACTGATGGTCCAACCCTGCGCCCGCTGATCCGGGCGCAGGGTTTTCTCTTCGTAAGGAATCTTCATGGAACGTATCGAACACCGTGCCTGTTTTGGCGGTTGGCAGGATGTGTATCGGCATCAGTCGCAGAGCCTGGGTTGCAGCATGCAGGTGGGTGTCTATCTGCCACCCCAGGCCGCAGATGGCCCGTTGCCGGTGCTGTACTGGCTCAGCGGCCTGACCTGCACTGAGCAGAACTTCATCGGCAAGGCCGGTGCGCAGCGCTATGCCGCCGAGCATGGAGTGATCCTGGTCGCGCCGGATACCAGCCCGCGTGGCGACGATGTCGCCGATGCAGAGGGGTACGACATCGGCAAGGGCGCCGGTTTCTACGTGGACGCCACCGAGCAGCCGTGGGCTGCGCATTACCGCATGTACGACTATGTGGTGAACGAATTGCCGGCGTTGATCGAAGCGCACTTCGCCACCACCGGCGCGCGCGCGATCAGCGGCCATTCGATGGGTGGTCATGGCGCCTTGACCATTGCGTTGAAAAATCCGGGGCGCTATCGCAGCGTGTCGGCGTTCTCGCCGATCGTCGCACCCAGCCAGGTGCCGTGGGGCGAGAAAGCGTTCGGGCAGTATCTGGGAGACGATCGCGACAGCTGGAAGGCGTACGACGCCACCGCATTGATCGCACAGGTGCAGGAGCGCTTGCCGCTGTTGATCGATCAGGGCGATGCCGACGAGTTTCTTGAAAATCAACTGAAGACCGGCTTATTCGAGGCGGCGGCAAAGGCTGCCGGGTATCCGCTGACAGTGCGGCTGCAGCCTGGCTACGATCATAGCTATTACTTCATCGCCAGCTTTATCGGCGAGCATATTGCGCATCATGCTGCGGCGTTGCATGGCTGAGTGTGCGCTCAAGTAAGGTCGACGCACGGCGACGCGATTGGCGTGGCCGTGTTGCCAGGGTTGATGACGTACGCTTGCCACTCGACGATTTTCTTTCTCCCGCGTGTGGGAGAGGGGCTACTGCGCGTTCGATCTTGACGTCCTTCTCCCACGTGTGGGAGAAGGTGCCCCGTAGGGGCGGATGAGGGCGCGGATCGCAGCTGGTAATCAGGGCAGCGGTGCGCCCAACGAAGAAGACCGACGTCCCGCGAAAGAGCCGGGCTCCTTGGCTCACGCATGGACATTCGGACGGAGCAGTTGCGGCGACACGACATCCTTGGTTATCCACTGCCACTGCCAACCCTGCAGTCATCGCTCAGACGCCACCTGCGCCGCCAGCTTGCCCAAGCGGCGCATGGCGCGTTCCAGTGTGTCGCTCCATGGCTGGCCGCAGGTCAGGCGCAGATGATCGGCATAGTCGCCACGGCTGGAATACAGATGGCCGGGCGAGGTGCCGATGCCTTCGGCCAGTGCCGCCTCGAACAAGGCTTGACCACTTCCGCCGTCAGGCAATTGCAGCCATAGCGACAGTCCGCCGGCTGGGTCGCCCACCCGCGTGCCCTCAGGCCAATGCCGCACGATCGCATCGCGCAGGCGTTGGCCGTTGTCGGCCAGGGTGCGGCGTAGCTTGCGCAGATGCCGTTCCAGATCGTGTTGCGCCAGATAATCTGCCAAGGCCAGTTGCGGCAGGCTGGCGCTGCCGACGGTGGAAAAATACTTGGCGCGCACCAAGGCGTCGGTCCAGTCACCACCGAGCAGCCAACCGACGCGCAAGCCAGGCGACAGCACCTTGGAGAACGAGCCGCAGGTGATGACGTTGGCATGGGTGTCGAAATGGCGTAGCGGCCGTGGGCGTTGTCCCGACCAATCCAGCTCGCCGTAGATATCGTCCTCGATCACCACGGTGCCGTGACGCGCGCAGCTGTCGAGCAATGCGCGCTTGGCAGTATCGGGCGTCAGGCTGCCGTTGGGATTGTTGAAGTTGGGCACCAGCACCGCCGCACGCACGGGGGCGCGTTGCAGCAACGCTTCCAGACGCGCGACATCGATGCCGTGACCGGCGCGGTTGGGGACTTCCAGCACCTTGAGCCGCAACGCGGCCACTGCCTGCAAGATGCCGTGGTAGGTAGGTGTTTCCACCAGGACCACATCGCCCGGTGCGGTGAGCGTGCGCAATGCCAGGCTGATCGCTTCCATCGCGCCTGCGGTGATCACTACTTCGTCGGCGGCGACGGGCGTTGCGCAGTGGGCGTACCGCTGAGCGATCTGTCGTCGCAGTGCGGGGTGGCCTTGCGGCGGTGCGTAGTCCAGCGCAGCCGTGCGTTGGCGACGCAGTTGGCGCGATAGGGCCGCCGCCAACTGCGCAGTCGGCAATAGCGCAGATGCGGGAGTGGCGGTGTGCAGCGGCAGTAGATCGGTGCGCGCCAGGGTGTCGAGGACGCGCTGTAGTGCCGGGTTATCGATGATGCCCGGCTTGCGCCGCCGTGCCGCCGGTGCTGCCGCCGGCATCGCAGACGCCATGCTGCGCACGAAGTAGCCGGAGCGCGGCCGCGCCTGTACACGTCCCTCGCGTTCGAGCTGCAGGCAGGCCTGCACGGCCGTTGCCGTGCTGATGCCGTGATTGGCCGCCAGTTGCCGGATCGACGGCAGGCGTTCGCCCGCCCGCAAGGTGCCGCCTTCGATCTGCTGCCGCAATTGCATGGCCAACGATTCGTACATAAGCATGCGCCGCGCCTTCCATCTGTATTGGTCTATTTTCAGCGTATCTGAATCTGTCATGGTCGTGTGCTGCGGCGCAGACTGCGTGTGCCCGGTCAGTACGCCCGGCGATGCTCTTCCCCATGAGGTTGGTCGTGCTGCTTCCTGTCTTCATCGTCGATGCGTTCACCAAGGTACGTTTCAACGGCAACCCTGCAGCCGTGGTGCCATTGCAGGCCTGGCTGCCGGAGTCGCTGATGCAGGCGATTGCGGGCGAGCACAATCTGTCGGAGACCGCGTTTTTCGTCCGCGACGCCAGCGGTGTGTTCGATATTCGTTGGTTCTCCCCGACCAGGGAGGTCGGCTTTTGCGGGCATGCGACCTTGGCCAGTGCGTTCGTGCTTGCGACGCATCAACGCGTCGCGTTTCCGTTGCGATTGCGCGCGGCGGCGGTCGGCGAGATCGAGATCGCCCGGGTGGACGAGAACACGTTCGAGTTGCGCTTCCCCAACCAGGCAACAGCAGTGGTCGCGGTGCCGCCGCCGGCGCTGTTGGAAGCGTTGTCGATTCCGCCACAGGCAGTGCATGCAAACGCGCAGTCGTATATCGCCGTATATGCAGATGAAGCACAGGTGCGCGACGTGGTGCCTGATCTGCGGCGAATGTTGACGCTGGCGCCGCGCGATGTGGCGATCACCGCACCAGGCATCGGGCACGATTTCGTCTCGCGTTATTTCTGGCCGGCCAATGGCGGTAGCGAGGATCCGGTGACCGGTTCGATTCATGCCGCGCTGGCGCCGTTATGGGCGCAACGGCTTGGGAAAACCGAGTTGCGTGCGCGACAGGTCTCTGCACGCGGCGGCGAGCTCGATTGCCGCGTCGAGCCGCAGCACGTGTCTGTGCGCGGTAGCGCTGTCCAGTATCTGCAGGGAACGATCGCCGTATGAGCACGTGCTTCTCGATGCAAACGACGACGGCCGGTGCGACGCGTCGCGCGGTCTGGCAGCTGCTGGTGGCCGAAGTGCTGATCGGCTCGGTCGGCGTGTTCGTCCACGAGAGTGGTCAGGATCCGGTCACTGCGGTGTTCTACCGCTGCCTGTTCGGTGCCCTGTTCCTCACCGTGTGCGGGGTGATCGGTGGGCAGCTGCGCGGACTATGGCGCGAGCGTGCGTTGCTGCGCGATGCCAGCATCAGCGGCGTGCTGCTGGTATTGAACTGGGTGGCCCTGTTCGCGGGGATGGCGCGTTCTTCGATCGGCGTGGCGACGATGGTCTACCACGTGTTTCCGTTCGTGATCCTGATCCTGGCAGCGTTGCTGCAGGGCGAGCGCACGCGGCGTGCCGATCTGGGCTGGACGATATTGGCGTTTGTTGGCGTGGCCTGTTCGGCCAATCCGGCACGGCTGTGGCAGGCGGCCGATCGCGGCTACGTGATCGGTATCGCGCTGACCTTGCTGGCCGCGCTGTTGTGCGGTGCCTCGTTGCTGATGTCGCGGCGCATCAGTCGCGAGCGGCCGCTGGCGGTGGTGACGGTGCAATGCTGGGTCGGCACGGTATTGCTTGCCGGATTTTCCAGCAGCGCTGTCCTGCATCCGGGCGTGCATTGGCTGTGGCTGGTGGGATTGGGCGTGATCCACAGCGGCATCGTCTACGTGCTGTTCTATTCGGCGTATCGCCACTTGCATGTGGCCACGATCGCAGTACTGGCATTCGTGTATCCACTGGTCACGCTAGTGCTGGATTACCTGCTGTACGGCCACGCGCTGGTGCCGGTGCAATGGGTGGGTCTGGCGCTTATCGTGCTCGGGACATTGGCAGTGAATCTGAAGTGGCGTTGGCCACGGCGTGCCTCCGCCAGCGCACTGACGTAAGGAGTGGCCGCTACCACGTAACGAGCCGTCGTCTTTCAGGCGTGGGCAGCGTGCCGAGAAACGGAGCGGATACGCGCACTGGTTCCCAGGCTCAGGCCAGAGACAACGCGCGGTGATTGGCGCAGGCAGATGCAGCGAACGTGTCCGCACTGAAGCGGCGCTGCCGTCTCACTTAAAGCAGCCGCGCGACCAGACTGGCTGCGCGGCGGTGTTCAGGTGTGTTCAAACGCGATCAACGTACGTCGCGCAGTTCCCAGTGATGTCCGGCCAGCGCTTGCATGCGCAGCTTGAGCAGATCGCCCGGGATGCTGGTGGTGGCGACCAGATCGATGCGCAGATCGCCCTGCTGACCGGTCACCGTCGCCGACGGATCGGTCACGCCCAGGCTCGGGTCCACTGCATCCGGGTCCGGTTGCAGCTGGCGCCAGCGCTCGAACCAGGACCCATCACGCAATGCGGCCTGCAACTGCTCGGCGAAGGACTCGGCACCATGGGCAGTGAAGCTCACGCTCGGGTCGCTGCTGCGGGCGAGTTTGGGGTCGGGCAGGCTGATCGAATAGGTGACGGGCATGGGCAAAGACTCCGGTGGATGACGCCGGCACGTTAGTGCAGCGGCGGTGAGTGCTCCGTCGACGCACATGCGCAGATGCGCGTCGGCGAACGCAGTGGAGTCGGCGACGCGACCAGCATGCGGCCAGACGCACCCGGGACGACCGGCAAACGCTGCCTATCTGGCGCATGCAGGGGCTGTGTACGCCGCCCGGACCACGCGGCCACCGCTCGCAAGGTGGGATCCGTGGCGCTCAGGCCGAGAACGCATGCGGCTCGGCCGCGAACGCCACTGCCAGCGCACCCTTGCCCACGTTGACCATGCCGGTCAGGCTCATCACGCTTTCGAACAATTCCACGCCTTGGTCCCGGCAGGCAGTCCGCAAGGTGCTGTAGCCGGGCAGCGCGTGCAACTCGGCGAGCTCGCCGCCATAGCCAACGCACACGGTGGGTGTCATCAGGCCTTCGCGAATCTTGCGCACGGCAAAGCCGAACAGCTTCTCGGCCGACGGCTCGAAGCCCTTGAGTTTGGCGACTGGCTCGGTGACACCCCGATAGGCGCGCAGCACCGGCTTGATATCCAGCGCACTGCCCAGCGCTGCGCCGATCAGGCCCACGCTGCGATCGCCCTTGGTGCGTGCACGCGCACGCAGGTAGTAGAGATCGCGCGGAATCATGTAGCCGTACGTATGTTCGGCCAGCTGTTCCAGGCGCGCGCGAATGGCCGCCACGCCCTGGCCCTGTTCGCGCAGGCGGACCGCCTCCACTGCTGTGATCCCCTGGCCGGCGAACAGGCTCAAGGTGTCGATCACGCGCAAGGCAAATGGCGAGCTGTGGCCGGCAGCGCGACGCACCGGTTTGTAATCGTTGAGGATGGCGAAACTGGCCTGGGTGGCGTTGTCGAAGATCTGGCTGCGCAGCTTGGAAATGGTCAGGCAGAACACGTGGTCGTAATCGATGACCAGCTGTTGCAGGAACAGGTCGCGGATCTGGTTGACCGACAGCGGGGTGGTCTCCGCTTCGTGACCGCGCTCGGCCACGTGCGCCTGCAGAAAGCTCAGCGTCGCCTCCTCATCGCGGTGATCGGCCAGCACCGCTTCGCCGATGCGCACGCTGATCGGTAGCACGATGATGTCGTTGTGTTGGATGAAGTCCTGCGGCAGATCGCACGCACTGTCCACCACGATTCCGATGCGCATCGTCGCCCCCTTCGGCCATTGCGTCTTCCAGGGGCGCACGCTATCGCAAAACGGCCGCTGGGCGTAGCGCCGTCGGTCCGGTGCGGCGCATGACACCTGCTGGCAAGCTCTTCCATATAGTGCGTTCGGGCTGCAACAGCTGTCGCGCGCCCTGCATGATCCGGCGAGTGGGCGCGCCTCCAGCCCCACGGTGCGCGGATGTGGCGACGCACCATGCATGCACGCCAGCTTGCTGGGCATCGGAGCGAGAGCCGCGCAGCGATGGCAAGTGGACGGATGAATCGAGCATCGGCGCAGGCTGGGCCTCTGTAGCAGTCACCAGAAACATCGGCGCAATTGCCGGGCGAGCGCGGTCACTGCGATGGCGCCGCGCGACCACGGCGATACCGGCGCTGCACGTGGCACGCTCCGCGCCGGCCATGTTCACATCGCCACCAGTTGGATGCTGTCGAACACCAGTGCCGGGCCGAGGAAGCCGTTGTCCGGTGTACCGGAGGCAATGTCGATATCCAGACGGTTGATGCCGGCCTGCAACGCGGAGGCGGGGATATCCACTTCGTACAGCGTGTTGTTGCCGCGCGCGGTGCCACGCGTGATGCCGCGTGTCTTGGGCTGGTTGGGCGCAGCCGGCAGCGGTCCGTTCCAGCGCGCATTGACGCGGATCTGCGGACGCGCATTGGCCTGGGCCAGCGGCACGAAGATGCGCAGGCGATAGCCATGCACCTCATCGGCGGCCAGGGAAAACGCGATGCGTGTCGGCGAATTGATGTCGCGCCACTGCACTGCCGGAACGTTGTCCGCACTGCTCGAGCCGACGCTGTAGGTGGCCGCTGTCCAGCGCATGCGCTGGTCGGATGGATGTGCGTGCGGCAACAGATCTGCGTAGCGAAAGCCCGCCGGAGTGCCATCGGGCATGCCGATCTGCCATCTCACCGTGCCCGGCAATGGGACCGCTCGCAATGAGGCTTGCGTGGTCGCGTTGGCGAAAATCTGGGTATCGCACTGCGCCACTTCCAGTTCGTTCTGATAGAGCGTCATGCGGTAGCGGCCCGGACGCACGCCGGCGATCTGGTAATGACCGTTGTCATCGGCACGGGTCCAGTATTCGGCCTGGTCGTTGCTTAGCCCGACCACCGCCGGTTGCCCAGGCAGCACGCCGCTCACGCGCCCGCTCACCGCGCCGCGCCCAGCGTTGGCCAGATATCCGCTCAACCCCAACGTGGCGACAAAACCGGTCTCCAGCTGCATGCCGGAGGGCGCGCCACCATCGGTGAACAGCAGCGCGTAGACACCGTGCAACCCCGCCCGGAACGCTTCGGTCTGGGTGTGATCGGAATACATGTAGTTATAGAGTTCATGGGTCGTGCGCGTCTTTTGCGTGGCGATGTCCTTGAAGAACGGCCCGCCCGAACTGCGTTCGCGGTTGCCCATCAGCATGAATACCGCCACGCCCGGGCCGCTGACCCCATGCAGCTGATCGTCGATCATGCGTCGCGCCGAGTAGAACTTGGAACTGGTCCGTCCATCCGGCAGCAGGAACACATCGTGGCCCTCGATCGGCGTGCCTACGTTGGAATCGGGTTGTTGCAGTGCAGTCGGCAACTTGGACGCGTTCAAGCGGGCGACGAAGCGTAATTCGCCGATCGGCAGCAAGGTCGGTGCGTAGGTCGCCATGTAGATCGCATTACGGCCCTTGCGCGCGATGTAGGTCTGGGTCAGGTCGCCGGCGCTGGCCCAGACCACGATCGATTCGCCCAGCGTGCGCGTGTGCACGCTGGCGCTGGCAAGGCCCGAGGCTAGATGCGAGCCTTTGGGCTCAGTGGTCTGCAATTCATTGTTGCGGTAGCGCATCGACACGATATCGCCGTTGTTGGCGTCTACCGAAAACACCAGCTCGGCGCCTGTATCCACGACGATGCGGTCACCGCTGCGGGTGGCGCCGAACGCGGCCAGGGCGGGTGCGCTGACGCCGCCGTACAACAACAAGGCGTATCCCAGGAGGCGCAGGATGGAGCGGGGCATAGCGCTTTCCATGTTGAGGTAAGTGGCCGTCGTTCTACCGGCACGCGGTCCCAGGTAGCGTGCGCCATGGCAGCGCCGGCCAAGTGTGCAGAGCGTGCGCCGCGCTTGGACAACCGCTATGAAACGCACGCCGTTTCATGCCTGGCCTGGGAGCAGGATGCGGCGACGTGCGGTGCGGGTACGCCGATGTCCTGCACAGGTGCTGCGCTGCAATCGGCCGCTGATCTCAGCGCAATGCGGCGCGCGCCGCCTCGATGGCCGCGATCCATTCCACGCGCTTGCCGAGCACGAAGCGATATTTGCTACCGTCGTCGACCTGTATCGCCAGCGATGTCGGCGCCAACGGCAGCAGCCCGAACACACGTGTCCAGCGCCGCTGCATCGCTACGATCCGGGTCAGGTGCAGCGTCAGCGATCGGGTCTGCACATTGAAATTATGCGGCTGAAACAACAGCGCATCGACAGTGAGGATCAAGCGCCCGCCCACCGCGCCCAACCCGCGTTGCAGATTGGCCGGGGTCTGGCGTAGTACCACCCGATCGATCGAGCGCAATCCGCCGCCCTGAAACAGCGCGGTCACTGTTCCGCTCCCGCCGCAGGGCTCGGCTGAGCCCTTAGCGGCGAAGTGCCGGATGTGCCGGTCGGAGCCGATGGCGAAACGGACGACATGGGCGGGACCTGAAGGAGGGCATCAAGGGGGCGAAGCACTCCCGGCAGGCACAGTGCTACGTAATGAGACCACATCCCAGATGTATGTAATACCAATGCCGGACAGATACAGCATCAGATCGCGCGGCGTGGCGGTGTTGCCGCGCGCGATGGACGCTGCGCTGCCGGGGCGCAGGCCAAGGCCAAGGCCAAGGCGGTCGGCCTGCTGGATCGCCCGCATGGCTTCGATCAGCACTCCCAGCGCCATGGCCAGCGCACCGGCCCAATGCGGCGGCATGGCCAACAGACCGCGCAGCCCGCAGTAAACCAGCATCGCCGCCAGCACATCGCCCAGGGTGCCGCGCACCATGGCCCGCCGAGTTTGCCGGCGCCGATCGCCACTCCGATCAACAGCATGGCGACGGCAAGCAACAGGGAGAAACCGCGTGCAGCGGGCGGCATCCGTGTCATTGCGTGCATCGGCAATCCCGGGCGAGTGTGTCGTGATGGGCATCGTGCCGGTGCCGGTGCGTGCGCGCTGCCGGCGCACATGGCCCAGGCGAAACGTCGGGGCAAGGTCGCAGGCGCGGGACGGGGTGTTGTCCCGCACCGCATGCAACTGCCGCGACACTCACTTCAGATAGGCGCGCGGCAGCGATCCGGCTCGTTGCATGTAGCGGTCGCGCAGCTCGCTCTGGCGCGAGCGCATCGGCATGTCGCGGCCGCCCAGCCACACCTGCTCGGCGTAGTGGGCGACATCCAGCGGGTCGCCGTCCCACAACACCAGGTCGGCCTGCTTGCCAACGGCGATACTGCCGATGCGGTCGCCAACGCCGAAGATCTCCGCCGGTACCCGGGTCAGCCCGGCCAGTGCGGTCTCCCACGGCATCCCGTTGGCCACTGCGTTGCCGGCCAACTGGCGCTGCTTGCGCGCATTGTGCGAGGCATCGTTGCTCTGGCTGAAGCTCACATCCACACCCGCCGCGCGCAGCCGTGCGGCGTTTTCCAGGGTGGCGCCGATCTGGTCGAAGGTCGAAGGAAGATCCGCCAGCGCATCCACCAATACCGGCACCTTGGCCTGCGCCAGCTGTGGCGCCAGCTTCCACGCTTCGGCACCGCCGGCGATGGCAATGCGGACCTTCTCGCGCTGCGCCCAGCGCAACAACTGGCGAATGTCGGCCGCCCGCTCCACCTGCACCACGATGCGGCCTTGCCCGGCCAGGTACTTGGCCAGCACGCTGCGGCCAACCGGCGTCAACAGCGCATGCGGCGAGTCGGCCGGCACGCGTCCACGCGCTTCGGCCACCAGCTGATCGAGCAGCATCCACTGCGCCGCGCGCGAGCTGCCGGTGAGGTCGGACGCCGCCGCGCCGAGACGCAGAAACAGCGCATGCGGGCCGATCGGATCGGGGCTGCCATCCAGCCGCACGATGCCGCCCTGGCCGGCGATAAACGCACCGCTGGTGGTCGCGCCCAGCGCGGTGAACCCGATGCCTTCCACCCGCGCCACCGGCACCAGCACCGAGTCGGGGTTGTAGGCCAGGGTGACGTCGAATTCCGGGCGCATCGGCTGATCGCTCAGCTTGACGCCGCTGTCCACCGTGCTGTCTTCGCCGGAGACTTCTTCGATACCGATCTCGGTGATGCCGCCGAACAGTGCCGGCGTCAGCGGCCGGCCCTTGGCGTCGACGACGCGGCCATCGGTGGGCACGGCCAGGTTGCTGCCGATGGCGCGGATCACGCCGCCCTGCACAAGTACATCGGTGTTGCGCAGCGTGCCTTGGGCGGTGGCGGTGTGCACCGTGGCGCCACGGATCAGCACCTGCTGGCCGAGTGCGGGCAACGCGAGCGCCGCCAGCAGTACCGCCGGCAGGACGCGCACACGCGGGCGAAACCGATTCGCGCGGTTCATCGTGCCACCTCTTGGCCAAGCATGAAGTCGGACACCGGCTGCAGCCTGCGGTCATGCCGGTCGTAGACCTGCGCGCCGTCGATATACACCTGTTCGGCCAGTGCGTAGGAGCTGAAGGGGTTGCCGTTCCACACCACCACATCGCCCATCTTGCCCGGCTCCAGCGCGCCGGTCTGCTGCTCGATGCCCAGCGCCTTGGCGGCATTGCTGGTGAGCCAGCGGATCGCGCGCTCGGGCGGAATCTCCATGCCGCTGCGGCGCGCGTTGGCGATTACCTTGGCCGCTTCCTGGTTCAAGCGCTGGATGCCTTCTTCCGAATCCGAATGCACGATGGCGCAACTGTTGGCCGGGCGATCGACCAGCGCAATGTTCTCCTGGATGCCATCGAAGGCTTCCATCTTGAAGCCCCACCAATCGGCCCACAGCGCACCGCAGACGTTTTCCTGCGCCAGACGGTCGGCTAGCTTGTAGGCTTCCACGCCGTGATGGAACGCGGCGATATGGAAGCCGAATTCCTTGGACAGGTCCAGCATGGTCGCCATTTCATCGGCGCGGTAGCAGTGGATGTGCACGCGGATGTCGCCATTGATGGCGCCGGCCAGCGTGTCGAGTTTGAGATCGCGCTTGCCGCCGGCATCGCCGCTGCTGTCGTTGTCGCCGCCGCTGCTCCACCAGTGGCGCTTTTTCGCTGCCTTTTTCTTTGGCGCGTTCTTCTGCAGATACTCGGCCGCATCGATGAAGGCCGCGCGGTACCCGGCGACATTGCCCATGCGCGTGCCGGGGCCGCCCTTTTGCCCATACACGCGCTTGGGGTTCTCGCCGCAGGCCATTTTCAGGCCCCAGGGCGCGCCGGGAAACTTCATGCCTTGATACGTCGTCGACGCCACGTTCTTGAGCGTGACGCCGCGTCCGCCGATCAGATTGGCCGAGCCCGGCAATACCTGCAGCGAGGTGATGCCACCAGCCAGCGCGGTGCCGAAGCCGGGGTCCTGCGGCCAGATCGAATGCTCGGCCCAGACGTTCGGCGTCACCGGTGCGGTCATCTCGTTGCCATCGCTGTGCGCGCTGACGCCGGGGCTGGGATACACGCCCAGATGCGAGTGCACATCGATGATGCCGGGCGTGACCCACTTGCCGGTGCCGTCGATGCGACGCACATCGGCCGGTGTGTCGAGCGCGTGGCCGACCGCCGCCACCTTGCCGTCGCGCAGGAGCACATCGGCGTCGTCCAACCGTTGGCCTGTTCCGGTCAGGACCGTCGCGTGCTGGATCAGCACCGGCCCGGAGGCGAGCACGCGGTAGGTACTCGGATAGGGATCTTGGACAAAGCGTGACGCGGCCGACACTGGCTGGCACAGCATGGCCGCGCCCAGTGCGGCGAACAGGATGGAACGCATGGATTTCCCCGATGCAACGAAAGCGTAGGCCGCAAACCTAGCCGCCCGCGCGGTGCTTGCCAAGTGCTGTCAGGGCGATGGCGGCGGCCTCATCACACACGCGGGTGCATGCTATGCCCTATTCGTCAGGGGAGATGTCGATGATCGCCAAATCAGAGCGCAACAAGCAGGCCGATGTGGTGTTGGCTTTCTGGGAACTGGCCGGTTCGGCCCGGTGGTTCACCCACAACGATGCGTTCGACGCCAACTTTCGCCAGCATTTCAGCGAGCAGCATTTCGCTGCGGCGCGCGGCGAGTATGCGCACTGGATGGAACGTGCCGAAGATGCGCTGGCCTTGCTGATCCTGCTCGACCAGTTTCCGCGGAATGCCTTTCGCGGCAGCGCGCATTCCTACGCCACCGACGGCCTGGCGCTGCATTACGCCAAACAGGCGGTAGCCGAAGGATTCGATCAACAGGTTTCCGCGCAATTGCGATTGTTCTTCTACCTGCCGTTCGAGCATGCGGAAGATCTGCACGAGCAGGCGCGCGCGGTGCAGCTCATCACCGCGCTGGACGATGCCGAAACCACCCATTGGGCAGTGGAACATCAGCAGATCATTCAGCGCTTTGGGCGCTTCCCGCATCGCAATGCGGTGTTGGGGCGTGAGACCACTGCCGAAGAACAGCAGTTTCTCGATGACGGTGGGTTTGCCGGGTAAGGGGCGCTGGCAGTTTTGCGCCGATCGGAGGCTGCTACTTCGGCTGCAGGGCGGCTGATCCGTATTTTGGCTGCAGGGCCCTTGCCCGCCACCGTCGCGGGACACGCCGTCAATCCGTCCATGCAGGCGCTTATGCGGCATCCATGCCGCATAAGGTCCAGCGACGGTGGGCGGGCGAGGACCAGTGGAGATGGTCGGTGTGCGTGGTTTTCAACAAAGCGGCCAGCAAACTCGCTGGTGCGGTGTGCACGACGCTTGCGGAACCCTGTGGCGGCATGGATGTCGCCACGGAGCCGCCATGGACGGATTGACGGCATGTCCCGCGAGAGTAGCGGGGACACCGCACCCGCGACCCACTGCCGAACACCAGAGCGCTAAACCGGCACAACACAGTTCCCGAACAGCGCAGCGCCAGCCAAGTCAGTACCGCTGCGTAGTGGCTGTCTTGCTCAGTATTTCGCCACGCCGTTGTCCACCTCGTCCGACCAGGCATCGATGCCGCCGGTGACGTTGTAGACGTTGCTGAAGCCCAGGCCGCGGAAGTGCTCGGCCGCTTGCAGGCTGCGCCCGCCACGGTGGCACAGGAACGCCAGCGGGGTGTCCTTGGGCAACTGTTCGATGGCGGCACGCTCGTGCGCATCCAGCGTGCGGAACGGGGTAGCGACCGAGGCCAGCGCACGCTCGTCGGCCGGGCGCACGTCCACCAGGGTCAGGGTGCCGGCCTTGAGGCGGTCGTCCGCATCGCGCACCGACAGTTCCTGCACCGGCTTGGGCGCATTCGGGTTGTCGATGGCCAGGCCACGACCACGGATATCGTCCACCCAGTCGATGGTGATGCCATCGGCGCGGCGTGCGCTGGCCAGGTCGAACTGCACGCGCAGACCATTGGATTCGGCCGCGATGGCGTTCGGGTTGGTCGGCGCCAGCTGGAAATTCGGCTGGAAGTTGGCATCGATGGACAACGTCAGCGATGCATCCGGCGCGTCGGCCAGTGCGCCCTTGAGCATTTCGACCGCCGCCGGGGTGATGGTGATCTTGGGCGGAGTCCGGTCTGGCGCCTGCAGGCCGAGCATGCTGCTCAGTTCGCCGCTGTCGGCCATCTGCAAAATGATGTCGCTGCCGCCGACCAGCTCGCCGTCCACGTACAGCTGGGGAATGGTCGGCCAATCGCCATAGGCCTTGATGCCTTCGCGGATTTCCTGGTCGGCCAGCACGTTGACGTGGGCATAGTCGATGCCCAGACCATCCAGCACACCGACCGCCTTGGCCGAAAAACCGCACTGCGGCATGCCGGGCTGGCCTTTCATGAAGAGCACCACGCGGCTGGATTGCAGCAGCGTATCGATACGGGAACGCAGGGCGGGATCGAGGGACATGGCAGCACTTCAGTCAGAACGTGGAGTCCGCCCATTCTACGCCGCATGGCATCATGCGGTATGACCACGCTGCAAACGCTGTATCGCATTCCCGCGCATCCCTACCGCTGGATCGTCTGGCTGGCCCTCTCGCAGGCGGCGGTCGCACTGCTGTGGTGGCAGCTGGGCTGGGTCTGGGGGGTGTCGGGGCTGTTGTTGTCGCACGCCTTGTTCGTGGTGCCGGTGTTCCTGCCGCGCGCGCGCCTGTACGCGCCGGTGCTGGCACGCCTGCCGGGCCGCGCACCGCAGGTCTGGCTGACCATCGATGACGGACCGTCCGACGACACCCCGGCCATCCTAGACCTGCTGGACGCCTACGCAGCCAAGGCCACGTTCTTCGTGGTCGGCGCACGCGCCGAGCAGCGGCCTGAGCTGGTGCGCGAGATGGTGCGGCGCGGGCACGGGATCGGCAACCACAGCCACAGTCACCCGCAGGCCTGGTTCTGGGCGCTGGGGCCGCGCCGCATGGCGCAGGAAATCGGCAAGACGCAGCGCGTGCTGGCTACCATCACCGGACAGGCGCCACGGCTGTATCGCTCGGTGGTGGGCATGACCAATCCTTTCGTGGCCTCGCCGCTGCGTGCGCACGGCCTGACCCGCGTGGCCTGGAGCGCGCGCGGCTTCGATGGCGTGCGCTGCGAGCCGGATGCCACCATCGCCCGCATCGTGCGCGACCTGCGTCCCGGCGCGATCGTCCTGCTGCACGAAGGCGCCGCGCACGGGCACAACCTCACCATCCTGCGTGGCGTGCTGGAGGCGATGCGGGAGCGGGGGCTGGTGGGGCAGCGTCCGGATTAAGTGCCTGCGAACGCAGCCTGGCCGGCCCGGCGTGATGCCGTAGGCCGATGGCGGCAGCGTCGGGGTGTGGAGCGCTGCGTCTGCCTGTGTGGTCGTTGCCGCGTGCAACATGGCTGGAAATGATCGAGGGTCGACCGCACTTGTAATCCACGCATGTATTGACAGCGATTTAACGTGGATCGAACATGCGCCCCAGCCAGCAAATGGTGCGCGCCTGTTCATGGCGCTGCCACGCCAGCCTCACCAGCCGTCACCGACGGCATTATTTTTGCTCTTGAGGCTGACCCCATGTCCTATCGCATCGTCCCTGCGCGCGCTGTTGTGCGTGCGGATTTTCGCCCGTCGCCCGCCCGTCTGTCGTACTCCTTGCTGGCCCTGGCCTGTGCATGGCCGTTGTCTGTGATGGCGCAGTCGAGCGCGCGCGATCCGGTCGATCTGGACCGCCTGCAGATCGAGGCGCATCGCGGCGCCGCCACCGAAGGCACCGACTCCTACACGGCCGATGTCGCGCGCAGTTCGACCAAGCTGGAGCTGTCGCTGCGCGACACCCCGCAGTCGGTGGTGGTGGTGACCCGCCAGCAGATCGCCGACCGCAATCTGCAATCGCTGCAGGACGTGACCGATACCGTGGCCGGTTTCAACTCGCCGACCTGGGACACCGAGCGCACCTACATCAGTGCGCGCGGCTTCGAGGTGGACTACTACCGGATCGATGGCATTCCCGTCGATTACACCGGCGATGTGCAGCAGAACATGGCCATCTACGACCGGGTCGAGATCGTCCGGGGCGCCAATGGCCTTACCTCCGGCGCCGGCAGCCCGGCGGCCTCCATCGACCTGGTGCGCAAACATGCCAACAGCGATGTGTTCACTGGCCGGGTCGATCTGTCGGCTGGGCGTTGGGACCGCTATCGCGGCACTGTCGATCTGCAGTCGCCATTGAATGCCGCCGGCAACGTGCGTGGCCGCGTGGTGGCCAGCTACGAAGACAAGCAGTCGTTCCGCGATTACTACAGCAAGCAGTCGTCGCTGTTCTACGGCATCGTCGATGCCGATTTCAGCGATGCCACCAGTGGCTACATCGGCATCAACAAGCAACGCAACGACGGCCGGGGCACCACTTGGGGCGGTGTGCCGGCTTACTTCAGCGATGGTGGCCGCACCGATTTCGCGCGCTCGGATTCGTTCACTCCGCGCTGGGCGCGCGGCGTGGCCGATACCACCAATGCCTTCGCCGGGCTGACCCATCGCTTCGACAACGGTGCGCAGCTGCATGTGGAGTATTCGCATCAGCGCTTCGAAGCCGATTGGAAATCGGTGCTGTTCGGCTACCTGGACTATCCGGACAGGGACACCGGCTTGGGCCTTGAAAGCAATTCTGGCGGGCGCTACCCCGCGCTCAATGCGCAAAATAGTCTGGATGCCTACCTCAGCATGCCGCTGCAGCTGTGGGGCCGCGAGCATGAAGTGGTGGCCGGCGCCACCTGGATGAACCGCAACGTGCGCAGCTGGTCCAACGCACCGCTGCAGCCCCTGACTGCCGAGAGCGTGTACGCCTGGACCGGCACCATGGCGCAGCCGCAATGGACCGCATTGGCGAAAGGCGAAGAGCGCGATGTGCGCCAGGTGGCCGCCTACGCGGCAGGCCGTTTCAACCTGACCGATTCGCTCAAGGCCATCATCGGCGCACGCGTCACCGACTGGAAGAACACCGATCAACTGTTGCCGGCCAACACCTATGAACGCCGCGGCCGGACCACGCCCTACGCCGGCCTGATCTTCGATGTGGACGACCACCATTCGCTCTACGCCAGCTACACCGGCATCTTCAAACCGCAGAACAATCGCGACCGCAGCGGGCGCACCATCGCTCCGCTGGAAGGCAATAGCTACGAGATCGGTGCGAAGGGGCAATACCTCGGCGGCCAGCTCAATGCGGCGCTGGCGCTGTTCCGTATCGAGCAGGACAACCTGGCGGTCAACGACCCGGGTCAGCTGGTGCCTGGTACCACCGATCAGGCGTACGTGGCGGCGAAGGGTACGGTCAGCCAGGGTGTGGAATTCCAGCTCGATGGCGAGCTCTCCGAGCAATGGCGCATCGCCTTCGGTTTTGCCCAGTTCGATGCCAACGATGCCAGCGGCGTCGATGTGAACCCAACCAGCCCGCGTCGCGAAGCCACGCTGTTCACCAGCTGGCAGACCGGCCCGTGGCGCGTTGGTGGTGGCCTGAGCTGGCAGTCGGCGATCCACGAATTGATGGCCGGACCGCAGGGCAACACCGTGCGTTTGAATCAGGGCAGCGTGGTGTTGGCCAACGCAATGGCGCGTTACGACATCAACCAGGCGTGGTCGGCGCAACTCAACGTGCGCAATCTGTTCGATCGCACGTATTACGCCAACATCGTCTACCAGAGTCAGCTGATCTACGGCGACCCGCGCGATGTGGAGCTGACGGTGTCCTGGAAGTTCTGATTTTGCTCAAGGCGCCAGCCGCTGGCGGCATCCATGCCGCAAAAGGTCTGCGACGGTGGGCGGGCAAGGGACGGTCGAGATGGTCGGTGTGCATGGCTTTCAACAACGCAACCAGCGAACTCTCTGGTGCGGTGTCCTCACCGATTGCGGGACAGTGTGGCGGCATGGATGCCGCCACCGAGCCTCCATGGACGGATGTACGGCGTGTCCCGCGAGCGGTGAGGGCGCCGCACTCGACCAACGCAGCTTGGGACCATCTACATAACGTCAAGAGCGGCTGTTAGAACGACTGCGCGGCCGGTGCTGGGTGCAGCATGTACCACGCGTACACACCGGTTCCTCCGCGCCGTCCGCACCCGCCTGAAGACTGCTCGCTACGTTTTGTTAGTCGCTCTCAATCGAACCAAGCGCTTCGCGCAGCGGCTCAGCGCGGTTCGGCCACGATCAACCAGTTGTTGAACGGCGTATTGCCATACAGCGGCGCAAACGTCGCACGCAGGCCGGCGGCATCCAGCTGCGCCTGCAGGCTGTCGCGGGTTGGGTAGCTGCGCGGCATGCGCTGCATCCAGCCGCTCAGGTGCGCCAGTACGTCGGTGACGCGGCTGGTGCGGCCACGGCTGCTGGCATCGCCCAATGCACTGCGAATGACCAGTTTGGCGCCGGGTGTGAGCATCTGCGCCACGCTGCGCAGCAGACTGGCCTGCATGTCCGACTGCAGATACTGCAGCACATCCAGGATGGTGACGCTGCCCTGATGCTGCGGCCACGCGATGCTCAGATCGACCACTTCGAACTTGGTATCGCCCAAATTCGAGCGTTGCGCGATGTGCTGCGCGCGGCGGATCTTGGACGCATCCACATCCACGCCGTGATACGTCAGCGCCTGGCCGTCTGCGCGTAATGCATGCGCCAGCAAGCCCAGCCCGCAGCCCAGATCCAGGACCGGCGCAGTGGTACTGCGCAGCTCGGCCAGCACACCGGGGTACAACGGGTCGGTGCGCAGCTTGGCCTGCGTGTAGTAGTAATCGTAGCGGTTGCCGAGCGGATGCTTGGGCAAAAAAGCGCGTGCGATCGCCAGCGCCTGCGCGCGGCTCATCGGTTGGGTGGCGGTGCTGTGCAATGTCGTTCCTTGGCAATCAGGCGTGCTGCGCGGCTAGCTTAGGGCTTGTCGGGCTGATTGGGGTAGGGCCGGTTGGGTGGGGCGCGTCATGGGCGCGTCGCCGGTCCAGGCTCGACTGCGCTATTTCAAGAAATATCGGGGTGCCAACCACTGGCAGCATCGGCCGCAGATGTCGTTGTCTCTCCCCAACTCAACGCTGTCGCATGTGGCGGAAATGCGACAAAGATTCAGCGTCATTTCTCTGGTTATTCAGCGTTTGAGAGCGCTTGGCTTGCTGGTCTGCGGAACTCGATGACATAGGTCTCTCCGCTGATATTCGCTACCCGGCCGAGCACGTCATCGCGGACAGCGAACGTTTTTGGGATTTTGCTGCCATCCTCGCCCCGTTGGACGCGGTCCGGTTCCAGAGCACGAGCGAGGACCAGGCGGACCGTCGATTCTTGTTCATAAGCGCGGGTCACGTTGGCACGAAATTCAGTGTTGCCCGGCCCGGACCAACGATCAAATTGGTCCCCGAATGCCAGAATTCCCACACCATAATTTTTGAGATGGTGATGGTCCCAGAGACTCACCACCAAGGTTCTTTCGTCCGTCCACGAGCTGGCGGACCAGTTAACGTTCTTGAGCGTTGCTCCGTATCTTCGGAATGCTTCCGAAATACCGAGTTTCATAGGGTCTCATGCCTCGTCTCAAGCGTACCGACAGCGCCCAGCGCATCGCGCGCAGCAGGCAGCGCGACCGCTGTCCACCGCGCGTACATCGCACCTGAGGGGTGCAGACCATCGTCGACCAGCATGTCGACGGCGTCACCGCCATCGCGGCTGGTGGCGGTGATGTCGACAAACCGCACGGCGCGCGCTGCGCAACGTTCTGCCGCCACACTGTTGAAGGCGTCGATCTGTGCAGCGATCAGCGCTGCATCGCCGCCTTGCGCATGCGCGAACGGGGTCAGCGCCCAATCGGGGATGGAGAGCACCAGCACGCGCGCGGCATGGCCGTCGGCAAAGGCGATCGCGCGCTGCAAGAGGGCATCGAACTGGGTGCGGTACTCATCCAGTGAGCGCCCGCGGTATTGGTTGTTGACGCCGATCAGCAGGCTCACCAGATCGAACGGCCCCTGCGGTGCGGCCGCATCGATACCGGCCTGCAATTCGTCGGTAGTCCAGCCCGTGGTGGCGATGATTTGCGGTGGCGCCACGTTCCAACCGTGGGCACGCAGGCCATCGACCAACTGCATCGGCCAGCGCTGCGCGGGGGCAACGCCTTCGCCGATGGTGTAGGAGTCGCCCAGCGCCAGATAGCGCAGCGGCGTACCAAGCGCCGCCATCAAGCGACGCTGCGCGACTTGAGTGGTACCACCTTGGTCACGGCTTCCGCACGGCGTGCCAGTGCACGGTCGATGCGCGCAAACACATCGCGCATGACGGCTGCTTCCGGCATCAAGGTCACGCGGAAGTGATGGCGGTACGGCACATTGAAGCTCGAACCCGGCACCACCAGCACGCCTTCCTCGTTCATCAGATCCAACGCGAACGCGTGATCGTCGAAATTGCGCGCGGCCGCGCCGACCACCGCCGGGAATGCGTACAGCGCCCCGGCCGGTGCCACCAGCTGCAGATGCTCGCTGGCCGCACAGGCCTCGATCACCGCACGGCGGGTTTCGTACAAGCGGCCACCGGGCGCGCACAACGCGGAAATAGTGTCCGGCCCGTTGACCGCCGCATCGATGGCGTACTGGCCCGGCACATTGGCGCATAGGCGCAAGGCGCCAAGCAGGTCCATCGCGTTACGCAGGTCGTTGATGCGCGACTGCTCGCCCGACAGCAGTGCCCAGCCCACGCGCCAGCCGCAGGCGCGGTGCACCTTGCTCAGCCCGCTGAAGGTGATGCACGGATGCGCACCGGCCAGCGGCGCGACCGGCACGAAGGCGGCATCGTCGTAGAGCACCTGGTCGTAGATCTCATCGACCATCAGCAACAGATTGTGCTTGCTGGCGATGGCCACGATGCGCTCCAGCAACTCGCGCGAATAACTGGCGCCGCTGGGATTGTTCGGATTGATCAGCACGATGGCGCGGGTGCGCGAGGACACCAGCGTCTCGATTTCCACCGGGTCCGGCTGGAAGCCGTTTTCCGGCGCGCAGCGGTAATACACCGGGCGGCCATCGTTGAGGATGGTCGCCGCCGACCACAGCGGGTAGTCGGGCGAGGGCACCAGCACTTCGTCGCCGGGGTTAAGCAGCGCCCGTAGCGACAGATCGATCAGCTCGCTGACGCCGTTGCCGATGAAAATGCGGTCCGGGTGCGCGTCCGGGTGCTGGCGCCGCGCATATGCGCTGGCGATCGCCTCGCGCGCTTCCGGCAGGCCTTGCTGATGGGTGTACGGATCGGTGCGGCCCATGTCGTCGGCGATCGCGCGCTGCAGATGCTCCGGTGCCCGGAACCCGAACGCGCCCGGGTTGCCGATGTTGAGCTTGATCAGCTTGCGGCCCTGCGCCTCCAGCTCCCGCGCTCGCCGCGCCAGTTCGCCCCGAATTTCGTAGCGGACTTCGGACAGACGCTCGCGGATGGCGAGCGGCTTTTGCGGGGCAGTGGACATGCGACGGGCCGGTTGTAGGCGTGAGTCTTGGCATGGTAGCGGAAATATGACAGGCGGACATGCTTGCATCGGCAACGATGTCAAGAGGCGCTTGAAGCCTTGCGCGGAGTGCGATTGCACAAGCTGCTGCAGCCAGCCGGCTAGAATCGTCCCATGAGCAATGTGTCCCCCGATTACCCCACCCTCCAATCCATCGGCTGGCCCTGGCCTGGCCCTGCCGAGGACCCGGCCTGGCAGGCTCTTTTCGCCGCGCATCCGCAGGCGATGCCGGCGCGGGTGGTGGAGCAGCATCGCACCGGCTATGTGGTGGCCGATACGCCGGAGGCCAGTCTCAAGGCGGAGTCGTTGCCGGAGTGGCAGCGGCCGCGGTTTCCCAGCCATGAGCGGGCGGCGGTGGGCGATTGGGTGCTGATGGAGGGCAAGCGCATCGTGGCCTTGCTGCCGCGCCGCACCTCGATCAAGCGCGGGGCCGCCGGCGAGCATTACCACCAACAGGTGATCGCGGCCAATATCGATACGGTGTTCATCGTGTGCGGGCTGGATGCGGACTTCAATCCGCGCCGCATCGAGCGCTATCTGTTGCTGGTCGGCGGCGGCGGTGCCGAGCCGGTGGTGGTGCTGACCAAGGCCGACCAGACCGAATACGCCGAGGACGCGTTGGCGGTGCTGGAGGAACTGGAAGCGCAGAACATTCCGCTGCGCGCGGTCAATGCCAAGGATCCGGACAGTGTCGCTGCGCTGCGGCCGTGGCTGGGCGATGGCCGTACCGCGGTGCTGGTGGGTTCGTCCGGCGCCGGCAAGTCGACGCTGACCAATACCTTGCTCGGCGCGCAGAAGATGAAGACCAATGCGGTGCGCGAGAACGATTCGCGTGGCCGGCATACCACCACCCATCGCGCGTTGATTCCGTTGCCCTCCGGTGCGTGTCTGATCGATACGCCCGGCATGCGCGAGCTCAAGCCGACCGGCGAAGAGGATCTGGCCGAAGGCGGGTTCTCCGATGTGGAAGCACTGGCGGCGCAGTGCCGCTTCAACGATTGCGCGCATCTTGCCGAGCCCGGTTGTGCGGTGCGTGCGGCGATCGAGGCCGATACGCTGGATCCGGAGCGGGTGGCCAACTACATGAAGCTGCGCGTGGAAGTGGCCGCAGCGGCCGAAAAGCTCGCCACGCGCCTGGCGCAGAACAATCGTGGCAAGGGATCTGGCCGGCGGCCTGCCAGCGTCGATCGCACCGGACGGCGCTGATGCCAACGCGCAAGGGGCCTCCAGACATCGTCCACCACGCGACGCTGGATGCGCGCCTGGTCAAGGCCGTACGCGGTGTGCGCCTGCTTGCGCTGGCCAGCTGGCCGCGCTCGCTGCAGGAGCCGTTCCTGCAGAGCGTGGCGCGTGGGCAGCCGGAGTTGCCGCAGGTGGAGTACCCGGCGCTGGATTTCGGCGACACCCGGCGCGAGCTGGCGGCCATCGCCAAGGACGCCGACCCGCATCATCCGCTGGGTGCGTACCTGATCGATTCGACGCATAGCTGGAGCCTGGCCGCCGGCTTGCTGGAATCGCTGGGGACCCCCGCAGTCAGCGATTACTCGGCGCAACTGTTCGGCGTGCCCGACGACCCGATGCCGGGCAACGGCCCGACCACGCGCGAGGCGGCGCGGCATTTCATCCAGATTGCGCAGGAGCTGGACCGCGAACTGCTGGCGCCCGAAGAGCAGGTGCCGGTCTCCGCGACCGCCTTGCGCATGCAGCTGCAGAACGATCTGGATGCGTTCTTCGAAGGGCGCGTCATCACCGTCACGCTGGACCCCGATCTGCTCGCCAAGGCGGCGGCCGGTGCGCATCGCATCCGCTTGCGCACGGGCGCCACCTTCAGCGATTACGACCGCGCACAGTTGTTCCACCACGAGGCGCTGGTGCATTCGCTCACCGCACTCAACGGGCGCGCGCAGCTGCATCTTCCTAGCCTCGGCATTTCCTCGCCACGCACGACCGCGACGCAGGAAGGCTTGGCGACGTTTGCCGAGCAGATCACCGGCAGCATCGATATCGAACGCATGAAGCGCATCAGCCTGCGTATCGAGGCGATTGCGATGGCGCGTTCGGGCGCGGATTTCATCGAGGTGTTCCGCTACTTCACCGACGGCGGGCAGAGCGCGGCGGAAAGTTTTTCCTCGGCGCAGCGCGTGTTTCGCGGCGTGCCCACCTCCGGCGGGGGGGCGTTTACCAAAGACACCGTCTACCTGCGTGGCCTGGTGGCGGTGCACACGTTCTTCCGGCATGCCTTGCAGCGCGACCAGCTGCAGCTGTGCCGGTATCTGTTCGCCGGCAAGATGGCGCTGGGCGATGTGGCGCGCCTTGCGCCGTTGTTCGAGAGTGGTGTGCTGGTCGCACCGCGCTGGCTACCGCCCTGGGTGAGCCGGGTCAGTGGACTGGCCGGCATGCTGGCGTTCTCGTTGTTCGCCAACCGCATTCGCATGGATCAGCTGCAGCCACCTGCGATGAATGTCTGAGCATCGCTGGCAGATCTTCAACTGCAGTCGCCCGCCAGGTGCGGCTGCACGACGTAGCGTGGTCATCGCACGTGACATGCGGATGTTTAATGTGACTGCGTTGTGATCGCGATTGCGGGTCTCATGCAAGGTGCCGCTGAATCGTATGCATCGTGCCCACGCGTTCTACACGAGGCTGCAACGGGTTGAGCCGGACACTGCTCGCCTTGCCCAAGATGGGCCATGACACGAGGCAATGCGATGAACATCCTGATGGTGCTCACTTCCCACGATCAGCTGGGCGATACCGGCAAGAAAACCGGTTTCTGGCTGGAGGAATTCGCCGCGCCGTATTACGTCTTCAAGGATGCAGGCGCGCAGATCACCCTGGTGTCGCCCAAGGGCGGCCAGCCGCCGCTGGACCCCAAGAGCGACGAGCCCGACGCTCAGACAGAGGCCACCAAGCGTTTCAAGCAGGACGTCGATGCGCAGCAGGCACTGTCCAGCACGCACCGCCTGGCGGACGTCAAGGCCGACGACTTCGATGCGGTGTTCTACCCCGGTGGCCATGGCCCGTTGTGGGATCTGGCTGAAGACGCGCACTCGATCGCGCTGATCGAAGCATTTGCCGCTGCAAACAAGCCGCATGGCTTGGTCTGTCACGCGCCGGGCGCCCTGCGTCGCGTCAAGGGTAGCGATGGCAAGCCGCTGGTCAATGGTCGCCGCGTCACCGGCTTCACCAATGGCGAAGAAGACGGCGTTGGCCTGACCAAGATCGTGCCGTTCCTGGTCGAGGATGTGTTGACCGAACTCGGCGGCCGCTACGAAAAGGGTGCCGACTGGGGCGTGCATGTGGTCACCGATGGCACGTTGGTCACCGGCCAGAATCCGGCGTCGTCGGAGAAGGCTGCCGAGGCGCTGTTGGCGTTGCTTGCGCGCTGAGGAATGGGCGGTTGAAGGGGGGAGTGGGTACACCCATGTTGGGTGCTAGCTGGGCGGATCGCGTTTCGGTTTTAGAGCAGCTAACAAAACCTGGCGAGCGCCTGTCAGTGAGTGCAGTGGTTTGTCGGCCGTATCTTGGTGGATGCCGTCAGAAGTCCAGATCAAACACTGAGTGGGTCGAATGCGCGGTGCCCTCACCGCTGGCGGGACACGCCGTGAACCCGTCCCTGGGGGCTCGGTGGCGGCATCCATGCCGCCACACGGTCCCGCAAGCGGCGAGGACACCGCACCAGAGACTCCGCTGGTTGCTGTGTTTAAACCCATGCATGCCGACCATCTCGACTGGTCCTTGCCCGCCCAGCGTCGCGGGACCTTACGCGGCATGGATGCCGCGTAAGAGCTTACAAGGACGTCCTTGCAGCGTGTCCCGCGACGCTGGGCGGGCAAGGGCCCTGCAGCCAGGCCGCAGATCAGCCGGCCTGCAGTAGGCTGACGCGAAGTCGTTTCGTAGTCTGGGAGCTTGACGGGTCTGCCCCCATCCGCCCTGTCGGGCACCTTCCCCCGCAGGCGGGGGAAGGGAGCTCAGCCTGCAGAATGGGCGCCGTCGGTTTGTAAGCAAGAGGCGGTCAGTGCGCAGGCTGGAACAGGTTCGCAGACAGGAAAACGCGCTCTGGATGCGATCCGGGCTTGACCAAACCGGTGCGTTCGTCCGCTTGTGGCTTGCGGTCAGCAACGCTCCAGCCATCGCACTGCGTAAGCGGGAAGCTGCAGGTGTGTACCTGCGCTCAGCGGTTCGGTCGCGATGTCGCCGCCATCGCGTGAGGTCGCGCATTGCGTGGCTGCACTGAACTTCCATTGCGTCTGTGCGCCGATCGGAAGCTGTGCTTGCAATGCGCGGTCGCTGAAGTTGTGCACGGCGATAAAGCGGTCGCCACGCGTCAATGCGAACAGACGTGAGTCGCTCAACGCGAGGCTTCCCACTGCTTGATCTGCCGCCAGCGCGGGAAGTACGGCGCGTTGCTGGATCAATGCATGCAGGCGGCGATAGACCTTGCCGCTCACACTTTCTGCATTCTCGCGTTGTGCGGCGATCTGCCAATCCATCGCCGGGCGATGCAGCCACCGACCTTCGTGTCGGCGTAGCGGGTCGTTGCGATAGCTGTTGTCGTTTGGCAGGGCGAGTTCGTCGCCCATGTAGATCAACGGGACGCCTGGCATCGCCAATGCGATGGCATAGAGCAGCACCAGGCGATCCACCGCCGTCGCCAATGCCGCCGCATCGCCGGCCGCGTGGGCGGCTTGAATGCCGGCAAGCGCGGCGGTCATGCCGTTGGTGCCGTGCACGCCGTCGCCGCTGCTTTGGAAGCTCTCCCCGCGCGCATAACTGCCTGGCACGTCGTTGGCGTAGAAACGCGCCACATCGCGCAACGCGAACGGCGGCTGCTCCGCAGTGCCGGCCGCTTCGTGTTGCAGCACATTCCAGCCGATGTCGTCATGGCAGCGGACATAGCTCAGCCACGCGCAATTGGGCGGCAGCGGTGGGCTATGCGCGATGACGTTATGCAGGATATCGCCGCGTTGCAGTGCCAATGCCGACCAACCGGCCGCCATCAGCGTGCTGTGATAAGCCAGGTGGCATTCGTGTCCTCGATCCGCATCGCTGCCGAAGTAGGGCGGCAGCTGCGTCATCGGCACGATGGCTTCGGCCTTCATCACCACCGACGGTGCGACGATATCGGTGACCGCGCGCAGCGCCACCAGCAAGGTGTGCGCCTCGGGCTGGTTCATGCAGTCGGTGCCGGTGCGCTTCCACAGATACGCGGTGGAATCCAGGCGGAAGGCTTCCACACCCAGATTGGCCAGCTGCAGCATCGCCAGCGCCATCTCGCCGAACACCGCCGGGTTGCTCCAGTTCAGATCCCATTGATAGGGATAGAACGTGGTCCACATCCACTGCGCGGTGGCGTCCACCCAGGTGAAGTTGCCGGGTGCGGTATGCGGGAAGACCTGGCCCAGCGTGGCCTCGTAACGGTCGGGCAGGGTGCGATCGGCGAAGTGGTGGTAGTAGTCCAGATAGCGCGCATCGCCTGCGCGTGCGGCCTGTGCCCAGGCGTGATCGTCGGCGGTATGGTTGAGTACGAAATCCGCGCACAGGCTGATGCCCGCCTCGCGCAGGCGCGTGGTGAGCGCGATGAGATCGTCGTTGCTGCCCAGGCTCGGTTCGACCTGGCCGTAATCGCTGACCGCAAAGCCGCCATCGTTGTCGCCGGCGCGCGCACGCAGGAACGGCAGCAGGTGCAGATAGCGCACGCCCAGCTCCTGCAGATACGGCACGCGCGCAGCCACGCCTTGCAAGGTGCCGGCGAAGCGGTCCACGTAGGCGCTGTAGCCCAGCATGTGTTGTTGACCGAACCAGCCGGCCTGCCGCGTCGTGTCGAGCTGTTGCAGTGCAGATGAGCGCTGCTGGGCGCGCGTGCCGAGCGCGCCCAGCCATTGCGTCAGCCAGGACGCATAGTCGGGGCGCTGTCCATACAGCATGTGCAACGCATCCAGCAGACGCGGTGCATGCCGGTCGAAGCGCGTCAGCAGCGCGCTTGCACGCTGCGCATCCAATGGCGCGGCAAAGGCCGCGCGCAATGCAGTGAAATCGATGGGGGAGGCGGTCATTGGCAAGGGCCGGGCTTGAAGCGGCTAACAAAACGGAGCGAGCGGTCGTCAGGTGGGTACGGACGGCGCGAAGGAACCGACGTGTACGAACGATACACGCCGATTCCTTGCACCGGCTGCGCCTGCCTGACGGCCGCGCAGGCGTGTTGCTGGTCGCTCTTGGGCGGGGCGAGGGGTCCTTAGAAGTCGTAACGCAAGCTGATGCTGGTGGTGCGGCCGGCAATCGAGCGCGCGCGGATGATGCCGTTGGCGGGAATCGTGGCTTCCTCTGCTTCGGTCAGGCCGAATGTATTGAACAGATTGTTGACGTTGAGCGCCACGGTCAGCGCGTCGGTCACGCGATAGTCGCCGAACAGGTTCACCTGCGTGTAGCCCGGCATTTTCAGCTGGTTGGAATCCTGCGTGTAGGCATCGGTGGTGCCGATCAGGTTCACGCCGAACTGGTAGCCATCGCCACGATAACTCGGGGTGAGCTGCCAGACGACATCGGCCTGGCGACGCGGCACATTGCCGGTGTTTTCCGGGGTGATCTGGTCCTTGGAAATCTCCGCGTCGGTCCAGGTCAGGCCGCCGTTGACGGTGAAGCCCTCGTAGCGATAGCTGGCTTCCAACTCCACGCCGTGCGCCTTGTAGCTGCGGTTGAAGAAGCGCTGGCTGGTGACTTCGAAGTTCTGTTCCTCGGTGCGTGCGGAGAACGCGGTAGCGAACAGGCTCAAGCCGTCGCGGCGCCACTTCAAGCCGGCTTCGGCCTGGCGGACCACATTGACGCCTTCATCGGAGGACACCGAACCATCGTCGCGGATCACGCCGAACAACAAACGGTCGGCATTGGCGCGTGCGCCTCGGCTGATACGTGCAAACGCACCCAGGTCGTCGTTGATCAGATAGTTGCCGCCCAACGAATACGACAGGTAATTCCAGTCGTAGTCCACCGGCTTCGGGTTGGCGAGATCGACGGTGGCCACGTTCTGCTCCACCGGCTGGATCACGCCGTCGCCGTTGACGTCCAGGTTCTGCGCGATCGCGGTGCCGGCGTACGTGCCGCGCGCATCACCCATGTCGTAGCGCAGGCTACCGTCGAGGCTGAACTTGCCGCTGTCGAAGGTGAGCGCGACGTACGGTGCGTTGACGTCGTAGCGCACGTCGTAGCTGCGGGTATTGCAGCAGTCGCCCCAGAACGGCACGCCATAGGCGTACAGGCCGTTCTGCGACAACGCGGCGCCGCCGGCATCGACGACGTTGAGCAGGCGCGAGTCGCGGCCCAGGGTCTGCACGTAGGAGTTCCAGGTCCAGTCCATGTCGATGGTCTGGCGCGAGCTGTAATAGCCCATGCGCAGGGTGAGCGTGCGGTCGTCGCCGCCGAATGCGCGCGAAACGCTGAGGTCGTTGGTGACGTTGCCCAGGTCGTTGATCGCCACGTTGAACAGATGTGTGCGGATCGCATTGCCGGTGTAGGCCTGGCCGGCGTCGGGGCCGCTGGCCTGCACCAGTTGCGCGCCGGCACCACCGATGGATGCGGCGAGCGTGGCCGCATCGGTGACCTCGGCCGGGAACGGGCTGACGAAGCGGCCGCTGTTGTCGGCGACGCGGAATTTCTCGCTCAGGTTCCAACCGTTCCCCAGGTCGAACCAGGCCTCGGCGCCGATGGTGCGCGAGATCGGATGCATGCCGTCGCCCAGGTCGGTGCGGCGTGGCTGATTGTTGCCATCCAGACCGACATCGGTGCGGAAGTTGCGGCTGTACAAGGTGTCGTTGCCGGGATCGAAGCCGGGGAAGCCACCCAGGTCCGGCGCGCCATCGCGGCCGCGCACCGAGGTCGGCACCGGCAGATAACCGGCGGCGCGGTCGTTGAGGTATTTGCCGTACAGGCGCACGTAGCCGTTGTCGAACAGACGGGTGAGGTTGGCCTTGAGCTGGCCACCCTTGTCGGTGGTGTAACCGGCGTCGCGCACGCCATCGCCCTGGCGGAAGAAGCCGCCGATGTTGAACTGCCAGTGCTCGGCAAACGGTGCGCCGTAGTTGAAGTCCACGCGCGTGTTGTCGTAATCCAGGCCGCGGCTCACGCCGACGCTGCCGCCTGCCGTGTCGCCGGTCTTGCTGATGAAGTTGATGATGCCGCCGGGCGCGTTGCTGGTGAACGTCGAGGCCGAGCCGCCGCGAATGGCTTCGATGCGGTCGAGCGTGAAATCCGACCGCAGGAAGATGTCGGAGTTGCCGAAGGCGATATCGCCGAACTCCATCACCGGCAGGCCGTCTTCCTGCAGCTGCAGGAACTTGGCGCCGCCGGAGGCGACCGGCAGGCCGCGCACGGCGATGTTGGCGTTGCCTTCGCCGCCGCTGGATTCGGAGCGGATGCCGGGAATGTTGCGGAAGATCTCGGCGGTGCTGCGCGGCGCCGATTGTTCGATCGCCTCGGCGCCGACGGTGCTGACCGAGACGCTGGACTTGAGCTTGGTGGTGGCGGTGGAGGTGCCGGTGACGAACACCGAATCCAGGTTGACCGCGGCGCTGTCGGCAGCCGGCGGAGTGGTGGGTGCGGCAGTGGCGTCCTGGGCCAGCGCGGCTGGCGCGCACAGGCAGGAAACGACCGCGCAGGCCAGGGCGTGCAAGCGCAGGGTGTGCAAGGTGGACATCGCGATTCTCTCTCTCACGGATGGTGGTGTGCCGACGCCTGCATCGTCCCCTCCCAGGGAATGGCCGTGGGGCCTGCAGTGCGAGCGCAGTAATACTGCTGCACTACAATCGATTGCAATCCTGCATTGCAGCATTTAAATCGGCATTTGTTGCGTTCTTTGAAAATCATAAGCGTGTTGCACCGCAGCGTTACAATCGATTGCAAAGACGTCAGCGTACAGTGCGCTGCGGCCACTGATAGCCGCACCGAAGCTCAGGACCTTGCATGTCGTCGAACGCTCCACCGCTCTCCTTTGCGCGCATCCTGGCGCTCAACGCCGGCTTTTTCGGCGTGCAATACAGCTTCGGGCTGCAGCAGAGCAATATGAGCCCGATCTACAACTACCTGGGCGCCGACCACGCCAGCCTGCCGTACCTGTGGCTGGCCGGGCCGATCACCGGGCTGGTGTTGCAGCCGTTCGTGGGCGCGTGGAGCGACCGTTCGGTGACCCGTTGGGGCCGGCGCATGCCCTACATGGTGCTGGGCGCACTGGTGTGCAGCCTGTGCCTGCTGGCGATGCCGTTCAGTACCGCGCTGTGGATGGCGGTGTGCCTGTTGTGGATGCTGGATGCGGCCAACAATGTGGCGATGGAGCCGTACCGTGCGCTGGTCAGCGATGTATTGGCGCCGCCGCAGCGGCCGCTGGGCTATCTCACCCAAAGCGCATTCACCGGCCTGGCGCAGACGCTGGCCTATCTCACACCGCCCTTGCTGGTGTGGATGGGCATAAACCAGGACGCCGCCAACGCCCACCATATTCCCTACGTGACCATCGCGGCGTTCGTGATCGGTGCAGGGTTTTCTGCGGCATCGATCCTGCTCACTGCGCGCAGCGTGCGCGAACCGGTGATTCCGCCGGCAGAGATCGCGCGCATGCGCCAGACCGGGGCGGGCCTGGGAGCGACGGTGCGCGAAATCTACAGTGCCTTGCGCGCGATGCCACCGACCATGCGCCAGCTCGCGCCGGTGATGTTGTTCCAGTGGTATGCGATCTTCAGCTATTGGCAATACATCGTGCTGTCGCTGTCGACCACCTTGTTCGGCACCACCGAAGCCAACTCGCATGGTTTTCGCGAGGCGGGTCTGGTCAATGGACAGATCGGTGGGTTCTACAACTTCGTCGCCTTTCTGGCGGCGTTTGCGATGGTGCCGGTGGTACGTCGCCTCGGCCCGAAGTACACGCATGCGGCCTGCCTGGTCGCGGCCGGCATCGGCATGTGGGTGTTGCCGGGCATCCAGGATCGCTGGTTGTTGCTAGTGCCGATGATCGGCATTGGGCTTGCCTGGGCCAGCATGATGGGCAACCCGTATCTGATGCTGGCCGACAGCATTCCGCCCGAGCGTACCGGCGTGTACATGGGCCTGTTCAACCTGTTCATCGTGCTGCCGATGCTGATCCAGATCGTGACCTTGCCTCTGTACTACGAGCCGCTGCTGCACGGCGACCCACGCAACGTGATCCGCCTGGCCGGCGCGCTGATGCTGGCCGCAGCGGTAGCGATGTTGTGCGTGCGAGTGCGCAAGCCCAAGGCCGTGGTGGCGTAGCCGCCGGGGCGGTGCCGCACTACCTCGGCGCCAAGAAACGCCGCGTGGCAGCACCAATTGATTGCGTGCAACCGGCCCCGGACGCACGCTCTTACGATTCCCGATTCCCGATTCCCGATTCCCGATTCCCGATTCCCGGCCTTACGCCGACTCGCGCACCACCAGCTTCACCTGCATTTCCACCGACTCCACCGACTCGCCGGCAATCAGCGCCAGTAGCCGGTCCACCAGCAAGCGTGCAGCCAGCCCGAGATCCTGCCGTACCGTGGTCAACGGCGGTTGGCTGTACGCGGCCAGCGGAATGTCGTCAAAGCCCACCAGCGAGATGTCCTGCGGGACGCGGTGGCCGGCTTCGACCAGGGCGCGGATCGCACCGACCGCAATCACGTCGGAGGCGGCGAACAGGCCGTCCGGCGGATCGGTTTTCTTGAGCATGGCGCGGGTCAGGCGGTAGGCATCTTCGCTGAGAAAGTGGCTACGCGCATGCAGGCGCGTATCGAATTCCAGCCCGTGCCGCTCCAGCGCATCGCGGTAGCCGGCAAAGCGCGGTGCCACCTCGGGCAGTTGATCGTCGCCCAGGAAGGCGATGCGGCGGCGGCCGCTGGCGATCAGGTGCTCGGTGGCGAGCACGCCGCCCTGGAAGTTGTTGCTGCCCACGCTGATGTAGGACTGCCCGTCGATGCGGCTGCCCCATACCGCCATCGGCAGGCCGTCGCGGGCGGCTTCGTCCAGCGCGGCATGTTCGGAACTTTGCCCCAGCACGATCACGCCATCGGAGCGGCTGCCGCGCGCGAGCTGTTCCACCCAGCCGTCCTGGTGACGGTCCAGCTTGGATAGCAGCATGCTGTAGCCGCGCCCGGTGAGTTCTTCGGCCAGCAGCGCCAGCATGGTCATCAGAAACGGGTCGGACAGCGGTTGATCCAGTGCGTGCATCATCGGCACCGCAACGCTCACGGTGTTGGAGCGCTTGGCGCGCAGGCTGCGTGCGACCGGGTCGACCTGATAGCCGGCATCGGCGGCAATCTGCTTGATGTAGGCGCGCGTGCGCTCTGCCACTACCGGGCTGCCAGCCAACGCGCGCGACACGGTGGATTCGGAGACGCCCGCCATGCGGGCGATGTCGGCCATCTGCGGGCGGGCAGCCGGTGTGGCGCGTTCTGAAGGTTTGACCATGGCAGCGCGATGCGGAAAACACCGAGTGTAATCAGTTCGCGCTGGGGCGGGTCGATCGCGCAGTGGCGGTCGCTTGCGTGCCCGGGCCGAACGCCATCTCCGACGCGATGGCAAGCGGCATGCGTGCATGGCGTGGCGCCCACGTCGGCGGGCGCATGCCTTAGCCCATGTAGAGGCCGCCATTGACCGCGTAGTCGGCGCCGGTCACGTAGGCGGCCTCATCGGAGGCGAGCCAGGCGCATAGCCCGGCGACTTCGGCCGGCTTGCCGAGCCGGCGTATCGGCACCGAGGTGGCCAGGCGGTCGAGCACGTCGGGCGGAAAACTGCTGATCGAGGCGCTGGCGATATAGCCGGGCGAAATGGTGTTGACGGTGACGCCGCGCGAGGCAACTTCCTGCGCCAACGCGCGACTGAAACCATGCATCGCCGCCTTGGCGGTGGCGAAATTGATCTGCCCGATCTGGCCCTTGTGTGCGCTGACCGAACCGATATTGACGATGCGCCCCCAGCCACGTGACGTCATGCCATCGACGACCTGCTTGGTGATGTTGAACAGCGAGTGCAGGTTGCTGGCGATCACTGCATTCCAGTCGTCGCGGCTCATTTGCCGGAACAAGGTATCGCGGCTGCCGCCGGCATTGTTGACCAGCACATCGATCTCGCCGACCTCGGCCTTGACCTTGGCGAAGGCGGCCACGGTGGAATCCCAATCGGCGGCATTGCCTTCGGAGGCGACGAACTCGAAGCCTTGTTCGCGCTGCTCACGCAACCAGGCGGTCTTGCGCGGCGAATTGGGGCCGCAACCGGCGACCACGGTATGCCCGCTGCGCGCCAGCTTCTGGCAGATCGCGGTACCCACACTGCCCATGCCACTGGTGACGTATGCGATGCGGAGAGTCATTGGGTGAACTCCTTCGGAGTTGGGATTCGGGATTGGGGAGGATGGGATTCGCAACAGCGGGCACCGGCGTTCGCTTTTGCGAATCCCCAATCCCGAATGCCGAATCCCGGCGCGCGATCAGCGCGCCAGCGGAAACAGGCCAAACAACAATCCGCCCGCCAGCATCAGCAGCGAAATCAGCACCGCCCACTTCAGCGTGAAGCGTTGATGGTCGGCAAAATCGACCTTGGCCAGGCCGACCAGCAGATAGGTCGAGGGCACCAGTGGGCTAAGCAGATGCACCGGTTGCCCGGCCAGCGAGGCACGCGCCATTTCCACCGGGGTGATGCCGTAGTGCCCGGCCGCTTCGGACAGGATCGGCAGCACGCCGAAATAGAACGCGTCGTTGGACATGAAGAACGTAAACGGCATGCTGACGATCGCCGTGATCACCGCCAGGTACGGGCCCCAGCTATCCGGGATCACCGCCAGAAAGCTGCGCGACATCGCTTCGACCATGCCGGTGTTGGACAGGATGCCGGTGAAGATGCCTGCAGCGAAAATCAGCGACACCACAGACAGTACGTTGCCGGCGTGATTGACCAGGCGACGGCGCTGCTCGGCCAGGTTGGGGTAGTTGATCATCAGCGCCAGCGCAAAGCCGATCATAAACAGCACCGGCATCGGCAGCACACCGACCACCAGCGCGGCCATCAGCGCCAGGGTGAGGATCAGGTTCACCCACAGCAGCTTGGGCCGCTTCATGTCCTCGGTGTCTTCCACGCGCGGCAGCGCATCGCTTTCTTCGGGCATGCTGGTGTCCAGCCAGTTGCCGTCGGCGGGCAGGCGCACCACGCCCAGGCGACGGCGTTCGCGCATGCCCAGATACCAGGCCAGCGCGAGGATGCCGATGATCGCCATCGCCATCGCCGGCACCAACGGGACGAACACATCGGCCGGGTCCACATGCAGGGCGGTGGCGGCGCGCGCGGTGGGCCCGCCCCAGGGGGTCAGATTCATCACGCCGCTGGCCAGGATGGTGACGCAGGTGAGGTTGAGCGCATTCATGCCCAGACGCTGATACAGCGGCAGCATCGCCGACACGGTGATCATGTAGGTGGTGGAGCCATCGCCGTCGAGCGAGATCAGCATCGCCAGGATCGCCGTGCCCATGACGATCTTCAGCGGATCGCCCTTGACCAGACGCAGGATGCGGCCGACCAGCGGATCGAACAGGCCGGCGTCGATCATCACCCCGAAGTAGAGGATGGCGAACATCAGCATCACGCCGGTGGGCGCGATCTTCTTGATGCCGTCGAGCATCATCTCGTTGATGCCGGTGCCGAAGCCGCCCAGCAGCGCGAACACGATCGGCACCGTGATCAGAGCCACCAGCGGCGACAGCCGCTTGCTCATGATCAGGTACATGAAGGTGATCACCATTCCGAAACCGAGCGCGGTCAGCATGCGGGCAAATCCTTTGAGGCGTACAGCAGGGGGAGAGTGGAGCGCGCGGCGGCGGGTGTCATGCAGCCGCGGTAATGCATCAAGGGTGGAACCTCAGGCATGTGGATCAGAAGTCGTACTGAAACCGGCCGGTCACCGCCAGGGTATGATCGACTACCGCATCGAACATGCGGTCGCGGTTGCGGCTGTCGATCACGTTGAGCATCACGCGCAGGTTCGGCTTGAAATACCAGTTGCCGCCCAGCGTCCACGATTGCGTGCTGGCATTGATGAAATCGGGCTGGCCATCCAGATGCTGGTCGCCGCGCATATAGTCGTAGCGCAGCGCCAGCTCGAACGCGCCGGTAGGATGATTGGGGGTTTTGATGCGGCTGAAACGCCCGGTCTTGCGGTCGTAGCCGCGCGACTCGCCGGTCACGAACCAGCTGACCAGCCCGTAGCTGGCCAACACCTTGGCATGCTGTGCGCCGTCGTCGAGCAGGCCGCCGCTGAATTCGCTTTGCCACGACCACGGTCCCAGCACTTCGGCGTATTCCAGCGACCATTTGTCGAAATCGGTATCGCGGCCATCGGCAAAGCGCGCCAGCGTGATGCGGCTGTTGTTGGCCAGGTCGTTTTCCGGACGCGGACGGATCAGCAGCGTCGCCGCGCCGCCACTGCCCGGGTGCGAATAACGCTCGTGCGCCAGCGACACGCCCAGATGGCGCAGCCGCGCCTCGCCCATTTCCGGAGCGAAGGTCAGACGGGTGCCCAGCGCGCCACCCTTGGTGGACGAATTGTCGATGCTTTCCAGGCTGTAAGCCGCCGTGGACCAGGTGGCGTCGGGGCGATTGGCCTGCCAGGAAATGGCCTTGCGATAGATCGGCGCCAGTGTGGTCGAGGCATAGCCGCGTTCCAGGAACGGGCCGTAGTTGGAGCCGGTGCGATCGTCCAGCGAGAAGTATTGCTTGAACTGGCCCACGGTCAGGGTACCGGCGGAGAACTTCTTGGCGATGTACACATCGCGCGCCAGAATGCCGCGCCCGCCGGGCTCGTACTGCAGGCCGGCAAATTCCGCTTCTGCCTTGTAGTTGAAGCCGTAGAACTTGCCCGCCACATCCAGCCACACGCGGCGGAACTGGGTGTCGTTGCGCTCGGGCGCACCACGTTCGTCGTTGTCGAACACGGTGAAGTCCCAATGCACACGCCCGCCTATCTCGGCAGTGACCGGACCATCGTCATCGGCGGCCTGCGCCGCCGGTACCAGGCACAGCGCAGCGCAGGCAGTGAATACGCGCAGACGCAAAGTGTCGTTGCTCACAGACCCTCCCAGGTACATGTGTGAATCACGTTCAGCGATGCACCGCAGAGCTACCCTGCGGCGCGTTGGAAGCAGCCTAGACCGGTGAAGCTGTCATGGACCTGTCGTTGGGGCGGGGATTGGGAAGTCGGGATTGGGGATTGGCAAGAGCGAAAGAAGCTTTTGTCCGTCGGGCCTGTTACCTTCCGGCCGCGGCCAAGCGCCGCTGCGACTCCCCAATCCCGACTCCCCAATCCCCGCCCCATGCGCCTGCTGCTAGTCGAAGACAACGCCGACCTCGCCGATGCCATCGTGCGGCGCATGCGCCGTAGCGGGCATGCGGTGGATTGGCAGTCCGATGGACTGGCGGCGGCCAGCGTGCTGCGTTATCAGAGCTTCGATCTGGTGGTGCTGGATATCGGCTTGCCCAAGCTGGATGGGCTGCGGGTGCTGGCCGGGATGCGCGAGCGTGGCGACACCACGCCGGTGCTGATGCTCACCGCGCGCGATGGCATCGAGGACCGTGTGCAGGCGCTGGATGTCGGTGCCGACGATTACCTGGGCAAGCCCTTCGACTTCCGCGAGTTCGAGGCGCGTTGCCGGGTGCTGCTGCGGCGCAATCGCGGCCAGGCCAGCGAGGTGGTGCAGCTCGGCGGCTTCGTGTTCGACAACGCCGCGCACACGTTGATGCTGGACGGCGTGCCGATCGAGTTGCCCAATCGCGAGTACCGCCTGTTCGAGATCCTGATCGGACGCTTGGGCCATGTGGTGGGCAAGGACGAGATCGGCAACGGCTTGTTCGGCTTCGACGACGATGCCGGGCCCAATGCGATCGAGTTGTATGTCGGGCGGCTACGTCGCAAATTGGCGGCCGCGCCGTTGCGCATCGTCACCGTGCGCGGCGCCGGCTACAAACTGGAAGAAGCCGACCGGCATGCGCCGGTGGAGCCAGGCGTCGATGGCTGAGCCGCTGGTGGTGGCGCCATCGATCCGGCGCACCCTGCTGCTGTATCTGGGCAGCCTGTCGCTGCTGGGCGCGGTGGTGTTGTTCTTCGCCGCGCGCGACTACGGCGAGCGGGCGGCCAATCGTTCCTACGATCATTTGCTGGTGTCTTCGGCGCTGTCGATCATCGACAGCGTGGCGTTGGTCGGCGGCGACTGGCAGGTGGATCTGCCGTATGCCTCGCTGGATCTGCTGGGCATGGCGCCGGAAGATCGCGTGTTCTACCGCGTCTTCGATGCGCAAGGGCACACCATCACCGGCGAAGACGACTTGCCGTTGCCGCAGCGGTCTCCCCGCGACGAGCGCCCGCTGTTGTTCGATGCGTACTACAGCGGCGAGCTGGTGCGGTTTGCGATGGTGATGCATCGGGTGGCGTCGGCGTCCGGGCAGGGCGAAGTGCGCGTGCAGGTGGGCCAGACCCGCCGTGCGCGCGACGCGGTGGCACGCGATGTGGTGCTCAATGCCTTGGTGGCGATCGGCGTGCTGTCGCTGCTTGCGCTGGGCCTGGTGTGGCTGGGCGTGTATCGCGCCTTGCGCCCGTTGCAGCGCATCGAGCGCGATCTGTCGCGGCGCGAGCCGTCCGATCTGAAGCCGCTCACGGTGCCGGCGCCGCAGGAAATGCAGCTGATGGTGGCCGCGCTCAATCGCTTCATGGCGCGGCTGTCGTCCAGCAACGAAACCTTGCGCGCGTTCATGGCCGAAGCCGCGCACCAGATGCGCACGCCGTTGGCCGCATTACGTGCGCAGGCGCAGCTGGCGATGGACGACGACGACCCGCGCGACATGCAACGCAGCCTGGTGGCGATCGAGCGCAACGCCAGCCATATGAGCCGGCTGCTCAATCAATTGCTCAGCGACGCCAGCGTGATTCACCGCGCCAATCTGCAGCGCTTCGCCACCGTGGATCTGGCCGAAGTGCTGCACCAGGCACTGCACGACGCACTGCCGCGCAGCGATGCGGCACCACGCGTGCAACTGGCGATCGACCCGCAACCGGCACTGCTGCGCGGCGATGCGCTGCTGCTGCGCGAGGCGCTCAAGAATCTGATCGACAACGCCTGCAAATACGGTGGCGGCGCTGCGGTGCAGGTGGCGCTGACCAGCGATGGCAGCCATCACGTGGTCACCATCGCCGATCACGGCCCGGGCATTCCGGCGGCGGAGGCCGAGCGGGTGTTCGAGCGCTTCGTGCGTGGGCCGGACGCACCGGCCGGCGGCGCCGGATTGGGGCTGGCCATCGTCAAACGTGTGGTCGAGGCGCATGGCGGGCGCATCGACTTGAGCAACCGTGTCGGTGGCGGGCTGATCGCCTCGCTGCATTTTCCTGGAGGTGCCCGGTGAGCCGCGTACTGTGCCTGCTGTGCCTGCTGTTCGCCCACAGCCTTGCCTGGGCGGCAGCCGGCGATGTGCGTGTGTTTCCTGCGCAGGGACCGGCGCGCGCGCATTTGCGCGTGCAGGGCTCCACCGATCTGGACGTGTTCGGTGCCGTGATCCAGGACTACCAACGCCTGTATCCGGGCACCGAGGTGATCTACGAAGACATCATCGCCTGGGATATCTACGAGGGCTATCTGCATCCGCAGCCGCGCGCGCCGCGTGCGGACATGTTGATCAGCGCCAGCATGGACCTGCAGACCAAACTGGTGAACGACGGCCACGCGCTGACGCATCGTTCCGCGCAGACCGAAGCGCTGCCGGCATGGGCGCAATGGCGGCACGAAGTGTTCGGTATCAGCTACGAGCCGGTGGCCATCGTCTACAACACCCGCAAGCTCGATGCTGCGCGGGTGCCGCGCACGCGTCGGCAATTGCTGGCCCTGTTGCGTGCGCCCGATGCGCCGCTGCGTGGCCGGGTCGGCACGTACGATGTGGAGCGCAGCGGCGTGGGCTATCTGTTCGCCACCCAGGACGGGCAAGTGGGCAGCATCGCCGGTGCCTTGCTCGCGGCGTTGGGCGCAAACCAGGTCAAGCTGGAAGAACGCACCGGTGCCTTGCTCGATCGCGTCAGCCGTGGCGAGTTGTTGCTGGCCTACAACGTGCTCGGTTCCTACGCCCAGACGCGCATCGATGCCGGCGCGCCGCTGGGTATCGTGCAGCCGCAGGATTACACCCTGGTGGCGCTGCGGACTGCGGTGATTCCCAAGAGCGCGCCGCATGCACCCGAAGCGCGCCGCTTTCTCGATTACCTGCTGTCGCCACGCGGCCAGCAGGTTCTCTCGCACGAGGCGCGGCTGCTGCCGATCCTGCCGGCCGCCGGTGGCCGTGGCGGTCCGGCGCAGCCGCCGTTCCGCCCGATCCCGCTCGGCCCCGGCCTGCTGGTGTATCTGGACAAACTCAAGCGCCGGCAGTTTCTGGACGCCTGGCGCGCGAGCACGCAGCCACCGCGATAGTTGCGGCACACCGCCCATGTGCCAGACTTGGCGCATGGCCGATCTCACCATTCTCGTCGCCGACGACCACCCGCTGTTCCGTGCCGCCGTGATCCACGTGCTGCAGCAGACCTTGCCGCAGGCCGATGTGGTGGAGGCCTCCAGCGCTGCCACGTTGAGCGCGATGCTGCGCTCGCATCCGCAGGCCGAGCTGGTGCTGCTGGACCTGGCCATGCCGGGCGCACGCGGGTTCTCGGCGCTGTTGCACGTGCGTGGCGAGCATCCGGACATCCCGGTGGTGGTGATCTCCTCCAACGATCACCCCCGTGTGATCCGGCGCGCGCAGCAATTCGGCGCGGCCGGCTTCATTCCCAAATCCACCCCGGCCGAATCGATCGGCACCGCCGTGGCCAGCGTACTGGAGGGCGGCACCTGGTTTCCGCCGATGACCGCCGAGCGCTCGGAGGCCGATGCGCAACTGGCATCCAAACTCGCCCAGCTCACCCCGCAACAGTTCCGGGTCTTGCTGAGCCTGGCCGATGGCCTGCTCAACAAGCAGATCGCACACGAGCTGGGGTTGGCCGAAAACACCGTTAAGGTGCATGTCACCGCCATCCTGAAAAAGCTGGACTGCTACAGCCGCACCCAAGCGGCGGTGCTGGTCAAGGCGCTGGAGCCGGAAGGCGAGGGCTGAGCAAGGCGACTGTTCGGCAGCCCGCTTTCGAGGTCGGCGAGGTCAGTGCAGCGCTGCGCGTCGCGTCGATGCACTGCGCGGCGGCGGTGTGCGTGTGGTCAGTCCGTCCGTCGACGATGGAACCGCATTCCAGCGTGCTGCAGCGCGTCGTTGGTGACGACGCTGCCATCGGCGGTGAATCCGCTGTCGTCCCAATAGCGGGTCTGGCTGCCGGCCATCGCATCACGGCCTTGGTAGGCGCTTTGTCGCCTGTCGCGTGTTTCGTCGTGCCGACCATTGGGCAGCAACGCCTGCCGGATGCGCCCATCGCGGGTGACCGACAGGCCGACGAACGGATGCGGTTGCCGGGAAGACGCCGTGCCGGAGCGCGGACAAGGTGGTGCCGGGTCGTTCGTTCGGTACCCACACCGTTTCCACCTCGCGCGCAGCCCGCGCCGAGCCGGCGTCACCAGGCGCAGGCGCTTGTGGATCACCGGCGTCGCAGCGAGCGCTCTGTCGATCCACCGAAGCGTGAGTCAGTTCCGATGGGTGCGTGGCCTGCCGCCCTGACTCCGTTGCGGTGAAGCATGCAGCGCTGGCCGCTCGAAACTACCCGCGCCGCAGCAACATCTGTGTCACCAACGCGCGCAGTGCCGGCGGGCGTACCGGTTTGGACAGGAATCCCCAGCCCAGTTCCAGCGCGTGTTCGCGCAGGGCAGGGTCGGGCTCTGCGGTGACCAGGATGACGCGCGGTTCGCGGTGCCAGCGCTGCACCAACTGCGGCAGCAGCGTGGGGCCGTCATGCTCGCCCATGCGCACGTCGAGCAGCAGCAGTTCCGGTACGTCCTCGGCATTGGCGGCGGCCAGCGCATCGTCGGGGCCGCCGGCAAAATCCACCCGGCATTCCCAGCGTTCCAGCAGGGTGCGGGTGGCCTCGCACACGCGCGGGTCGTCGTCCACGCACCAGATGCGGCAACCGTGCAGGATCGGGTCGTTGGCGTTTTCCGCAGGGATGGTGGGTGGTGGCAATTGTCTGGCGATGGCTGCGCGCTCGCCCAGCGGCACGCTGACCGAAAACACGCTGCCGCCGCCAAGCGTGGAACGCAGGCCGATGCGGTGGCCGAGCAGGCGGCCGATGCGCTCCACGATCGCCAGGCCCAGGCCGGCGCCGCGATCGTTGGCGACACCGTCGTCCAGGCGCCGGAATTCTTCGAAGATTTCGTGCTGCAGCGCTTCGGGAATGCCTGGCCCCTGGTCGTGGACTTCGATGCGCAGCCAGCCGCCACGGCGGCGGCAACCGATCAGGACGCGGCCGCGCGGGGTGTAGCGGATGGCGTTGGACAAGAAGTTCTGCAGGATGCGCCGCAGCAGGTTTTCATCGCTCAACACCACCGCCGAGGTCGGCACCCAGTCCAGCAGCAGACCACGGTCTTCGGCAAGGATGCCGAATTCGCGCGCCAGCGTTTCCAGCAGCGGGGCGATCGCAAAATCGCGGACCTGGGTTTTCAGGCTGCCCGCTTCCAGGCGCGAGATATCCAGCAGGCTGTTGAGGATGGCGTCCTGCGCGGCCAGCGCGCCTTCGATGCTGTCGACCACGCGCGCGCTGCCGGCGTCGGGCACCTGCCCGCGCAACACCGACACGAACATGCGCGCGGCGTTCAGCGGTTGCAGCAGGTCGTGCACCGCCGAGGCGACGAAGCGGGTCTTGTAACGGTTGGCGTTCTCGGCTTCGCGCTTGGCGGCAGCCAGGTCGCGGGTGCGCTCGGCCACGCGGTGTTCCAGTGCATCGGCCAGCGAGCGCAGTTCGCGCGCGGCGTTCTTGTAGCTGGTGATGTCGGCGTAGCTGGTGACGAATCCGCCATCGGGCAGCGGATTGCCACGGATTTCCAGCACCGTGCCGTCTTCCTTCTCGCTCTCGCGCATATGCGGTTTGCCGCTGCGCAAATGGTTGAGGCGGCGCTCGATGGCGGCCTCGATCGGCCCCGGGCCGAGCAGGCCACGGCGCGCATTGAAGCGGAACAACTCCTCGATCGGGCGGCCGATCTTGAGCAGCTCCGGCGGGAAGCGGAACAATTCCACGTAGCGCGAATTCCACGCCACCAGATTGAGCGCCTCGTCGATCACCACCACGCCCTGCGGCAGATGTTCCAGGCTGCGGCTCAGGCCGGCGTTGGCCTGTTGCGCGGCGGTGACCACGCCATCCTGGGCAGTGCGCAACTCCTCGGCATGTTGCTGCAACACTGTCTCCAGCTCGTGCCGGCTGCGCTGGCGCAAGGCCGATAGCCGTCGCCGTTGCTGCACGAACAACCACAGCAACGACAGCGCCAACCAGGTACCGGCGGCCGCAATCGCTGCGGCGCGCCCGGCCGCTGCACTGGCGCGGGTGTCGTGCAGCAGGTGCAGGCGCCAGCCGCTTTCGGGCACGTCCAGGCTCTGCCAGAGCACCGGGCTGGCGAGTGCGGGGTCGCGCACCTCGGCCAGCACGCCGCCGTTGCCGGTCTGCTCGATCAACCGGCGCCGCAGTGGCAGCAATCGCTGATCGGCGTATTGGCGGGTGCTCTGCAATTCGCTGCGATCGCGGACGCTGAGTGGAGCGAGCATGCGGTAGCGCCATTGCGGGCGGCTGGCCAGGAACACTACCTGGTGCGCGTCGGAAGCCAGCACGATATCGGGCGTCTGCAGCCACTCGCGCTCCAGCGCGGCCAGCGCGATCTTGATCACCACCACGCCCTGCACCTGACCGGCGCTGTCGACAATGGCCTGCGACAGAAAATAGCCCGGCTCACTGGTGGTCATGCCGATGCCGTAGAAACTGCCGGTGCCGTTGGCCAATGCCTGTTGGTAGTACGGCCGGAACGCGTAATCCACGCCCACGTTGCTGCGCGCGCCGCGCCAGTTGCTGGCGGCCAGCGCGACGCCGTTGCGGTTGATCAACGTGAGCGTGGACGATTGGGTGACGTTGTTGGCGCGCTCCAGTTTGCGATTGAGCCCTTCCACCTGTTCGGGCGACAACGGGACGGACACTGCGGCGCGCAACTCCGGGTCCAGCGCCAGGATCTGCGGCAGGGTGCGATAGCGATCGATGCGCTGCTGCAAGGCCTGCGCATACAGGCGCAGCTGACGCCGCACGGTGGCGCTTTCGTCGTGCAGGGCGCTCTGTTCGACAAAGTGCCCTGCCGCGACCATGGCCACCACCATGCCCCCCAGCACGATGGTCAGGGTGAGCAGCAGGCGGCGACGTTGCGAGGCGTACATGCCGGCAAGTATGGCGGTCTGTCGGTCGATCGGTCAGCCATTGCCGTGACCGCACTTACCGACCACTGCCCTAAACGACTGCGACCGCACCCGGGAAGGATGCGGTCGCATGGGACCACGCAGTGGCGGAAGTGGTGCCTTGAAACAGGCATCACACACGCTGCGCGGCGGTCATACCGCCGTACAGCGGATGTGGCGACGACGCTTAGAACTGCACCTGCGCACGCAGTTCCATCACGTGCGGGGTCTCATGCACGCCGTTGCGCGTGGCATCCACCCAGCTGTAGTTGGCCTGCATCTTGAAGTGGCTGGTGAGGTACCAGTTGGCGCCGATGGTGGTGTCGTGCTGGCGGCCGCCGCTGACGCGGTTGTCTTCCAGGTCCAGGCGACTGTAGCGGGCCGTCAGCTCGACGGCGCCGTAGTCGTGCGCCGGCTTGATGTTGCCCGGCACGCCAGCGACATAGGTGCGCGATTCGCCGGTCAGCGTCCAGGTGCCGTAGAGGTACTGGCCCTGCGCGATGAAGTGCGGCTGGTTGTCGTTGCGCGCCACTTCGGCACGCAGCGCTTCGCTCTGCAGCGAGAACGGGCCATGGATCCACACCGCTTCCAGTCCTGCGCGGATCACGTGGTCCACATCCAGGATGGTGCCGGTGTCGATCAGGCGCACGTCGGTCAGGCCGGCTTCCGGACGGGCACGCAGGCGCACGCGCGGGCTGAAGGACACGCCGCGGCCGTCGCTGAAACCGCGCGGGTTTTCGACCGAGCCGGCGATGCCCAGGTGCAGCACGTCGCCTTCGGCCTTCATCGGGGTCCACACCGCATGCAGCGCCTGGGTGGTGCCGGGGTTGTCGCCCTGCAGGTCCTTGCCGCCGTAAGCGCCGGCCTGCAACAGGTATTGCGGACGCTCCAGCGTCCACTCCGCACCGGTACGACGGCCCTGGAACACCGCCTGGATCGGCAGGCCCAGTTCCATGAAGGTCCCCGCACGCGAGGCCTGCAGCGCTTCCAGGCCCACCGGCACCTTCATGTAGCCCAGGCGCACACGGCCGTAATCCTGGCCCAGCAGCGCCTTGGTCTCGACGCGGAAGAACACGTCCAGCCACAGCTTGGCTTCGAAATCGAAGTTGACGCCGGCGTCGTACACGCCCTTCTTCCGGATCGTGGCGCCGAATTCCTTGCGGCGGAAATCGGTGCGGTCTTCCAGGCGGTCGTCGCCGGAAAAGTTGTTGTCGTCGTAGGCATAGTTGCCGGTCACGCCAACCTCGGTGCCATCACCGAAGGTGTACTTGGTCGGCCAGTTTTCCAGCGAGGTGGCCGCGTTGGCGGCAGCGGGCGCGGCGGCGATGGCCAACGCAAGAACGAGCGGATTGATGCGCATAGGAGTGGTCTTCGACTGTGAGTAGGGGCCGGGCGTCCTGCCATGGCGTTCGCACTGAATAGCTTCAGCAAGCGCGCAGGTTCCGGACGGCGACAACCCTGAAGGCGGTGTCTGCGTTAAACGCAATTAACGGCCGGCGATGGCGCGTCTGAAGTGTAAGACCACGTTCAGCCCACGGACAGCGCGTAGTACCAATGGGCTATCGGCCGCAGCTGTGACGTACGGCCAGAATGCGTGCACCGGGTGCCTGCTCAGGCACCTTCCAGTTCCCTCGGAGTGGCGTCATGCACATCAGCAAGCCTGCCGGCCCTTTGCCGGCGCCTGTCCCCTTCTACCGCCAGCTGTACTTCCAGGTGGTGGTGGCGATCGTCCTGGGTGCCCTGCTTGGCCACTTTGAACCGGCCTTCGCAGAGAGCCTCAAGCCGCTGGGCGATGCCTTCATCAAGCTGGTGAAGATGATCATCGCGCCGGTGATCTTCCTGACCATCGTCACCGGCATCGCCGGCATGACCCACCTCAAGACGGTGGGCCGGGTGTTCGGCAAGGCGATGGCCTACTTCCTGTTCTTCTCCACCCTGGCACTGGTGGTGGGCCTGGTGGTGGCGCACGTGGTGCAGCCCGGCGCCGGCATGAACATCAATCCGGCCGATCTGGACCAGAGCGCGGTCAAGAGCTACGTCGAGAAGTCGCACGACCTGACCCTGGTCGGGTTCCTGATGGACATCATTCCCAACTCGCTGATCGGGGCCTTCACCGGCGACCAGGTCGTCAACGGCAAGCTGACCGGGCCCAACATCCTGCAGGTGCTGTTCGTGGCAGTGCTGTTCGGCGTCTCGCTGGCCCTGGTGGGCGAGCGCGGCAAGCCGGTGCTGCACTTCCTGGAAGCGCTGATCGCGCCGGTGTTCAAGCTGGTCCACATCCTGATGCGCGCCGCACCGCTCGGTGCCTTCGGTGCGATCGCCTTCACCATCGGCAAGTACGGGGTGGAATCGCTGGTCAACCTGGCCTGGCTGGTGGGGTCGTTCTACCTGACCTCGCTGTTGTTCGTGCTGGTGATCCTGGGGCTGGTCTGCCGGCTGTGCGGGTTCTCGGTGCTCAAGCTGATCCGCTACCTCAAGGCCGAACTGCTGCTGGTGCTGGGCACCTCGTCGTCGGAGTCGGCGCTGCCATCGCTGATGGAGAAGATGGAAAAGGCCGGCTGCGAGAAGTCCGTGGTGGGCCTGGTGGTCCCGACCGGCTACTCGTTCAATCTGGACGGCACCAACATCTACATGACCCTGGCGGCGCTGTTCATCGCCCAGGCGACCAATACCGAACTGACCCTGGGTCACCAGCTCGCGCTGCTGGCGGTGGCGATGCTCAGCTCCAAGGGCGCGGCGGGCGTCACCGGTGCCGGCTTCATCACCCTGGCCGCGACGCTGGCGGTGGTGCCGGAAGTGCCGGTGGCCGGCATGGCGCTGATCCTGGGCGTGGACCGTTTCATGAGCGAATGCCGCTCCTTGACCAACTTCATCGGCAACGCGGTCGCCACGGTGGTGGTGTCGCGCTGGGAAAATGCCCTGGATCGGGACCAGCTGAAGCTGGCCCTGGATGGCGGCGAACCGCCGTTGCAGGCCCCGGTCGGCGAACCAGGCACCGCACCGGCCAGCTTGCGCTGATGCGTCTTGCGGCCCTGCATTCCATCGGCGATCCCGATGGGGTGCAGGGCCGTTTCGCGTTGCAGTGCGTTCGATGTTCCTGCCGCAGTGACAGCTGCGCGACAGGCCCTTGTTCAGGCAGACGGGTAGAATCGACTCTTCTGCGCCTTTGAGAACCACACAGCCGATGTCCAACGACGACTTCAAACAGGCCGCCCTCGACTATCACCGCCAGCAGCCGGCCGGCAAGATCAGGGTCTCCGCGACCAAGCCGATGCTGACCCAGCGCGATCTGTCGCTGGCGTATTCGCCGGGCGTGGCGTTCGCCTGCGAGGCGATCGTCGAAGAACCCACCCAGGCCAGCGAGCTCACCGCGCGCGGCAATCTGGTGGCGGTCATCACCAACGGCACCGCCGTGCTGGGCCTGGGCAACATCGGCCCGCTGGCGTCCAAGCCGGTGATGGAAGGCAAGGGCGTGCTGTTCCAGAAGTTCGCCGGCATCGACGTGTTCGACATCGAGATCAACGAGAACGACCCGGACAAGCTGGTGGACATCATCGCCAGCCTGGAGCCGACCTTCGGCGGCATCAACCTGGAAGACATCAAGGCGCCGGAGTGCTTCATCGTCGAGCGCAAGCTGCGCGAGCGCATGAACATTCCGGTGTTCCATGACGACCAGCACGGCACTGCGATCATCGTCGGCGCGGCCGTGCTCAACGCGCTGGTGGTCACCGGCAAGAAGATCGAAGAGGTCAAGCTGGCCACCACCGGCATGGGCGCGGCGGGCATTTCCTGCGTCAACATGCTGGTCTCGCTGGGCCTGAAGCCGGAGAACATCCTGGCGCTGGACCGCGACGGGGTGATCCACACCGGCCGCACCGACCTGGACCCGGACAAGCAGCGCTATGCGCGCGACACCGACAAGCGCACCCTGGCCGAAATCGTCGAAGGTGCCGATATCTTCCTCGGCCTGTCGGCGGCCGGCATCCTCAAGCCGGAAATGGTCGCCACGATGGCGCGCCAGCCGGTGATCTTCGCGCTGGCCAATCCCAACCCGGAGATCACCCCGGAAGCGGCCAAGGCGGTGCGCCCGGATTGCATCATCGGCACCGGCCGCTCGGACTATCCGAATCAGATCAACAACGTGCTGTGCTTCCCGTACCTGTTCCGCGGCGCGCTGGACGTGGGCGCCACCGGCATCAACGAGGAAATGAAGATCGCCTGCGTCAAGGCGATCGCGGCGATGGCGCGGCGCGAAGCCTCCGACCTGGGCGCAGCCTACGGTGGCGAGACCCCGAGCTTCGGCCCCGACTATCTGATTCCGCGTCCGTTGGACCCACGCCTGCTGGTGGAGTTGTCGTCGGCGGTGGCGCAGGCGGCGATGGATTCGGGCGTGGCCACGCGCCCGATCGACGACATGGAGGCCTACCGCGACAAGCTCGGCCAGTTCGTCTACCGCACCAGCCTGATGATGAAGCCGGTCTACGACCGCGCGCGCGCCGACAAGCAGCGCGTGGTGTATGCCGAAGGCGAAGAAGAAGTGGTGTTGCGCGCGGTGCAGAACGTGGTCGACGAAGGCCTGGCGTTCCCGATCCTGATCGGCCGTCCGGACGTCATCGAAGCGCGCATCGAGCGCATGGGCCTGCGCCTGACCGCCGGCGTGGACTTCGAGATCACCAACATCCTCGACGACCCCCGCTTCAACGAATACTGGCAGTACTACCACGCGCTCACCGAACGTCGCGGCGTGACCGTCACCGCCGCCAAGGAACTGATGCGCTCGCGTCCGACCCTGATCGCCGCGGTGATGGTGGCGCGCGGCGAAGCCGATGCGATGCTGTCCGGCGTGGTGGGCCGTTTCCACAAGAAGCTGGGCTACGCACGCAGCGTGATTCCGCTGGAACCGCGGGTGAGCTCCACCTCGGCGATGACCGGTGTAATCAACCAGCTGGGCGTGTTCTTCTTCCTGGACACGCATGTGCAGGAAGACCCCACCGTGGAGCAGGTGGTCGAAGCCACGTTGCAGGCCGCTTACCGCCTCAAGCTGTTCGGTATCGAGCCCAATATCGCGCTGCTGTCGCACTCCAACTTCGGCAGCCACGACTCGCGCGACGCGCTGAAGATGCGCCAGGTGCGCGAGGCGCTGCTCAAGCGCAAGCCCGAGCTCAACATCGATGGCGAGATGCAGGGCGATACCGCCTGGGACGAAGCGCTGCGCAAGCAGATCATGCCCAACAGCACGCTCAAGGGTCGCGCCAACCTGTTCGTGCTGCCGAACCTGGAAGCGGCCAACATCGCCTACAACCTGGTGCGCGTGTTCACCGACGGCGTGGCGATCGGCCCGATCCTGATGGGCATCTCCAAGCCGGTGCACATCCTCACCACCAGCGCCACCTCGCGCCGGGTGATGAACATGACCGCGATCGCTGCGGTGGATGCGCAGATCCGCCGCCAGCGCGATGCCGAAAAGAGCGCTGCCGAAAAGGCCGAGAAGGGCAACGGCTGAGATAGCCCTCGCGGGAAGGGCCACGCCAGAAGACGCGCTGGCTGATCAGGCAACGGCTATGGCGTGCAATGTCGTTGCCCTGACGCCCTTTGGTTGACCGGAAGATCAAATCGGCAATGGCAGTGCGTGGCCTGCCGGCACTGCCTGCAACGCTTGCAAGCCCCTCGCCCGTCCGGGTGAGGGTGCGGTTTTCCAGCATTCCCAAGTGAGAGCGCTCTAGCTGGTGGAGTGAGCGGCCATCGCGTGCGCCTGGATCGCAGCACAGCGCTCGCGCACAGGGCGCCGTGTTTCAAGAGGACGTCCAACAAGATCCGCGTCAACGCGCCGCACTTTCCGCACCCAGCAACTCAATCTCCGCCAGCTGGACCTTCGCAGGCGCGGTCAATCGCAACCGATACTCCGCATACCTGCCCGGCGCGGCAATACGGAACGGTCGCGTCTGCAGTGGCCAGTCGAACGCCTCGTCGCGGCGCTGATCGATCAGCGTCCACGCACCGCCAGACGCACGCGCTTCCAAGGTCCATCCACTTGCCGCAATCGCCGCATTGCCGCTGGTCAAGGTATAGAGCGTCGGCGTGCCATGGTCGAGGCCACTCAGCGTCAACGCGGATGCAGACGACACCGCCGCAACCGTCCCCGCATCGTCATCGTGCAACGCAGCCATATCGCTGCCATCGGCGAGCGCAATGCGCGCGGTGTCTCCGAGCACATCGCGCCAGGGAGCAGGGCGCTGACCAGGCGCGGTGAGCGACGGCGGTGCATCGTTCGGCCCGGTGCCCCAGCGCGAAGGCTCCGGGCCCATGACGAAATCCAGCGTTGCGCCCTTGGCGATGTCTGCATGCGGCAACCAGGTCTTGCGCCATGGTTTGCCGTTGAGCCTGAGCGACTGCACATACACGTTTTGCGGCGAGTTTTGTGGCGCATTGACCGTCAACATAGCGCCGCCGGGCAAGCGCACGCTGGCATGTTTGAACAGCGGTGAGCCGATCACATACTCCGGCGTGCCCATGCGCAACGGATACAGCCCCAGCGCCGCGAACAGATACCACGCCGACATCTCGCCGTTGTCTTCATCGCCGGGATAGCCCTGGCCGATGTCGCTACCCAGGTACAGGCGTGCGAGGATCTCGCGGGTGATACGTTGGGTTTTCCACGGCTGCCCGGCATACAGATACATCCATGGAATGTGGTGCGCCGGTTGGTTGCTGTGCGCGTACATGCCCATGCGCACATCGCGCGCTTCGGTCATCTCGTGGATGGTGTCGCCGTAGGAACCGGCGAACTTGGCTTCGGCGGTTTCCGGCGTGGCAAAGAAGGTATCCAGTTTGGCGGCCAACGCCGCGCGTCCGCCATACAGCGCGGCCAGCCCTTCGCCGTCGTGCGGTGCGGTGAATGCAAACGTCCAGCCGCTGGATTCGGTGTAGTCATTGCCCCATACGCGCGGGTCGTAGTGCGCCGCATCCACGCGCCAATCGCCGTTGGGTGTGCGGCCCTGAAAAAAGCCGATTGCCGGATCGAACAGCGCCGAATACCCGGCCGCGCGGTGACGGAAATACAGCGCTTCGGTTGCATAACGCGCGCGCGCTGCCGCCGTATTCGCCTGCCTGGACAGCGCATCGGCCATGTTGGCGATACCAAAATCGTTGAGCGCACCTTCCATCGACCACGACATGCCTTCATGCGTGTCGGTAGCGGCGTAACCACGAAAGGTCGAACGTGCCATGCCCTTGCGGCCGACGTGTCTGTCGGGCGCCACCACGGTGGCGTTCTTGAGCGCGGCAGCGTATGCCTCGGCGGGATCGAAACCCTGCACGCCCTTGAGCCAGGCATCGGCAAACGCAACATCGGAACTGGTGCCGACCATCAAATCTGCGTAGCCAGGCGAAGACCAGCGCGCCACCCAGCCGCCGGCCCGCGATTGCTCCAGAAAACCCTGTACCAGGCCGCCGGCAGCGTCGGGTGCGAACAGCGCATACGCCGGCCACGCGGTGCGGAAGGTATCCCACAGCCCATTGTTGAGATAGACCCGGCCATCGCGGATCGGGGCGAAACTGCGCACTGCGCTGCCGTCGATGTTGTCGTCGGACCAGCTGTTCTGGCTGGCGTAACGCCAGTCCGGCGCACTGGCGCTTCCGACATTTTCATGGCCGGAGTTGGGATACAGATGCAGTCGGTACAGATTGGAATACAGGGTGGTCTTCTGGTCGGTCGTGGCGTCGGGCACCTCGAAGCGCGCCAGCAACGCATCCCAGGCATCCTGCGCACGTGCAGCGATCTGCTCGAAGCTTGCCTGCGGTGCGATCTCCAGCGCCAGGTTGTGCCTGGCTTGATCGAGCGAAATCAGCGAGGTGGCAATGCGCATCTGCACCTGTCGCGTAGCGCCGGCCTCGAACTTGACCCAGCCGGTCGGCCGGCCCGTCTCGCTCAGGCCGCTGCGCTTCCAGGGTGTATCGAAGCTGGCATAGACATACATGCGCGTGGCTCCCGTGGACAGACCGCTGCGCACGTCGGTATAGCCGGAGAGCGTTTGCGTTGCCGCGTCCAGGTGCAACCCGCCGCGTGCATCCACGTTGTCGAACAGCAGATTGGCATCGCCCTGGGCGGGAAAACGAAAGCGGAACAGCGCCGCATGGTCGGTCGGCGCAATCTCGGCATGGATACCGTTGTCCAGCTGCACTGCATAGCGGTAAGGACGCGCGACTTCGTTGGCATGCGAGAACGCCAGCGCGCGCTTGTTGCGATCGGCTTGCGGCACGCCTGCACTCAGCGACGGCATCACCTGGAAGGTCTGCCGATCGCCCATCCACGGGCTGGGTTGGTGGCTGAGCGACAGCGCCTGCAGGCGTGGCCGATTGTCCGCGTCGTTCTGCTCGTTCCAGCGATACAGCCAGGTCAGCGTCCCCGCATCGGTCACCGGCGTCCAGAAGTTGAAGCCATGCGGCACCGCCGTTGCCGGGAAATTATTGCCGCGCGAAAACGTGCCGTTGGACTGCGTTCCACGCGTGGTCAGCACCCAATCCGATGGCCGCGCGGGAACCGCGCGCGGTACTTCGGCGATGGCGATGTCGTCGATCCAGCCAGCGCCAGTCGCGCCTGCCGGCGGTGCCACGTCCAGTTCGATCGCCACCACACGCCGCCCGCGCAATCCAGCCACATCGCCGAGTCGCACGACCTTGCGCGCCCATTGCTGTGGATACAGCGTCTTCGACGCGCCCTGCGCCCGCGCGCCGAGCGCAATGCCATGTTGATCCCGCGCAGTGCTGGCGGACACGCGCGTGCCGTCGTCCAGCAACAGATCCAGCGACACATAGGTCGAGGCCACATGATCGCTGCCCACACTTTCCGGCAACACCAGCCACGACAGCGTCGTATCGGCGCCGATCGCAATATCACGCATAAACAAGGTGCGTCGCCCGCCCGCACCATGGCTGTCATACCGCAACGCATGCGCACCGCTGTAGCCGGCGTTCGGTTTGGCCGCATAAGGCGTCGCCGGTCCGGTGCCGATCGCAATCCGTACATCGCCTGCCTCGGCGTTGACCGGCAACGGCTCGCCGTCTTCGAACGCGGTTGCGAACCCAGTTGCTGCAATCACCGGCAACGGTACGATGCCAGCCAGGGCAACAGCGATCGAGCGCAGCAGCCCAGGTTGGCGCAGCAGGACAATAGGCATGGTCACGTAGTGATGGCTCCTTGGCGGCGGACACGGCATGACGTTCGGTGGGTCACTGCATCGTCTTTCAGCTGAACCAGCCGGATGACGGAACGCCGTTTGCCCCGATGATAGGCGCGATGGTGGGGGCGCAGTGTCGTGCCCTGCAGCGACAGTGGCTGTTGGAGCGCATAGGCGGCCACCGCATCCGCAGACCACCTCGGCAACCTGACCGGCAACCAGTGAAACGATCGCCTGCGCCATCGCGCGCGGCGAGGTCAATGGGCCGATCACCACCCAGGCTGCTAGAATCCGCGCTCTGCCTTTGCCCCTTGATCGTGACGCCATGAGCCAGACCGCCACCGCGCCCGCCAATGCCGAATCGCGCTACACCGTGCACCGCAGCGATCTGCCGCTGAGCTGCCCGACCCCGCAGATGGCGTTGTGGAACTCGCATCCGCGGGTGTATCTGCCGATCGAAGACGAGCCCAACTGCGAAGCCAAGTGCCCGTATTGCGGCGCGTTGTTCGTACTCGCCGACTGATCCTGGCCGGATGCACCGCCTTACCGTGGTGCAACTGCTGCCGGCGCTGCAGTCCGGCGGCGTCGAGCGCTCCACCCTGGAAATCGCCGCTGCGCTGGTGCGCGCCGGCCACCGCGCGGTGGTCGTCTCGGCCGGCGGCCGCCTGGTGCAGCCGTTGCTGGAGGCGGGCGGCGAACATCTCACCCTGGAGATCGGGCGCAAGTCGCTGCTGACCTTGCGCCACGTGGTCGGCCTGCGCCGGTTGTTTGCCGAACTGGGCGCCGACATCGTGCATGCGCGCTCGCGCCTTCCCGCATGGTTGGGCTGGTACGCGCTGCGGGGTATGTCCGAGGCGACGCGTCCGCGCTTTGTCACGACCGTGCACGGGCTCAATTCGCCCAGTCGCTATAGCGCGGTGATGACCTACGGCGAGCGGGTGATCTGCGTCTCGCAGACAGTGCGCGAGTATGTGTGCACGCATTATCCGCAGACCGACCCCGCGCGCTTGCGCACGATCCCGCGCGGTGTCGATATCGTGCAGTTTCCGCGTCGTCCGCAGCCTGATAACCGCGCGCGCAAGTGGGCACAGACGCTGTTGCCCGGCCTGCCGGTCGACGCGCCGCTGTTGTTGTTGCCCGGTCGCGGCACGCGCCTGAAAGGGCATGCCGACGGCCTGCAATTGCTGGCCGATGTAAGGGCTGCCGGCGTGCCGGCCTGGCTGTGGTTGCCGGGCGCGCGCGAGCCGGGGCGCGAAGCCTATGTGCGCGAACTGGAGGCCGAGGCGGCCAGGCTGGGGGTGGCCGATGCGGTCGCGTTCACCGAGCCCACCGCACGCATCGCCGAGGCCTATGCAGCCAGCGATCTGGTGCTGCAGCTGTCGCGCAAACCCGAGGCCTTCGGCCGCACCGTGGTGGAGGCCTTGTCGGTGGGCCGGCCGGTACTGGGCTGGGCGCACGGCGGCGTCGGCGAACTGCTCGCCGAGTTGCAACCCGGCGGCGCCGTGCCGGCCTTCGATGCCAACGCCCTGCGCACGCAGGCGCTGGCCTTGCTGCAGCAGGCGCCGACACCGCCCGCCGTCCTCCCCTATACGTTGCAGGCCATGCAATCGGCCACCTTGAAGGTCTATGACGAACTCCGCCGCTGAGGCCATCCCGCACACGCCTGTGTTGACGCCCGATGCTGGTCGCTGGGCCCCGTTGTGGGTCATCCTGTTCGTGGCGCTATGGCCCACGCCCGGATTGGCTGAAACGGTGCTGTCGCTGGGTGCGGTATTCGCTGGATATCGCTTGCTGCATGCGCGGTTCCGCGGCGGCACACGCTTGCTTAGCAGCGCGGCCTGGGCGCTGACCAGCGTGTTGTTCATGGCCTATTGGTTGCCACAGATGCTGTCGGCGTTCGACGCGGTGGATGTCGGCCGCGCGTTGCGCAAATCGGCGACCGATCTGCGCTACCTGCCTTTCATGTGGTTGTGCGCGATTGCGGTCGCCAATCCGCAGCGCCGCCGCCGCACCTTCGCTGGTCTGGCGGTGATTGGCGGGGTGTGGACGCTGGATGCGTTGCTGCAGGCCGCATTCGGGAGCAGTCCGCTGTTCTTCGGGCTGGATCAGCTCAAGCAGCTGATCAGTGGCCATGGCCTGTGTACGCCGCAGGAGTTGGCGTTGGTGGACCGCCTCAGCGGCGTGCTGGGGCCGTGCAATCTCAAGTTCGGGCAGACCCTGGCCAGCCTGTCGCCGTTCCTGTTGCTGGCGCTCGGGCGGCGCAACGCCTGGGCCTGGGCAGGCGCGGCGGCGGCGGTCGGGGTGGTGCTGGTCTTGGCCGGCTCGCGCGCGTCGTGGATCACCTATGGCGTGATCGTGCTGCTGTCCGGCTGGCAGTTGCTGGGTGGCCGTCGTCTGCTGGGCGTGGCGCTGGTCGGCGCGCTCCTGGCCGTCGGCGTGGTCGCCGTGGCGCCGCAAGCGCGCGAGCGGGTCCAGCGCACCGCATTGGCCTTCGGCAATGGCGAACAAGGCGTGGATCAGGCCTTGTCCGGGCGTGCGCAGATCTGGGGCGCGGCGCTGTGCATGATTCGCGAACATCCGTTCAATGGAGTCGGTGCGCGCGGTTTCCGTCAGGCATATCCAGCCTGTAATCCGGCCCCCGGACAGGCACCTGCCTGGGGCGCCGGGCCGGCTTTCCATGCGCACCAGATCGTATTGGAAATCCTGGCCGAAACCGGCGTGATCGGTTTACTGCTGTGGCTGGCCGGTGCGGCGCAGGCCTGGCGTGCGTGGCGCTATTCCAGTGTGGCGGCACGCGAGCAGGCGCGGCCGGCGATGATCGCACTGGTCGCCACTGTGTTCCCGTTCAATACGCATCTGGCGTTCTATTCCAGCTTCTGGGGCGGCCTGAGCCTGATGCTGGCCGCGTTGTATGCCGGCGCCTTGCTCAACGACGATGCAGACCGGCTGCTGCCGCGATAACCCAGGTTGGCTCGAAGCGTGGCATCTGCGGATGCCTGCATCGCAGGCATCCAAACAACCGACATCACCGATAGAAATCGCTGCGCCCACCCGGCTGGCGTTTGAAGCGGCGATGGATCCACAGGTATTGGTCCGGCGCCTCGCGCACCATGTCCTCGATCGCTGCATTGACCTGCGTGGTATCGGCGATCACATCGTCTGATGGAATGCCTGCCAGCGGTGGTGCGATCTTGAGGATGTAGCGGCCGCCTTCGCGGCGATGGAAGTACGGCACCACCGCGCAACCGGTCAGCCGCGCCAGCTGATGGGTGGCGGTGATGGTGGAGGCCGGATGCCCGAAAAACGGCACGAACACGGTGTCCTTGCCGCGCATGTCCTGGTCCGGCGCGTACCACAGCAAGCCACCGCGCTTGAGATGCTTGATGGTGGCGCGCAGATCCTCGTTGGCGAACATGTGCGTGGCATAGCGCAAGCGGCCGCGCTTGACCGCCCATTCGAATACCGGGTTTCGGTGCTTGCGGTACATGCCGGCCAGCGGCACGTGATCGCACAGCAGCCGTCCGCACATTTCCAGCGTCATGAAGTGGCCGGACACCAGCAACACGCCGCGCTTTTGCTCCTGCAGCTGCTGCAGGTGTTCCAGGCCTTCGATCTGCACGCCGGGGCGAATGGCATCGATGCTGCCCCACCATGCACGCGCGAATTCGAACAGGCCCACGCCCAGCGCATCGAAACTATCGCGCAGCAGTCGCGCCCGCCAGGCATCGTCCTGCTCTGGAAAACACAGCTTGAGGTTGACCTCGGCCGCGCGCCGACGCGTGCCCGCCAGACGCATCGCGATCCACCCCACGCCACGGCCCAGCGCACGCTGCAGCATCCAGGGCAGGCGCCCGGCAAGCACCATGACCGCAAGACCCAGATACATGGGCCAGTGCCTGGGGTTGCGCAGGGAAGGGCGGACGGCGACGGTGGCGGATTCGGACATGCGTCAAGTCTAAGGGATCACGCACGCCGGGCAGCGTGCACATGCGCACGCTGCAACGCTCCCGTATCCTGCACCGATGCGGAAAGATCCGATCGAATGGCTGTTGCGCGGGCTGTACTCGGCGCTGTTGTACCTGTTGCTGCCGGTGACGGTGTACCACCTGGTGTGGCGCGGCTTCCGTGTACGCGAATACTTCAATCGCTGGAACGAGCGCTATGCGTCCTATCCGCATGCCCGCGGGCGTCCACGCGTATGGCTGCATGCGGTGTCGGTGGGCGAGGTCAACGCCGCCGCGCCGCTGGTCAATGCGCTGCGTGCGCAGCGCCCGGATATCCGCTGGGTCATCACCACCATCACGCCGACCGGTTCCGAGCGCGTGCGCGCGGTCTGGGGCGATGCGGTGGACCATGTCTATCTGCCCTACGACGTGCCCGGCAGCGTCGGTCGCTTCCTGGAGCACTTTCGCCCGCGTCTGGCGTTGATTCTGGAAACCGAACTGTGGCCGAACATGCTGTTTGGCTGCCGCGACCGCAAGATTCCGGTGTACATCCTCAATGCGCGTTTGTCGGCGCGGTCGCTGCGCGGTTACCGCGTGCTGGCGCCGCTGATCAGCCGCGCACTGCGTACCGTCACCTGCGTGGCGGCGCAGTCGCAGGACGACGCAGCGCGCTTCCTCACGCTGGGCGCGCGTCCCGATCAGGTGACCGCGCTGGGCAATCTGAAATTCGATATCGCCGCGCCGACGCAACTGCAGGCGTTGGTGACGCAGTTCCGCACCCATGTGCCGGTAACGCGACCGGTGTGGATCGCGGCCAGCACGCATGAAGGCGAAGAGTCGGCGGTGGCCGATCTCCATGCGCGCCTGCTGGTGCAGTTTCCCGATTTGCTGCTGTTGTGGGCGCCGCGTCACCCGGAGCGCTTTGCCAGGGTCGAAGCGCTGGCGCGCGAGCGCGGCTGGGCAGTGTCCACGCGCAAGACGCAGCAATGGCCGCAGGCACGCGACAAGGTGTTCGTGCTCGATACCCTGGGCGAGCTGATGAGCTTCTATGCCTGCGCGCAGGTCGCCTTCGTCGGCGGCAGCCTGCAGCCGATCGGCGGGCACAATCTGCTCGAACCGGCAGCGGTCGGAACGCCTGCAGTGACCGGCCCGCATCTGCATAATTTCTCGGAGATTTCGCGGCGCATGCGCGAAGCCGAGGCGGTGGCCATTTGCGAGGATGCCGATTGCGTGTATCACGATCTGGCGCGTCTGCTCGGCGACCCGGCGCAGCGCGAGGCGATGGCGGCCAACGGATTGGCGTTGGTTGCCAATGGCAAGGGGGCAGTGGCGCGCACGCTGGTGCAGATTGCGCCGGACCTGCCGCCAGTGGTCGACGACGGGGCTTCGTCCTGACGATGCCTTCGCGCAGTGCATCGTTGCATTGCGACCGTCACGCCATACATGCTTTCACGTCGCGGCCGTTTGCGCTGTTGTCGTGACGGGAGTCAGGCGCGGCGATGCACAACCCAATCATTGCACGCGGCGACCTCCACCCAGGGCACGCACAAAAAAGGCGGGCCTGTGCCCGCCTTCTTCTGCAGTGATGTCGCCGCCGGCTTTACTGCAGCGAGCCACTGCCCTGCAGCTTTGACTCGGCGTCCTGCGACAGCAGGCGGTTCACATCCTGCAGGTCGCTGATGTCGAGCTTGCCGATGGCCTGGCCCAGTAGCAGGCGGTTCTGCAGGAAGTTGTAGCGCGACTGCGCATAGTTCAGCTGCGCCTGGAACAGCGTGCGCTGATTCTGCACCACGTCCAGCACGGTGCGCGTACCGACTTCCAGACCTACCTGCGAGGCGTCGTATGCGGCCTGTGCGGAGACCACGGCCAGGCGGCGGGCTTCCACTTCGCTGATGCCGGCGACCACGGTCTGATAGGCATTGCGCGTATTGCGATCCAGCGCGCGCTTCTGCTGCTCGTAGGTGTCCTGCTGGATATCGCGCTGCGAAAGCGCCTGACGTACCGCCGACTGGGTGGCGCCGCCGGCAAAGATCGGAATCGACAGCGTGATGCCGATCGAGTCGGTATCGATGTCGCGGCCGTTGGTGGTGAAGTTGCCTGCCGCCTGATCGACCGTGCTGGCACCGCCCCAGCTATTGCTGCGGCCGACATTGGCACCAAGGTTCAAGGTCGGGTAATGGCCTGCACGTGCCGCATTGACCTGGGCCTCGGCGGCGCTGACCTGCAGCTGCTGCGCTTTCAGCGCCGGATTGTCGGCGATGGCGGTGGACACCAGCTGATCGACATTGGCGTAGGCGGCCGGCACTTCCGGACGGAATTCCTCCGGCAGCGCGCGCAAGCCGACCACCGGCTGGCCGGTCAGCTCGGTCAGCGCCTGGTAGTAATCCTTGAGCGTATTACGTGCGTTGATGGTGTCGGCACGCGCCTGGTCGTACTGGGCGCGGGCTTCGTGTACGTCGGTGATCGGGGCAAGACCCACTTCCAGGCGCTTGTCGGCGTAGTCGAACTGCTTCTTGGCCGCTGCCTCGTTGGTTTCTGCTGCCGCCAGCGATTCGATGCCCACCAATACCTGGAAATATGCAGCCGAGGTGCGGGTGATCAGGTCGTTGTTGGCCGATTCCAGGGTGAAGTCGGCGGCCTTGGCCACTTCGCGCTGCGCGCGCAGGTTGGCGAACTGGGCCCAGTTGAAGATGGTCTGGCTGCCCTGGATCGCGTAGGAGCGTTGCTTGGTGGTGGAGCGTCCGTCCACGCCTTCCAATTCACGGTGCGACTGGGTGAAACCGGCGCTGCCATCCAGTTGCGGCAACAACGCCGCGCGGGCCTGCACCTGGCCCTCCCGATTCGCCAGGCGGGTGGACTCGGCCACTGCTAGCTGCGGATCGCCGTTGCGGGCCATTTCGTAGACCTGCAGCAGGTCGGTGGCGTGCGCAGCCATTGGAGACAGGGCGGCGGCCAGGGCCAGAACGAGGGATCGGCGGATCATCGGGGAAGCTTCCTTGGGGATCAAAATTGGAATCGGGGCGTCGGTGCGGCGCCCTGGAGATAGGCGATGTCGGTTTCGAACAACGATTCGATGCGCGCGGCGTTGACTTCGCCACGGACCAGGACTGCTTCCATCACCGGTTCGTGACCGCGCACCACGAACAGCCGGCCGTTCGGGCGCAACCATTGCAGCCACTGCGTCGGCAGCGTATCGACCGCAGCGGTCACGCAGATGGCATCGAAACGGCGCTCGCTCTGCCAGCCGAACACGTCGGCGGTTTCGATGCGCACATTGCTGCCCAGGCCGGTACTGTCCAGATTGGCGCGTGCGGCCGTCGCCAGTGCCGGGTCGATCTCCAGGCTGACCACCTCGCGCGCCAGCGCGGCCAGGCAGGCGGTGGAATAGCCGCTGCCGGTGCCCACTTCCAGCACATCTTCGCCCGGCTGCAGATCCAGCGCCTGCAACATGCGGCCTTCCACGACCGGCTTCATCATCTTGTGGCCGGCCGACAGCGGGATCTCCACATCGACATAGGCCAGGGTCTTGTAGGCCTCCGGTACGAAGGCTTCGCGCGGCAGGCGCGCCAGCACGTCGAGCACGCGCAGGTCCAGCACGTCCCACGGCCGGATCTGCTGTTCGACCATCTTTTCGCGGGCCTGGGAGAAATCGATCGTCATGGTGCGGGTATCCAACGCGGTGGGGCAAACATTTTAGCGGTGCGCGGGGGCGCCTGGTGCATCTAGCATCGCTGCGCGGCGGCAACCGGCGCAGTGCCGGAAGTCATCGCCACCAAAGGCCGGGGGCGATCAGCGGGGCGCATAGGCCCTCAAGAAGAAGTCCACGCTGGCCTGGATGTGTGCATCCACCTGTGCGCGGGTGGGCTGACCATGCAGGCCGCACATCATCAGCGCGTGCAGCTCGCCCTTGAGCAGGCAGAAGAATTGCGAGGCGGCACGGGCCAGATCGGGGATCTCCAGCTGGCCATCGGCCACGCGCGCCGAAAGAAAGTCTGCGAGCGCCTGCTTGGTTCGCGTGGGTCCGGCGGCCCAATACATTTCGCGCACATGCACGTCGCCGGTCCCCGGCGCCATCATCATGCGGTGGGTGGCGATCGCCGAGTCGGTACTGACCATCGCGAAGAAGGCGTTGGCGATTTCGATCAACTGATCGCGGAGCGTTCCCTTGGGGGCGTGATCGAACAGGTCGTCCGGCATCATGTGCTGGCATTGCGCACGGATCGCCTCGGAAAACAGGCTCTCCTTGTCGCCAAAATGGCTGTAGACGGTCAGTTTGGATACGCCGGCCTGGGCCGCGATCCCATCCATGCTGACCCCCGCATAGCCTTGTTCCATGAACATGGTGCGGGCAGCGCCCAGGATGGCGGCACGTTTCCCAAGATCCTTGGGGCGCCCGGGACCGTTGCTCTTGGTTTTGGACGTGAGGGGGGGCGAACTGGACATGGCGCCAATACTAGACCATCGGGTTCTATATTTATACTCGGCTGCGATGAACGCATCAGGCCGGGGCCTGGAGGGGCGATTCGAGAGAGCGGCGAAGCGATGTGCCGTAGGCGTCGATGCATGGGGAATCGATGGCATCGCCGGCTGCGATCCGGTCCTGTGGGGGCGTTCCAGGGCGGTCCCCGCAAACAGCGTATGTCACCGGATGCCGTGGGTTACCGGCAGGTGCGGAATTTTAGGATGCGAGGAAAACTGCGGTGATAGATTGCCGCAGTCTGTCTGTACCATACCGGCGGGTATCTTCGATAGATGGATACAGGGGGATTTGGAGGGTGGATACGTCCAGGGCGCATACGCATGCAGGCTGCGTTCGCAGCACATGCGTGCAGCGGATCGGGCGACTGTGGCTGTGGGCGTTGCTCTGCTGCGGGCTGTTCGGCGCCTGTCCGGCCGTTGCGCAGGCGCTCGACCACACCACCCACCACACGGTCACGCGCTGGACCATGGACGACGGCCTGCCGCACAACCTGGTGCACACGGTGGCGCAGGCAGAGGATGGGCAGCTCTGGCTGGGCACCTGGGAAGGCGCAGCGCGCTTCAATGGCCGCGACTTCACGGTCTACGACAGGCAGAACACGCCGGGGGTCGAACTCGGAGGCGTGTTCGTGGTGGTGCGCGACAGCGCCGGCGGCATGCTGTTCGGCACTGCCTTCGATGGGGTCTATCACTATCAGGATGGTCGATGGCAGCAATTGGGCGATGCGTCCGCGCGCCATTTGGCCGTCAGTGCGCTGTTGCGAGCTGCGGACGGCGCGCTGTGGGTCGGCACGCCGCAGACGTTGTATTGGATCGAAGCGAACGGCCGCGCGGTCGATGTGGGGCAACGGGCCGGGCTCCCGCGTGCGCGCATCACGGCATTGCTGGCCGACGATAGCGGCGCTCTGTGGATCGGCACCGAGGTAGGGTTGTATCGCCTGCCGCGCGAGGGCGGCGCGGCGGTAGCCTGGGGCAAGGCCCACGGCATGCGCAGCGTGCCGGTGCGGCGGCTTGCCGGCGACCGTCAGGGCGGCTTGCTGGTCGCCAGCGATGATGGCGTGTGGTGGTGGGAGCGTGGCGGCGGCGGCTTGCAGCGATTCCATCGGGGCCAGCGCGTGGATGCGTTGCTGTTGGACCGCCGCGGGCATCTGTGGATGAGCATGCCGTCGGGCATGCTGATGGTGCACAGCAGCCGGAATACCCCGGACGAAGAAATCCCGATCTCCGGCGTCTCCAGTCCGGCGCTGCTGGAGGATGCCGAAGGCCTGATCTGGGCTGGCAGCACGCACGGCCTGTTCCGGGTTGCCGAAGGCGCCGCGCATGGCGTCACCCACGAGGACGGGTTGGCGTCGGACTACGTCCGCAGCGTGCTGCAGACCGGCGATGGCACGGTGTGGGTAGGCAGCGCGGTCGGTCTGGACCGATTACGCAACGGCATCACCCGCCGGGTGTCGCTGCTGCCCGACGACCGCGGACGCGTGCGGGAGCAGTCGGTGCTGGCATTGGCCGATGCCGGTGATGGCGGTGTCTGGGCCGGCACCTACAGCCAGGGAGTGGTACGCCTGGATGCGCAAGGCCGCGCGCTGTCGCGCATCGGGGTGGCCGATGGTCTGCCATCGATGACGGTGCGCTCGGTGTTGCCCGATGGCGATGCCCTGTGGATCGGCACGGCGGGCGGGTTGGTGCACTGGCGCAATGGCCAGGCGCGCCGTTACGGCGCCGCCGACGGTGTGCCGGAAGGTTCGGTGCAGGTGCTGTATCGCGATACGTTGGGCGTGGTGTGGATCGGCACCGATCGCGGCATGACCGCGCTAGCGCCCAACGGCAATACGCGTGAGTGGTTGGGGGAGCAGGACTTCCCGGCGCAGAACGTGTTCGATTTCCTGCGCGATGGCGGTGGCGATCTATGGATTGCCAGCGACCGTGGCCTGCTGCGGCTGCATGGCGAGCAGTTCACCGTCTACGACCACCGCGTCGGGCTGCCGCGCGACAAGGTGTTTCGCGTGATCGACGACGGCCGCGGCTACTTGTGGCTGTCGAGCCACCACGGCGTGTTCCGCATCGCGCGCGGCGATTTCGATCAGGTCGATGCCGGCATCCGCGAACAACTGAGTGTGGAAGTGGTGGATCGCAGCGATGGCATGCCTGGCAATCAAGGCAACGGCAGCAGTGCACCGGCCGGCTGGCTGACCCACGCCGGGCAGCTGTTGTTCCCCACTTCTGCCGGCCTGGGCGTGATCGATCCGGCGCGGGTGGGCACCCTGGAAGGCCATCGTGTGCCGATCGTGTTCGAGCGGCTGCTGGTCGATGGCATGGCGCAGCCGCTGAGCGGCCTGCATCGGTTCGGCGCGCAGACCCGACGGATCGCCATCAATTTTGCGGGACTGAATTTTCGCGGCCCGGACAAGTTGCGCTATCGCTACCGTCTGGAGGGGTTCGATCCGGAGTGGATCGACAGCGACAATGCCAGCGAAGCGATCTACACCAATCTGCCGCCGGGGCGCTTCCGGTTTCGCGTGCAGGCGATGTCGCTGCCGGTGGACTGGCGACAGGCCGACCTGGTGGGCGAGGCCAGCTTGTTCATCGCGTTGGCGCCGCCGTGGTGGCGTCGCGCCGAAGTGCTCGCGGTGGGCATCGCCTGCCTGAGCGGGCTGATCTACGGCTTTTATTTGTGGCGCACGGCCAGTTATCGTCGTCGTCAACGCCAACTCAATACGGTCATCGACCGTCGTACGCGCGAACTGAGCGACAAGAATCTCGCGTTGCAGCAGGCCAGCCAGGAACGCGAGGCGTTGATGCGACAGCTGGAATATCGCGCCAGCCACGATGTGCTCACCGCATTGCCGAACCGACGCGAGGCAGAGCGGGTGCTGCAGCAATGGTTCGACGAGGCGCACGCCGGTGGCGCCGCGTTGTCGCTGGCGCTGATGGATATCGACCACTTCAAACGCATCAACGACGCGTACGGGCACGAGGTGGGCGATGCGGTGCTGCGTGCGGTGGGTCAGGCCTTGAGCGAACAGGATCAGGTGCATTTCTTCGCGGCGCGTCATGGCGGTGAGGAGTTTCTGCTGGTGGCGACCGGCCTCGATGTGGCGCAGGCCCAGGCGCTGTTCGAGCGCATGCGCCAACGCCTGGCTGCGATCAGCGTGGAAGTGCAGGGCGTGCAGGTGCAGTGCACTGCCAGCATGGGCATGGCGATGAGCGAAGAGGCACCGACGCGGCGCGAATTGCTGGGGTTGGCCGATCGCCGCTTGTATCAGGCAAAGCGGCAGGGGCGGGCGCAGTTGGTGGGCCCGTAGCGCTGATGCAGTGCTGCATGATTCATGCGCATGCCGCCGCTCATCCGCCCGTTGGCGGCGTGAATGCCTCCTCGGCGAGCCTGTCTAGATAGGCGCGCATGCGGCGTTCGATCAGTTCCGGCTCCGTCGGCAGCCTAGGTGCTGGCACGCCGGCGCCCCGCAGATGGACGCGCGGATAGGAAAGCGCCGGCACTGGCCGCTCCAGGAATGCGCACAGTCGTTCCCAGTTCGATTCGGTGTCGGTGTTGAGCACTAGCAGGCGCGGCGCCGGTAGATGCTCGATCACCGCCTGGTTCCAGCGCCGGAAGTAGTCAGTCATGAAGGCGCGCTCGCCGAGGTGCGCGCGCAGATCGCGGCGCAGGAACTGACTCAGGCGCTGGCCTTGGGTGCCAAATAGCGACGGCACGCTGTCGCTGTCGGAAAAAATAGTCGCGCTTACCGAATCGAACCACGCGTCAGGATCACGGACGGTCAGGATCACCTTGGCGTGCGGAAAACGCGCGGCCAGTTCCATCCAGAAACAGCAGCCGGGATAGTCGGTGGTCGCCGCATAGCCGGCGAAAAGCCTGTCCCAGTCCGGGCGCCCATCGATCGCCGCCTCCCATTGCGGCAAGTCCTGACGCAGGTTCGCCGCCAATTCCATCGCGTGATAGCACCGGCCCACACCGAGCCGCTCTATCGCCAGCTTCAGCGAAAGAGTGCCCGTACGACCCAGGCCGGCTCCAATCAGCTGGAGACTCACGACGTTCGCGCCCGGCCGTGTGCCAGCCAGTGTGCTGCATCCATGCCTAGCTCCGCGTCTGCGCGTCGGGAGTAGGCGCTATTTAGCTCAGCCGGCAAGGCGGTACGCCAGCGGCCGATTTGGCCCCGGTTGAAAAACGCCTTGCCGCCTTCGCGCCACAACCCGGCACCCTGCGGAACATAACGCGCCGCATGCTGACGCATGTAGTCGAAGCGGCAGTGCGCCACAATCGCGTCCCACCTGTCGGCAGGGACCGGAATGCCGAGAAAAGCGGCGATGCGGCGGATTTGGCCGGGCAGGTCATCGAGCAGATCGGCGTAGTGCAGCAGCAGCACGTTCGCATCCTCGCCTCGTTCCCACCACGAGCGCACGTTTTCCCATAGTGGCCAGAACGGGGCCCCGTCGTACTCCAGCCAGTGCGCCACGTAGGCATCGCGCGGCAGGCTTGGCGGCGGTACCACACGCAACTGCCCGGATGTGCCGCCATCAGCGCGCAGGCGTGCCTGTGCATCCTGGCTCACCGCGCATTGATGGTCGTACAGGCTCAGCGCTATGTCGCGGCCGTCGCGGCCGATGTACAGATACTTGGCGAGCGCGCTGGTGACCAGCGCATCGGCCGGCAGGTGTGTCTTCATGAAGCGCCGGTGGCTCTGCGCCTCCAGCAGTGCGAGCTTGGTCGCCTTGTCCGGATAGACGCCGTCTACCCAAGGGGAGATGGCCGAGACATCAATGTCCGGCTCGCCGGCGAAAATCAGCTGGGCCACGATCTGCTGCAGCCAGGTCGTGCCTGCTTTGGCGTAACTGGCGATCACGATATCGCCCTCGCGCAGTGCCAGGTCGTTCCATACGCTGGAATCGAAAAATCGGTTGGAATATTCCCGGGTTTTCTTGCGAAATTGCTGACTAAGCATCGGGCGACACCGGAGCGGGACACACTGTGGCGGCAGGCGCTGCGCGTATAGGTCGTGGCTGCAGCGCAATGCGCACATCCAGTGGCCGCAACACTAGCGCGGGAAAGGGCGAGGGCCGCGCGTCAGGTGCAAGTTGCAGGTTGCACGTACGCAATACGGTGGCGATGACTACGGTCATCTGGGTCAGCGCCAACATGCTGCCGATGCAACTGCGCGGGCCGCCGCCAAAAGGGAAGTAGCTATACCGCGCCAGCAAGCGGGTGGCGGTGTCGTCGAGCCAGCGTGCGGGCAGGAAAATTTCGGGATCGGGAAAATAGCGCCCGTCGCGATGCACGACCCATGCACTGACGAGCAGTTGGGTGCCGCAGGGGACATCGAAGCCATTCAGCGTGGTGTCGCGTTGCGCAATCCTTGCGGTTATCCAGGCCGGTGGATACAGACGCAAGGCCTCCTTAACGCAGGCCCGCGCCAGCGGCAACCGGTCGAGCAAGTTGGTGCCTGATGCGCCGTTGGCATCGTCCAGCGCGTTGGCTTCCTGCGCAACCTGCTGCGCGATGTGCGGGTGCTGAGCGAGTAGCAACACGGTCCAGGTCAGCGCTGCCGACATCGGCTCCAGTGCCGACATCAGTATCGCTGCCGCTTCGTCGCGGCACCAGTCGCCGTCGCCGTGCGTGGCTTCGGCTAGCAGCAGCGCCAAGGCCGATGCTGCGTGCGGCGGCCGCTGCGCGCTTCGCGCCAGTATCCGGTCCAGCGCCAGGTCAAGATCCGCGCGTGCGCGGCGCAAGCGATGCCGGTTTGCCGATGGCCACCACGCCGGCGCGACGGATGGACGGCGGGTCTGCTGCAAGATGGCATCGACCATAGGCAACATGCGCAGCAGATCCGGTGCGTGCGCTGGATCACCGAGCAGGAAGCCGGCGCCCAATTGCGCGCACAGCCCATTCATTAGTGCGCGCATGTCCTGCGTTGCACTGCACTCGTCCTGCTCGCGCAGCAGTGACCGGGTGGCAGCCAATGCCTGTGCTGCGGCCTCGCGCACCAAGGCCGCAGAAAATGCAGGTTGCAGCGTCCGCCGCTTATGCTGCCAGACTGCGCCCGTGCTGTTCATCACGGAAGCAGGAAATGCAGGGCGCCGCACACCCGGGTCCGGATCGGCCTTGCCGTAAAGCGTACCGTCGTCGCCCAGAACCGTACCGATTGCGGCCGGTGCGGCGAGCAGATAGGTTCGTTTAGCAACCTTGACTACATCGCCATGCTTGCGCGCGCAGTCTTGCAGGAACGCCAAGGGATCGTCGGAAAACTGCCCCCGGTTGCCGAATGCCCAGTGTCCGGTCGGACCGGGGGGGATAGTGCTCTTGCCACCTGAACTCATGCTCGCCTCGTAGATTGCCGGCGACTGAACATGTGCACGTTACCAATTCCGAAGATAAAAGCAGCCGGCAATGCACCAGGGTGCGCGGCCGCGTGAAAGGGGGCGGAGACCTCCGTTCCCGCAACAGTCTGGATGGTCAGTATGTGTAGATATAGCCGAGCTTGCGGCCGCTGATGACCTGAACCCAGCGCGACAGTGCCTCGAAAAAATGCTTCATAAGGATATTCCTCAAGAGTTATGGGAAGAAAGCGGGTGACGGGGAAGTGTTAGTAAGGAATCAAAGGAATCATTGGATGGCTGAAATTTATCATTGGGTTGTGTGCCCTATGAGTCAATCCATATAGCGCAAGGAAGTCGCTATATCCGAAGTATCTTGCGCACCTGCCTCTGTTGCAAACGCCGCAGTGCAGCCATCGCCGCGTGTTATCGTCGTTGGTCTGCAAGCGCGCGCGGTGTGTATGCCTGTCACTCACCAGTACGATCGGATGTCCGTGTTCTACGACAGCTTTCATGATCGTTGGCCGGCGCAGGCGCTGCAGCGATGCGTGCAAACCCTGGCCGAACTGGCTGATGGACGGACATCACTGGAGTTGGGTATCGGCAGCGGGCGCATCGGACTGCCGTTATCGCAGCGCGGCGTGCCGGTCGCTGGTATCGACAATGCACCGGCGATGCTGGAGGCATTGCGTGCAAAACCCGGTAGCGAACAGCTGCAACTGGTTTGCGCCGATTTTGCCGACATGCCCGTAACTGGCCCATTCGGCCTGATCTACGCGGTGGCCTCTTTCGGCTATCTGTTCACCCAGGCCGAGCAGTTGCGCTGCATCGTCAATGCGGCGCGCTGCTTGGCACCCGATGGCAAGCTCGTGATCCAGACTGCAGTGCCCGGCGCCGAAGTGTTCGACAGCGGCGGAAAGGTGAGCCAGGTAATCAACGTACCTGAGACGCAGGGCACGGGCGCCGCAGTGATGCTGGTGTGCTCGCAACCGGACCCGGTGCAGCAGCGCCTCGATCAGCGCGTGGTAGTTCTGGGCGAGGATGGCACGCGCATCTTCACCGAGCGCCGGCGTTATGTCTGGCCATCGGAACTTGATCTGATGGCGCGGATCGCAGGGTTGCGCCTGCAGGTGCGGTGGGGGGACTGGGGGCGCGAACCCTATGCTGCGCATAGCCGAATCCAGATCTCGGTTTACGTTCCGGCGGACGCCTCCACGGCCTGAGTCGTCCGCGCTGCTTCATCGCAAGGCAGCCCAGGAAGGTCAGCTGCGTCATGGGGTCGGATCGGTGTAAGCCCCGCGATCCCGGGATCGATGTGGGTGCTGTTTCTCGTCCATCACGTGTGTTGCGCTAGCAATCGACCATTGCTGCAATTCGATTCGTGGTTTGAAGCAGAGCAGCGTTAGAGCTGCAGCAAATCGGCCTGTGCCTTCAGCAAAGCAACGAAGGCCTGCGCCGCGCGCGACAAGGTGCGCCCGCCGTGAGTCACGCAGCCCAGCTCGCGTGACAGCGTCACATCGGCCAGCGGCAGCGCCACGATCTGATGGTCGATCATGCGCTGCGGCAACACGCTCCAGGCCAGGCCCACCGACACCAGCATCTTGATCGTCTCCAGATAATTCGTGGTCATGCGCAGGCTCGGGGCCAATCCACGCGCGGCGAACAGGCCGGCGACGATGCGATGGGTGAAGGTGCCCGGATCCGGCAGCACCGCCGGATGTGCCACCACATCCTCCAGCGCGACGGTGGTCATCGCTGCCAGCGGATGATCGGGTGCCACCACAAAATGCAGGCGGTCGTGCCAGATCGGTTGCGCACGCAGCGGCGCACGCGTGTCGGGCGCCAAGGTGGTCACCGCCAGTTCCACCTCGCCGCGCAGCACTGCCGCGTACGCCAATTCCGAATCCAGGAACCGGATGTCCAAAGCTGCCTGCGGGTGTTGTGCGGTAAAGCCGCGCAGCAGGGCGGGCAGGCGATGCAGGCCGACATGATGGCTGGTGGCCAGGCTCAGGCGTCCGCCGACGGCTGCACCCAGATGTTCCAGCACACGGCGGGTGTCATCCAGTTCGGCGAGGACGCGTTGCGCGCGCGGCAGCAGGGCCTGGCCGGCTTCGGTCAGCACCACCTGGCGGCCGAGGCGGTCGAACAGGCGGGCGGACAACTGGCCCTCCAGCATGGCGATGCGCTTGCTCACCGCCGGTTGGGTGAGATGCAATGCCTCGCCGGCGGCCGAAAAGCTGCCGCTTTCGGCAATCGCCACGAACGCGCTCAGGCTCGCAAGATCCACTTCTATTCCTAAAATTCATTTGTTGAATAAACAATATGAATTTGCGTAATCCAAGGCAAGCTCCTAGCATCGAGCTCAGCCAGGTGGGCGCTCCCACCAACCGTCAACCGGATCGCCGCAATGACTGCCAAGACGCTGTACGACAAGCTGTGGGACATGCACGAGGTCACGCGCCGCGACGATGGCTCGTCGCTGATCTATATCGATCGCCACATCCTGCACGAAGTGACCTCGCCGCAAGCGTTCGAAGGCCTGCGCCTGGCCGGGCGCAAGCCGTGGCGCATCGACGCCAACATCGCCACACCCGACCACAACGTGCCGACCACGCGCGCCGAGCGTCAGGGTGGGTTGGAGTCGATTTCCGACGAAGTCTCGCGCCTGCAGGTGCAGACGCTGGACGAGAACTGCGACGACTTCGGCATCCTCGAGTTCAAGATGAACGATGCGCGCCAAGGCATCGTGCACGTGGTCGGCCCGGAGCAGGGCGCCACGTTGCCGGGCATGACCGTGGTCTGCGGCGATTCGCACACCTCCACCCATGGCGCGTTCGGCGCGCTGGCGCATGGCATCGGCACCTCCGAGGTCGAGCATGTGCTGGCCACGCAATGCCTGATCGCCAAGAAGATGAAGAACATGCAGGTCCGCGTGGACGGCACGCTGCCGTTCGGCGTGACCGCCAAGGACATCGTGCTGGCGGTGATCGGCAAGATCGGCACCGCCGGCGGCAACGGGCATGCGCTGGAATTCGCCGGCAGCGCGATCCGCGCGTTGTCGATGGAAGGCCGCATGACCATCTGCAACATGTCCATCGAAGCCGGTGCGCGCGTGGGCATGGTGGCGGTGGATGAGAAAACCATTGCCTACGTGCAAGGCCGCCCGTTCGCGCCCAAGGGTGCGGACTGGGACGCTGCCGTGGCGCTGTGGAAGACGTTGGTCTCCGACCCGGGCGCGCACTTCGATACGGTGGTGGAGCTGCGCGCCGAAGACATCAAGCCGCAGGTCAGCTGGGGCACGTCGCCGGAAATGGTGCTGGCGGTGGATCAGCAGGTGCCGGATCCGGCCGCCGAGCAGGACCCGACCAAGCGCGATTCGATCGAGCGCGCGCTCAAGTACATGGGCCTGAAGGCCAATCAGCCGATCACCGACATCCGCCTGGATCGGGTGTTCATCGGCTCATGCACCAACTCGCGGATCGAAGACCTGCGCGCCGCCGCTGCGGTGGCCAAGGGCCGCAAGGTTGCTTCCACCATCAAGCAGGCGCTGGTGGTGCCGGGCTCGGGCCTGGTCAAGGCGCAGGCCGAGGCGGAAGGCCTGGACAAGGTGTTTCTGGATGCCGGTTTCGAATGGCGCGAGCCCGGTTGCTCGATGTGTCTGGCGATGAACCCGGACAAGCTGGGCAGCGGCGAACATTGCGCCTCCACCTCCAACCGCAACTTCGAAGGCCGCCAGGGCGCCGGCGGACGCACCCACCTGGTCAGCCCGGCAATGGCGGCGGCGGCGGCGGTGAGCGGCCACTTCGTCGATGTGCGTGAGCTTGGGGATTTGGGAATGGGGATTCGGGATTCGTAAAAGCCCGTTCTCGCGTATCGCAGCCCTTTCGAATCCCTAATTCCCAATCCCTAATCCCGGCCTTCCTATGAAACCTTTTACCCAACACACCGGCCTGGTCGCCCCGCTGGATCGCGCCAATGTCGATACCGACCAGATCATTCCCAAGCAATTCCTCAAGTCGATCAAGCGCACCGGTTTCGGGCCGAACTTGTTCGACGAATGGCGTTATCTGGATATCGGCGAGCCCGGCCGCGACAACAGCCAGCGCCCGATCAACCCGGAATTCGTGCTCAATTTTCCGCGTTATCAAGGTGCCAGCGTGTTGTTGGCACGCGAGAACTTCGGCTGCGGTTCCTCGCGCGAACACGCGCCGTGGGCACTGGACGAATATGGCTTCCGCGCAGTGATCGCGCCCAGCTTTGCCGATATCTTCTTCAACAACAGTTTCAAGAACGGCTTGCTGCCGATCGTGTTGGCCGAAGCAGAAGTGGACGCCTTGTTCGAGGAGTGCTTTGCCACCGAGGGCTACCAGCTCACCGTGGATCTGGCCGCACAACGCGTGCGCCGTCCCGATGGCGTGGAATACAGCTTCGAGATCGATGCATTCCGCAAGCACTGCCTGCTCAACGGGCTGGACGACATCGGCCTGACCTTGCAGGACGCCGATGCAATCGGTCATTTCGAGCAAGGCCATCGCGCGCGCCAACCGTGGCTGTTCGGCGCGCTGCAGTAATTTCGCCGGCACGTGCCAACGATCCGGTTACGCCAGGGACGTGCTGCGCTGTGTTGATTTCACTGACGAGGATTGCATGAGCAAGCAGATTCTGATTCTTCCTGGTGACGGCATCGGCCCGGAGATCATGGCCGAAGCAGTCAAGGTGTTGACGCGGATCGACGCGCAACATGGCCTGGGCTTCACCCTGGTGTACGACGAACTGGGTGGCGCGGCCTACGACAAATACGGCAGCCCGTTGGCCGACCAAACGCTGGAGCGCGCGCGCGCTGCCGACGCGGTGCTGCTGGGTGCGGTCGGTGGGCCGCAATGGGACACCATCGATCCAGCGCTGCGCCCGGAGCGTGGCCTGCTCAAGATCCGCTCGCAGCTGGGGTTGTTCGCCAACTTGCGCCCGGCGCTGTTGTATCCGCAGTTGGCCGATGCCTCCACGCTCAAGCCGGAGGTGGTGGCCGGGCTGGATCTGCTGATCCTGCGCGAACTCACCGGCGGCATCTATTTCGGCCAGCCGCGCGGCACCCGCACGCTGGACAACGGCGAGCGCCAGGCCTACGACACGTTGCCGTACAGCGAAAGCGAGATCCGCCGCATCGCCAAGGCCGGCTTCGAGATGGCCCGTCTGCGCGGCAAGAAGCTGTGTTCGGTGGACAAGGCCAACGTGTTGGCGTCGAGCCAGCTATGGCGTGCCGTCGTCGAAGAAGTGGCCAAGGACTATCCGGACATCGCGCTGTCGCACATGTACGTGGACAACGCGGCGATGCAGCTGGTGCGCGCACCCAAGCAGTTCGACGTGATCGTGACCGACAACATGTTCGGCGACATTCTGTCCGACCAGGCCTCCATGCTGACCGGTTCCATCGGCATGCTGCCCTCGGCGTCGCTGGATGCCAACAGCAAGGGCATGTACGAGCCGTGTCATGGCTCGGCACCGGACATTGCCGGCAAGGGAATCGCCAATCCGTTGGCGACCATCCTGTCGGTGGGGATGATGTTGCGTTACACCTTCGCGCAGGCCGCCGCTGCCGATGCGATCGAGCACGCTGTCGGCAAGGTACTCGACCAAGGCCTGCGCACCGCCGACATTTGGTCGGAAGGCACGACCAAGGTCGGCACGGTCGCGATGGGTGATGCGGTGGTGGCTGCGCTGTAAAGCCGTTCATTCGCTTGTCTTTTGTACTGGCGAGGGTCAACTAGATGAAGATGCTGGCTGTGGCCATGGCTGTGGCTCAAGAGGCCGGCGCTTATCTGATGCGCAACCGGTCGAACATCGGCAGGGTAGTCGCCAAGGGCGACCAGTTTAATGTCGTGACAGAGGCGGATATCGGCGCGGAAAGGCTGATCCTTGATGGTTTGCACCGAGCATTTCCAAACCACTCGACCATTGCGGAGGAGAGTGGAGTCAAGCTCCATCCCGAAAGCCCATATACCTGGGTCGTCGACCCGCTGGATGGAACCTCCAACTATGCGGCGGGGCTACCCTGGTACGGCGTACTGATCGCGCTGATGCGCGACGCAACGCCAGAGCTCGGAGTCATGTACTTGCCAGAAAGCAGCGAGTTGTTCGTTGCCGAGCGCGGTCGAGGCGCATTTCTTAATGGTCAGCGGATTCGCGTAACTGAAGAGACGGAGCTGAGTAACGTACTGTGGGCGTACGGCATGGACGCGCCTGATGAATTGCACGAGCAACGGGATGGTCGGCTGCTTTTCGACGTTCTTCGGAGCGTGCGAAATTTGAGGACGACCAACAGTCTGGTCGATTCCGCCTTAACGTGCACCGGAAGGCTTGGAGGGATGCTTAACCGCAACACGCGGCTATGGGACATCGCAGCACCGTCCCTGGTTGTCCAGGAATCTGGGGGGCTTTACACCACCATCACGGGTGATCTTCTGTCTTTCGATCTGACCGAGACCGCGCACGACAAGGAGTACGCAGTCCTTGCCGGTGCACCCGCGCTACATCGGCAAGTCGCAAAGCTCGTTCGTAAACATCTCTAGAAGATTTACGGCGCGGTACGCCGGTGCGCTGTCTTGTCTTCCCATGACCCTGTACCTCACCAACTGGAGTAGCCGATTGAGTTTGAAGATCCGTTGTGCGAGCGACGCAATGGCTTCGAGTGGATCACCATCAACCGCCAGGCAAGCTGAACGCATTTCGTCGGCAGGCTTGCGATGAGCTCATAGCCGCGCTGCACCGCGCCGGGTACGACAGGACCATCGGCGTGATCGTTTTGGCAGGTGCGGGAGTGCGCGCCTTCTGTACCGGCAGCGACTATCTGCACGCGTTGGCAAGTACGATGGCCGCGGCATCGTTGGCCTGCTCATGGAAGAGTTTCATTAGGTAATACCGGTCATCGCTTTATCGGGCGATGGCCGTTTTCGTTTGTGGTGCTCATTGATGGCGCGGTGCCGCATCAGTTATCCGGACACGCCGTGGATTTATCCATGAGGACTATGTGGAGGCATCCATGCCGGTACATGGTCCTGCCCCCGGACGTAACACCGCGCTCCCACTATCGCTGCCGCTGATCGGCAAACAATGCTTTCAGGCACACGCCGGGCCCGCCGACTCGGCAGGCGATGTCGCTAGGATCACTTCAATGCTTCGCCTTTACTGTTGCAGCGAAAGCCGCGTTCTGAAGCACCATCAATCAACCAGACGTCGCTTTTCCTTCAGTCTCCAACAATATTCGGAGGCGCTTGTGCGCGTACCGGCGTGGGACCTTCTGCGGCATGGATGCCGCAGAAGAGCCTACAGGGACGTACTCGCGGCGTGTCCCACGCCGGTACGCGTGCAAGCGCCCTCAGTGATCGAGGCGTTTGCGCGAAACCGGCAGACGTCGTGCGTGGGATTGGTCGATGCGGCGCCGCGCTCCCACTCTTCGCGGCTGCTGATCGGCACGCAATGCATTCTTGGAAAACGTTCAAATCACCAACCACCAAAAAGCAAGACGGCCAGCAGATCACTCCGCCGGCCGTCAGGTTTACATCGTTTAGCAGATGGCAGCGCTACGCCACCGCAGCCGTCTTACCAGCAACCACGCCACGCTGGCGCTGACGCAACAAGCGGTTGGCGACATCCAACCACGCCAGCGCGCTGGCTTCGATGATGTCCTTGCTGGTGCCGGTGCCTTCGTATTCCACGCCGTCGTGGCGCACGCTCAGGCTGGCTTCGCCACGTGCGTCCGCACCGATGCCCACGCTGTGCACCTGATAGCTGTCCAATTCCAACTTCACACCGGTGGCCGACGCCAGCGCACCGAATAGCGCATCCACCGGACCATTGCCTTGCGCGGTTTCGGCAACACGATTGCCTTCCGGATCGGACAATTCAACTAGCGCATTGGCGCGGCTGCCGACATCACTGATGGTCATCGAGGCCAGACGATAGCCTTCCTGCACGGTGGCGTCTTGCATCAGCGCCTGCAGATCGGCGTCGGAGACCACGCGCTGCTTCTCGCACAGTGTCTTGAACTGTTCGAAGACCAGCTTGACCTCTTCTTCTTCCAGCAAGTACCCCAACGCACGCAGACGCTGCTCCACTGCCGCGCGGCCGCTGTGGCGGCCCAGCACCATCTGCGAGGATTCCCAGCCCACGTCTTCCGGGCGCATGATTTCGTAGGTGCCGCGATGGCGCAGCATGCCGTGCTGATGGATGCCCGACTCGTGCGCAAACGCATTGCCGCCCACCACCGCCTTGTTGCGCTGCACCGGCATGCCGACCAGGCGCTGCAGCAGCTGCGAGGTGGACACGATACGTGGTGTGTTGATGGCCGAGTCGATGTTGTAGAACGCACCACGGACCTTGAGTGCCATGGTGATTTCTTCCACCGCGCAGTTACCGGCGCGCTCGCCGATGCCGTTGATGGTGCACTCGACCTGACGCGCGCCGCCTTCGATAGCCGCCAGCGAATTGGCAACCGCCAGTCCCAGATCGTTGTGGCAGTGCGCACTGAAGATGACGGTGTCGGCACCTTCCACGCTGGCGATCAGGCGCGAGAACATGCCGCGAATTTCTTCCGGGGTGGTGAAGCCCACCGTGTCCGGCAGGTTGATCGTGGTGGCGCCGGCGGCGATCGCCACGCGGGTGACCTCGGCCAGGAAATCCTCCTCGGTGCGAGTGGCGTCTTCGGCGGAAAATTCGACGTCGTCGATGTAGCCGCGCGCCAGCGTCACATGCCTGTGCACCGATTCCAGCACCTGTTCGCGGCTCATGCGCAACTTGTGCTCGCGGTGCAGCGGGCTGGTGGACAGGAAGACATGCAGGCGCGGATTGGCGGCCGCCTCCAGCGCACGTGCGGAGGTTTCGATATCGGCCTGCAGGCAGCGCGACAGCACTGCCAGCGTGGGGCGACGCAACTCGCGGCCGATCATCGCGATGGCTTCGCGGTCGGAATGCGAGCTGGCCGGGAAGCCGGTCTCGATGATGTCCACACCGAGCTCGTCCAGTGCGCGCGCCATCACCAGCTTCTGCTGGGGCGTCATGCTGCAGCCGGGGGATTGCTCGCCGTCGCGCAGGGTGGTGTCGAAAATTCGGATACGCGGGGTCTGGTTGGATACGGTCGTGTTCACCAGGAAGACTCCTCTACGGCGATGGCGGTGACAGGCGTTGAAGCGACTGCGGATGGGCGGGAAGGTGCGTTGGTTTTTTCGGGAGGTGGCTTGGTGCTGCGTTCGCTACGAAGTCGCTCGGTATTGCGACGGCGCGGCTTGCGTGGCGGCCGCGGCCGTACCTCGGACAACAGGGTGGCCAGGACAGTTGCGTCGATATTACCGCCAGAGACCACCGCACATTTGCGTTTGCCTGAAACGCGGCGACCAGCGGCCAATGCCAGTGCCCCAGCGCCCTCGGCGATGACGTGTTCTTCCAGTGCCAACCGCACCAGGGTTTCGCGTAATTCAGCTTCGCGCACGATCACTACATCGTCGAGCAGGCTCGCGCATAAACGGCGGGTCAGGAAGCCGGGAATCTTGACCTTCACGCCATCGGCCAGCGTCGGCACCGGGGTGATTTCGCGTAGATCGCCGCGCACCGCGCGCGCCATCGAATCGACGCCTTCCACCTGCGCGCCGACGATGCGTACGCCTTGCGACTTCAGTGCCAGTGCCACGCCCGACGCCAGCCCGCCGCCGCCGATCGGCACGATCACCACATCCGGCGCATGCGCGGCCAGTTCGATGCCGACCGTGCCCTGCCCGGCGATCACGTCGGGATCGTCGAAGGCAGACAGAAAGCGGTAACCGTTCTGGTCGGCCAGCTCGCGCGCAAACGCAAATGCCTCGTCGTAGCTGTTGCCATGCTGGCGCACGGTGGCGCCCCAATGTGCGACGCCAGCGATCTTTGTCTGCGGCGCACCGTGCGGCATCACCGTGATGGCCTGCACGCCCAGCCGATACGCCGACCACGCGACGCCTTGCGCATGGTTGCCGGCCGAGGCGCAGATGATCGGGCGCTCGTCGCCGCGTTCCAGGCCGGCCAGCAACGCGTTCAGTGCGCCGCGCACCTTGTAGGAGCCGGTGCGCTGCAGATTTTCCAGCTTCAACCACACCCCGAAGCGCTCGGCGTAATGCAGCGGCGTGGGCGACAGGTACTTGCGCAGGCGTGCCTGCGCAGCCAGCACATCGGCTACGCTGACGGCCACGTCGCTTACGTCGGGCTCCTGCAGTGACGGGCGGCCGGAATCAGGCATTGCGGCACGCGCACGGCCAATCCGGAAGAAGACACCTCCGGACAGCGGTTTGTTGGTCGTGCGAGGTCGGGGCGTTCATGCCGCGGCCTCGACCGAATCCAGTGCAGTGATCGCCACCGATTCGCAGTCGTACACCTTCTGCAACTGCAGGCGCAGCGTTTCCGGCGGACGGGTGCTGTCCACATCCAGTTGCAGATGCCAGCGGCCGGCATCGTCCGGGACCGTGCCGCCCTGGATGGCGCACGGGCGGAAGCCGCGTCGCTCGGTCATGCCGATCACGCGCACCAGTGCGCCTTCGGCCGACTTCAGCACCAGATCAAGCCGGTAACGCATTGGGCGTCTCCTTGACCGCGTGTGCGGGATTGCTGTCCAGCATGGTGCTGTTGGCGTTGTTGGGTGGCACCAGCGGCCACACGTTGGCACGCGCATCGATGGATACATGCAGCAGGCCGGGGCCGGGCTGCGCCAGCAGCTCGGCCAGCGCCGCATCCACATCGCCACGCGCGATGATGCGCTTGGCGGGGATGCCGAAGACCTGCGCCAGCGCGGCAAAGTCCGGGTTGTCGGACAGATCGATTTCGCTGTAACGCTCGGCAAAGAACAGTTCCTGCCACTGCCGCACCATGCCCAGCGAACTGTTGTCCAGCAGCACGATCTTCACCGGCAGCTTGCAGCGCGCAATCGTCACCAGCTCCTGCACGTTCATCATGAAGCTGCCGTCGCCGGAGACCAGCACCACGGTGCGGTCGGGGCAGGCGAACTGCGCGCCCATCGCCGCCGGCAGGCCAAACCCCATCGTGCCGAGCGCGCCGCTGGTGAGGTGATTGCGTGGGTCATTGAAGCGGCAGTGCTGGGCCACCCACATCTGATGCTGACCCACGTCGCAGGCGATGATGGTGTCGGCCGGGGCCACTTCGCTCAGGCGCTTGAGCAGCGCTGGTGCGTAGATATCGGTACCGGGCGCATCGTAACGCGCGCCGAATTTTTCGCGGTTGGCAAAGCAGCGCGTGCGCCATGCCTGGCAGTTGCCGCGCGCCGCGCTCAAGGCTTTCAGACTGATGGTCACATCGCCGGGTACGGCGATGTCGGCCGTGCGCAGCTTGGAAATTTCATAGGCGTCGGCATCCAAATGGATGACGCGCGCAAACGGGGCGAACTCGCTCAATTTGCCGGTGGCACGGTCGTCAAAACGTGCGCCGACCACCACCAGCAGATCGCATTCCTGGATCGCCATATTGGCCGCACGGGTGCCGTGCATGCCCAGCATGCCCAGGTAGTCCGGGTGTGCATGCGGCAACGCACCCAGGCCGCGCAAGGTCAGCGCGGTAGGCACGCCGGTGGCTTCGACGAAGTGTCGAAATGCGTCCACCGCGCCGGCCAAGGCGATGCCGCCGCCGCCGTATACCACCGGGCGCTCGGCACTGGCGATGGCCGCCAGTGCTTCGGCCAATTTCGCGTCCGCCGGTGCCGGTGGCGGCAGCACCGCCGCCGGCACGTGGTCGGGTAGATGCGCCGCATTGGCAATCTGCACGTCCTTGGGCAGGTCGATCAACACCGGCCCGGGGCGTCCCTCGCGCGCGATGCGAAACGCCTCGCGCACGATTTCCGGAAGCTCCTCCACCCGCCGCACCAGAAAGCTGTGTTTGACGATCGGCATGGTCATGCCGAACACGTCCAGCTCCTGGAACGCATCGGTGCCCAGTAACGGCGTGGCGACCTGGCCGGTCAGGCACACCATCGGCACCGAGTCGAGCATCGCGTCGGCGATGCCGGTGACCAGATTGGACGCGCCCGGGCCGGACGTGGCCACGCACACGCCGACCCGGCCGCTGGCGCGGGCGTAGCCGTTGGCGGCGAGCGCGGCGCCCTGTTCGTGACGGACCAGGATGTGCTTGAGCCTGGAATCCACCAGGGCGTCGTAGAACGGCATGATGGTGCCGCCCGGATAACCGAACAGCGTTTCCACGCCCTCGGCTTCCAGGGCCTGCGTCAGCCAGCGCGCGCCGTTGCGGGGCGTGCTGTGTGCGGAGGTGTTCATGCGTTGCGGACCTTCGGTGTTAGCGGTGGGGGTGCGGCGGCATTACGCCGCTTGTTGATTCGCAGGTGCGGTGGCGGCCTGTTGTTCGCCGTTGAGCCACACCATCTTGGCGCGCAGCTTCTTGCCCACTTCCTCGATCGGGTGCTCCAGATCGGCCTGCTTGAACTTGGTGTAGTTCGGCAGGCCGGCGTCGTATTCGGCCACCCAGTTCTTGGTGAAGGTGCCGTTCTGGATATCGGTCAGCACGTCCTTCATGCGCGCCTTGGTGCTGGCGTCGATCACGCGCGGGCCGCTGACATAGTCGCCGTATTGTGCGGTTTCGGACACGAATTCCAGCATGCGCGTGATGCCGCCTTCGTAAAACAGGTCCACGATCAACTTCAATTCGTGCAGTACTTCGTAATACGCGATTTCCGGCTGGTAGCCGGCTTCCACCAGCACTTCGAAACCGGCCTGCACCAGCGACGAGGCGCCGCCGCACAGTACCGCCTGCTCACCGAACAGATCGGTTTCGGTTTCTTCCTTGAAGGTGGTCTTGATGATGTTGGCACGTGCGCCGCCCAGGCCGCCGGCATAGGTCAGCGCGAACTGCTCGGCCTTGCCGCTGGTGTCCTGGTAGACCGCGTAGATGCACGGCACGCCGCGGCCGATTTCGTATTCGCGACGCACCAACGCGCCCGGGCCTTTCGGCGCGACCAGCACCACGTCCAGATCGGCACGCGGCTTGATCATGTCGAAATGCACGTTCAGGCCATGCGCGAACAGCAGGCAGGCGCCCTGTTTCATGTTCGGGGCGATGACCTCTTCGTAGAGCTTCTTCTGCACCATGTCCGGGGTCAGGATTGCGACCAGGTCGGCGCTCTTCGCCGCTTCGCCCGGCGCCACGACGGTGAAGCCGTCGGCCTGCGCCTTGGATTCGGTCGGGCCACCGGGACGCAGGCCGACGGTGACGTCGAAGCCGGAATCGCGCAGGTTCAAGGCATGGGCGCGTCCCTGGCTGCCGTAGCCGATGATCGCGATTTTCGGTTGGATGTCGTTGCTCATGGAGTAGTCCTTGCGGGGTTGGCAGTGGGAAAAAGATCAGCGGGCAGCATCAGCGGCTGGCCGGCCGAGCAATGCGGGGATGGACGATGACACCGGCGATGCAGGCACAGCACCAGCGCAGCGGTCGGCGCGGCTGGGGCAGATGACGGCGATGTCAGTGGTGTGGTTCATGTCATTCGAAACTTTTGGTTGTCCCTGAAAAGCAAAACCCCGCGCCGTTGCCGGTGCGGGGTCTGATCGAAGCCTTGTGTGTCTGTTGCCTACACGAAGTCTCGTCCCGCACCGGTTGGCGAGGTAATAAGTACGAGCACAAGAAGCGACGCTGCCGACGCGCCGACAGGCGCGGACATCGGGGCATTCGAGGTGGTGTGGCGTTGCGGCATGGATCCGAGATAACCATCGTCGCCAGTGGGGTGTCAACCCTTGCGGGTGAAACGGCTGCAGAGACAGGCAGTCCATTGCGCGAAGCCGCGTGGTGACAGCATGGTTACTGCTGAAACAGGATCGGCGCTGCGTGGAAACAGACAACCCAGGTCACCCATTGCGCGGGATCTGCCATGCCCAAAGGCGTGGATCGAGCGACCTGGCATGTCCCGCTGGTATGGTTGGCGACTCACAAATTGCGTCTTGGGGGCCTTCCTGTCATGCGTCGCGTAACTGTCTTGTTGGTGTCTGCCCTGGCGCTGCTCGCGCCACCTCTCGGCGCCGCCGATCGCATCACCGGGCAGCCGTTCGCCACCCGTTCCGAGGTCATCGCGCCGCATGCGATGGCGGCCACGTCGCAACCGTTGGCCACCCAGATCGCACTGGATGTGATGAAGGACGGCGGCTCGGCGGTGGATGCGGCGATCGCCGCCAATGCCGCACTGGGGCTGATGGAGCCGACCGGCAATGGGGTGGGTGGGGACCTGTTCGCCATCGTCTGGGATCCCAAGACCAGCAAGCTCTATGGCTACAACGGTTCGGGCCGCTCGCCCAAATCGCTGACGCTGGCCGAGTTCCAGCGGCGCGGGTTGAAGGACATCCCGCCGACCGGCCCGTTGCCGGTGTCGGTACCGGGCGCGGTGGATGGCTGGTTCGCGCTGCACGCGCGTTTCGGTCGCAAGCCGATGGCACAGAATCTGGCGCCCGCGATCCGCTACGCCCGCGAAGGCCATCCGGTCGCCGAGACGATCGCCTATTACTGGGACCGCTCGGTGCCGCGTCTGTCGCAATACCCGGGCTTCAAGGAGCAGTTCACCATCGACGGGCATGCCCCGCGCAAGGGCGAGCTGTGGAAGAACCCGAACCTGGCCAATACGCTGCAGCAGATCGCCGACGGCGGCCGCGATGCGTTCTACAAGGGCGCCATCGCGCGCACCATCGGGACGTACTTCAAGGCCAACGGCGGTTTTCTCAGTTACGAGGACATGGCCAGCCACCACGGTGAGTGGGTCGAGCCGGTCAGCACCAACTACCGTGGTTACGATGTGTGGGAATTGCCGCCCAACAGTCAGGGCATTGCCGCGTTGCAGATGCTCAACATCCTGGAGGGCTACGACTTTTCCAAAATCCCGTTCGGCTCTGCCGAGCATGTGCATCTGTTCACCGAAGCCAAGAAGCTGGCCTTCGCCGACCGCGCGCGCTTTTATGCCGACCCGGCGTTTCAACCGGCGCCGTTGGCAAAGCTGATCTCCAAGGACTACGCCGCACAACGTCGCGCGCTGATCTCCATGGACAAGGCACTCAAGGAAGTGCAGCCGGGCACGCCCAAGCAGTTGGAGGAGGGCGACACCATCTACATGACCGTGGCCGATGCCGACGGCATGATGGTGTCGTTGATCCAGTCCAACTATCGCGGCATGGGCAGCGGCATGGCGCCTCCAGGGCTGGGCTTCATCCTGCAGGACCGCGGCGAGATGTTCGTGCTCAAGAAGGATCACCCCAACGGCTATGCGCCGGGCAAGCGCCCGTTCCAGACCATCATTCCGGCCTTCGTTACCAAGGACGGCAAGCCGTGGCTGAGCTTCGGCGTGATGGGCGGGGCGATGCAGCCGCAGGGGCATGCGCAGATCGTGATGAATCTGGTGGACTTCCATATGAATCTGCAGGAAGCCGGCGACGCCCCGCGCATCCAGCACGAAGGCTCCACCGAGCCGACCGGCCAGGCGACCGCGATGAGCGATGGCGGCGAACTCAATCTGGAAACCGGCTTCTCTTACGACACCATCCGTGCGCTGATGCGCAAGGGCCACCGGGTGATCTTTGCCGATGGCCCCTACGGCGGTTACCAGGCCATTGCGCGCGACCCGGTCAACGGGGTCTATTACGGCGCGTCGGAAAGCCGCAAGGACGGACAGGCGGCCGGCTATTGAGCAGCCGGCGCCTGCCCACTGCTGCAGATATCCGCATGCCATGCCGCTAATGGTTCGACTGGGTTCGGAGAACTCCTAATGACTGCGATGCAACCGTCTGATCTGCCGCCGCACACGGATGCGGCCGTGCTGCCCGATGCACCGGTCGCCTTGTTGCGGTTGTCTGCCGATGCCTGCGTGGTGGCCTGCAATCGTGCCGGCCTGGACCTACTGGGCAAGACCGCGCGCGAGTTGCAGGGCGCGCCCGCGCAGGTGCTGTGGGGCCTGGATGCAGCCGATTTGATCGGCGAAGAAGGTGTATGGGCCGCACCGGGCGACGACCCGGCCAGGCGCGTGCGCTATGTGCGCGATCGTGCGCATGGCGGCTGGATGCTGTCGCTGCCGCATGTGGAAACCGCCATCCTGCTACGCGAAGCGACCCGGCTGGCCGACGACAGCCTGCCGGTGCCGATTTCGCCACTGCTGCAGCCGTTGGTGGCGCGACTGCAGGCCGAACACGACGATCGCACCGTGCTTGAGCGCACCACCGAGGCGCTGGCCGGGTGCGAGCTGGACCTGTCGTTGCCGCCCGCGCTGGCCGAGACCGACATCGGCCGTCGTCTGCAGGCTGGCTTCGGCAACCTGGCCGAAGCGATCCGGCAGGCGGTGGCGTTGTCGGTGCAGATCGCTGCCGAAGTACCGCCGCTGGTCGCCGAAAACGACGAGATGGTGCGCCAGTCGCAAGCGCAGACCGTGGCGCTGGATGGCGCACGTACGGCAGTGGAGCGGTTGTCGTCGAACCTGCAGGACGTCAACACCGAGCTGGCGCAGGTCATTGGGCTGGCCGCCAGCGCCGATGACAGCGCACGTCAAGGCGTAGCTGCCGCACATGCCCTGGGCCAGGCCATGCATGAAGTGGAACGTCGCGCTGCGCGCGCCGGCGAAGTCATCGAAGTCATCGATTCGGTGGCGTTCCAGACCAATATTTTGTCGATCAACGCCGGCATCGAAGCGGCGCATGCCGGCGATGCCGGGCGCGGGTTTGCGGTGGTCGCCACCGAGATCCGTCGCCTGGCCGAGCGCGCCGCTGCAGCAGCCCGCGACGTGCGCGCGATTCTGGCCGAAACCAGTGCTGCAGTGGGCGAGGGCGCCGCCTCGGCACGTGGCACCGAGGCGGTGCTTCAGGGCATCACCCACGTGCTCGGCCAGGCCAGCGGCGCGATGACGGCGGTGGCCGGGCGTATCCAGGCGCAAGATGGCGAGATTCGCGGTATCGAGCGTGCCGTGGAGGGCGTGGTCGCGTTGGGGCGAAGCAATCTGCAACACGCCGCGCATGTGGCCGAACGCAGCGAAGCGCTGGAGCGTGGCACCGAAACACTGCGCGATTGCGTGGGCCTGTTCCGCCTGCCGCCCGACCCGCTGCACGTGCCCCGGCATGCCCTGGTCAAGGAACTGGCCGTGGCCACCGCCGGCCGCATCGGCGCCGCATTGGCGCAGGCGATAGCGCGCGGCCAGATCGATGAAGCGTCGCTGTTCGCACGCACCTATACGCAGATCCCCGGCGTGGAGCCACCCAAGTTCAGTACCGACTTCGATGCGCTCTGCGATCAGGTCTTGCCGGCCTTGCAAGAACCATTGCTGGAGGCGCATCCGTGGATCGTCTTCGCCATTTGCGCCAATCCCGATGGCTATGTGCCCACCCACAATCTGCGTTTCACCCAGCCACTGACCGGCGACGCCAAGCGCGACCTGGTCGGCAACCGCACCAAGCGCAAGTTCACCGACCGCGTCGGCCGCAGCGTCGGTGCGCACACCGACCCCTATCGTCTGCAGGTCTACCGCCGCGACACCGGCCAGATCATGTTCGACCTGTCGGCACCGATCTTCGTCGGCCGCAAGCACTGGGGCGGCTTGCGGGTGGGCTATACGCTGGAGTAGGTGCCGTCGTTACTGCGCCGCAGTAGATGCCGCAGCGGAGGGCGGTGTCGCCGCGCTCCCAAGCTGTTCGCCCAGAAAGCGTTCCAGGGTGCGATAAAACGTCACCTGGTTGGCGTCCTTGTAGAAGCCGTGTCCTTCCTTGGGAACGGCCATCCATTGCGGCGCATTGCCGCTGCGCGTCAGCGCCGCGCGCAAGCTCTTTGCCTGGGCAAATGGTGCGCGTTCGTCTTCTTCGCCGTGTACCAACAGCACCGGCACCTTGATGCGATCGGCCAGCATCACCGGTGAGTGGGCGGCCAGTTCGGCAGTGTCATGGCCGATGGCGCGCTCCAGATAATTCATGCCGTAGTCGCTGCGATTGATGTCGCCCTTGCTGTACATCATTTGCAGATCGTAGATGCCTGCAACGCCGACCGCGCAGCGGAACAGTGTCGGCGCCTTGACTTGCACCATCATCGCGGCATACGCACCGAAACTGGCGCCGTAGCTGCAGATACGCGTCTGATCGGCGAGCCCCTGGCTCACCGCCCAGCGCACGCCGTCGATCAGGTCATCCTGGATACGTTCGCCCCACTGGCGATAGCCCAAGCGCTCGAACCGGTTGCCACGGCCAAGCCCGCCGCGGTAATTGACCTGCAGCACCAGATAGCCGCGGCTGGCCAAGAACTGCGCGTCGGTATCGAACGCCCACCCATCTCCTTGCGCATGCGGGCCGCCGTGCGGCAGCAGGATCATCGGCAGCCGTACGCCATCGGCAGCGGTGCCGGGGACGGTGAGGACGCCGTCCAGGATCAAGCCGTCGCGGGCCTGGAACGTCACCATGCGACGCTCGCTCATCTGCGCCGCCTGCAATGCAGTGCGTGCCTTGATGACAAGTTTCAGCGTGTTGCTCGGCCGGTCGAAGATGTACCAGGCCCCGGCATCGCGGTCGCTATAGGCCTTCAGCAGCAGGACATTGCCGTCGGCGGTGAAATTGATGAAGTCCACGTACTGGCCGGCCAGGGTCTGGCTCAGGCTCCGGTGCAGTTGCGTCTCGGTAGTGTCCTGCTCGAAGTAGCGCAGCGTCGGCCGGCCCGGTCCGAGCCGAGCCGCGAACGGCGTCTGCGGCGCCGGCCCCCATTGCAGATCGTCCACGCTATAGAACGGGTCTGACGCCAGCACGCTGCGTTGCTGTCCATCGGGATCGGTGGTTACCAGGACCGCAGGGCCATCCGCCTCGGTGTACCAGCCATAGAGCCGACCCGGCTGCCGCGCAAATGCGATCGGGCGCCAGTTGGCCTGGACCTGGGGCATCGGCGACCAGCCATTGCCCGCACGGCGAAACAACAGCGAGTTGTCGTCGTCATCGGTGCCGTAGGCGTATTGCGCCACGCCATCGTGATCGAGTACGAACCGCAGGTCGGGGACGTCGATGTCGGCCATCAGGCGATGGGTGGTGGTGGTGGTGTCGACGTCGTAGAGCATCGAGTGGCGCGACCCAAGCGACAGGCGGCGCATGTAGAAGTGACCATTGCGGCGACTCGGCAGGCCTTCGATATAGCCGAATCCGCGCTCCAGTCCCGCATTGCGTGTGCTCTGCAGATACCCGTAGACGTAGCGCTGATTGGTGCCATCCAGGTCGGTGGCGATGATCTCGCCCATCGGGGTGGGTTCTTCCAGCGAGCCGAGCTTGCGTCCCTTGCCGATCACCAGACGACGGTCGCTGACCCAGGCAATCCGTACCGGCAGCTCATAGCGCGGCAGGCGCAGCATCGTGGTCGATTGCATGTCAGCGATCCGGTAGACCACCAGTGCGTAGTTGCCGTCACCCAGCTCTGCACTGACCGCCAGATGCTTGCCGTCGGGCGACATGGAGGGCGAGGAAATCGGGCCCGATTCGACAAAGGCCTCGACAGGCGGCGGGGAAGCCGCCACCACACCACCCGCCAGCAGCGACAGCAGTGCCGCTGCGGCCCAAGCGCATCGTTGCATCCCGTGCATCTGCATCGTCCATTGGTTATTTCACGGAACCATAACGAAATGCGGGTGGCGATGACAAGCGAAAAAAAGCCGCCGAAGATCGGCGGCAGGGAGAGCGAGCAGTTTCTTGTTGTATTGCCGCCAGATTACCGATGGGGGTGTTGTGAGAATGTCCTCGCATGGCGCTGTCGGGGGCGACGCGCCAGGCGGCCTGTTGCGTGTCAGCGCTGGCAAAAGACAACGACCTCCTGCGGGAGGCCGTTGTGGTCCGCAGACGTGGCGCAGGATCGGGTCGGACGACCGGGGTACGCCGCATCCTCCTTGACGCTGGACAGCCCGATCACCAGATTGCCGCGCTCGCGGGTGGCGCCCACGGTATCGAACGAGCCGCGCTGACCATCGCCCTGGCCGTACTGGTCGACATAGGCGTTGACTTCGGCACCATCGAAATCGCTGCGGGTGATGATGTTGACCACGCCGGCGATGGCGTCGGAACCATAGATCGACGAAGCGCCGTCCTTGAGCACTTCCACCCGCTCGACGATCGCCGAGGGCATGGGATTGAGAGCCACCGAGCCGGACAGGCCCGTCGATCTGGCCCTGCGCAGCAGCTGCGTGGGTGACACATAAGCCAATCGCGAGCGCGAGCGAGCCCTTGCGCATGGTCGGGTGGAGCGTCGGCATCGTCATGTGTGCGGCGGTTTCCCGGTAGAGGATGAGCGGCGATGTGGTCCGGGTTGAATGACGCCGGCTGTGCGTGCGGTTTCATCTGCATGGCACGCAGGCTTAGCGAGAATGAGCGAGCGATTTTCGCGACCGTTTTTCGCAAATCGCTACGTCGTTGTGGTTCGGCGCATGCAGTGCGTTCGCAGTGCTGACCTGCAAGACGCGCGTGGACGCATGTCCTCGCCGAGTGCGATGTGATCTAATCGCCGCCGAAGTGGGGGTACCGCGATGGCTGCGGTTGAGACAGTCCCTTCGAACCTGATCCGGCTGATACCGGCGTAGGGAAGCTTCGTTAGATGCGATGGTCCGTGCCTGCACGGGTACCTCGCCATTGAGCGCCGCCGCTTCGTCCGCCTGCGAATCCTTCGCAGAGCCAGCGCCGTGGGTGCTGGTTTTCCAGCACACAGGACGAACGCCATGCATGCCGCGCCTACCGTTTTGCAGCAACAAGCCCAGTCGCTGTCCGAGGCTGTGACCCAGCCGATTCCAGGGTCCCGCAAGATCTTCGTGCAGGGCTCGCGCGACGATCTGCAGGTGCCGATGCGCGAGATCGTCTTGACCCGCACGCCCACCTTGTTCGGTGGCGAAGACAATGCGCCGCTCAGTGTCTACGACACGTCCGGGCCGTATACGGACCCGCACGCTGCGATCGATCTTGCCGCCGGTCTGGCGCCGCTACGCGCGCGCTGGATTTCAGAACGCGACGATACCGTGGCGCTGGAAGGCTTGAGTTCCAGCTTCGGGCGCGGCCGCGAGCACGACGCGCGCCTGGATGCGGTGCGTTTCCCCGCGCGGCACCTGCCACGGGTGGCGCGCGACGGTGCCAACGTCACCCAGATGCATTACGCGCGCCGCGGCATCATCACCCCGGAAATGGAATTCGTGGCGATTCGCGAAAACCAGCGCCTGGACGCGGTGACCGACGCGATCCTGCGCAAGCAGCACCCAGGCGAAGCCTTCGGTGCCGTGATCCAGCAACGCATCACGCCGGAATTCGTGCGCGACGAAATCGCACGTGGCCGCGCGATCCTGCCCAACAACATCAATCATCCGGAAAGCGAGCCGATGATCATCGGCCGCAATTTCCTGACCAAGATCAACGCCAACATCGGCAACAGCGCGGTGTCCTCGGGGATTGCCGAAGAAGTGGAAAAACTGGTGTGGTCGATCCGCTGGGGAGGCGACACGGTGATGGACCTGTCCACCGGCAAGCACATCCACGAAACGCGCGAGTGGATCATCCGCAACTCGCCGGTGCCGATCGGGACGGTGCCGATCTATCAGGCGCTGGAAAAGGTCGATGGCCGTGCCGAAGAACTCACCTGGGAGATCTTCCGCGATACCTTGATCGAACAGGCCGAGCAGGGCGTGGACTACTTCACCATTCATGCCGGTGTGTTGCTGCGTTATGTACCGCTCACGGCCAGACGCGTCACCGGCATCGTCTCGCGCGGCGGGTCGATCCTGGCCAAGTGGTGTCTGGCCCATCACAAGGAAAACTTTCTCTACACGCACTTCGAAGACATCTGCCAGATCATGAAGGCCTACGACGTGGCGTTTTCGCTGGGCGATGGGTTGCGTCCGGGCTGCATTGCCGATGCCAACGACGCGGCGCAGTTCGGTGAACTTGAAACGCTGGGCGAGCTGACCAAGATTGCGTGGAAGCACGATGTGCAGACCATGATCGAAGGTCCGGGGCATGTGCCGATGCAGCTGATCAAGGAGAACATGGACAAGCAGTTGCGCGAATGCGGCGAGGCGCCGTTCTATACCTTGGGACCGTTGACCACCGATATCGCGCCGGGTTACGACCACATCACCAGCGCGATCGGTGCGGCAATGATCGGCTGGTTCGGCACCGCGATGCTTTGTTACGTCACGCCAAAGGAGCATCTGGGCCTGCCGAACCGGCAGGACGTGCGCGACGGCATCATGGCCTACAAGATCGCCGCGCATGCGGCCGATCTGGCCAAGGGGCATCCCGGTGCGCAGGTGCGTGACAATGCCTTGAGCAAGGCGCGCTTCGAGTTCCGGTGGGACGACCAGTTCCACCTCGGCCTGGATCCGGAGAAGGCCAAGGAGTTCCATGACGAAACCCTGCCCAAGGACGCGCACAAGCTGGCGCATTTCTGCTCGATGTGCGGGCCGCATTTCTGCTCGATGAAGATCACCCAGGATGTGCGCGATTACGCAGCCGAGCACGGCATGGGCGAAGAGCGCGCGCTGACCGTCGGGATGGAGGAAAAGTCGGCGCAATTTCTTGCGCAAGGCGCGCAGGTGTATCGCGCCACCTGACAACACGCGGCATGCCGGCATGCATTGACGACATTGCCGCGGACTGAGCGCTTAAGAAAAATTCAGCTTAGTCATCATCAGATCGCACCGTGGTCCGCAAGTGCCGCCGTGCGATCGCAGTGCAAGCGGTTACACCACATAAGGATTTCGACGGATTTCCCTGAACCGCAGATAAAAAAATCGCGCCAGAGGCGCGAAGGGAACATCGTAATTATTTGAATTCGTCGGCGAGAGAGAGAGCCTGACGTTGCCGCCCGTCGTAAGGAAGCAACAGGGCATAGAGTAAAATTTGCACCAATTGGATGCATGACACAGTTGGTTGTGGTCCTTTGCTGAATTTGGCGTTTCGCAGGGTCTGCGCGATTCGCTCTTGCCGTCCTTGCATGCCGATGCGTGTTTTGCCAATGAGTGTTCCTCCCGTTAATGCAATGCCATCGGACCGGCTGCGTGTCGGCCAGTGCATGGTCGATGTTGCCTCGCGCGAAGTGCACGTGGCAGGTGCCAGGCACCCGATGCGCCTGGCACCGAAATCGCTGGCGGTTCTGTTGACGCTGGCGCGGCGGCCCGGCCAAGTCGTCACGCGCGAGCAGCTGCTGGCCGAGGTCTGGCCCGACACCTTGCCGACCAACGACGTGGTGACCCAGGCGATCACGCAGCTGCGCAAGGCGCTCGCCAGCAATGGCAGCCAGCGGTCGGAACATATCGAAACCATCGCCAAGACCGGCTATCGCCTGCTGGCGCCGGTGGCCTGGGAAGAACAATCGGACAGCTCGGCCGGGACTGCCGCCAGCATCGGCGTCGCAGCGTCTGGCGACGTGCATGCCCAGGACGACCTGGGCACTGAGGTAGTGGCTACTGCTGCAGCTGCATCGCCAGGCGACGCTGCAGACGAGCAACCCGCATCCTCGCTTCCACGTCCTGCAAATCTGGCGCGGCAACGCCGTTGGATGGCATTGGCGGTGTCCAGCGTGGCGTTACTGGTGGTGCTGGGCCTGGCTGCGCGCACTTGGTGGTTGCGTGCGCCGGCCGACGCCGTCGAGGCGTCGTCTGCGGTAATGGGCAGTCCCAAGCGGCCCTATCAGATCATCACTGCAGGTGGCGGTTTCGACCTCACACCGAGCCTGTCGCCGGACGGCGCAATGGTGGCGTATGCCTCGCTGACCCGCGATCGACTCGGCACCTCGATTCTCGTCAAGACCACCGATAACGCTTACCCACGGGTGCTGGACACACCCGCGCCCGGCATCTCCGATCGATTGCCGGCCTGGTCGCCGGATGGGCGCGAAATCGCCTTCTCCAGGCAGGCCCCGGATGGCCACTGCAAGATCATGGTGGCCGCCGCACACGGTCCGGCCGCTGCCCACGAGGTGGCGCGCTGCGACGGCGCGGACATGCTGAGTTTCAGTTGGTCGCCGGACGGCCGCGCGTTGTTGTTCGGCAGCATGACCGGTGCGCGTGGCGCGCCGCGCATCCGCCGGCTGGATCTGGAAACCGGGCAATGGCAGACGCTGACCTACAGCGCGCAACCGAACGACTTCGATTACAAGCCGCGCTATTCGCCCGATGGCCGCTGGATCGTCTTTCTGCGCAATCCGCAGTTTGGCGATCTGTGGCGCATTCCGGCCACTGGCGGAACCGCCGAACGGCTCACCCACGACAGCGCCGATATCCGTGGCTGGAGTTGGTTGCCGGATGGCAGTGGACTGATTTTCGGGCGCCGGGTCGATAGCGAGGCGCGGCTGTATCGCCTGGACTTGCACGACCGGCGCCTGTACGACCTGGGGGTGGATGACGCGCAGGCGCCGGATGTGGCGCATGGCCATCTGGTATTCGTGCAGCGCAAGCCGCAATTCGGGGTGTACCAGGTCATTGGCGACCGGATGAATGGTGGCTACATCCGGCGACGCCTGTTCCCTTCGAACGGGCGCGACAGCCAGCCGATGATCGCGCCGGACGGGCGCCAGCTGATCTTCGCCTCCAACCGCTCCGGTGCATATGCGCTGTGGTGGGGCGATGTCACCAAACCGGGTTCGGTGCGGTTGATCGAAGGGATACAACCCGATGCGCACCAGGCCGCTGACTGGTCGGCCGATGCGCAGCGAATACTGGTCACTGGCAGCGACGCGCGAGGGCATGTGGGGCTGTTCGAGGTGACTCCGGGCAGTGGCAAGGTCGAGCGCCTGCCTGTGCCGCAGGCCCACCCGTTGCAGGCGATCCATCTTCCCGATCCTGACCGGTTGATGGTGCTTGCGGCCGCCGCCGATGGGCGCACCTTCGCCACGCTGTACGACAGGCGCAGCAGTCCCTGGCGTGCGCTGGCGTCGTTGCAGGATGTGTCACAACTACGGCTGGACCGTACCAGCGGACAGGTGCTGCTGACCCGGTTGAGTGGCGGAGGGCTGTTGCAGATTGCGCCGTCGCTGGCAGCCGACACATTGCACTCGATCAACCCGCAACAGCCATCGCGCTGGCGCTACCGCAGCTGGGCGCCTGGCCTGCCGAATAAGGTGCACTACCTGGCGTCCAACGACGCCTGTGCCACCTATGACATCGAGTTGCGTGGTGGTGCCGGGCGATGCCTGGATGTGTCCAAGTACACCACCATCAACGGGTTCAGCGCGGATCAGCACAGTGGCGCGCTCTACGTGGCGTTGGCAGAGGAAGATGGCAGTGCTATCGCCTACATGCCGCTGCCGGAACGCGCTTTGGTAAGCGTAGGCTGGGTATCCAACCTGTTGTTCCTGCTGAGAAAAATCGTCTCGTAACTTCTTCGGAAAGGTTTCGTGGCGATTTCGGAACGCCTTCGTCGGGACTTCCTGACGGGCGCCAGATTCGGCAAAACACTATGCCCTCTTTTGTACAGGGGGCTGCCAACATGCAACAGGTCATCACTGCAGATCGTGGGCTCGCCCTCGCGCTGGATAGTGCCAGCGGGTCGACATCGACCACCTGTCTGGCAGTCTCGCGCCTGGGCAGCATCCGTACTGCGGCGGCTACCTTCACCTTATGGGTGCAGCTGCGCGGGCGCGCCTGGGTGGAATCCAAGGAAGGGCGGTTCCGTCTGCGCGCCGGTGACTGGATCGCCTTCGACAAGGAATCGCATCCGACGGTGCAGGCCGACCGGAGCGCCTTGTGCGTCGGCGTCAGCCTCGATGGCGACAGCCTGCAGTCGCTGGCCGAGCTGACCGACGCCACGCTGTATCCGGGACGCAGCCACCTGGCGCGCAGCGACCTACGCATTGCATTGCGGTTGTGGCGCAACGCCGCGGCCCAGAGCGGCAGCGCCTCGGCACGCCCGTTGCTGTTGCATCTGGCCGCGATGCAACGCGGCTTCACCGAACAGGAACAACGGTGCCCGGGCCGCTCGCGCAGCCGCCGCCGTCAGGTGTTCGGGCGCATGCAACGCGCCCGGCTGTATCTGGAAGGCAACAGCGACCGCGTCGTGCGCATCGCCGAACTGGCGCAGCTGACCAACTTCTCCAGCTGGTACGTCTCCAAGACGTTCCAGAGCCTGTACGAAGAAAGCCCGCAGGCCTTGTCGGCACGCCTGCGGCTGGAGCGCGCCTCCGATCTGCTGCGCGACACGTCGATGATGATCGGCGAGGTTGCCGCCGCCAGCGGCTTCGACAATTGCTGCAGCTTCGCGCGTGCCTTTCGTGCGCGCTTCGGTGTCTCCGCTTCGCATTACCGCGACCAAACGACAAATCCGCCAGATTCGGCAAAGCCACGTAACGTGACGCGCAAAGCGACGGCGTTCACGCAAACGTAATTTGCACGGGGGCGTTTAACGCGCCACTAACGAACCCTGGAGAGATTGATGAACCTTCGCACCTCCGCAGTGCGGCTGGGCCTGTTGCCCGCCGGTATTGCGATCGCGTTGACGCCGGCATTTGCCGCCAATGCACAAGAGCAGTCCGCCCCGTCGACCACGACGCTGGACCGCATCGAAATCACCGGCTCGCGCATCCGCTCGGTCGACGTCGAAACCGCACAGCCGGTATTCACCGTCTCCCAGCAGGACATTCAGAAGTCCGGCCTGGTCAGCGTTGGCGACATCCTCCAGAACCTGTCGATTGCCGGTACGCAGACCTACAGCAAGGCTGCCGTGCTGACCTCCGACCCGGAGCAGGGCGGCCAGTACGTCAACCTGTACAACCTGGGCGAGAACCGTACCCTGGTGTTGGTGAACGGCAAGCGTTGGACCAGCAGCCTGTCTGGTTTGAGCGACATGTCCACCATTCCGAGCTCGCTGATCGAGCGCATCGAAGTCCTGAAGGACGGCGCCTCGGCGATCTACGGCTCCGACGCAGTGGCCGGCGTGGTCAACATCATCCTGCGCAAGAACTACGAGGGCGCCGAAGCGTCTGCCTACTTTGGCCAGAATGGTCGCGGCGACGGTTCCAAGGAGCAGTACTCCTTCACCGCCGGCACCAGCAATGACCGCTCCTCGCTAGTGTTCGGCGTCAACTACACCCAGGAAGACCCGGTGTGGGCCAAGGATCGCGCGCTGACCCGTTACTCGTCGGGCCCGAACCATATCGAAGACAGCTTGAGCGCGACCGGCCCGTGGGGTCGTTTCAACGATCCGCGTGCAGCGGGTACTGTGGGCGCGGGCGATTATCGCGATGCCAGGGGTAACGTTGTCGGTGCTGGCCAGGGGACGTGGACGCCGAATCAGTGGGTGCTCAATCACACTGGCTCCTTCGACGGCAAGGGCGTTGGTGCCGATTCGCGCGACCTCTCCAACTATCACGTTGGCGCGGGCGTGGACGACTACTACAACTCCGTCGACCAGATGATGTTGCAGCAGTCCAGCAAGAACAAGTCGGTCTTCACCAGCGGCAGCTACAACATCACCGACAGCATCACCTTCAAGTCGACCGCGATGTACTCCGAGCGCGAGTCCCTTCGCCAGATCGCTGGTTACCCGCTGCAAGCAAGTTCGCAGCCACAGTTCCCGGTGGCGATCAGTGGCAGCAGCTACTACAACCCGATGGGCCAGGACATCAATAGCTGGTTCCGCCGTACCATCGAGTTGCCGCGCACCACCGAAGGCAACGTCAAGTCCACCCACTTCGATGCGGCGCTGGAAGGCGTGTTCGACGTCGGCAGCCACGGCTGGAACTGGGACGTGGGCTTCAACTACAACAAGTACGACGTCACCCAGGTGTCGCGCGGCAACATCAACCTGTTGGCGTTGCAGAAAGCACTCGGTCCGTCGTTCCTCAATGCACAGGGTCAGGTGCAGTGCGGCACTGCGGCCAGCCCGCTGCCATTGGGCACCAGCAACGCCCTGGGCCAGTGCACCCCGTTCAACATCCTGGGCGGCCCGTCGGCCTCTAACCCGGATGTGCTGCAGTACATCAATGCACTGGGTCAGTCGACGCAGCAGAGCCTGAGCAAGCAGTGGACCGCCAACATCACTGGCGGCCTGTTCGAATTGCCGGCAGGTGAGCTGGGCTTTGCGGCCGGTTTCGAACACCGCGAAATCAGCGGTTACGACTATCCGGACATGCTGTCCAGCGCCGGTTACACCACCGACCTGGCCGCGCAGGCAACCGAAGGTAGCTACCAGACCAACGAAGCCTATCTGGAACTGTTGATTCCGGTGCTGAAGGATCTGCCGGGTGCCAAGGAACTGTCGTTCGACGTCGCCGCGCGCTACAGCAACTACAGCCGCTTCGGCGATACCACCAACACCAAGTTCAGCTTCACCTGGAAGCCGATCGACGACCTGCTGGTGCGTGGCACCTACGGCACCGGTTTCCGTGCGCCGACGCTGTCGGACACCTTCGGTGGCGGCTCGCAGACGTTCGATACCTTCACCGATCCATGCGATGCCACCTTCGGTTCGCTGGGCACCGGCGGCGTGGCAGCACGTTGCGCAGGCGAAGGCTTGCCGGCTGGTTTCCGCCAGACCGATACCGCGGGCAACCCGGTGACGCGCCGCGATGTGCAGGGCAATGCGCCGTTCAACTCGGGCGTGGGTAATGCCGAGCTGGAGCCGGAATACAGCATCACCCGTACCGTGGGCATGGTGTACAGCCCGCATTGGGTGCAGGGCCTGGACTTCTCGCTGGACTGGTACCGCATTTCGATCTCCAACATCATCACCGCGCTGACCGCCAATGATGTGTTGAACAATTGCTACCTCAACAACCTGGCCAGCTACTGCGCCGACTACGGCCGTGATTCGGTCACCGGTCAGGTCACCACGCTGAGCCGTGGCAACGTCAACCTGGGTCGCCTGGAAACCGAAGGCTACAACTTCGGCGTGCGTTACCGTCTGCCGGAAATGGGTATCGGTAAGTTCGCCGTCAACCTCGACACCAACTACCTGGCGACCTACAAGTCGCAGGCAGAGGCGGGCGCGGATTGGGCGAACAATGCGGGTTACTGGAACTACCCGCGCGTGCGTGCAACGCTGGGCGTGAACTGGTCGCGTGATGCGTTGTCGGCCAGCTGGGACCTGCGTTACTACGGTGGTTTCCGTGACTACTGCTGGGATGCACAGGCTGGAATCGAGTGCAACAACCCTGGCTACCAGACCCCGAACCCGGCATGGGGCGGCGGCACTGGCTCCAACAAGAAGGGCTCGATCTCCTACCAGGACGTCTCGCTCACCTGGCAGGCGCCGTGGGACGGCAGCGTGACCATCGGTGCACGTAACGTGTGGAACAAGAAGCCGCCGATCAGCTACTCGATCACCAACAGCAGCAGTGCTGCGATCGATCCGATGCTCGATTACGACCGCTTCCTGTTCATGCAATACAACCAGCGCTTCTGATCATCGAAGCGTCGGAAAAAAGAGCGGGCCGAAAGGCCCGCTTTTTTTATTCGTCGCAACCGTGCGGGTTAGCGGCGTTGCGTTGATTCGCTTGCAAAAGCTGCGTGCAGCCGTACGAGCACTTGCAGAAAAACATACGTCGGTATCGAGACGAGAGCTATCAGAACCGTCCCATGCACCGTGCAGATAGCTGGTGCATCGATCGCCGCCTGCTCAACCACGACGCAAAGAAAAAGGGCACGACCATGTCGCGCCCTTTTCGCTTGATCGCAAGTCTTGCCGCACTCAGGCCTCAGCAAGCCCCAACAACGTATCGGCCTGCTCGCGCCAGGCGGGCAGGCGGGCAATGACGCCGACCTTGGTCAGATACTCTTCGTCCACGGCCTCGCCGCTGGCCAGTGCGGTGGCCACGTGCACCGCGCCGGTGACCCAGAAGCTACGCAGGCTCGAGCGCTGCGGGTGGCGATGGAAGGCCACCGCTTCGATGATCGGCATCGGCAGGCCCCACAGGCCGAGCAGATAGGCACCGGCTTCGGTGTGACACAGGCGCTCGTCGCCGCCTTCCATTGGCGGTTCACGCTCGTCGCGCACACCAGGCAACAACAGCCCGATATCGGCCAGCAACGCGGCGGTCGAGCCGAGTTCTGCGCTGGTCGGCGGCAATACCTTGGCGGCCAGACGCGAAGAGAGCAGGGCACGGCGTTGCATCGAGCTACGCTCGGCGGGGCTCAGGGTCTGCACCGAGAACACCTCGCTGGCCAGTACCAGGTCGCGTAACGTCGCCACGCCCAGGCGGGTCACGGCCGTGCGCAAATCGGTGATGCTGCGGCCGCCGGAGAAAAACGCCGAATTGCACAGCTGCAGCACCTTGGCCGCAATTGCCGGGTCACCGGTGATCAGTTTGGCGATGTCGGCAGCATCGGCGCCGTCATCCTCCTCCAATGCGTGCATCAGGCTCAGGTACAGATGCGGCGGCGAGGGCAGTTTTTCGATGCGTCCGATGGTGGCGCGCAGTCGCGGATTGCCGAGCAGGTCGCGCAACTCTTCCAGGCTGGTGATCGCTTCGAGCATGACTTCCGGCGATAGCGGCATCGGCAGAAAGCGATGCGCCACGCCGATGATGCGTGCCGGCGGCGTGCGCTGGCCATCCTGGACATCGATCAACGCGATGCGGATGGTGTCCGGGCGCAGTGTCCGGATCTGCCCCAATAACGTGGCGGACGTGAGATCAGGCAACACGGGTGCAACGATGACCGCATCGAACGGCGACAGGGCAGCGGCTTCGATCGCCGAATTGCCATCGGCTACCCGCTGGGCTTGCCAGTCATCGCCGAGATCGGCGACATAGTCGATCAGATCGGACGGAAGACTGGCTTCGTCCCCAACAAACAGAATACGCAAGACACTTCCCCAAGAGTCACCGGTGACAGACACCGGCCAAACGCTGTCGGCAATGTACCTAATCCGCCAACGGCGGTCACCGGGATCACGCCCAAAGCGTGATCCCGATCGCCCCTTGGCTGCGGGGCTGCACCACGATCAAAGGATCAGGGAGCGTCGGAATTATAGCGTTCCACCGACTCCACCAGGATGCGCTTGGCTTCTGCCGCGCCGCCCCACCCATCCAGCTTGACCCACTTGCCCTTCTCCAAGTCCTTGTAATGCTCGAAGAAATGGCCGATGCGTTCCATCCAGTGGCTGGACACCTGGTTGATGTCCTCGATGTGCGCATAGCCGGAGAAGATCTTCTCGATCGGCACCGCCAGGATCTTTTCGTCGCTACCGGCTTCGTCGCTCATGCGCAGCACGCCCACCGGACGGCAACGCACCACCGAGCCAGGCACCAGCGGCAGCGGCAGCACCACCAGCACATCGGCCGGGTCGCCATCGCCGCACAGCGTATTGGGCACGTAGCCGTAGTTGCAGGGGTAGCGCATCGGGGTCGACAGGATGCGGTCGACGAAGATCGCCCCGCTGGCCTTGTCCACTTCGTACTTGACCGGCTCCGAATCCTTGGGGATTTCGATGACGACGTTGATTTCTTCCGGCAGATTCTTGCCGGAGGTGACCAGTTCAAGACCCATGCGCGTAACTCCGAGGCGTCAGCTAGTGTGTAGGGCGCGATTCTACGCGTTCGGCTGTTGCGGTGCAGCGACACTGAATGGGCAATCTCCTGAGGGCGCGATGCGGCATAGCCTGCATTCATCGCGGGCAGGTTCCCGATCGTTGCAGCCAGCGCCACAGCGCACGCTGCAGGCTCATTCACTGCGCGGGAATCGCCATGTCCAGATTTGCACGTGTACTCGTCGTTTTGCTGCTGTCGCCGTTCGCCCAACTGGCTGTGGCCGCCACGCCACCGCCGACCTTCGTTGACGCGGTGGACTGGCCCGCCAATGGCGAGGGCTGGGAGGCGTTTGTCGATCTGGAACAGCGGCTGGATCACGACTTCGACCAGATCTGTGGCGACACCTTCTGCGGCGGGGACTTCAGCGACTACCAGCCCTTGCGCTTTCGCTGCTCGGTGAACCAGGCGACCGGTGTGATCGGCAGCTGTATCTGGACGTTTGGCGCCAGTGAGGTGAGTGTGGATCCGCGCAGTGGGTTCCTACGTTCGGATAGCCGGGTCTGGCGCTGCACGGCACCCTTGAAAGCGGGGACCCGCCTGGACGAGATGTATCGCACCCTGGCGGTGACCAACCCCTTGTTCGAGCCACTGCCGCATGGTGCGCCTCCCATCTACGACGGGCTGATCGGTTGTCTGTAAGCGGCTGGTAGGTCTGTTGCGGCGGCCCGCATCTCGCCCAAGGCAATGACCGTGCCCAGGGGCTGTGCAGTGGCGATGGGATCGGGCCTGTTGCAAATGGACATCGAAGGCCCGCACACCGGTTGGTATTGGGACCAACGCGATGGCTATTAGCGGCAGCCGCACAGCCTGGGCTGGCGCAGGAGGCGGGACGTGCAGGGGCACGTCCCGCACCGGGGCGCCGATCGCACGCGCTCACCAACGGCGCGGCGGGTTGCAAGTTGCACTCAAAGCAACGGCACCAGCAGCAGTGCGACGATGTTGATGATCTTGATCAGCGGATTGATCGCCGGCCCGGCCGTGTCCTTGTAGGGGTCGCCCACGGTGTCGCCGGTGATCGCCGCCTTGTGCGCTTCGCTGCCCTTGCCGCCGAAATGGCCGTCCTCGATGTACTTCTTGGCGTTGTCCCAGGCGCCGCCACCGGTGGTCATCGAAATGGCCAGAAACAGCCCGGTGACAATGGTGCCGATCAACAAGCCACCCAAAGCGCGCGGCCCCAGCAGCAGCCCGACCACGATCGGGACCACCACCGGCAACAACGAGGGCACGATCATTTCGCGGATTGCCGAGCGGGTCAGCATGTCCACCGCGCGGTCGTATTGCGGTTTGGCGGTACCGGCCATGATGCCGGGGATCTCGCGGAACTGACGGCGGACCTCCTCGACCACCGCGCCGGCCGCGCGGCCCACCGCTTCCATCGCCATTGCACCGAACAGATACGGGATCAGGCCGCCGATCAACAGACCGATGATCACGGTGTGGTCCGACAGGTCGAAGGCGAAGACCTCGGTGGGATTGGCTGCCTGCAGGTTGTGGGTGTAGTCGGCAAACAGCACCAGCGCCGCCAGCGCCGCCGAGCCGATCGCATAGCCCTTGGTGACCGCCTTGGTGGTATTGCCGACCGCATCCAGCGGGTCGGTGATTGCGCGCACTTCCGGCGGCAGTTCGGCCATTTCAGCGATGCCGCCGGCGTTGTCGGTGATGGGGCCATAGGCATCCAGCGCCACGATCATGCCGGCCATCGACAGCATTGCCGTGGCAGCGATCGCAATGCCGTAGAGGCCGCCGAAGTGGAACGCGCCCCAGATCGCTGCGCACACCGCGATCACCGGCAGCGCGGTGGACTTCATCGAGATGCCAAGGCCGGCAATGATGTTGGTGCCGTGTCCGGTGGTGCTGGCAGAGGCCACGTGCTGCACCGGTGCGTATTGGGTGCCGGTGTAGTACTCGGTGATCCACACGATCAGGCCGGTGAGGACCAGTCCGATCAAGGCGCAGACATACAACGATGTTGCACCGTGGCTGTTGTCGCGCATCAACGACTGGGTGATCGGCCAATAGGCCAGCGCGGCCAGCACACCGGACACGATCACGCCCTTGTAGAGCGCGCCCATGATCGAGCCGCCCGCTTTGACCTTGACGAAAGACGCACCCACGATCGACGCAACGATCGACACCCCGCCAAGAACCAGCGGGTAGAGCACGGCATGCGGCCCGGTTTCGGCCAGCGTCAGACTGCCGAGCAGCATGGTGGCGATCACGGTGACCGCAAAGGTTTCGAACAGGTCCGCCGCCATGCCTGCGCAGTCGCCAACGTTGTCGCCGACGTTGTCTGCGATCACCGCCGGGTTGCGCGGGTCGTCCTCGGGGATCCCGGCTTCGACCTTGCCGACCAGGTCCGCGCCCACGTCCGCGCCCTTGGTGAAGATGCCGCCACCGAGGCGGGCGAAGATCGAAATCAGCGACGAGCCGAATGCCAGCCCTACCAGCGCGTGCAGGTTTTGCTCCAACGGCAATCCCATTGCCTGCAGCACCGCGTAGTAGCCGGCCACCCCGAGCAACCCCAGGCCCACCACCAGCATGCCGGTGATGGCGCCGCCACGGAACGCCACATCCATCGCACGGCCGATGCCATGCCGCGCCGCCTCGGCGGTACGGACGTTGGCGCGCACCGAGACGTTCATGCCGATATAGCCGGCCAGCCCGGACAACACCGCGCCGATCGCAAACCCCACGGCGGTGTACCAACTGAGAAACAGTCCGACCAGCACGAACAACACGCCGCCGGCAACCGAAATGGTGAGGTATTGCCGGTTGAGATAGGCACGCGCGCCTTCCTGGATCGCCGCGGCGATCTCCTGCATGCGTGCGTTGCCGCTGGGCTGCGCGATCACCCAGCGTGCCGATACGATTCCATAGACGATTGCCAAGACCGCGCAAGCCAGCGCAAGCAGTAACCCGTAGTGTTCCAGCATGACCCCTCCCAAGAGAATGGATGTCGTCCGGTCGGACGAACGAAGGGCGATGCACGCAGCGAGTGGACAGTGGAGACAGACTCGACGGCCACAGGGACCGCGATGCGCGTCGCGAGTGTTCATGGTGGCCGGATTGCGGCCGAGTATGCGCCGCGGAGTGCGTGGCTGCCAGCATGCCGGCTTTGGCGTGCTGTTCAGTCGCCACGTGACAGCCTGCGGGCAACGTGACCGATCTGATCCAGGAGTGACTATGTCAAACCATGCCGCGTCGAAATATGCCGTGATCATCGCTGCACTGTTGCTCAGTGGCCACGCGCTTGCGGCCGACCCGACCCCCGAGTTGAAACAGCGTGCACCCGGAACCGCGCAAGCGGTCGGTGCCGTGCACACCTTGCGCCAGATTCCCGAAGCCTGCGCTCGCTTGGAAGGTGTGTTCACCGGCAACGCGGCGCAGCCCTACACCTTGTCGGTGGTACGTAGCAGCCCCACGTGTCAACCGCGTGCGCGCTTCGTGGATTTCGCCAAGGCTGCACCCAGCGTTGCGTCGGGCTGGATCTTCAACGATGTGATCCGCGTGCCGAGTGCAGCTTGCCCAGCGCAGCAGGCGGTTGTACGCGTGTGGCGCAAGCCGGTGGATGCCAAGCCGCAACTCGACGGACAAGGCCAGTCACGCATCTATCTGGAAGAGGCAAAGCAGCAGGCCGCCGCCGGCAAGATCCCGCAAGTGCCGATGTTTGCTGCGCAGCAGACGATGGAAGGCAAGGCCTGCCAGTGAAAATGTAAGCGGGTGAGCCGTTGCCGAGTTAACAGTCGTAGAGTGAATATGATGCTTGAATGACGATTGCCTTTAAAAAAGTCTTGACGGACTAAGGTACATATATTCATTGCTCATAGGGAAAGCTAGGGAAAGCGGCTTTGGAAGACGGTTAACATCCTGCGGGGATAGATGCATATCCAGCAACTGCAACTGACGAATGCTCTCCTGCTGGGAGGGCACACGCTCGGACAAATCTACCTTGGCCGCGAAGCCCAGCATTCAACACGCTGCGGTCACTGGCGTAACCGGCCTGTTCCAGCAAAGCGATCTCCTGCGGCGCGGCATAGAGCTTCACTTGGCCGTAGTGCTTGCTGGCAGCACTGACCGCGTCGCCAGCCATCACGTGATTGATCACATCCGAGCCACCTTCGGGAATACGGCGATCCAGGCTAACCGCGCCGTACGCATTGAAGGTCTCGCCTTTAAGGCCATAGTGATGCGCCGTGACCTGTGCCAGATCGCCCCCGAGCGAGTGGCCAGTGACGGTGACTGCCGGTGTATGCCCGTCACGCTTGCCTCGCCGCTCAGCTATCTCCATTGCATGTCGGGTGAATTCAATTGCATCGGCAGTTTGGTTATTATGACGAGCTGCAACCATGCCACCATCTGCGTAGGCGCCATCTTGTTTGGGTTGACGATCAAATTCGGTGCCGCGATGGGCGACGACAATTTCGCCTGTATCTATTCGCTGATAGATGATGCCTTGATAGCCGGACGGAGTATCAATGTACTCGAGCCGCTTATAGGGAGCGTCGCCGATATTTGCCGTCCGACTATTTTCGCCAGTTTCATCTGGCTTTTTATAAACATCGCTTGCCAGCGCAGCATATTGTTGTGCGGTCAGAGTCATAGTGCGTCCTTTCTGGCTATCAAAGTCACTTTGAACAACTCTTTGCGCAAATCTTCCTTGAATTGACTTGGGTCTGAGTGGCCTGAGTCGGGGTAGTTGCTCATCTCATCTTCGGGATACCCACCTGACCAGAAATAGGTCGCAGCCGGACTGCCGCTCAATAATTTATCTTTGTATAGGCCTGGCTGAAACCTGGTTTCTTCGTGTTTTCCGGTAGCTTTTAACGAAACATCTATGCTAGTGAGCTCCCATCGGCAGACTCCCTTGGCATAGTTGTCCGCATCAACCATGCCATCTGCGTAGATCGTCGCGACGTATGTGGATGCATCGCGCTTCTCAAAGTGGATGGGGATGCCATCTTCATCAGGCTTGCTCCACACCCCGGCAATGGGCTCGATTGGAGTGCATTGCTTGTGATTGGTCATCTGGTAGAAGGCCGTGCCCGAGATCCACTCAAACGGCCCGGGCGCATCCTCGATGGTCATCGTTATCCGGTACGCTTGCGTCGGATTCGGATTCTTGCGATAGACCGGCTCGTCGTCGTCGTCGTCGTCGTCGTCGGTCGTCGCGTTGGTGTCGTGTTTCTCAGAAGCAGCGTTCATGGGATTGCACCCTGCCAGGAGCGTGAGGAAAAGGCAGCCCAAAATCTTGATCTTCAGATAACCGTTCATGTCGCCATTGTGCACCGTGCAGACCGCTCGGCGGCGGTGATCGCATCATGCAGCTGGCGAACGCTACGGTTGATATTAGCGCTGCGCAATACCACTGCTATGAGCAGGGGTTTTGGGGTGTTACATCATTAAATACTATGTGGTGAAGAGCTTGCCTGTATTGCCGTGCCACAAGCCTGCAGCTGTAGAGGTGGAACATTCAGTATGATTTAAATACTTGTTCCGAACAATTGGAATAAAGGATAGCGCATGTAAGTCCGCTTGAAGAGGCGCATTCATTTTCCGCGTTATGTTTTACGTCTTCGAGAGATGGGCCCCTGGAAAATTGTAATGCTCCTGCAACGTTAACCCCATTTTTTTGCGGGCCTGCGACTGCGGCGCACTGATTTTGGTAGCTTGCCCAGTCTTTGCACCTAGTTCCTCCAGCTTCGGTACACTTCATAAGTGCGTCCTTTTCAGCGTCCCGCTTGGAAATCTTTCCTGATGAAACGCCTAGCACGCCATCAACAGGATCATGGGCAATGGCGCCCCAAGTTTTGAGCCACTTCCCAAGTGGACGAGGGGCTTGATTGATGGAGTTTCCTTGTGGAATTGGTGCGCATGCTGCTGCACCCTGTCCACCGATTGGGTATTGCCCGGGTGGGCAGCCTTGTTCTGCCAGTGCTGGGAAAGCATTCAACATCACAAGAATAATAGGAAAAATATATATTTTCATTGATAATTCGCTGCGTTCCGATAACTAGGTCGGCTATGTAGCACTGCCTTCACTTCTGCCGGCATTGCCTCGTGAACCTGGAGCCTGCGTTAATGTTGGATTTGAACCGCCAGCGATTGCTTTAGTAGCGTTAGCGGACTCTGTGCTGCGTTCATCTCCTTGGCTGTTGTTTCTAGCAGCCTGCTGCGGCATATACGACCCAGCCGGCTGCCCCTGCGGTCCGGGGCTTGCTGCGGCACCAAACGCCGAGTAGGCCATGAACGTGCCCATATTGCCCTGCCATAGCGCGGCGGCGATGGTCGGTACGGTGACGATGAGCATGGTCATGATCAGGCCGATGCCGCCTTGTTGCAGGGCCTGGCTGGAGAGGCCTTCGGCGCTGGCCAGGGGGATGAACTTGACCGCCCAGTAGGCAGCGGCCACCTTGGCAGTGAACTTGAGCACCATGGCCGTCACCACCGACAGCATGGACATCGAGAACAAGGTGCCGATGACGTAGAACAGCCACTTCTTGAACAGATCCTTGGTCTGGTCGAAGACCAGCGCCAGGATGAAGAGGGGCCCGATACCGATCAAGAAGGCCATGGTGAACTTGAACAGCAACAGCATCGCGCCTGCGGCCATCGGTGGGCTGGCTGTACCGAAGCCGGCCAGCATCACGGCCCGGCCCTTCTTTTCCAGCATTTCCGGCTGGCTTGACTCCACCCGCACCGCATCCAGTGTGGCCAGCGCAATCTGGGTGTAGGCCAGGTTCTCGTCGATGGCATCGGCGGCAGTGCCCTCATCGCCGGTGAACAGATGATGGATTTCCTTGTCCAGGTTCTCGGTCATGGTCTGGTGCAGCATGGCGCCGTTGGCCCCGAGGGCCGAGGCAATGCTGATGATGATGGCGACCTTGCCGGCCTTGATCATCGTGGCCATGGCACTCTCGCGCGACTGCCCGGTGGCGATGCGGTAACCCAGGATCAGCACCCACAGCGTGGTGACGGTCAACGCGATGGTGCTGACCCACTTCATGGCCCGCCCCATCAGCTCCAGGCCGAATTCCTGGATTTCCCGGTTGAAGTAGTCGTTGACCAGCTTGAAGAAAACGAAGTCGCCGAGGTTGGCGTCCGCCAGCGGCTGCAACCGGCTTGTCGCACGCGGCGCACACCGGGCTGCTGTGACAGTCGGCATTGAGGCAGT
>NZ_JACHOF010000006.1:225182-235550 GCF_014199765.1 Xanthomonas sp. 3058 | reverse complement strand
GCTCGTCAGTAAAACGTTTCTTCACGTCCAATCTCCTTCGGGGTAGGGAATTGGACTCCAAACTGGCGTGCTACTCAAAATCGGGGGGACGTCGTGCATCCACCAAGATACGGCCGACAAAACCACTGCACTCACTGACAGGCGCTCGCTAGGTTTTGTTAGCTGCTCTAAGCGTGACCAGGTCGCTCCTCGCTCCGGGCGTTATGTGTTGACCTGCTCGCCATGTTGAAGCCGCGCTCGGCCAAAGACTGGTAATGCACGCTGCAAATGATGGCCGGGCTGGCGGCAGTGCTGGCGCAGCACCCGGAACTGGCCGACGCAGGCAATACCGCGATCGTCGAACCGTGGGTGGTGGCGTGGATGGCCGCGTATCGCGCGCTGCTCGTGCAGCGTGAGCGCATTGCCGCCACGGCATTGGCGCGCGGTGACGACCTGCGTTGGCATGCGGTCGCTCAGGCGTCCGGCAACACCTTGCCCGGATTCAAGATCCCATCTGGATCCAGCGCCGCCTTGATCGCGCGCATCGCCGCCAGCGTCGGGGCGCTGAAGGCTTGGGCCATGAAGTCGCGCTTGGCCACGCCGATGCCGTGCTCGCCGGAGAGCGTGCCTTCCAGCGACAGCACCAGCGTAAACAGGCGCGGCAGTGCGGCATGGGCGCGGGTGTCTTCGTCTGCATCGGCCGGGTCGTACATGATGTTGACGTGCAGGTTGCCATTGCCGGCATGGCCGAAGGCGACGATGGGTAATGTGAATTCGGCGGCAAGCGCTTCCACGCCGGCTACCAGTTCAGGGATGCGCGAGACCGGCACCACCACGTCCTCGTTGATCTTGCCCGGCTTGATGCTACGCAAGGCCGGCGACAGCGCGCGGCGCGCGGCCCACAACTTGTCGCGCGCGCTGCCATCGGCGGCCACGTCCAGGCTCAACACGCCCTCGCCATCGGCGGCGTCGTGCAAGGCCTGCAATGCGTAGGGCAGGGTGTCGTGATCGCCATCGGCTTCGATCAACAGCATCGCGCCTGCTTCGGGCACGTCGCTGCCGTTGCGACGCAATAACGCAATCGCGCTGGCGTCCATGAATTCCAGCATCGTCGGCGTGGTCGGTTGCGCCATGATGCGCGACACCGCCGCCGCAGCGCTGGCGGCATCGCGATACAGCGCGCGCAAGCCGGCTTGTGCAATCGCACGCGGGGTCAGCTTCAAGGTCGCTTCGACGATGATCGCCAAGGTGCCTTCGCTGCCGACCAGCAGGTGGGTGAGATCGTAGCCGGTGGAATTTTTGGTGTACGCGCCGCCGCAGCGGATCACATCGCCGGTGCCGGTCACCGCCACCAGGCCGAGCACGTTGTCGCGGGTGGCGCCGTATTTCACCGCGCGCGGGCCGCCGGCATTGGTGGACAAATTCCCGCCCACGCTGCAGATCTCCGCACTGGACGGATCCGGCGGCCAGAACAGCCCATGCGGCTGCAAGGCCTGTTGCAGATCGCCATTGAGCACGCCAGGCTGCACCACGGCGCAGCGGTCTTCCGGGCGCAATGCCAGGATGCGGTTCATGCGCGCCATCGACACCACCACACCGCCGGAAAACGGCACCGCCGCGCCAGTGGTGCCGGTGCCCGCGCCACGCGCCACGATCGGCACGCCATGCGCGCGACAGGCCTGCACGATCGCCACCACGTCATCGGTATCGCGCGGCAAGGCGACCGCCGCAGGCAATGCCCAGCGGCGCGAATCGTCTTCGCCGTAGCGACGACGCGCGTCGTCGCCGGTCAGCCAGCCATCTGCGCCAAGCCGTGCGGCCAGCAGTTGGGCCAGCGCGGTGGGAAGTGCATCGGTCATGCCGCGTGATCCTGTGGTGCCGCACGCTGGATGCATTTCCACCCCAGCACTGCGACGGTGAGTGGTAGCCAGACCCAGCGCAGCTCGGAGAGCAGCGTGGCCAGGCCGCGCCCATTGAAGAAACCGTTGGCGAACGGCGACACCCGAATCGGCCGCCACGGCGCAAACCAGCGCGCCTCGCTCCACGGCCATGTCAGCGCAACGCCCAGGCCGCCGGAGGTCATCGCATCCAGTAACGGATGCGACGCGGTACAGACGAACAGGAATGCCGCTGCCTGCAACGCATCCGCGCGCAACAGGCGAGACGCAGCGCCACCGAGCAGCGCCACCAGCGCCGCGAATAACAGCGAGTGGCTGGCGCCGCGATGGCCGAACGCGTCCGCGTACGGAATATGCAGCGCAAACGCCAGTACATCGGCATCCGGCAGCATCGCCGCAACGATGCCGGCGCCGAGCAAGCGCGGCGAGATGCGGCCGCGTTCACTGGCGCACCAGAGCGCCAGTGGCACCGCCGCGTGGGTGAGGATGGTGGGCATCGAACCTCGGCCGTTGTCAGCAATCGTCGGCGCGGAAGGCGTCGCGGATCCAGTGCAGCACCGGCGGCTCGCCGCTGGCTTCGACCACATCGAAGCGGCATGGCAAGCTCGCCAGTGCGGGATGCGAAGCCAGGAACAACTGCGCGGCCAGCACCAGCTTGCGCCGCTTGCGTCGGTCTACCGATGCCGCACCGCCGCCGAAGCGATCATCGCGGCGATACCGCACTTCCACGAACACCAGCGATTGCGCGTCGCGCATCACCAGGTCGAGTTCGCCGCCGCGGTAGTTGGCATTGCCGACCACCAGGCGCAGGCCGGCCTGTTCCAGCAGCGCGCGCGCGGATGCTTCGATTGCCGCACCGCGCTGCTGACGCACCGCCGGCATGGCGTCAGCGACCGTCGGCGATCGGCACCGGGCGGCCACCGTTGAAGGTAGACCAGGCCGGGGTCCGCAACACGTTGCCGAAGCCATCCAGGTGCAGGGTGCCGGTGGCGCCGCGCAGCCCGCCGTCGGCACCGGTGGCGAGTTTTTCCAGATACGCGCTGATCTTCCAGGCGTCGTAGCCGAACGCGAACAGGCGTGCGCCCGGACCGCGCGCGCTGGGCAGCATGCTGGCGACCTGGCTGGAGGCCGGCAGGCCGGACACGCCCAGGGCGGTCCAGGTTTCGCTCGGGTAGACGATGCCGTCCAGCACCAGGTCGTCGTCGACCTTGCCGGTGCCGGCCACCAACTGCGAGGTGCCCACGCGCGACTTGCCGGCGAATCCGCTCAATGCCAACTGCGGCGCCAGCGCCCGCGCGGTGTTGCCGCGTACCACCAGGAAGACCGCATCGGCGGTGCCGTAGTTGCGCAGCTGCGCGCCGATATCGCCCGGCACCTCGGCCACGCTGATGCTGCCGGCAACGGTGCCGCCACGTTCGGTGAAGCGGTCGCGGAACGCCTTGATGGTGCGCTTGCCGTTGTCGTCGCTGGTGCCGACGATCAGCACGTTGCGGCGCTCGCGCGAGAGCAGATATTCGGCGGCCATGATGCCGTCGTCCTCAGGCGCCAGCGAGAACCCGGCGCTGCCGCTGGGCGGTGCCTTGTTGTCGGTGGGGCGGTTGAGCGCCAGCACCGGCACCGCAAGCTGGCCGCGCGCGAACACGGCGCTGACTTCGTCGCGCCCCAGCGGGCCGACCACGTAGTCCACGCCGGCACTCACCGCCTTGTCGTAGGCCGCGTTGGCGCCGGCGGCGGTGCCGGCGGTGTCGAAGAAGCGCAGTTCCGGGCGGCGGCGGGTTTCGGCGTAATACCCGGCCAGCAGGCCATCGCGCACCGGTGCCGAGGCGGTCGCCAGATTGCCGCTGAGCGGCAGCAGCACGCCCAGCTTGATCGGCGGGCGATAGCCATCGCGTTCGGCCGGCGGGCGCTTGCTGGTGTCAAAGCCCCATTGCGCGTCGCGATCGAACGCGCGCGGCAGCGCCAGCCCGCGGCTGATCAAGGCGCGGCCGGCGAAGTTGTACAGCGGATCGCCGGTCGGCAGCGCGGCGGTGCGGCCCTTCAGCGTGGCGTCGTCGAGCGCGGCCAGCAGGCGCACGATCGCGCGCTGGTTCTCGCTGCGCGGGGTGCCGGTCAGGCTGGCATCGGCGCGCGCGCGGTCGGCGGCGGCGGCGAACAGGTCGCCAGTGGCTTCCAGGGCGGCGGCGCGTGCCAGCAGCCAGCGGGTCTGCAGCGGCTGCGGCAGGCCGTGCGGGCTGTCGCCCAGGGCCTGCAGCGCTTGCGCGGCCTGCTTGTCGATCACCGCCAGTTCGCCGGTCAACAGCGCGAAGCGGGCGCGGTCTTCGCCCGTGAGATGGCGCGGGGTGACCTGCGCCACCAGGGTGCGCGCGCGTGCGTTGTCGCCGGCGTCGTGCCAGCCGAACGCGGCCGCTGCCAGCAAGCGGCTGCGGTGCGCACCACTGGCGCTGGCCGCCTCGGCTTCCAGTTGCTGCGCCGCCTCGCGCGGCTTGCCCTGGTCCAGCAACGCCAGCGCTGCGCTCTGCGTGGGCGAGGCGGTCTGGGTGACGCTGCTGGTGGCGCAACCGGCGGCCAGCATCACCATCAGCGAGAGGGCGGAGATCCTTGCAACACGCTTGTTCATTTCAGATCCATTGGACGGGGCCTGCCGGGGCGGGCCGTTAAAAACGCTACGATTCTACCCTTTGCCCTATGGAATGCCGTTGATGACGTCCCCCGGAACCCTGCATGTGGTCGCCACGCCGATCGGCAACCTGGCCGACCTGTCGCCGCGTGCGCAGGAGGTGCTGCGTGGCGTGGCGGCCATCTGCGCCGAAGATACCCGGCACACCCGTCAGCTGCTCGGTCATTTCGGCATCGACCGCCCGCTGCTGGCCCTGCACGACCATAACGAAGAAGCGATGTCCGAGCGCATCGTCGCGCGTCTGCGCGAGGGCGAATCGCTGGCCATCGTCAGCGACGCCGGTACCCCGCTGGTCAGCGACCCCGGCTTCAAACTGGTGCGCGCCGCCCGCGCGGCCGGGATCCGGGTCAGCCCGGTGCCCGGTGCCTGCGCCGCCATCGCCGCGCTCAGCGTGGCCGGCCTGCCCAGCGACCGCTTCGGCTTCGAGGGCTTTCTACCCGCCAAGAGCGCCGCACGCCGCGAGCGCCTGGCGCACCTGGCCGGTGAAACCCGCACCCTGGTGTTCTACGAATCCTCGCACCGCATCGTCGAGTCGCTGGCCGACCTGCGCTTCGCCTTCGGCGACGACCGCCCGGCGGTGATCGCCCGCGAGCTGACCAAGCTGTTCGAAACCGTGCTCGACGGCACCCTGGCCGAGCTGCAGGCCAAGGTCGAAGCCGATGACAACCAGCGCAAGGGCGAGTTTGTGGTGATGGTGCAGGGCGCCGCCGACGCCGCCGAAGGCCAACTGGCCGAAGGCCGCCGCGTCTACGCCAAGCTCGCCGAACACCTGCCCCCGTCCACGGCCGCCAAGCTGGCGGCCGAGCTGACCGGTGCGCCGCGGAAGGCCTTGTATGGCGGTAATGGCTGATACAACGACTGCCGAGGAGAAGAAGAAGGCGCTGGAGTTGCGTCAGTTCAAGTGCGTCTTGGCGAGCTGGCCGGATGCATTTCCGCCGCAGATCGGCGTGATAGAACAGCCCAAGGAGCCCGCAGCAGACATCCGTTTTCGCATTGCCGATGGCTCAACTTATGCCGTCGAGATCACCCAGCTTCTGCGACCGGATGGAAAAGCGCGCGTTCGGGCGCGTGAAAAATTACTAGCGTCGCTGAAGCCGCGATTGGCGCAGCGTCTGCCTGGCGTACAGATCAGTCTTGGTTTTACAGATCAGCCGCTCCCCAAGCTTCCAGACGCAATTGAACAGGTGGAGCATCTGTTGTCCGAGAAGTCGAGACTGATCGAAGGCAATCAGGTCATCAGGAAAGGGCTCCCCGCATTTTTGAGACATGTGCAACTTTGGCCAGCTACTCAAGCGGACGTGTTCGGAGGTGGCGTCTTTGAAGTGCCCGCACTCACTCAGTTGCAGGTGTCGACATGCATTCTGCAAAAGCACACGAAGATCGAGGGATATCGCGCGCATGCAGATGCCGTCGCGCTGCTGATTTATTGCCCGAGGGCACCTTCGCACGCGCAGCTCGCGGTGCCAGCCGAGGCGGCGGGATGGTTGTTCGCACATCAGTTCGAACGTGTTGTGCTGTACGCCGAAGACAGCGACGGACGGGGCGTGGTCTGGCGATAGCGCGTATAGTGCGCCCCGGCGGAGTCGGCCAGACAGTCGCGTCACTCGCAAGAGTGCCGAGGAAAGTCCGGGCTCCATAGGGCAAGGTGCCAGGTAACGCCTGGGCGGCGCAAGCCGACGGAAAGTGCAACAGAAAGATACCGCCTACGTTCCTTTCGGGGAGCCGGTAAGGGTGAAATGGTGCGGTAAGAGCGCACCGCGAGTCCGGTAACGGACCGGCACGGCAAACCCCACCTGGAGCAAGACCAAATAGGGATCCATTGGCGTGGCCCGCGCTGGATCCGGGTAGGTTGCTTGAGCGCTGCGGTGACGTAGCGCCTAGACGAATGACTGTCCACGACAGAACCCGGCTTATCGGCCGGCTCCGCCGCCTTGCTTTGGGCATCGCCCAAAGCTAAGGCGCCCACGCTTCGTACCGCCGGTGGCGGTACAAAACGCGGGTCCCGCTCCGGGCATGCCAGAACCCCGCGGCTGTCGCCGCGCCCCCTTGACTCAAGGGGGCTTGCACTCGGGTGCTTTGCTGGGCTCTTTGCTTCGGCTGCGATCAATGCGATCTGGGTGCTGCGGTTATTTTTACGTGGCTTGGGCTTCGCCCTCGCGGTCTATTTCATCGTCTGGGACTTGGGCTTCGCTCTCGCGGCCGATGATGCGTTGATGCTTCCCCTGCTGCCATGTTTGGCGCTTAACCGAATGAGCGGGTGAACAGCTCGTCCAGGGCGTCGATGATGGTTTGGCCCTGGTCTTTCAGGGAGCCGGCAGGTTGGCTGAGCACTGCCAGCGGCACCGAGGTCATTTCCAGGGGTTGCAGGATGACACGTTGGCCGGCGACGGTGAGTTCCGGAGTGAAGCGGGATGGGGTCGGGGAGTGGGTGGACGTGATGACCAGCGGCACGACGACGCGGCGGGGTGAGGCGTCGAAGATCTTTGACTGGACGACCACCACGTAAGGGATATTTCTGTTCTGGCCGACGTTTGCGTAGACATCGAACTGGTCGGTCATAGCGTGGAGAACTCGTCGGCGAAGGAGCCGTGCGCCTCGGTGAAGGTCTTCCATTCGCTTGCAGCGCGCTGCAATTCCATCGCTCTGGCGCTGTGGCTGTCGCGCTCTTTGGTGACGTAGTCGGCCAGCAATTCTTCGACCTTTGCCGACAGGTTGCCGGTCAGCGCCCGTGCCTGCGCGGCCAGGTCCGAGTTGATGGTCAGGTTCAGCGGCTTTTTTTGCGCGGAACTGTCGTAGTAACGGCTCATGATGGGCCTCCGTCATTTATGCGCACGCTATGCGCATGATTGCGCGGTGTCAACGCGTACCGACGATGTCCAGCCGTGTCTCGCCCTGGAAGATTCCATCGGGGCCGAAGCGCCGTTCGTGGATGAAGCCACTGCCCTGATGGTCCACCGCGACGATGGTGCTGGCGCGGGTGCCATAGCCGGCGCCGGTGATAAAGGCGGCCGAGAGCAGGCGCTCGGTGGCCAGGTCGACGCCGGTGTGCGGCAGGGCGTCGTCCGCAGCGATGGCGGGGTTGCCCAGGGCGATCCACAGCGGTTGCAGGTCGTCGCTGCCGTTGGCGCACCAGTCGCGCAGGACGCCTGTCAGTGTGGTGGTCTTGGGCCAGTGCACGTCCAGCGGTCCGTTGGACATGCCATGGATGCCCGGCGCCAGGCTACGTGCCAGCGGCGGGTGGTTGCTGAGGTGTTGGCAGCGCTCGGCGTCGCACAGCAACAGGTTGAACGGCGGAAATGCGTGCGCGGCCGTTGCCAGGTCGCTGGCGTAAACGGCCGCGTCCAGGCTGCCGGCCAGGTAGTCCGCGATGAGATGACCGCGCGAGCGCCCGGACGCGGTGGCGAGCGGGTCACGCACATTGGTCACCACCGCGACCCGCCCGTCGCTGCCAAGGCCTACCCAACTGCCGCCCGAGCGCAGGTCGCGGCCTGCCAGCACGCCATCGGCCGGTGGCTCCCAGCGCGCAAGGGGCGCAGTCGGGCGTTCGTGGAATTCATCACGGTTGCCCGCCAGCAGCAAGCGCCAACGGGGGTGGGTTTTCCAGGCAAGAGCGACCAGGCACATGCCGGCCATTGTCGCCGGTTTGCGCAGTCGCCCATCCGTCACTGGCGCAATGTGAAGTGAGATGGCGGTCGAGTTTACATGGCCTTCACGCCCCTGAATTTTCGTTCAATCTCAAAATCTGAGACGAAACAGCAACTTGTGGATAACCTTTGAACAAGTCTCTAAAGAGTGCTGCAACTCATTGATGCGACTGGCGATTTGCGACCTTGAAAACTGTTGACAACCTTTGACGCACTGCTAAGGTGGGCATCGGAGGGAAAACCAGGTGTTTTGTGGTTTTTCGTGGTTCAATGATCCCCCTAGCGGGTATTCGAGGTTGCATTCGGTGTTTCAGGGCGAGACTGCCATCACGGTGGACGACAAGGGGCGGATGGCGGTGCCAACCGCATACCGCGACCTCGTCACGCGTGTGAGCGGCAATCGCCTGGTGCTCACCTACAACCCGTTCGAAGCAGGATGCCTGTGGCTGTATGCGGAAAAGGAGTGGGAGCGGGTGCGTGACGATGTGATGTCCAAGCCCAATACCCAGCGCGTGATCCGCACGCTGCAGCAGAAACTGGTGGGTTCTTCGGCCGTGCTGGAACTGGACGCCAATGGCCGTCTGAGCATTCCGGCCAGCCACCGCAATGCGGTCGGCATCGAGAAAAAGGCCGTGCTGCTGGGCATGGGCGACAAATTCGAACTCTGGAGCGAGCAGGCACATCGCGCACTGATCCAGCAGACATTGTCTGACGGGGATCTGGGCGATGAATTGCTCGATCTCAGGTTGTGAGCCGGGGTGCCCGGATGCGCGGTGAAGCGCAGCCCGGTCACCCGGTGTCGCAGCCGCCGGCGGCCCACGTGCCGGTGCTGTACACGCAGGTTCTGGATGGCCTGCAGGTGACCGAAAACGGAACGTATCTCGATGGCACGTTCGGGCGTGGCGGTCACGCCCGTGGCGTGCTGCAACACCTTGGCCCGGGAGGTCGACTGCTGGTGATGGACAAGGACCCTGAAGCGATCGCGGTGGCCGAACAGACGTTCGGTGGCGATGCGCGCGTGTCCATCCATCGCGGCAGCTTCGCCGGGCTCGGCCAGGTGGTCGCCGCGGCGACCGTCGACGGCATCCTGCTGGATCTGGGCGTGTCCTCGCCGCAGCTGGACGTGGCCGGGCGCGGTTTCAGTTTCGGCAAGGACGGCCCGCTGGACATGCGCATGGACCCGGAGGCCGGGCAGAGCGCGGCCGAGTGGCTGGCGCATGCCAGCGACCGCGAGATCGCCGACGTGCTGTGGACCTATGGCGAAGAACGCCAGAGCCGCCGCATCGCCCGCGCGATCGTGGCGCGCCGCGCCGAACAGCCGCTGCTGCGCACCGCGCAACTGGCCGAGCTGATCGCCTCGGTGATGCCGCGTGGCGACAGCAAGACCCATCCGGCCACGCGCAGCTTTCAGGCGATCCGCATCTACATCAATCGCGAGCTGGACGATCTGGAAGCCGGCCTGGACGCCGCCCTGGGCGCACTCAAGCCCGGCGGCCGGCTGGCGGTGATCAGTTTCCACTCGCTGGAAGACCGCATCGTCAAGCAATTCATGGCCCGCTACGCGAAAGCCCCGCCGAGCAATCGCCGCCTGCCCGAAGCGCAGCCGTTCGTGCCGACGCTGCAGCTGATCAGCGGCGCCATCAAGGCCGACGACGCCGAGTTGAACATCAACCCGCGCGCCCGCAGCGCGGTATTGCGGGTGGCTGAGAAGCTGGGATTCGGGATTCGGGATTCGGGATTGGAGAAGCGCGTTGAGCGAATCTCCAATCTCCAATCACCAATCCCGGCGTCTCAAGGAGACGCCCAATGAGCCGCCTGCTGCTCATCGTGCTGCTGGCCTGCAGCATCGCCTCGGCGATCGGGGTGGTGTACATGCGCCATATGCATCGCAAGTTGTTCGTGCAGTTGTCCAAGCTCGAACACACGCGCGATGAATTGAATATCGAATTCGGCCGGCTGCAGCTGGAGCAGGCCACCTGGGCGGAAAGCAACCGGGTCGATCAGGTCGCGCGTGCGCGCATCGGGATGAAGTTCCCGGAGACCAACGACATTGTGGTGGTGCGCCCATGACAAGACGGCAGGACAGCCGTTTTGCACGGCGCAGCCGCCCGCAGGGTGGCGCACACGGTGATGCGTCCATGACAAAACGGCAGGACAGCCGTTTTGCACG